>CP136010.1:2971395-3646860 GCA_030263805.2 Pseudomonas sp. FeN3W
ACTTCATCGGCCAGCAGAAAAGCGACGGCTATCGCGACCATGCCGGCAGCGAACGCACCAGCCTGTCCGGCAAATGGTTCTACACGCCGGATGACGGCAACTGGCGCCTGGGTCTGATCGCCCGGCACTACGAGGCCGAGGCCGACGAGCCGGGTTACCTGTCGCGTGAGGACGCACGGCACTCGCCACGCCGGTCCTATGCGCTGTCGGCCAGCGACATGGGCGAGCGGCGCATGAACCAGCTCAGCCTGCATCTGGACAGCCAGCTGGCCAGCGATCTCAGCTGGTCGACCAAGGTCTGGCTCAACACCCTGGACGACGACCGCTGGGTGCGTTTCTCCCAGGCCCAGCCGCAACAGCGGCGCACGACGGAAGAGAAACACTACGGCGCGCGCACCTCGCTGACCTACCGGCCGGTCCTGTCCTGGCTGCATGACCTGGCCCTCGAAGGCGGCCTGGACACCGAGCAGCAGCGCAACCGCAGCGAGCGCTACACCACCGTCGAGCGCCAGGTCGTGACCCAGACCCGCGACCAGCGTTTCGACTACGACAGTTACGGCGCCTACCTGCAGGCGGTGATCCAGCCGGTCGAGTCGTTGAAGATCATCCCGGCGTTTCGCGTCGATCGCATCAGGGGCGATTTCACCGATGAGCTGAGTGGCAACGATTACGCCATCAACGACTACGGCAGCATCGAGCAGCCGAAGATCAGCCTGATCTACACCCCCATCGAGCAGCTGAGCCTGTATGGCAACTGGGGCCGGACCTTCCAGATCGGCACGGGTGCGGCCGCCTACAAGGTGCCGCCGCGCACCAGCGATCTCTCGCCATCGATCAACGATGGCTGGGAAACCGGCATCAAGTTCAGCCCAGCGCACTGGATCGATGGGCGCATCGCCTACTGGGAGCAGGTGGCCACGGACGAGGTGCGGCGCCGGCTCAACGACCCCAGCGGTGAATCGGAGAACCTCGGGCAGACGCGCCGCTGGGGCTACGACGCCCAGCTCAACCTCTACCCGAGCGCGGAGTTGAGCCTGTGGCTGGCGCACTCCTGGCAGTTCTCCGAGATCGAGAAGGCCGACCCGAGCCTGCCGGCCAGCCAGGGCCGGCAGATCGACCACGTGCCGCAGCGGCTGTACTCGGCCGGCAGCACCTACCAGGCGGCGCCGGAGCTGCAGCTCAGCGCCTGGCTCAACGGCCAGACCGACTACTACCTCGAGCGCGAGAACATCCAGGGCAAGTACGGCGGCTACGTGCTGTTCAACCTGGGCGCCAGCTACCAGCTGACCGAGCAGCTGGCCGTCGACCTGCAGCTGAAGAACCTTACTGACCGCTACTACGAGTACGTCTGGTACGACGGTGCCGAGACCTTGCATGCGCCGGGTGATGGCCGCGCGCTGTATGCCGCCGTGACTCTGGACTTCTGACCGCCATGAAGCGCTATCTGTACCTCGCGCACCGCTGGCTGGGCATCGGGCTGGGCCTGTTCGTCCTGCTCTGGATCGTCAGCGGCGTGGTGATGCTCTTCGTCGCTTATCCCAAGTTGACGCCGGCCGAGCACCTGTCGCGCTTGCAGCCGCTGAGTGCCGATTGCTGCATCGCACCGGGCGCAGCGCTTGCCGCCGGCGCAGACCCGCGTACCCCGCTCAGCCTGCGTCTGACGGGCGCCGGTGGCTCGCCGCGCTATCTGCTGGACTACGGCGACGGTCCGTTGCTGGTGGTGGATGCACGCAGCGGCACGCGCATCCGACACATCGGCGCTGCCGAGGCCCTGGCCAGCGCGCGGCAATTCGCCGGTGCCGAGGTGCGCTTGCTCGACCGGGTCGAGGAGGACGCCTGGACGCGCAATCATGCGCTGGCCCGCGAGCGACCGCTGTATCGCCTCCAGGCGGACGATGCCGAACGGCGTCTGCTGTACGTGTCCAGCCATACCGGGCTGGTGGTGCGCGACGCCACGGCCCACGAGCGTGCCTGGAACCTGCTGGGGGCCTGGCTGCACTGGTTCTACCCGTTGCGTGAGGTAATGCCGAAGGCGCTCTGGTCGGTGGCGCTGGTCTACGGTGCGCTGCTCGCCGCGGTGCTGGTGCTGCTGGGCATGGCGATCGGGCTGCTGCGCTGGCGCTTCGCCGGCCGCTACCGCAACGGCTCGCACTCGCCCTACCCGGCCGGTGCTGGCCGCGTGCATCACGTTGGCGGCCTGCTGATCGGCGTGGCGCTGCTGGTCTGGCTGGTCAGCGGCATGCTGTCGATGGAGCCCTGGAGCCTGTTCGAGAAACGCTCGACCATCGACGCCGCCGCGCTGCAGCAAGCGCCGCTGAATGCCGAAGCGCTGGATACGGATCTGAGCGCCACGCTGGCACGTTTCCGCGAGGCCGGTATCGCGGCGGTGGAACTGCAATGGCAGGTGCTCGGTGATCAGCCCTATCTGCTCGGCATCGATGCCAGGGGTGAAACCCGCATCCTGTCGGCGACCAGTTCCGCGCCGGCACAGCTGCGCCTGGAACGCGCGGTGCTGGAGCGCCAGGTCCGCCAGGCCTGGCCGGAGCAGCGGCTGCGCTTCGACTGGCTGGAACAGGAAGACTTCCACTACTACGCCCGCAGCGAACCGAGCCTCTACAGCCATCTGCCGCGACGGTTGCCGCTGCTGCGGGTGCGTTTCGACGATCCGGCGGCGACCTGGCTGCACATCGATCCCTACAGCGGCACCGTCATCGAACAGCTGGACCAGCGCCGGCGGGCCGTGCGCTGGGTGTTCAAGCTGCTGCACAGCTGGGACTGGCTGCCCTTGCTGCAACGGCCGCTGCTGCGTGACGGCCTGCTGCTGGCGTTCAGCGCCGGCATGCTGGTGATCGCCGTCAGCGGCGTGCTGCTGGGCTGGCGCCGTCTGCGCGGTCGGCCACGGGCCGCGTCGGATGCCCGGCCGTCGCGGCTGGCCGGGACAACTTCGGCGGACGATCCGATGCAACGATGACGGAGCACTCGACTCAAACGACTACATTTCCCTTAGCACAGCGGGAACCGAGGTCGCATGAGCACCCCAGACGATAGCTATATCCAGTGGCTGGTGGACCAGTCCATGTTGCACGCGGCGCGCGAGCGCTCGCGCCTCTACGCCGGCCAGGCGCGGCTCTGGCAGCGGCCCTACGCCCAGGCACGGCCGCGCGATGCCAGCGCCATCGGCTCGGTGTGGTTCACCGCCTACCCGGCAGCCATCATCACCCCGGAGGGCGGTACGGTGCTCGAAGCGCTGGGTGATGATCGCCTGTGGAGCGCGCTCTCCGAGCTGGGTGTGCAGGGCATTCACAACGGTCCGATGAAACGCTCCGGTGGCCTGCGTGGTCGCGAATTCACGCCGACCATCGACGGCAACTTCGATCGCATCAGCTTCGATATCGACCCGAAGCTGGGCACCGAAGAGCAGATGCTGCAGCTCAGCCGGGTCGCCGCCGCGCACAACGCCATCGTCATCGACGACATCGTTCCGGCGCACACCGGCAAGGGCGCCGACTTCCGCCTCGCGGAAATGGCCTACGGCGACTACCCCGGGCTCTACCACATGGTGGAGATCCGCGAGGAAGACTGGGAACTGCTGCCCGAGGTGCCGCCGGGACGCGATTCGGTCAACCTCGAACCGCCGGTGGTCGACCGCCTGCATGAAAAGCATTACATCGTCGGCCAGCTGCAGCGGGTGATCTTCTTCGAGCCCGGCATCAAGGACACCGACTGGAGCGTCACCGGCGAGATCACCGGCGTCGACGGCAAGGTCAGGCGCTGGGTCTACCTGCACTACTTCAAGGAAGGCCAGCCCTCGCTGAACTGGCTCGATCCGACCTTCGCCGCCCAGCAGCTGATCATCGGCGATGCCCTGCATGCCATCGACGTCGCCGGCGCGCGGGTGCTGCGCCTGGATGCCAACGGTTTCCTCGGCGTCGAGCGACGGGCCGAGGGCACCGCCTGGTCCGAAGGCCACCCGCTGTCGGTCACCGGCAACCAGCTGCTCGCCGGCGCGATCCGCAAGGCCGGTGGTTTCAGCTTCCAGGAACTCAACCTGACCATCGACGACATCGCCGCCATGTCCCACGGCGGCGCCGACCTGTCCTACGACTTCATCACCCGTCCGGCTTACCACCACGCGCTGGTGACCGGCGACACCGAGTTCCTGCGCATGATGCTGCGCGAGGTGCACGCCTTCGGCATCGACCCGGCCTCGCTGATCCATGCGCTGCAGAACCACGACGAGCTGACCCTGGAGCTGGTGCATTTCTGGACGCTGCATGCCTACGACCACTACCACTACAAGGGTCAGACGCTGCCCGGCGGGCACCTGCGCGAGCTGATTCGTGAGGAGCTGTACGAACGGCTGACCGGCGAGCACGCGCCCTACAACCTCAAGTTCGTCACCAACGGCGTGGCCTGCACCACCGCCAGCGTGATCGCGGCGGCGCTGAATATCCGTGATCTGGACGCCATCGGCCCAGCCGAAGTGGAGCAGATCCAGCGCCTGCATCTCCTGCTGGTGATGTTCAATGCCATGCAGCCCGGCGTGTTCGCCCTCTCCGGCTGGGATCTGGTCGGCGCCCTGCCGCTGGCGCCCGAGCAGGTCGAGCATCTGATGGGCGATGGCGACACGCGCTGGATCAACCGTGGCGGTTATGACCTGGCGGACCTGGCACCCGAGGCGTCGACGTCCGCCGAAGGCTTGCCGAAAGCCCGCGCCTTGTACGGCAGCCTGGCCGAGCAGCTGCAGCACGGCGGCTCCTTCGCCTGCCAGCTCAAGCGCATCCTCAGCGTGCGCCAGGCCTACGACATCGCCGCGAGCAAGCAGATCCTGATTCCCGATGTGCAGGCGCCGGGGCTGTTGATCATGGTTCACGAACTGCCGGCCGGCAAAGGCGTGCAGATCACCGCGCTGAACTTCAGCGCCGAGACCATCAGCGAAACCGTCTGCCTGCCCGGCGTCGCGCCCGGCCCGGTAGTGGACATCATCCACGAGCGGGTCGAAGGCGACCTCACCGAGAACTGCGAGCTGACCTTCAACCTCGACCCCTACGAAGGCCTGGCCCTGCGCGTGGTGAGCGCCGCGTCGCCGGTGATCTGAAGGCCCTCTTCGCGAGCCCCGGGCGCACGGCTATAGTGCGCACCGGTCCGGGGCTCGCCCTCGCCTTCGAGGACTTCGCGTGTCGTTCATCCCGCTTCTTCGCCGCCTCCCCCTGTTGCTCGCATGCATGGCCTGGGCCGGCGCTCCGGCTCTGGCACAGACCGCCTGCCCGCCCGGCCAGCAACCGATCTGCCTGAGTGGCAGCTGCCTCTGCGTGCCCGGCTCGGCAAGCGACACCCAGGCCGTGTACGACCGCGTACAGCGCCTGGCCGCGCTGGCGCTGCAGAGCTGGATTCAACAATCGCGCGATCGCCTGGTGGCCGGCGGCGTCGAGCCGATGCCGCTGCATATCCGCTCGCAGCTCGAACCCTTCTTCGAACTGGTCGTGCTGGAAAGCGCGCATTATCGCGTCGGCGACGAGGTCGCGCTGAATGCCGGCAACACGCTGCTGCGCAACCCGGACGTCAACGCCGTGACCCTGATCGACGTAATCGTCTTCCGCCACGCCAGCGACGCGCAGGACAACGTCGCGCTCTGGGCCCACGAGCTCAAGCACGTCGAACAGTACCTGGATTGGGGCGTCGCGGAGTTCGCCCGGCGCTACACGCTGGATCACCGCGCCGTGGAACAGCCGGCGTATGCGCTGGAACTGGAGGTGGAAAAGGCGCTGGATGCGCTGCCCTGAACGGGCGCTCGCGTCGTGTCGGATGCGCTGGGTCCGGAGGCGGTTTCAGCGGATCGCATCGGCTGCGGCGCAGTCACATGCCAGACAGACACCGCCAACAGGAGCCGAGCCATGAGTGTGACCGTGACCAAGCTCGAGGGCGCCGACATTCCCGAGCACCTGCGCCACCCGGATATCGCCACGCTCTATCGGGTCACCGATGCCAATGGCATCAGCCGCTACCTGACTGACGACGTCGAAGCCGCGCAGGTCGCGGTCAGCATCAGTGACCGTCAGCAGCTGGAGCCCGACGCCTGACGCCGGGCCTGGACTGTCAGCCCGCCAATACCGAATCCACCAGCGCCTTGGCCTCGGCCTGGATGCGCGCCAGGTGCGCCTCGCCCTCGAAGCTCTCGGCGTAGATCTTGTAGACGTCCTCGGTGCCGGACGGCCGCGCGGCGAACCAGCCGTTCGCCGTTTCCACCTTCAGCCCGCCGATCGCCGCGCCGTTGCCCGGTGCCTCGGTGAGGATGCGCGTGATCGGCTGGCCGGCCAGCTCCTTGGCGGCGACCTGCGAAGCGGAGAGCTTGCCCAGGCGCGCCTTCTGCTCGCGATTGGCCGGGGCGTCGATGCGCTGGTAGACCGGCGCGCCGAAGCGGTCGGTCAGCGCCTGGTAGCGCTCGCTCGGGTCCTTGCCGGTGACTGCGGTGATCTCCGCGGCGAGCAGGCCGAGGATCAGCCCGTCTTTGTCGGTGGACCAGGCGCCGCCCTGCTTGTCGAGGAACGAAGCGCCGGCCGACTCCTCGCCGCCGAAGCCCAGGCTGCCGTCCATCAGGCCGTCGACGAACCACTTGAAGCCCACCGGCACCTCCACCAGGCGGCGCTCGATGCCGGCGGCGACGCGGTCGATCATCGACGAGGACACCAGTGTCTTGCCGATGCCGGCCTCGGCGCTCCAGCCCGGACGATGGGTGAACAGGTATTCGATGGCCACCGCCAGGTAATGGTTGGGGTTCATCAGCCCGCCGGAGCGGGTGACGATGCCGTGGCGGTCGTGGTCGGTGTCGCAGGCGAAGGCTACGTCGAAGCGGTCCTTGTTCTCGATCAGCCCGGCCATGGCATGCGGCGAGCTGCAGTCCATGCGGATCTTGCCGTCCCAGTCCTGACGCATGAAGCGGAAGGTCGGGTCGACCACCGTGGACAGCACCTCCAGCGGCAGGCCGAAGCGCTCGGCAATGCGCGGCCAATAGTGCACGCCGGCGCCGCCCAGCGGGTCGACGGCGAACTTCAGGCCCGAGCCGCGAATGGCGTCGAGGTCGATCACCCGCTCCAGCCCGCCGACATAGGCCTCGATGAAATCGAAGCGCTGGGTGGTCGAGGCCTTCAGCGCCTGGCGGTAATCCATGCGCTTGACGCCCTCAAGTCCGGCGACCAGCAGCGCGTTGGCGCGCTCCTGAATCCACTTGGTCACGCCGGTATCGGCCGGGCCGCCGTTGCTGGGGTTGTACTTGAAGCCGCCATCGCCCGGCGGGTTGTGCGAAGGCGTGATGACGATGCCATCGGCCAGCCCGCTGGTGCGGCCGCGGTTGTAGGCGAGGATCGCGTTGGAGATCGCCGGGGTCGGTGTGTAGCCCGGCTCGCCGTTGGTTTCGCTGCAGCCGGCGTCGATGCGCGTCTCGATGCCGTTGGCCGCGAGCACTTCCAGCGCCGAGATGAATGCCGGTTCGGACAGCGCGTGGGTGTCCATGCCCATGAACAGCGGGCCGTCGATGCCTTCCTGGCGGCGGTAGTCGCAGATCGCCTGGGTGGTGGCGAGGATGTGCCATTCGTTGAAGCTGCCCTTGAGCGAGGAGCCGCGATGCCCGGAGGTACCGAACGCCACCTGCTGCGCCGGGTCGGACGGGTCCGGCCGGTCGCTGTAGTAACGCGCCACCAGGCGCGGCAGGTGGGTCAGGGTGTGCGGGGCGGGCAGGCGTCCTGCGTTGGCGGCGATACTCATCGGTCAGTCCTGTGCGAGAAGGCGGTACGCCGGCCCGGAGGGGCGCGGCGCGAAGCGAATGAAACGCCAGTCGGCGCCATTTATCCAGAGCTTCGACCGCATCAGCGGCGGCGGTTCCATGCGCGGCGTTATCCGGCCTGCGACGTTTTGGCCAAGTGCGCTCGTCGCCCCGCCGGAACCTCCACCGCAGCCCCCTTTCCACTGCTTAGCGGCTCGCGTTCGCGAGCCCGTGACCAGGAGGTTGTCACATGAACGTCGATGAACGAATCCGCCAGCGCGCCTATGAGATCTGGCAAGCCGAAGGCCAGCCGGAAGGCAAGGAAAGCGAGCATTGGCAACAAGCCCGCGAGGAAATCGAGCCCTTCTACAAGGAAGGCAATGCCGAGGCCGGCAGCGTGGAAAGCAGTGTGGCGATACCCATGCCGAAATCGGACAACGTGCATTAATCACGCAGACAGGGCGGCGAAGGCGCAGCAGGCGTCGTCCCGCCCGATTCTGTTGCCGCGTTCTCAGCCTTCCCATCCTCTGCCCAGGCGCGCTGGAGCCTGCCGCCACGCGCTGCTAGAGTGCCGCCGCTTGCCAACCCCCGGCTGACAGGACGTCTGCCCAGCCACCGCACAGGATGCTTCCATGAAAAAACTCGCACTCGCCGTTGCCGTACCCCTGGCCCTCTTCGGCGCCGCCACCTTCTACACCAGCACCCAGGTCGAATCGACCGCCCGTGATGCCGTCGAGCAGGCCAACCTCAAGCTGCGCGAGATGGGCGTCGGCGCCGGTGCCGATGTCAGCCTCAGTCTGCTCAGCTTCGAGCGCGGCCTGCTGTCCAGCGACGCGCGTTACCAGATCGGCATCGAAGTGGCGGACGACGAAGGCAACACCGAGCACTACGCCCTGCTGCTGCGGGATCGCCTCGAACACGGCCCCTTCCCCGTCTCGCGCCTGACCCGTGGCCAACTGATGCCGGTCGCCGCGCAAAGTCACTTCGAACTCGAACGCACGCCGTTGACGCAGAAGCTGTTCGACGCCGCTTCCGGCGAAGTGCCGCTGGTGGGTGACGTGACCATCGGCTACGACGGCGGCCAGGCCGGCGATCTGCGCACCGCCGCGTTGAATATCGAAGACGAGTACGGCAGCGTGCGCATCGCCCCCGCCACCCTCAACTTCGAGGCGAACAAGGACGGCAGCGACGTGCGCATGGACGGTGAACTGGCGCAAGTCGATATCGACCTGCAGCGCAGCGACAGTGGCCAGCCGGTACAGGTCAGCCTGCGTGGCATCGGCCTGAGCGCCGACAAGCAGGACTATGACGCGGGCTTCGGCTTCGGCCCGTCCGCCATCACCCTGGAGCGCATGGAGATCAAGGCCGGCGACGAACCCGCGGTGGTCATCCAGCAGGCCTCGGTCGAAGAGTCGCTGAGCCACGGCAGCCGTGGCCTCGACCAGAGCATCGCCTACCGCATCGGCGAGGTCAGCGCCAAAGGCCAGAAACTGCGCAACCTCGTCCTTGCCTTCAGCCTGCGCAACCTCGAGGAAAGCAGCCTCAAGGCGCTGCTGGCGAGCTACAAGGAAATCCTCGACAGCAGCGCCATGCCGCAGGAATCCTTCGCCGGCATGACCACCGCCCAGCAGCAGGAACTGCAGGCCCATGGCCTGCAGCTGCTCGAACACAAACCCACCCTGGCCATCGACGAATTCGGCTTCGAAACCGCCCACGGCTCAGCCCGCCTGTCCGTCGTGCTGGATCTGCAATCGCCGAGCGCGGACGCCTTCACCCCGGATGCGATGATCACCAGCATGCTCGCCTCGCTCGAGGCCGAAGCCGGTATCGACAAGGACCTGGTGCGCGACATCGCCGGGCTGGTCGCGCAGAACAACCAGCCTGACGGCCAGCTCGATAAGGCCGCACTGCAGCAGGAAACCGATGCCGCCACCGAGCTGTTCAGCGGCATGGCGCTGAACACCGGCTGGTCGCGTCTGGAAGGCGAACGCCTGGTCAGCTCGCTGCATTACGCCGACAACCGGGTGACCTTCAATGGCCGCGAGATGAGCGTGCAGGAATTCATCGGCTTCGCCTTCGGTTCGGCGCAGAACGCCGGCCTGCTCGGCCAGTAAGCGCCAGCCTGCGGATGCGTCCGCAGTGACAGAAAACGACGCGGCCCTGTTCAGCACTTCGCTGGGCAGGGCCGCTTGGTTTTGGCCCGGCTGCGGCCATCCCGAGCCTGCTTCATCGCCCTGACCATCCCTCTCCCGGCCAATTATGCGACCGCTGCCTGCATCGCATGCCGCCCGCGCGTCGGTCTACCCCGGTATTCGCCTGCGCTCCGTCAGGTGGCCGGAACCATCGTCGCGCTCGCCACCTCTGCTAGATATGGCAATTGCTCGGGCCGTATCGGGATTTAGCCGATTCCGGCCTGACGCATCGAGAACACGTACGCTCAAACCATGCGGCCTCTGGCTGATGGCAAACCGCCTTGCCGGGGTTTTCATTCAAAGGTTCCGCTACTCCGATGACGCAGACGCTCAATTATCAGGCGATATTCGAAGCTGTCCCCAACCTGCACCTGATCCTCGCGCCGGACCGGGACTTCACCATCCTGGCCGCGAGCGATGCGCAACTGCGCGCGACTTATACCAGCCGGGAAGAAAGTATCGGCAGGCCGGTATTCGAGGTGTTCCGCAAGAATCCGAACGACCCTACCGAGATTGGCTCAGGTGTACTACGCGACTCGCTGGAGCGGGTGCTTCGTACCCGAGTACCGGACCGCATGGCGATCACCCGCTATGACATCCCGCGGCCTGCGGCGGCGGGTGGTGGCTTCGAGCTGCGCTACTGGCGGCCGGTGAACGTTCCGGTGCTCGATGAGCACGGCGAAGTGCTCTACATCATCCATCAGGTGGAAGATGTCACCGAGGACGTAGCGCGACAGGAGAAGGCCAGCCTCAGTCACTCAGAGGAGCTGTTTCGTGCCGCACTGCTCGCATCTGGCACCGGTACGTTCACCTGGTTTCTCCGTGACGGCAGCCTCAGTCTGGACAATGCATTGGAGCAGATATTCCGCCTGCCGCTCGGGATGAAGGTCACCAGCGTCGATGGTTTCGTGGAGCAAGTACATCCTGACCACCGTGCGCAGGTGCGCTTGGCATTTGAGCACTATGCTGCCGGCGATGACTTCACTGTGGAGTTTCGTCTGGTACATACCAACGCAGAGTGCTGGCTCGCCTGCAAGGCCAAGGCTTTCCGCGACGCAAGCGGAAAGCTGGTCTACGTCGCCGGAGCTTGTACGGATGTCAGCGCCCGCCGGCATGCCGAAGACGCCCTGCGCGTCAGCGAGAACAGCCTGCGCCAGCTCAACGAGACCCTCGAAGCGCGGGTGGCCACCGAGGTCGCCGAGCGCAGCCGCGCCGAAGAAGCCCTGCGCCAGGCGCAGAAGATGGAAGCCGTCGGCCAGCTCACCGGCGGTATCGCCCACGACTTCAACAACCTGCTGACCGGCATCATCGGCAGCCTCGACCTGATGCAGCGGCGCCATCAGCGCAACGAGCCGCTGGAGCTGGAGCGCTACATCGGTGCCGCCGTGACGTCCGCCCAGCGCGCCGCCGCGCTGACCCAGCGCCTGTTGGCCTTCTCCCGGCAGCAGGCGCTCGACCTCAAACCGGTCGACGTCAACCAGCTGGTGGCCTCGCTGGAGGATCTGCTGCATCGCACCACGGGGGAGAACATCACCATCGAGACGCGGCTCAGCGCCGGGCTGCTGCCTGCCTGCATGGACGTCAACCAGCTGGAAAGCGCGCTGATCAACCTCGTCATCAATGCGCGCGATGCCATGCCCTACGGCGGCCGCATCACCCTGTCCACCGCCAGCTTCACCATGGGCGACACACCCGACCCGAAGAAGCGCGGCATGAGTGCCGGCGAATACGTGCTGCTCAGCGTCACCGACACCGGCACCGGTATGGCGCCGAACGTCGTGGCACGGGCCTTCGAGCCGTTCTTCACCACCAAGCCGATCGGCCAGGGCACCGGGCTCGGGCTGTCCATGGTGTATGGCTACATCAAGCAGGCCAAGGGCTACATCCAGATCGAGTCCGAGCCGGATATCGGCACGCGGGTGCACCTCTACCTGCCGGTGCATCAGGGCGAAGTCAGCGCCCTCGCCCACGAACCCGAGCGCACGCCTACAGGCTCTGGCGAAACCATCCTGGTGGTCGAGGATGAGCCGGTGGTCCGCTCGCTGGTGGTCGAGGTGCTGAACGAGCTGGGCTATGAAACGCTGGAAGCCGGCGAGGCCAGCGAAGCGCTGCGCATCACCGAGAGCGAGCAGCGCATCGACCTGCTGGTCTCCGACGTCGGCCTGCCCGGCATGAATGGCCGGCAACTGGCCGACATCGCCCGCCAGCAACGCCCCGGTCTGAAGGTGCTGTTCGCCACCGGCTATGCCGAGAGCTTTGCCGCCAACGATTTTCTCGGCCCGGACATGGCGGTGATCACCAAGCCCTTCGCCATCGACGTCTTTGCCACCAAGGTTGGCGAGATGCTCGGCAACGGCTGAGCGTGGCCGGCTACGCGCCCAGGCGCTCGCTGAGAAAGTCGATAAAGCAGGCGATGCGCGAAGCCAGCGCGCTGTTGCGGTAGTACACCGCATTGATCGGCTGGCGCACATCGACGCGCTGCGCCGCCAGCACCTCCACCAGCTCGCCGCGCTGGCGATCCTTGTCCGTCATGAAGTCGGACAGACACACCAGCCCCTCACCGGCCAGCGCCAGTTCACGCGCCGTATCGCCGCTGGAGACACGCAGCGCCGGGGTGATTCGCCAGCTCTCCCCCAGCGCATGGCGCAGCGGCCAGTCGTTGAGGCGATCGGGCTCGGTAAAGCCGATCAGACTGTGCCCGGCCAGCGCCTCGACGCTCTCTGGCACGCCATGCCGCTGCAGATAGGCCGGGCTCGCCAGCACCCGCCGTATGGTGTGACACAGCGGCCGCGCATGCAGGCTGGAATCCGGCAGCGGGCCGATGCGGATGGCCAGATCGGTGCGCCGCTCCAGCAGGTCGATGATGCGATCGTCGCTGTACAGCTCCAGCTCGATCTGCGGGTAGCGCGCGCGAAAGTCGCCGATCAGCGGCGCAATCACGTGCAGCATGAACGGCGACGCGGTGTTGACCCGCAGACGCCCCGCCGGTGTCTGCCGCCGCAGCGCCATCTGTTCCTCGGCCTCCTCCACGCTGGCCAGAATGCGCCGCGCCTGCGCCAGGAACACCTCGCCCTCCTCGGTCAGCTCGAGGCGCCGTGTGGTGCGGCGCAACAGCGTTACCGCCAGCTTGTCCTCCAGCCGACTCAACGCCCGGCTGACGCCCGAAGCGGTCTGGTCCAGCTGCACGGCCGCAGCGCTGATCGAGCCACTGTCGACCACGCTGATAAAGGCGAGCATTTCGTCGAGGTTGGTTTTCATCGGTGGGAGTCGCATCGAAGGGTTGGCAGGAGCAACGAGTCTGGCGGCAGCGCCGCGTGGCGGCAACCGGACCGGCGCGGGCCCCCGGAGGCAGGCCCGTCGATCAGCCGCCAGCGAAGGGTGCCACGGCCTCAAACACCCTTTTCGTTCGGCCCCGGCACATTCACCCCGTCCAGCGTGGAACGGCTGTCGCCGGCGCCATCGGTGATCACGCTGAAACTGCCATCGGTCTCCAGCACCACCGCCTCGATGCCATCCAGCGCGGCCAGCCCCTGACTGCGCGCGGCGGCCCGCACCTCATCCTCGGTCACCCGCGCCACGCGCATGGCATCGCCGAGAAAACGCCCGCGAAAGAACAGCAGCGCCGGCTCGCCCGTCACCGTACGCCGCACCCACGCCACCCGCACGCTGGACCAGGTAACCGCGTACTGCAGCCCGATCAACAGGGCGAACGCCAGCACCCCCTCGGCCAGCGACACATCGCGATTGAGCAGAATCGTCGCGAAGGTCGAACCCAGCGCCACCGTCACCACCAGATCGAACGCATTCATCTTCGACAACGTCCGCCGCCCCGACAGGCGCAACAACAGCACCAGGCTGATATACGCCAGCACGCCCACCACCAGTGTGCGTATCAACGTCGTTGCGCTACTGAAAAACATGCCTTCCACAATCACCTCCGCAACTGAGCCATGCAGGGGTGGACAGGGTAGGTGGCCGTAAAGTGCATACGGCGCGAATCACCGCGCGTCAGGCGACGGCGTGAAAACCGAGGATTAATCCATCGTCTGCTTTACCCATACGGAAGCAATGGTTAATGTGGAAAACGTCAGAAATATAGTGCTCGATCCCGTTGCATCGTTACGGTAAAAGGATTGTGATACCGCAACGGGAAGACTTTTATATATTGTATATTTTCAATAGCCTTCACAGACGATGATATTACGGTATTGCTCTTATGATTAACCCATTTACTCCGTCAGATATTGCTAGTTTGCCTGAAGATTTTTTTGGTAGAGATAAGGAGATTTCGCAGCTGGCAAGAGCTATAAATCAGGGGTCAGTTTGTATTGAGGGTTCGTTCGGTATAGGTAAATCGTCTTTTTTATCTAGGACATTGCTGCATATGGATGGATTCGCTTCGAATGAAAATTCGATTTACTTAATAGCGGTTGGGCATGCTGATATTGAGACGGTAGATGATGCGGCTCTCTTGGTTTTAGAGAAACTCGCAAGTTTTGATAGGGCAGAAAGCAAGGTTGTAATTGGAATTCCCAAAATTATTTCATATGAGTCAACGGAGGCGTATAGCTTTTTTCAGGAAGGTCGGCATCTTGCAGCTTTGTCCAAGATAATATCGGACCAAGTGTTTAAGCTGCAATTGGCTCAAGCGGATAAGCTTATTATCGCTATTGATGAGTGTGAGAAATGTGCGCCGGCCATTGCACGTTTGATGAGAACTTTAGGGACAGAGGTGCAGCTGCAGGGCATTAAAAACCTAAGGTTTCTGCTTGCAGGCGTCAGCCCGTTTTACCAAGATATGGCAGCTACTGACAGAGGCGTAACTAGATTTATTTATAAGTCCATTAATCTAGAGCCGCTAGACAAAGATTCCGCATTAGCGCTTTTGGACGAAAAGTTTAAAGCAGGGCGGCGGCAAAAACTGAGTGCAACACCTGACCTTTCCGGTACGGTGCTGCCCCTATGTCTTATACCGAACTCAGCGTTGAAGAGCGCGCCACCATTCAAATCGGTCGTACCCAAGGCTTCAGCCTGCGCAGGATTGCCTGCTTGATCAACCGATCCCCTTCGACCATCAGCCGTGAGCTGCGCCGTAACCGAGGTGCTTGCGGTGGCTACTCGGCCCGCCTGGCCCAGCAGCAAATGCAGGCCCGCCGCCAGGTTTGTCGACCGATGCGAAAACTGTTGCCGGGTAGCGAGCGCTTCGAACTGGTGACCCATATGCTGCGTGAGCGTTTGTCTCCCGAGCAGATTGCCGGCAAGCTGCGCAGCATGAACATACCCAACCTGCGAGATGCCTACGTCTGTCGCGAGACGATCTACAACGCGATCTATGCCCTGCCAGTGGGTGAGCTGCGTAAGGAGCTGATCATCTGTCTGCGCCAAGGCAAGACGACGCGCCGGCCGCGCTCTGGTGGCGTGGATCGGCGCGGCCAGATCCCCGAGATGGTCAGTATTCATGTGCGCCCGCCGGAGATTGAAGACAGGCTGATGCCGGGGCATTGGGAAGGCGACCTCATCAAGGGTAAGGCCAACGCCTCGTCCGTCGGTACGCTGGTGGAACGCACCAGTGGCTACCTGATGTTGGTGAAGATGAACGACGCGACGGCGACTTCGGCGCTGGAAGGCTTCAGCGCCGCGCTCAATAGCATGCCGCTGGAGATGCGCAAGAGCATGACTTACGACCAGGGCCGGGAGATGGCGCGACACGCCGAGATCACCCAAAGAACCGGCGTGGCGATCTACTTCTGCGACCCGCACAGCCCCTGGCAGCGCGGCAGCAACGAAAACATCAACGGCCTGATTCGCCAGTACTTGCCCAAGGGCACAGACCTGTCGGTACATAGCCAGGAGGAGCTGGACGCCATTGCGCTGCAACTGAACATGCGACCGCGCAAGCGCTTCGACTTCAAATGCCCCATCGAGGTGATGGGAGAGGTCATGCAAAATGCCATGGCAATGCGGCATGATGCTCCGGTTTCAATTCAATAACCGTGTTGCACTCAGCTCCTGCAACCGCCCAGTATTATCGTCGGCAGAAAGCGAAGGAGAGGTTTTAAAAATCAACCCGGATGTGATTGATCGAATTGCAGAAATATCAGGCGGGCATCCTCATTTGTTACAGTTGTTGGGTTCACACGTTGTTGAACATGAATATGCTGATCCAGACGGCTGCATAGATACAAAAGATCTGGCGGACTCCTTAAGAACTATTTGCTATGAATCGAGAGGAAGGGATTATGATCTTTTGATTCATACAATGAAGAATGATTCTGTATTTTCGGATTACTCTATATTGGTCGAGCTTGCTGGGGGAAAATTCCCTAGCAAAATTGATCAGACCAAAGCTCATGAGCTAATTGAGTTAAGCTCTATAAGTTGGTTGTTATCAAGAAATATAATTAACATGTGTGATGATAAAAATTATTCCCTTGTTGATGAGTTTCTAAGAATACGCGTTATCATGGATGTTGAAGAAGCTAACGTTGATGATATTGAAGCTGCTTTGATAGAAAGCGGAGAAATTCCTATGCCCGGTCAGATGTTTGAAAGCTTCTATGAAAATACAGGCCGTGTGGACGATGACTATTGACTGGCTGCCCTGATTAGGTTGGCACTACATGGCGCGCGCGTATGAATATAGTACAGATTAGATATCTCGCAAAAGAGTTCTATTTGACTTTTTATTTGGATCTGCATCCTCGAAAATTTGGATTTTTAGGCGGGCTATCGTATATCTCTTGGGTTTGTTTTATATTTTTTCTCCTTTCATCGGCATATTTATACTCAATTGGATTGCCTCCGGCAGCATTCTCAATTTTTGGTATGGCAGTTTTTTTTGAGATATTAGGTTTGCTTTTTATGCATTTAGAAAGTAAAGATCAGGTAGCAAAAGCACTAATGGCACAAGGAATTGTCTCGTCGCTCAATACTTATGATCAGAAAAATATGAATAATTATAAGAGAGTTTGGTTATGCCGAAAGATGAATTGCGATGTTATGGCGCTTGCCAAAATTTGCATGGTCTTCGAGGAGACGTATCTAAAGATGAAGAATTACGAAGATAGAGCCATTGGAAGTTATGGGAAATCAATGGGAAAGTTTTTTAGTCTCCCAAAAGAGCGGGTGATCGCATTGAGTATAGCTTTGATATCTATATTGATTGCGATAATGGGTAGCGGAAGCTTCACTCTTGACGGTTTTTTTATTTTTATGGGAATTTTACTAACTACATAAATTTTTCGTTAATTATGCTTCTTTCATGTTTGTCAGTAGTAATTATCCTATTCACATTTGCATCTCCAACTTACCTTTTCTTTAATTGCATTTGGCAGTCGGTGTCTTGGACTCAATGCACGGATATCACCTTTTACACGTTTCTTAGGGATTGCCAGCGCACAGCGAAGATCTGCTAGTCGAAAAGTTACAATAAGAGAAAGAAACGAAAAGAGGACAGTTTTATTTTCAGGTGGCTGGCTACATAGCTCTGTCCCTGTCATTTTCTCCGGCGTAGCTCTCCACAAGGTTAAAACCCATGCAACTTACAACCCTCCTTGTCCCAACCTACACCCAAATGCTCAAAACCCTCTCAGGCTGGCTAAAGAAGGCGCAGGCCCAGCTGCCGGAAGGGGAGGCAGGGGCGTTGTTATCCGCGCGGCTGGCGCCGGATATGTTTCCGCTGTCGACCCAGGTTCGCTTTGCCTGTGTGCAGGCGCGGGAGGCCGTTTGCCGGCTGAGAGGCGAGGCCTTCCCGGCTGTGATCAACGAACTGCTGGACGAGGGGCGGCAGGCGGGTGAGCGGCCGGGCACGCTGGCCGATGCCTATGCCCGGATCGACGAGACGGTGGCGTTACTCGACGGTCTCGCCGCCGATGCGCTGGATATGGAAGCGGACAAGCCAATCGCCCACGAGCTGGCCAACGGGATGATCTTCGACCTGGCCGCGGACCAGTACGCCCGTGACTGGACGCTGGCGCAGTTCTATTTCCACGTGATGACCGCGTATTCGATCCTGCGTAAGGAAGGGATCGAGCTGGGCAAGGCGGACTACGTGGCACATATGCTGCCGTATCTGCGGCCGGAATCGATTCCCAAGGGCTAGCGGCGGCGTTTGCCTCTTCTTCGGCCAACGAAGGTACAGGGTGTTCCGCTCAAGCTATCGAACCGGCAGGCAGGGTTGCGGATCATGCCTCCGGGCCCTCGAACAGATCCTCGATACGGGCTTCGAACAGCCGGGCAATCTTGAAGGCCAGCGGCAGGCTGGGATCGTAGCGGCCGGTTTCGATGGCATTGACGGTTTGCCGCGAGACGCCCAGCTTCTCGCCCAGGTCGGCCTGCGACCAGTTGCGTTCGGTGCGCCGCTCGCGCACATGGTTGATCACCGGTAGCGCCTCCAGGCGAAAAAGCTGCCCAATGCCCAGAGGGGCGCCATCAGGCTCCAGACCAGGAACATCGACAGCCGCGGAAAGCCGGCGGTTTCGAGGAAGCCATAGCTGAAGGTGACCAGCGCCGTGCCAACGAACGCAACGGCCAGGCCTTCGAGATGGATCAACCGTGCAAGCTCGTCGAGGTGACGAATCTGCCGGATCACGACTATTGCGACCGCGATCATCGGCAACACCGGCAGCAGGGCGGAGAGGGTGCGTAGCGCGCCACCGTGAAGATTGATGAGCAGCAGGACGCTGATCACGACGGCGACGACATACGCCCCCTTCGCCAGGGAAAAGTGAACGAGAAAGCGTTGATGGCCCATGCGCAGTGACCTCTGAATGGAAAGCGAGCTTTACACTAGAGGTGGTTGGTTGCGAGGTCAAGGTTGCTTTACATAAATGGTAGACACGTACTCCCCTCATGCGCACCTTGGATTAATTCTTCGGCGAGGTAGCCTGGCCATACGCGTGGAAAAGGCTTCGCCGTTTTCCATCCTATGCATGAGCGGTGTCGGCAGAGGCGGACTACGTGGCGCACATGCTGCCCTATCTGCGTTCGGAATCGATCCCAAAAGGCTAGCGAAGCCGCAGGAGGAGGGAGCGATTATCCGCCTCTCCGCTTGCTGGTCGGTCTCAATCAAATCCAGACATCATTCTCAGCCGTCCGCTCGTTGGTCTCATCTCCGGTATTCAACACACCCCTCGGCTCGATCAGCAGCAGCTTCACTTCCTTCGGTGCATGGGGCTTGTGCTCTATCCCTTTCTTCACCACATACAGCTCTCCGGCGCCAACGGTCACCTCCCCGTCTCGAAAATAAATAACCAGCTCGCCCTCAAGCACAATGAAGGTTTCATCCGTGTCGGCATGTCGGTGCCAGATGAACTCATCCTCCAGCCGGGCCAGTTTGAACTGGTAGTCGTTCATTTCGGAGATGACCTTTTGCGCCCACTGGTCATGGAATAACGCAAATTTGTCGGCGAAGTTGATGGCGGAGTAGGTGGGCTTTGGCGTGTTCATGGGGAGGCTCGCGAGTGGCTGTGGTAGGTGCCCACTACGCTATCGCTGCACCGCTCGATCCGTATCGCATGATCGTGCAAGTGCCGCCTGCGGTCGGCTACCGCAGCTTGAGCATATTCAGCCAACGGGCGGGGGAGATGCCGAAGGTCTGTGTGAACAGTCGGGTCATGTGGGATTGGTCAAAAAAGCCACTTCCAAGCGCAGCATCGGTTAGTGACTCACCGGCCAGCATCCGGTTGCGTGCTTCGGCAAGGCGCCGTTGGGTGATGTAACGATAAGGACTGGTGCCGTACAGCGCGCGGAAGTCACGCGACAGGCTCCAGCGGTCCCGACCGCTGGCCTGCACCAGGGCATCCAGGGTGATGCCTTCGCCAAGCGCGTCATGAATGAACGCGCGGGCCCGCTCAGCCGCCATGTAGTCAACGGCCTGCCGACCGCGCGGCTTGCCTGCAGCAGACCTTAGCGCTTGCACCAGGTCGTAGATGGCATCGTCCTCTTCGAGCGGGTCGAGTGGCGCGTCCAGGCTGTGAAGCAGGCGACGGGTGGCTGAAAGCAGCCGAGGGTCATTCGACAGACCGCCCGATATGAAGGGCAACGGCTCGCCGCCCAGCACGTCCTGAATCATTGACGGCTCGATGTAGAGCATTCGATAGCGGAAGCCGGCCTCTGTACCGGCCTCGCCATCATGGATCTCGTCCGGGTGGAGCACGATGGTGCCGCCCGGCAGGCTGTGCCGCATCGATTGCCGGTAATGAAAGCTCTGCACGCCCGACAGTGTGGTGCCAATGGCGTAGGTGTCATGCCGATGAGGCGTATAGCCGTGCCCGCGGAAATAGGCTTCGATGCGCTCCATCTTTGTCGATGGCGCGGCGCGGGCAAGCCAGTCGCGGCCGGTGCTGGGTCTGTTCATTGCTCTGCGTTACATGGATGCGAGGTTGCAGCATACCGATGGGAACAGATTTAGGTACGCCGGATGCTGTGTCGTGGACTGGAATGGCTGGACGCGCTCGCAGAGCGGACGCGTAATCGGCCGGACAACCAGCGAGGTAGCCCGGACGTAACGCGTGGAAAAGGCTTCGCCGTTTTCCACCCTACGCATGCGCTGTCGGCAGAGGGGTGCGGAGTGGCGTAGGGTGGACAACGCTGCGCTTGTCCACCGATGCGAATCGACGGGCAGGGCAGGTGGTTGGCGAAACGCTCCGGGGCTTGGGGCGTCCAACCGGGATGCCGCGCCCGCGCGGGCGTATTTGCGAACGACGTTCGCCCACCTCGCCACAAAGCAGACTTCCCCATGCTGTTCCGCCGTTTCGAAAACCTGATCGATGTCTTCAAGCCCAGCCCGGACGTCGCGCCGCCCGCCGGGATGCTGCGCTTCTACGCCCATTACCTGAAGCAGGTCTGGCCGCTGATGACGGCTGTGCTGGTGGTCGGCTTTTTCGCGGCGGTGATCGAGGTGGCGTTGTTCAGCTTTCTCGGTCAGTTGATCGATATGGCCCAGGCGACCGGCGATGCGCGGACCTTCTTCGCCGAGCACCGCAACGAATTGCTGTGGATGGCGGCGGTGGCGCTGGTCATTCGGCCGCTGGTGTTCGGCCTGCACAATCTGCTCACCCATCAGGCGATCAACCCGGGGCTGACCAACCTGGTCCGCTGGCAGAACCACCGCTACGTGCTCAAGCAGAGCCTGAACTTCTTCCAGAACGATTTCGCCGGGCGCATCGCCCAGCGCGTCATGCAGACCGGGCCGTCGCTGCGCGATTCGGCCATGCAGGTGATCGATGCGCTCTGGCATGTGGTGGTCTATGCGGGCAGTGCGCTGTATCTGTTCGCCGCCGCCGACCTGCGTCTGATCGTGCCGTTGCTGCTGTGGATCGTCGGCTACAGCGCCGCGCTCTGGTACTTCGTGCCGCGTATCCGGGCGCGCTCGGCGGCCGCTTCCGCCGCGCGCTCGAAGGTCATGGGGCGGGTGGTGGACGGCTACAGCAACGTCGCCACGCTCAAGCTGTTCGCCCACTCGCGGGAGGAGGAAAGCTACGCACGCGAGGCCATGCAGGAGCTGCTCGGCAAGTTCCGCCTGCAGTCGCGCGTCATCACCAGCCTGGATTTCCTCATCACCTTCATGAACGGCCTGCTGATCGTCGGCACCGGCGCGCTGGCGCTGTGGCTGTGGAGCGAGGCGCTGATCACGACAGGCGCCATCGCCCTGGCGCTGGGCCTGGTGATTCGCATCAACAACATGGCCGAGTGGATCATGTGGGTGGTCAACGGCATCTTCGAGAACGTCGGCACCGTGCAGGACGGCATGAAGACCATCGTCCAGCCGCGCCAGGTGCTCGACCCCGAGGACGCCGGGCCGCTGCAGGTGGAGCAGGGCGGCGTGCGCTTCGACGACGTGCATTTCCACTACGGCAAGCAGGGCGGGGTGATCAGCGGGCTGACCATCGACATTCGCCCAGGCGAGAAGATCGGCCTGGTCGGGCCGTCCGGCGCCGGCAAGTCGACGCTGGTCAACCTGCTGCTGCGTCTCTATGACCTGGAAAGCGGGCGCATCCTCATCGATGGGCAGAACGTCGCCGAGGTCAGCCAGGAAAGCCTGCGCGCCAATATCGGCGTGGTCACCCAGGACACCTCGCTGCTGCACCGTTCGATCCGCGACAACCTGCGCTACGGCAAGCCCGACGCCACGGAAGAAGAACTCTGGGCCGCGGCGCGCAAGGCCCGCGCCGACGCGTTCATCAAGACCCTGGACGACAGCCAGGGCGGCAAGGGCTTCGAGGCGATGGTCGGCGAGCGCGGCGTGAAGCTCTCCGGCGGGCAACGGCAGCGCATCGCCATCGCCCGGGTGCTGCTCAAGGACGCGCCGATCCTGGTGCTCGACGAAGCCACCTCGGCGCTGGATTCGGAGGTCGAGGCGGCGATTCAGGAGAGCCTGGATACCCTGATGGAAGGTAAGACGGTGATTGCCATCGCGCATCGGCTGTCGACCATCGCGCGCATGGATCGACTGGTGGTGATCGACGAGGGCCAGGTGATCGAAACCGGCACCCACGCCGAGCTGATCGCCCGCGGCGGCCTCTATGCGCGGCTGTGGCAGCACCAGACCGGTGGTTTTGTCGGGGTGGAATGAGGGCAGGCACGTGAAGCCGCGTCTCACGCTGAACCCTCATACACTGCGCCTACTCGTACCTCTAGCCGCAGTCATTCATTGAGAGGAGTTACCATGAGCGATCGACAAGCCACCGTCCGCCACGATGCCGCGCAGCAGCGTTATGAGTTGCTGGTCGACGGCCAGCCACTGGGCTTTGCCGAGTACAGCGAGCAAGGCGAGCGGGTGGTCTTCACCCATACCGAGGTCGACCCCAGCCTGTCCGGGCAGGGGATGGGCAGCGTGCTGGCCAAGGCCGCGCTGGAGGATGCACGGCAGCGCGACAAGCGCGTGGTGCCGCAGTGCGAGTTCATCGCCAAGTACATCGAGCGCCACGCGCAGTGGCAGGATCTGGTCGATCCGGCCTGAGCGGCACGCCTTTCCCGGCGGGATTTATTGCCGGGATCTGAGTGATCGCTGCCGCCGCGCCGTGTGACAGCGCTCGCCGGTTTCGTCAGAGGGCAATCGCGTGGATGGTCGAGAGTTTGTCTGGGCGCACTTCAAGCTCAATGCCGAGCAGCGCCTGCGTGGCTTCAACTTCTTCGTGGTGCTGGCGATCTTTGCCGACGGCGGCGTGCTGGCGGCGCTGGAGCGGGGGTTCTCGCCTGGGCTGCTGATCCTGCTGGGCGCCTTCACCATGCTGCTGGCGCAGGTGTTCTGGCTGGTGGATGCACGCAGCCGACAGCTGCTGGAGCTGACCATCGCGGCACTCAAGGAGATGGAAGCCGACTATCCCGAGAGTTACCGGCTGTTCGCCGCCGATGCGCTGGGGCAGAGCCGGGTGATCAGCTACACCTTCGCCATCCGCGCGCTGTTGCTGGCGCAGATGGGCTTCGGTCTTGGCGTGGTCGCCTACGGGCTCTACCAGTGGTGAGGATGCTGCGGCGTGTCATCCGTCGCTGTCTGCGCTGCGCAGCCGAACGCCGGTGGCGGGCGCCCGGTCGGTATAGGTAACCACCGGGAGATCTGACGATGTCGACTTCGAGCAATCTGTTATGGGCCGCCCTGGCGATCGGAGCGGTGACGGGCATGCGCAGCATACTGGCGCCGACGCTGGTCAGTCGGGCGTTGAGCGAGCGCGATGATCTAGCCGGGGCGGGTGAGGCGGTGCAGTTGCTGACGTCGGATACGGCGCAGACCTTTCTGCCAACGCTCGCGGCCAGCGAGATGATTGGCGACAAGATGCCCTTCGCGCCGGATCGCACCATCGTGCCGTCGATGATGTTCCGCGCGTTGTCCGGCGGCGTGAGTGCGGCGGCGCTGGCAGGCGTGCGCCGCGAGCCGGTGCTGGTGCCGGCGTTGCTCGGCGCGACGGCGGCATTGGTCGCAGCCAAGATCGGGTTGAGCCTGCGCAAACCCTATCAGCCCAGGCCGCTGGTCAATGCGGCGCTGGGTGCGGTGGAGGAATGTCTGGCGTTGGCGATTGGCCGAGCCGGGCTGCGGCGGGCGTTGGGCGAGAGTCGGCGCCGGCGCTAGGACGCCGTGAACTTCTCGCGTTTCGTAGTGTGGTGATGTGGACGCGTGGAAAAGGCGTTGCCGTTTTCCACCCTACGCGGGTTGCCCTCGGGACCCGTTAGTCCTGGCTGATATCGGCCTTGTGCGGGTTGCTCTGCAGCAAGCGCGCGTGGGCTTCGGGGTAGCGGTAGGCGAAGGTGGCGTGTTGCGCGGCCAGTTCGGCCTGCATGGCGTCGCGCTCATGGGCCGGCAGCTTGGCCAGGTATTTCTGGGTGATGGCGTATTTGGCGGCCATCAGCTCGTCATGGGCTTCGCGCAGTTCGACTTCGTAGGCCCGGGCGCGACGCTCGCGCAGGGCCGCCTGGTCGGTGTGCATGTTGCCGCCTTCATGCAGCAGGAACGCACGCTTCGAATCACCTTCCGTCTGCTGCATGGCCGGCCCGGCAGCCCAACTGCCGACAGCGGCGCACAAGCAAAGCAGCAGGCAGGGCGAAACGGCTTTCGACGTACGCATGGCTTGGTCTCGCAGGGCAGGCAGGACGTGGCAGCACTCGGGCCGCCGGGAGATCCCAGCATACGCCAGCGGTATCGGCTGCTCACCAGCTCGGCCCTGCGCGAATCGCCGCAGGGCGAAATGCTGCATAAGACTGTGGCGGCGCAGTGTGGGCCGCACCTGGCGGCGTGGTCGTTTACCAGCGAGTCGATGACACCGGCTGAGATAAAGAACGGGCCGCATGGCGCGGCCCGTGGATGACGGCGGATCAGCTCGGCCGCTGGATCACGCAGATGCGGTCGCGGCAGAGGCCGGCGTCACGGGTGCCGACGCCGGGCGCCACTTCCGGTGTTTCCGGGCTGCTGCCGTGGCCGGTCGTGCCGGCGCCGGTGGGTACCGTGGTGGCGGTGGTGTCCGGGTAGTCGGTGCCGGCCCGCTTGGCCGCGCTGCCGATGTCATAGCGACCGGTGTCGGCCGAGCTGCGGTCGTTGTAATCGGTCGGGTCGGCGCTGGGCGCGGTTGTATCGCCAACGCGGGCGCTGTCGCCGGTGTGCACGCCGCTCAGGGGGCGGTCGCTGCCAGCGGTTGCCGTGCCGGTTGCGCTGAAGTGCTTGTCCAGGTGGCTGTCGCCGCCGGTTGCGCCGGCATAGGGGCTGGTCGGGCCGGCGTAGCCTTCGACTGCGCCGCTGCCGCCACGCTCGTTGATGTCGATGGCACCGTTGTATTCCAGGGCATCGCGCGCCTTGGCCAGTTGATCCTCATCGTCGACGTCCACGGCGATCACCAGCGCGCCGCGGCGTACCGCATCGGGATAGGCGCTGGCGTAGGCGCGGTGCTGCTCGTGCGGCTCGTGGCCGAACAGCGATTTGAAGAAGTGCGCGACCTTGGACTCGTGATGCGTGCGGTCCACAGGGGTGTCCGGGGTGGTGGTGTAGGGCGCGTCGTAGGCATGGATATCGGCGCTCTCGGCGCCTACGGCGTGAATCTGTTCCCGCGGAATGCCCCGCGCCATCAGGTCGCCGCGGGTGCGGTTGGCGTCGGTCAGCGTTGCGAACGCTGCTACCAGTGTATGTCTCATGATCCACCTCACGTTGTGTTGAACAACCGGGGTTGCGAGCGCTTCGCGTGTTGCGACGTTGGCGCCCCGAGTGCTGGCGATGCCGCGCCGGTCGCGGGTTTCGCGGCGCTCATAGACATTGGGTCGGAGCGCACCGGCATAGTTCAGCGTGGAGGATCAGCGGTCGGAGGAGGGCGGCGCAGTTGCTGCGCGATGCTGGGAAGGCTTCCGAGCAGAGCGCGCCGGCTACATGGCGACGGCGCGCACGAGGGCGGTGGAAAGGGCTTCACCCCGGCCACCGTCCGATCGGTTGTAACGTCAGTCGAGGTCGGCTGCGCTGTGGCGCTCCGGCGCCTGCTCGGCTTCCTCGCCCCAGGTGCGGTTGACCTTGCGCCCGCGGATCACGGCCGGGCGTTCGGCGACTTCCGCTGCCCAGCGCTGCAGGTGCTTGTAGTCCTGCACGGAGAGGAATTCGCCGGCGCCGTATAGCTCGCCCAGCGCCAGCACGCCATACCAGGGCCAGATCGCCATGTCGGCGATGCTGTAGTCGTCGCCGGCCACGTAGCGATTTTCCGCCAGCTGGCGGTCGAGCACGTCGAGCTGGCGCTTGACCTCCATGGCGTAGCGGTTGATCGGGTACTCGTACTTCTCCGGCGCGTAGGCATAGAAATGCCCGAAGCCACCGCCGAGGAAGGGCGCCGAACCCATCTGCCAGAACAGCCAGTTCAGCGTTTCGGTACGCGCACGGGTTTCCGTGGGCAGGAAGGCGCCGAACTTCTCCGCCAGGTAGACCAGGATCGAGCCGGATTCGAACACCCGCAGCGGCTTGCCATCGACGCTGTGATCGGCCAGCGCGGGAATTTTCGAGTTCGGATTGATCTCGACGAAGCCGCTGCCGAACTGGTCGCCCTCACCGATGTTGATCAGCCAGGCGTCGTACTCGGCACCCGTGTGGCCGGCGGCGAGCAGCTCTTCAAGCATGATCGAGGCCTTCACGCCATTGGGTGTCGCCAGCGAGTAGAGCTGCAACGGATGTTTGCCCACCGGCAGCACCTTCTCCTCCCGCGCACCGGCGGTGGGGGCATTGATACTGGCGAACTTGCCGCCCGAGGGCGCGTCGTGGGTCCAGACCTTCGGCGGGACGTAAGGGGTATCAGGCATGAACAATCTCCTCGGTGGCTGCTGGGGATGTGCAGGGCATGCTACGCCCTCGGCCGGCGCTGTCGAAATCAAGCGGGTCGATATTGGTCATCGATGGGCGAGGATTTGTTCTGCGAGAATATTTTTCCCTCATGGGAAAACTTTCAGCAGTATCGCCGCTACCGCAAGCTGTAACGGCAAGGGCCTACCTTCATGAACGCCCTCCGCAGCTCAGGTTGACGTCTCACTGTGTCTCGACCGGCCCGGTAACCATCGCCAGCGATATCCGCATGCCAAACACCCTGAACACCGACTCCAGCGTCTTGAGGGTGGGGTTGCCGTCGCCGTATTCCAGGTGGTTGAGGGCGCGCATGGAGATCTTGCACATCTTGGCGAAGCGGGCCTGATTCAACCCTGTAACCTCGACGCGCAGCCGCCGGATCGCGTCCGGCATGCCCAGTGTGCCGTCGGCGACCTGCTGGCAGATCGAGCGAATCAGCAGGTCGCGCTCTTCGATGCTCATCGTCTTCACAGCAGCCCCCAGCGTTTCAGGTTGAGCTCCAACTGGAGCACCGGCAAGCGTCCAGTGGCCTGCTTGATGCCGGTTGGAATACCGCTCAGCAGATTGGGCAAGGCGAGAAAATCCCTCGCGGCTTGCCGCAGCCGTTCGTAGATGGTTTCGGGATCTGCGAAGGCATTCAGCTGGGCGCATACGTCTCGCCACTGCGGTTCACCCAGCCGCTCATCGCGCCATTTGGTGACGCGGCTGATACCTTCCGGGTCGAGCACCATGGGCGCCAGATCGTAGATGGGCGCGAGTGCCAGACGGCCACCGCTGCGGGCGATCGAAGTGTTTCTGCCGTGATTGTCGGAGTTGCCGAGGATGCGATTGAGCAGGTCACGACGGACATACTCGAATACCAGTTCTGGGATATCTGCCTGCTGGCCAGCCTCCGTCCACAGCTGCACGAGCCTGGCGATAACGTCTTCATGCTGCATGTGCGAGCCGGGCCGCGTGTTGTCGCATAGCGAATAGACGGACTCCAGTGCGACGCGCTCGACCTTGCCGCCACTGGCCCGCCGATCGAAGCGTGGCATCCACAGGCTCGGCCTATCGGCTTCCTCCAGCACCAGCCCGTCCGCCGGAATGGTGTCGAGGCCCAGCTGGCGAATGGCCTGGTAGTAGTGATACTCGGTGCGCAGGATGTCGCGATCCCGCTCGCCGGCCTGGTTGCGCGCAAACTTCACCAGCCAATGGCGATGGGCCTGCTCATCAGGCAGGGTGGCATCGGCATGCAGGTCGCCGTGGGCGTCTTCGGTCATCAGCAGCTTGGGCGCCTCACCGCCGGCGCCGGTTGCGCCACCGATGGCTGCACCCTGTTCATAGGCATATTCGAGAAAGGCGCTGGTGCGCTCCACCACATCGGCGCGGCTGAAGGCGACGCGGCTGTTCGCATCGATATGACTGATGGATTCCTTTACGCGCAGATGGCCGATAGGCGCGGGCGCACAGCGCTCGAGCAGGAACAGGTTGAGGTCCATATCGACCGGTCGCTCGTGGCCGAAGCGGCGCTCCAGCGACTTTCGCGCCGCGCCAGAGGGAATGATGTCGTAGACGAAAGCGGGAAAACCGCTCGTGTACTGGCTATGCCAGCCGAGGCGGTTGCAGACGCTCACCGACTCGGCAAACGGCGTATCGATCAGATCGAGGTGATCGAGAAGGTAACTCTGCACATAGCCGCTCGCGCAGCGATGACCTTCGACCTGCTCGGGGTTCGCGAACTGCATGACCAGTGCATCGCGCCATTGCTGGTCGATGAAGGCCTGGATCGTCAGGGAATAGGGCATGTCGGTAGTGTTTGCAGAAAATTGCAAACAATCTAGGTTGGAAGTTTATTTATTGCAATAGAAAGCAAATCAAATGGCTTCCGTCCGTTGTCTTTTGCACTTTGATGCAAGTCAATGGGCTCGGCGATATCGCGGTGGCGCGCACAGCGTGCTGTGTTCGATGCAGCCGATAGATGCGGCTGGTCGGCTGAAGCCCACCAGGGACGCCATTTCCGCGGTAAACCACGGACGCCAGGTGCATGAATGAAAAAGCCGCTGCCCTCTCACGGGGGCAGCGGCTTTTCGGTTACGGCACTAGGGTCTGTTGCCATTTCTCGCAGCAACGCGGCTCGCGATGAAACGGCAACAGACCCTAAACCTCAGCCGCGGGCGCCACGTACTCCGGCGCTGATCTCGCGGCACAGGCCGAGCACACCTTCCACCGCAGCCTCCGCGCTCTTGGCCCCGGCGATCTGGTCGATCAGCGCCGAGCCCACCACCACGCCCTCGGTCAGCCGGGCGATGGCGGCGGCCTGTTCCGGCGTGCGGATGCCGAAGCCTACGCACACCGGCAGGTCGGTATGGCGCTTGAGGCGCGCCACCGCTTCCTCGACGTGTTCCAGGGTGGCGGAACCTGCACCGGTCACGCCGGCCACCGAGACGTAGTAGACGAAGCCCGAACTGCCATTGAGCACCACCGGCAGGCGCTGGTCGTCGGTGGTCGGGGTGGTCAGGCGGATGAAGTCGATGCCGGCGTTCTGGGCCGGGTCGCAGAGCTCGTCGTTATGCTCCGGCGGCAGGTCGACGACGATCAGGCCGTCGACACCCGCTTCCTTCGCATCGCTGACGAAGCGCACGACGCCATAGGCGAAGATCGGGTTGTAGTAGCCCATCAGCACCAGCGGGGTGCTGCTGTTGGTCTCGCGGAATTCGCGGACCATCTGCAGCGTCTTCGGTAGATTCTGCTTCGCTGCCAAGGCACGGATGTTGGCCAGCTGGATCGCCGGGCCGTCGGCCATCGGGTCGGTGAACGGCATGCCCAGCTCGATGACGTCGGCGCCAGCCTCCGGCAGGCCCTTGAGGATGGCGAGCGAGGTGGCGTAGTCCGGGTCACCGGCGGTCACGAAAGTCACCAGCGCGGCGCGGTTTTCCTGCTTCAGCTGTGCGAAGCGGGCCTGCAAGCGGGAGTTCACCGAGCTCATATATGTTCTTCCTGTTCGTCGTAGTGGTGCATGACGGTTTGCATGTCCTTGTCGCCGCGGCCGGAGAGGTTGACCACCATCAGGTGTTCCTTGGGCAGCGTTGCCGCGCGCTTGAAGGCTTCGGCCAGGGCGTGGGCCGATTCCAGCGCCGGGATGATGCCTTCCAGGCGGCAGCACTGGTGGAACGCGGCCAGGGCTTCGTCATCGGTGCAGGGCACGTATTCGACGCGCTTGATCTCGTGCAACCAGGCGTGTTCGGGGCCGACGCCGGGGTAGTCGAGGCCGGCGGAAATCGAATGCGCGTCGGTGATCTGGCCGTCGGCGTCCTGCAGCAGGAAGGTGCGGTTACCGTGCAGCACGCCCGGCGCGCCGCCGGCCATGCTCGCGGCGTGCTTGCCGGTGTCGATGCCGTGGCCGGCCGCTTCGACGCCGACGATCTGTACGCCTTCGTCATCGAGGAACGGGTGGAACAGGCCGATGGCGTTGGAACCACCGCCGATGCAGGCGATCAGCGAGTCGGGCAGGCGGCCTTCCTTCTGCATGATCTGCTCGCGAACCTCGTTGCCGATCACCGACTGGAAGTCGCGCACCATGGCCGGGTAGGGGTGCGGGCCGGCGGCCGTGCCGATCAGGTAGAAGGTGTTGTGAACGTTGGTCACCCAGTCGCGCAGGGCTTCGTTCATGGCGTCCTTCAGCGTGCCGGTGCCGGCGGTGACCGGGATCACCTCGGCGCCCAAGAGCCTCATGCGGAAGACGTTGGCCTGCTGGCGCTCGATGTCGGTGGTGCCCATGTACACCACGCACTGCATGCCGAAGCGCGCGGCCACGGTGGCGGTGGCCACGCCGTGCATGCCGGCGCCGGTCTCGGCGATGATGCGCTGCTTGCCCATACGCTTGGCCAGGAGGATCTGGCCGATGCAGTTGTTGATCTTGTGCGCGCCGGTGTGGTTCAGGTCTTCGCGCTTGAGGTAGATCTTCGCGCCACCGAAGTGCTCGGAGAGGCGCTCGGCGAAGTACAGCGGGCTGGCGCGGCCGATGTAGTCACGCTGGAAGTAGGCCAGCTCCTCGAGGAAGGCCGGGTCGCTCTTGGCCTTCTCGTATTCGGCGGCCAGCTGGTTGATCAGCGGCATCAGGGTTTCGGCGACGAACTGGCCGCCGAAGCGGCCGAACAGGCCGCGGGTGTCGGGGCCGGTGCGGTATGAGGTCATGTGAGGCTCCTTGGATGGTGCCGACACGCAGTCGGGTGACCGTAGGGTGGACAACGGCGCAGCCTTGTCCACGCGATCGATGCACGCCAGCGTGGAACTCGCTTCGCGAGTTTTCCACCCTACGGCAGTCATTGAGGAGAGCTTACGGCTGCCGGCGCCGGGTTAAAAGCGATAAGATCGCCATAACCTGTCAGGAAAACTCACATTCATGGCTCGGGATCTTCCTCCGCTCAACGCCTTGCGCGCTTTCGAGTCGGCCGCTCGTCTGGGTAGCGTAAGCGAAGCGGCGCGCGAGCTGCATGTCACCCACGGAGCCGTCAGCCGGCAGGTCAAGCAGCTCGAAGAGCAGCTGGGCATTGGCCTGTTCGTCAAAGAAGGTCGTGGCGTAAAACTCACGGATGCCGGGGTGCGCCTGCGCGATGCCGCCAGCGAGGCCTTCGAGCGCTTGCGCAGCACCTGTGCCGAGTTGCAGCGGCAGACCGCCGAAGCGCCATTCGTCCTCGGTTGCCCCGGCAGCCTGCTGGCGCGCTGGTTCATTCCGCGGCTGGACCGGCTCAATCGCGACCTGCCCGAGCTGCGCCTGCAGCTGTCCGCCAGCGAAGGCGAGCTGGACCCGCGCAAGCCGGGCCTGGATGCCACGCTGTGGTACGCCGAGCCGCCGTGGCCGGCGGATATGCAGGTGTTCGAGCTGGCCGCCGAGCGCATTGGCCCGGTGCTCAGCCCCTACCATCCGCGCTGTGCCGAGCTGCGCAGCGCGCCGCCCGCGGCATTGCTGGAAGAGGCGCTGCTGCATACCGCCTCGCGCCCGCAGGCCTGGCCGAGCTGGGCTCGCCGGCAGCAGCTGGACCCCACGCAGCTGCGCCTCGGGCAGAGCTTCGAGCACCTGTACTTCCTTCTCGAGGCGGCACTGGCTGGTCTCGGAGTGGCCATCGCACCGCAGCAACTGGTCGCCGACGACCTGAAATCAGGGCGTTTGCTGGCGCCCTGGGGTTTCGTCGAAACGAGCGCCCGGCTGGCGCTCTGGGTGCCGGCGCGGCGGCTGGACCGGCGGGCCGAGCGCCTGGCTGAGTGGCTGCGAGACGAGCTGCGCAGTGCAGAGAAGCCCGGGTAAGCGTCGGCGTGGCTTGATTTGCGATTGGATGGTCCCGCAAAAGACGCGGGGTCTGGAATGCGCAGATCGCTTCCACGGCAGCCTTTCTTGTATGGGGAAGGCGCAGCGCGGTCATTTCAAGAATACGTTCGGGGTGTCGTGATCTGAGCGTGCAGACGCCTGGCACCGCGGCAACCGCAGTCATTCGCGGCGCGTCCATGGCGGCTTGAACTCGGTCGTCGCCATCGAGTCCTACGCCGCACGGCAGCGGAGCGATCACCGATCGCAGCGGTTTTCTCCGATGCTTTCTTCTGCCTCGAAAGGACTTAGCGAATGAATGCTTGCGCTTCTGCTGCGATGCTCGCGGTCGGCCTGCTGTTGACGACGGCGGCCCATGCTCAACCGATCGAACTGGAGGGCATCGAGCTGTCGCGGGATGTGCCCTGCCTCGGCAAGGACGTGAACATCTCCGGCAACGCCAACAGGATCAGCCTCACCGGGGAGTGCGGCGTGGTGCAGGTTTACGGGACAGATCATGAGGTCAGCCTGGAGAAGGCGTCCGCGCTGGAGGTGTCCGGCAGCGGCATTAGCGTATCGGCGAAGTCCGTCGACCGCCTGACCGTGGACACCAACAAGAACCGTGTCCGCACCATCGTCCTCGGCCGTGGCCAGACCGCTATCGTCGAGGTGTCGGGCGCCGAGCATGGGCTGGAGCTGGTGTTCGACGGCCCGGCACAGGTCACCCTGGATGGCATCGACAACCGCTTGCAGTGGCGTGGGGATGAGCCGGCGCTTTCCTCGTCCGGTGTCGGTCATCAGATCGACCGGCACTAGGACGAGCATCGCCGTCTCGAGCGACTGGTCGTGCGGCGGGATGCGCCGCACGACCGGGCCTCAGCTGGCCAGGGCGGTCTGCGCAGTGGCTTCCGCGGCGGCGGCCTTTTCCTCGGCGTACCCGCGCGGGTTGCGGCTCTGCCAGCGCCAGGCGTCGGCAAGCATGGTGGTCAGATCCTTTTCGGCGCGCCAGTCCAGCTCCAGTTCGGCCTTGCTCGGGTCCGACCAGCACTGGGCGATGTCGCCGCTGCGACGTGGCTTGATCACGTGGGGCAGCGGGCGGCCGGTGACTTCCTCGAAGGCGGTGATCATCTCGCGTACCGAATGGCCCTTGCCGGTGCCGAGGTTCCACGTGGAAACACCATGAATCAGCTGCAGTCGCTCCAGCGCTTTCAGATGTCCCTTGGCCAGGTCGACCACGTGAATGTAGTCGCGCACGCCGGTGCCGTCCGGGGTCGGGTAATCGTTGCCGTATACGTTCAGCTGCTTTCGTCGGCCCACCGCCACCTGCAGCATGTAGGGCAGCAGGTTGTTCGGCACGCCGTTGGGGTCTTCGCCGATCAGCCCCGACTCGTGTGCGCCGATCGGGTTGAAGTAGCGCAGCAGGCCGATGGACCAGCGCGGGTCGGAGTCGGCCAGGCCCTTGAGCACGTTCTCGGCCATCAGCTTGGACTGGCCGTAGGGGTTGGTCGGCACGCCAATGGGCCGGTCCTCGATGATCGGCATCACCGGCGATTCGCCGTAGACCGTCGCCGATGAGCTGAACACCAGCCTGAACACACCGGCTTCGGCCATCGCCTGGCACAGCGCGATGCTGCCGCCGACGTTGGTTTCGTAGTAGCGCAGCGGCTCACGCACGCTTTCGCCAACCGCCTTCAGGCCAGCGAAATGCATGACCGCGCTGATCGGGTAGGCGGCGAACAGTGCCTTGAGCAGCGAGCGATTGCGCACGTCGCCCCTGACCAGTTGCAGCGGCCTGCCGGCGAGCTGTTCGACGCGGTCCAGAGCCGTCTGCGAGCTGTTGCACAGATTGTCCAGCACCAGCACTTCGTGCCCGGCCTGCAGCAGTTCGAGCACCGCGTGTGAGCCGATGTAGCCGGCTCCTCCTGTTACCAGAATCATCTGTCTACCTCCGCATTCGCTGTCTTTTCGACACGCTCGGGACACTGCGGCTGGCCAGTGAGTGGCGCTGCATGAGTCTCCGTAATCTGGAATCGGCGAAACGGAACGGGACGGCGACGACGAGCTGCGCGCAGGAGTTCCGGTGCCGGTGTAAGGCGTCCTGTTGATAGGGACGGGACAAGGTTCTGGCGAGTTCCATCCAGCCGCCGGACGGCCGACGGGCTGTGCTATCGGATGATTGGCGGGAACCCGAACCGCCGATTGCCGTCCACTATCGGCGAACGACGCGGGTTGCAGGCCATCTGATGGCTCCGTTGTCGTGGCGCGATGACTCGCCTTACGCAGGGCAGCGCTGGCATCGACGTGGCATGGTGAGTGGGCAGGAATGCCTGGGCACGGCTACCGAAATGAGGTGCTACATGAGTTGGGCCGGCCCGTTCCAGTACGACATCGGTAAATCCCGCAACGCGCAGCAGGCGCCGGCCGAAGTGGTCTTCGATGATCAGATCCCGACGCTGCTGTGCCTCTCGCACCTACGCTGGAGCTTCGTCTACCAGCGCCCGCAGCACCTGATGTCGCGCTTCGCCCGCGACTACAACGTGCTCTTCCATGAAGAACCCATTCCCACCGAGGATGCCCAGCCCTGGCTGGAAGTGCGCCCCGAGGAGAACGGCGTACAGGTGCTGATCCCGCGCCTGCCGGCCGGTTGCGAGGGCGGTGAGGCGATTCGCGTGCAACGCCAGCTGCTCGACGACTACCTGGAAAAACTCGGCGTCGGTGAGCTGATGCTCTGGTACTACACGCCAATGAGCCTGGCCTTCTCCGATCACCTGGCGCCGAACCTGATCGTCTACGACTGCATGGACGAGCTCTCGGCGTTTCGCGGGGCGCCGCCGCAGCTGATCGAGCGCGAGGTGGAGCTGATGTGCCGTGCCAACCTGGTCTTCACCGGCGGCTACAGCCTCTACGAGGCCAAGCGCCAGCGCCACGACAACGCCCACCCGTTCCCCAGCAGCGTGGATGTCGAGCACTTCGCCGCCGCGCGCCGGCCGCAGCATGACCCGGATGACCAGGCGGAAATCCCCCATCCGCGTCTGGGCTTCTACGGCGTGATCGACGAACGCCTGGACCTCGAACTGATCGAGCAGGTCGCGCGGATGAAGCCGGAGTGGCAGATCGTCCTGGTCGGCCCGGTGGTCAAGATCGACCCCGCCGAGCTGCCGCAGCGCGACAACATCCACTACCTGGGCGGCAAGACCTACGACGAGCTGCCGCAATACTTGTCCGGCTGGGACGTGGCGATCATGCCGTTCGCGCTGAACGAATCGACCCGCTTCATCAGCCCGACCAAGACCCCCGAATACCTGGCCGGCGGCTGCCCGGTGGTGTCCACGCCGATCACCGATGTGCTGCGCACCTACGGCGACACCGGCATCGTGCGCATCGCCGACAGCGCCGAAGCGTTCGTCGCCGCCAGCGAAGCCGCCCTGGCCGATGCCGAAGACCGTGACGGTCTCCTGGCCAAGGCCGACGAGATCCTCGGCGACATGTCCTGGGATCACACCTGGAGCCTGATGAAGGAAAAAATGCAATGCGCGATATGAGCCCGCAGGACAGCAACCCGGAACGTCTCGGCGCAGGCGCGGGCGACCAGCCACAGGCGCGCAGGCGTGGCTTCGATTACCTGATCGTCGGCGCCGGTTTCGCCGGCAGCGTGCTCGCCGAGCGGCTGGCCAGGGGCTTGAACAAGCGCGTGCTGGTGGTCGACCGGCGGCCGCACATCGCCGGCAACGCCTACGACTACCACGACGAGTCCGGCGTGCTGATCCACCGCTACGGCCCGCACATCTTCCACACCAATGCCCAGCGCATCGTCGACTACCTCTCGCAGTTCACCGAGTGGCGCCCCTATGAGCATCGCGTGCTGGCGCAGGTGGACGGCCAGCAGGTGCCGATTCCGATCAACATGACCACGCTGAATCGGCTCTACGGCCTGAACATGAGCAGCGAAGAGGAAGCGGCGGATTTTCTCGCCAGCCGCGCCGAGCCGGTGGAAAACATCCAGACCAGCGAGGATGTGGTGATCAACGGCATCGGCCGCGAGCTGTACCAGAAGTTCTTTCGCGGCTACACCCGCAAGCAATGGGGCCTGGACCCGTCGCAGCTGGACAAGTCGGTGACCTCGCGCATCCCCACGCGCACCAACACCGATGACCGTTACTTCACCGACAGCTTCCAGCAGATGCCCAAGCACGGCTACACGAAGATGTTCGAGAAGATGCTGGCGCATCCGAACATCAAGGTGATGCTCAACACCGATTACCGCGAGATCCGCGACGAGGTGCAGCATGACCAGCTGATCTTCTGCGGGCCGATCGACGAGTACTTCGACTACCGCTTCGGCAAGCTGCCGTACCGCTCGCTGAAGTTCGAGCACAAGCAGCTCGAGCAGGAACGGTTCCAGGCCGTGGGCACGGTCAACTACCCCAGCGAAGACGTGCCCTACACACGCATCAGCGAATACAAGCACCTGACCGGGCAGGTGCACCCGAAGACCAGCATCACCTACGAGTACCCCGCGGCCGAGGGCGATCCCTACTACCCGATCCCGCGGCCGGAAAATGCCGAGCTGTACAAGCGCTACCAGCAGCTGGCGGACGAGACGCCCGGCGTGACCTTCGTCGGCCGCCTCGGCACCTACAAGTACTACAACATGGATCAGGTGGTGGGGCAGGCGCTGGCGCTGTACAAGCGCATCGAGGAAGCCGAACGCGCCATGGCGCCGGTCGTGGGTTGAGGCGGGCGGCGATGCGCTGAGTGGGCGGCGTGCGTTGCCCATGGAGCGGCAGGCGCGCGGTGGTGGGGCGGGGTTCGCTCGTTGGGCTTCGTCACTGCGTTCCTCAACCCAACCTACGCATCCGGCGATCAACCGTAGGTTGGGTTGAGCGAAGCGAAGCCCAACACCCCCCCGATCCCGACATGACACAGAGGTAAACGATGCACCATCCCAGCCTGTTCGACAGTTTCTTCCTCGGCGGCTTCGAATGCTCGACCCATCGGCGCGGCGACGGTCGCCGGCTCGACCTGCTGGTCGCCACCGGGCATGACCGCTGGGCCGCCGAGGACTATGCCGCGCTGCGCCGCCACGGCATCCGCACGGTGCGCGACGGCCTGCGCTGGCACCTGATCGAGCACACGCCGGGGCAGTACGACTGGTCGAGCTTCCTGCCCATGCTGCAGGCGGCGCAGCGCCAGGGCACCCAGGTGATCTGGGACCTGTGCCATTACGGCTGGCCGGACGACATCGACATCTGGCGCCCGCCGTTCGTCGAGCGCTTCGCCCGCTATGCCGCGGCGGCCGCGCAGCTGATCAAGGACGAGACCGGCGAGGTGCCGTTCTTCGCACCGCTCAACGAAATCTCCTTCTGGGCCTGGGCTGGTGGCGACGAGGCCTACTTCAACCCGATGGCCCGCGGCCGCGGCCCTGAGCTCAAGCACCAGCTGGTGCGCGCCACCATTGCCGCGATGCAGGCGATCCGCGCGGTCGAGCCGCGGGCGCGTTTCGTCCAGGTCGATCCGGCCATTCATGTAATCGCGGGCAACGACCGGCCTGGTCCGCAGCGCGACGCCGAGCGCTTCCGCCAGGCGCAGTTCGAGGCCTGGGACATGCTCTGCGGCGAGCAATGGCCGGGACTCGGCGGCGCGCCGGAATACCTCGACATCATTGGCGTCAACTACTACTCGAACAACCAGTGGTACCACGGCGATGGCCACACCATCGAGCGCGACAACCCGGATTACCGACCCTTCAAGGGCATCCTGCGGGAGATCTGGCAGCGCTACCAGCGTCCGCTGCTGATCGCCGAGACCGGCGCCGAGGGCGACCTGCGTGGCGACTGGCTGCGCTATGTCAGCGAGCAGGCCGGGCTGGCGATGCAGGCTGGGGTGCCGGTGGAAGGCATCTGCCTGTATCCGGTGCTGGACTACCCCGGCTGGGCGGACGAGCGGCATTGTCCGGTCGGCTTGCTCGGCTTCCCCGACGAGCACGGCAAGCGCTGCGTGCACCAGGGGCTGGCCGATGAGCTGCGCCTGCAACAGGCGCGCTTCAGTCAGTCGAATTCCACGTCGCGCCACGCCGAAGCCCTACCGTGAACCAGGCGGCCGGCGTGCCTCAGGCCAAGCCGGAAGAGCTGCCGCTACCCAGCCGCCCGGTCGCCTTCCTCTGGCACTACATCTGCACCCGGCCTTGGCATTTCGGCGGGTTGCTGGCGCTGATCATCGGTGCGGCCAGCTGCGCGGTGGCGGTGCAGTACGGCATGAAACTGCTGGTCGATGCCATGGCGCAGGGCACGGCGGATCGCGCATCGGCCAATGTCTGGTGGCCGCTGGGGTTGTTCATCGGCCTGATCGTCACCGAGAACGTGCTGTGGCGCCTCGGCGGTTGGCTCGGCTGTCGCACCGTGGTGGCCAGCGTGGTGGATATCCGCGTCGACCTGTTCAAGCACCTGACCGGCCATCCGATGCGCTATTTCACCGAGCACTTCGCCGGCTCGCTGGGCAATCGCATCTCCGCCGTCGGCCAGGCTGCAGGCGCGATCTACGGCGGCCTGGCGTGGAAGATCGTGCCGCCGATCGTCGACTTCCTCGGTGCGGTGGTGGTGCTGCTCACGGTGGACGTGCGCATGGCCGTGGCGCTGATCGGCTTCGTCGCCATCGTTGCCGCGCTGATCACCGGTTTCGGCATTCGCGGTCGCGCCAAACACCAACGGTTCGCCGCGCAATCGGCACGGGTCGGCGGCGAGCTGGTGGACGCGGTCTCCAATGTCTGGACCATCAAGGCGTTTTCCGCCCGCTACCGCGAGGCCGAGCGCCTGGCCCACGAGATCGGCTACGAAGCCCGCGCCCAGCGGCGCAGCTGGATGTATCTGGAAAAGGCGCGGGTGATGCACGACATCTGCCTGTCGGTGATGGCCGGCGGCATGCTGGTGTGGGCGATCAAGCTGTGGATCGCCGGCACGGTGACCGCCGGTGACGTCGTGCTGGTCAGCGCGCTGACCTTTCGCATCCTGCACGGCTCGCGGGATCTGGCCCTGGCGCTGGTGGACACGACGCAGCAGATCGGCGCCATCGACGATACCCTGCGCATCATCGTGCAGCCCCATGGCCTGGACGACAGCGACAATCGGCTGATGCTCGCCGAGGGCGACATCACCTTCGAACGCATCCGCTTCGCCTATCCGGGCCGCGGCGTGGTGTTCGAGGATCTCGACCTGCACATTCCGGCGGGGCAGAAGGTCGGCGTGGTGGGCTCGTCCGGGGCTGGCAAGTCGACCCTGATCAACCTGCTGCAGCGCCTCGACGATGTGCAGGGCGGGCGCATCCTGGTCGACGGCCAGGACATCCGCAGCGTCAGCCAGGACAGCCTGCGCGAGAAGATCGCCGTGGTGCCGCAGGAGACCGCGCTGTTCAACCGCAGCATCCGCGAGAACATTCGCTACGGGCGTCCGGATGCCAGCGACGAGGAAGTGATCGAGGCGGCGCGCAGTGCTTTCTGCGACGGCTTCATCCGCGAGCTGCCAGAGGGTTACGAGACCCTGGTCGGCGAGCGCGGGGTGATGCTCTCCGGCGGCCAGCGACAGCGCCTGGGCATCGCCCGGGCGTTCCTCAAGGACGCACCGATCCTGATCCTCGACGAGGCCACCTCGGCGCTGGATACCCAGTCCGAAGGCGAGATCCAGGCGGCGCTCAACCTGCTGGTGCACAACCGCACCGTGGTCGCGGTGGCGCACCGCTTGTCCACCCTGGCGAGCTTCGACCGCATCCTCGTGTTGCGCGACGGCCGCATCGTCGAAGACGGCCCGCCGCACGAGTTGCGCCGCCGCGGCGGTGAGTTCGCCGCACTATGGCGCATGCAGGCCGAAGGCTTTACCCCGCAGACCGATGTGGTGCCATGAAGCGTGTCGCGGTGAATTCCAGCAGCCTGCGCGCGCTCGGCTACGACCCCGAGCAGCAGGTGCTGGAAGTGGAGTTCAGCAGCGGCGCGCTGTACCGCTATGAAGCGGTCCCGCCCGAAGCGGTGCAGGCCTTGCTCGACGCCGACTCGCTGGGCCGGCATTTCAACCAGGTGTTCAAGCCGCAGCATTACCGCTATCGGCGCGTTGAGTGAGCGTGCCGGGAGCGCGTGGGTAAGCTGCGCGTTATCCACCCTACGTATGCCTGCACACCGTAGGCCGGGCGGCACGCGGTGGATGTAAGAAGCGACATCCACCCTACGGACCACAACGTGGATGCGTAGGGTGGAAAACTGCGCAGCATTTTCCACCGGGGCGATTCGTCATCCGCGATCGACCGGTCGACCGCTGCGCTGAACTTCCGGGGCGCTCTGCGGGCCTCAATCAGGCAGGACGCGCATTACCGAGCGGAGGCTCTTCAGACCAGAAGGGGACATCATGTCGGATCATCACACGTACAAGAAGGTTGAAATCGTCGGCTCCTCGCGCAACAGCGTCGATGAGGCGATCCAGAACGGTATCGCCGAGGCGTCCAAGTCTCTGCAGAACGTCGAATGGTTCGAGGTCGGCGAAATCCGTGGGCACGTCGAGAACGGCAAGGTCGGTCACTTCCAGGTGACCATGAAAGTCGGCTTCCGCCTCGAGAACAGCTGATCGCCACGCGTGGCCGGCCCCGCTTTCTACTGGCGCAGGTCGGCGACGATCTCGAAGGCGCGGTGGCGGTCAGTGGTCTCGTAGAGATCGCAGGTGAAAATCAGCTCGTCGGCCTGGGTCTGCTCGAGCAGCACCTCAAGGCGGGCGCGAACCTTTTCCGGACCGCCGATCAGCGCCAGGCCGAGGAAGTCGCCCACCGCCTGCTGCTCATGCGGTAGCCACAGGCCCTGCATGCTCTGCACCGGTGGGCGCAGCACCAGGCTCTGGCCGCGGATCAGCGAGAGGATGCGCTGGTAGACGCTGGTCACCAGGTACTCGGCCTGCTCGTCGCTGTCGGCGGCGATCAGCGGCACGCCGAGCATCACGTAGGGCTTGTCGAGCACCGCCGAGGGCTTGAAGTTGTCGCGATAGAGCTTGATCGCCTGGTGCATGTAGCGCGGCGCGAAGTGCGAGGCGAAGGCGTAGGGCAGGCCCTTGGCCGCGGCCAGCTGGGCGCTGAACAGGCTGGAGCCGAGTAGCCAGATCGGTATGTTGCTGTTCACTCCCGGCATGGCGATGACGCGCTGATTGGGCTGGCGCGGACCGAGCAGCAGCTCCAGCTCCTCGACGTCCTGCGGGAAATCGTCGGCGCTGCCCATGCGGTCGCGGCGCAGCGCATGGGCAGTGAACTGATCGGCACCGGGGGCGCGACCGAGCCCGAGGTCGATGCGGCCCGGGTAGAGCGCTTCCAGGGTGCCGAACTGCTCGGCGATCACCAGTGGCGCGTGGTTCGGCAGCATCACCCCGCCGGCACCGAGGCGGATGCGCGTGGTATTGGCGGCCAGGTAGCCGAGCAATACCGCGGTGGCGGCACTGGCGATGCCGTCCATGTTGTGGTGCTCGGCCACCCAGAAGCGCTGGAAGCCGAGCCCCTCGACGTGACGTGCCAGGGCCAGCGCATTGTGCAGCGCCTGGGCCGGCGTGCCGTCGTCGCGGATCGGCGCCAGGTCGAGCGCGGAAAAGCGGGTGTTTGCAATGCGGGACATCGTTTACCTCATGACGTAAGGCGGTCGGGTGCGAGCGGGCTCAGCGGCAATGTTCGGCCTCGGCCTCGACCAGCACGTTGCGCTGTTCGTCGCGCAACCAGCCTTGTGGGGTGAAACCCAGCGAGCGGGCCTGGAACAGGTAGCGCTGGCCGGGTTGGAAGTCGTCGTAGCGGATCACCAGGGTGCAGCGAATGGTGTGGGTTTCGCCGAACAGGCCGAAGTCGCCCCCTGTCACTTCGAATTCGTAGCGCGCTTCGAGTTCATGGGCGCCCGGCGGGACCTGGAAATAACGGCCGTCGGGGGTGCGTTTGCCGTCCAGCTGGTCGGACATGAAGATGTCGCTGGGCTGCGCGGTCATGTCGACCCAGGCCATGTTCGGGTCGGGTTGTGGCAGCGGCCCGGCGCAGCCGGCCAGGGCGAGAAGGGCGGGCAGGGCGAGGGGGAGTGAGCGACGCATGGCTGAATCCTCGGCGAATGGCTGGGCGAGACGCGCTACGCCTCACCGATGTCGCCGAGGGTGCGCCAGATGACGGCGCATTTCAACGCGAACTCAGCGGCCGGCGAGGTCGCCGCAGCCCTTTTCCTCGGCGCGCGCCAGCACGTACTGGTGCTGGTCGTAGAGCTTGGCCCAGGGCCGGAAGCCATAGCCGCCGGCCACCAGGCGATAGCGCGCGCCGGCGGTGAACTTGTCGTATTCCAGGGTCAGCTTGCAGTCGCGCGGCAGCGAGCTGCTGCCGGGGCCGACGTTGGCGCCATTGACCTCGAAGCGGTAGCGCATCTCCAGCTTGCGGCTGCCAGGCGGCACCTGGAAGTAGCGGTCGTCCTCCAACGTCTTGCCATCTACGGCGACCGCCTGCAGTTGGGTTTCGCCGTTCGGGTTGAGCTCGATCCAGGCCTGCTCGGGATCGGGCTTGGGCATCCACATGGAACAGCCGGCCAGGCTGGCGAGCAGGGTGACGAGAAGGAAACCGCGCATGTACAAGGCTCCAGCCGGTGATCAGAGGCCGGCAAGGGTTCGATTGAGGACGTCATGGGCTGCCGCAGGTTGCAATCGGCAGCACGGCCTTTGTAGGGTGCGCTACGCGCGCCGGCGCCAGCCCGGCCACTGAGTGGTACACCCGATGCCCAAGCCCAACGCCGCCTCCATCGACAGCCGCAGCCTGCGCTGGGTTCCCCTGTTGCTTGCCGTCTGTCTGAATGGTTGCAGCTATTACGGCCAGCTCGCCGCTGGCCAGCTCGATCTGCTGCGCCAACGCGAACCCATCGAAGCGCTGCTCGCCGATGAATCGCGCGATGCGGCGTTGCGTCGACGGTTGGGCGAGGTACTCCAGGCGCGTCGCTTCGCCAGCCAGGCGCTGGCGCTGCCGGACAACGACAGCTATCGGCTCTACGCCGAACTCGGCCGGCCCTATGTGGTGTGGAACCTGTTCGCCACCGAGGCGTTCTCGGTCAAACCGCTGGAGCATTGCTTTCCCATCGCCGGTTGCGTCGCCTATCGCGGTTATTTCCGCCAGGGTGCCGCCCGCGGCGAGGCAGCGCGGTTGCGCTTGAGCGGGCTGGATACCCATGTGGCAGGTGTCGAAGCCTATTCGACGCTCGGCTGGTTCGCCGATCCGCTACTCAGCTCGATGCTGCGGCGCAACGACGAGCAGCTGGCGGCGCTGATCTTCCACGAACTGGCGCATCAGCAGCTGTATCTGCCCGGCGACACCGCCTTCAACGAGTCCTATGCCACCTTCGTCGAGCGCGAGGGCTTGCGCCAGTGGCGTGCCAGCCGCGGGCTGCCGGAGCAGGATGACCAGGCGCGGATGCGCTATCGGCAACTGGTTGAGCTGTTGCTCGATACCCGTCAACGGCTGGACCAGCTGTATGCCTCGGGGCGCCCGGCAACCGAGTTGCGTGCGCTGAAGCAGGCCGAGTTCGCAACGCTGCGCCAGCGCTATCGACACTTGCGTGACAGCCAGTGGAACGGCGATGGTCGCTTCGATCGCTGGTTCGCCCAGCCGCTGAACAACGCCACGCTGCTGCCGTTCGGCCTGTACGACCGCTGGGTGCCGGCGTTTGCCGCGCTGTTCGAGCGATGCGAGCGGGACTGGGCGCGCTTTCACCAGGCGGTCGCGGCACTCACGGAACTGCCTGCCGACGAGCGGAACTCCAGACTGTCGAAACTGGCTGATCGCGACGAGCCAAAAGAAAAAGGGGTGCCGCCTGCGCGAACACCCCTCCTCAACGACCACCGGCCAGCCGGTCAATCGTTCCCGACACTCGCCGCTTGCACGGTACAGCCCCAGACTTCCAGCGTCGGCTGGTCCGCTTGTGGCGGGCCTAGCCATTCGCTCATCGCGTGGCAACGCTGGTCAAAACACAGTTGGTAATCCCCTGCCTCGGGGGTTCGCCCCAGGCGCAGGAGTGGCAACGCTGGCATCTGGCGCTGGTAGTGCCAGGCCCCGTCGCGCAGTTCGGCGTCATCCGGAATCTCCATCCCGGCACCAGAACCCTTGACCCGCGCTTCGCCGAGCAGCAGCCCGTCCGGCGTCACGCGGTAATCCTCTTCCCAGCGGATCTTCTCGATCGTGTGGTTCCACGCCAGGGTGAAGGTGGGCGTGGGCACTTCGGCCCACACCACACCGGCCAGCCCCAGGCACAGACCGATCACGCCGCCGCCGGCTCGGCGCGACGGGCGCGCCAGATGTGCTGAGCGAGGAAGATCGCGCCGAGGGCGAAGCCGATCTCGTCACTCATCGGCGTGGCGAGGATCATCGCCGCACCGGCGACGAAGCCCAGCACTTTCTCCCACAGCGCCATGGGCCGCTGCAGGTAGCCGGTGAACACCGCGCCCCACAGGCCGATGGCGAACGCCGCCTTGAACAGCATGTACAGCGTGGCGCCCCAGTCCCCGCCTTGCATCATCAGCGCCGGGTTGTACACCGCCATGAACGGCACGATGAAACCGGCGATGGCGATGCGGATGGCCCACATGCTGATCTTCAGGCCCTTCTCCTTGGCGATCGGCGCGGCGGCGAAGCAGGCCAGCGCCACCGGCGGAGTCAGGTCGGCCATGATGCCGAAGTAGAAGACGAACATGTGCGAGACGATCAGCGGCACGCCAAGGTCGAGCAGCGCGGGTGCGGCGATCGAGCTGGTGATGATGTAGTTGGGAATGGTCGGGATGCCCATGCCCAGCACCAGACAGGTCAGCATGGTCAGCAGCAGCGAGAGGAACAGGTTGTCCTGGCCCACGGCGAGGATGTAACCGGCGAAGGTCGAGGCCACGCCAGTCAGCGAAACGATGCCGATGATCACGCCGACCAGGGCGCAGGCGATACCCACCGGTACCGCATGGCGCGCACCTTCCACCAGCGCGTGCAGGCAGATGATCAGCGTGTCGCGGCCGCCCTTGATGAACCAGCACACCGCTACCAGCGCGGCGATGACGCCGAAGATCACCCCGATGCCGAGCTGGAAGAAGCCGGCGCAGAGCAGGCCGAGGGCGATCCAGAAGGCGATGCGCAGGCCGAACGACGACACCTTGAGGATGATCGCCGAGCCGAGGATGACGATCGCCGTCAGCGCCAGGCCGATGGTGCCGGCGAACATCGGCGTGCGTCCGGAGAACAGCAGCCAGACCAGCACCACCAGCGGGATCAGCAGGTACCAGCGCTCCTTCACCGCGGCCCAGGCACTCGGGCACTCGTCCTTCGGCAGGCCCTTGAGGCCAGCGCGCTTGGCTTCCAGATGGACCATCCAGAACACCGAGCCGAAGTACAGCAGCGCCGGAATCAGCGCGGCCTTGGCGATCTCGACGAAGGGCACGTTGATGGTCTCGGCCATGATGAACGCCACCGCGCCCATCACCGGCGGCATGATCTGGCTGCCCATCGACGAGGTGGCCTCGACGCCGCCGGCGAAGGCCGGGCGATAACCGAAGCGCTTCATCAGCGGGATGGTGAACTGGCCGGTGGTGACCACGTTGGCCACGCCGGAACCGGTGATGGTGCCCATCAGCGCCGAGGACACCACCGAGACCTTGGCCGGGCCGCCGAGCTTGTGGCCGAACAGACCCATGGCGAAGTCGGTGAACAGCTTGATCATCCCGGCCTGCTCGAGGAACGAGCCGAACAGGATGAAGAGGAAGATGTAGGTCGCCGAGACGTAGGTCGGCGTGCCGTACAGGCCTTCGGTGCCGAACGACAGCTGGTTGACGATCTGGTCCAGGTAATAGCCGCGGTGCGCGAGATCACCGGGCAGGTACTCACCGAACAGGCCGTAGGCGAGGAACAGCCCGCAGATGATCGGCAGGGCGATGCCCATGACTCGGCGGGCGGCCTCGAACACCAGCACGATCAGCGTCAGGCCGACCACCATGTCGGTGGTGGTCATGTCGCCGGAGCGCTGGATCAGGTCCGCCTCGAAATACCACTGGTAGAAGAAGGTGGCGAAACCGGCCAGGCCGAGCAGCCAGGCCACTGGCTGGAACGGCTTGCCGTTGCCGCGGGCCGGATAGCAGAGGAACACCAGCAGCAACAGGAAACCGACGTGACCGGCGCGCAGCACCTGGCTGGACACCGGGTGAAAGGCGGCGGTGACGATCTGATAGATGGAGAACAGCAGGGCGACATAGAACAGCGCCCTCGGCCATTCGCTGGGACTGGCGTGCAGCCCTTGGCTTTCGCTCATGGGAATCACTCTCTCACTGCAAGGTGGGGCCTGTAGAAGCAGGCTTGCCAACGAGGCAACGCGGGCAAGCCTGCTGCTACAAGGATGCGGGCTGGAGCAGGCCGCAGGGCCCGCTCCGCCCGTCTGTCAGCGCTGGGTTACTTGAGAACTCCAGCTTCCTTGTAGAAGCGCTCGGCACCCGGGTGCAGCGGAATCGGCAGGTTCTTGGTGGCGTTTTCCAGCTTGATGTCCTTGGCGGCGGAGTGGGCGTTGCCCAGGGCCGACAGGTTGTCGAACATCAGCTTGGTCATCTGGTAGGCCACTTCGTCGGAGACCTTCTCATGGCTGACCAGGATGTTGGTGATGGCCACGGTAGGAACGTCGGCATCCTGACCGTCGTAGGTGCCGGCCGGGATCACGCCGGCCTGGTAGGCGTCGCTCTCGATCTTCTCGACCACGGCGGCCGGAATCTCGACGAAGGTCACCGGCATGGTGCTGGCCAGGTCGCGGATGGCGGCCATGCCCAGGCCCGAGGACTGCAGGGTGGCGTCCAGCTGGCGGTTCTTGATCAGCTCGACCGACTCGGCGTAGGGCAGGAACTCGACGCGGCCCATGTCCTTGTAGTCCAGGCCGGCGGCCTTGAAGATGGCGCGGGCGTTCAGCTCGGTGCCGGACTTCGGCGCGCCGACGGAGATGCGCTTGCCCTTGAGGTCTTCCAGGGTCTTGATGCCGGACTCTTCGCTGGCAACGATCTGGATGTAGTTGTTGTAGGTACCGGCGATGGCGCGCAGGCGCTTGAGCGGCGCCTTGAAGCCGGCGTCCTCGACACCGTTCCAGGCGTCGGCCACCGAGTCACCCAGGGAGAAGGCCAGTTCGCCACGGCCGGCCTGCAGCAGGTTGAGGTTTTCCACCGAAGCCTTGGTGGCCTGCACGGAAGTCTTGGCGCCGTCGATCTTGTTGTACTGCTGCGACAGGGCCACGCCGATCGGGTAGTACACACCGCTGGTGCCGCCGGTGAGGATGTTGATGAAGGTCGGCGCAGCGACAGCCGCGGTGCTGGCGGTGAAGGCCGCAGCGGCAGCGAGCAGGCCCAGGCGTTTGGTCAGTCTCATGGTGGATCTCCGTTTCGTTTTTATTGGTTGACGCAGCATGTTGACGATAGACGATGCCGCGTTCGGGAACGCGCCAGACGGACAAGCAGAGGGGCGATGACACCGGAGAGGTCCGGAGGGATGGATATCGCTGGTAGCTCTTCTTGTCGTTGGAATCGCATCGAGCACATTGCCATTAGCAGAAGCCGTGCCAGTCTCGTATGGTCCCTGCTACAAGGGCTGCTGCCTGCACAGACAGATGGGATAGGCAAAAATCCGCCTATGTGATGAGAAGGTTCGGCAAGAAACCGCTCATCAGGGCTGAAGTGAGCGCGAAACTTGCCCGGCGCGTGGGCTTCGAATGCGGACAAATCGTTCGATGGAGGGCTCGTCATGAGCGCGGAAATCAGCGCCAAGGATCTGGGCATCGACATGAGTGACGGTGAGCACGCGCTGTTCAAGTGGTTTCTCGCCAGCTTTCTGTTCGGCAAGCGCATCCAGCAGGACATCGCCGCCGAGGCGTATCGCGTGATCGTCGACAAGCACAAGCGCGATACGCCGCGAAAGCTGAGCAACTGCAGCTGGCAGCAGCTGGTGGACATGCTCGGCGAAGGGCACTACGTACGCTACGACGAGTCCACCGCCGAGCGGTTGCTCAAGCTCTGCGAGAAGCTCAACCAGGAATATGGCGGCAAGCTCGGGCGCATCCATGAACTCAGCGAGAACCGCAAGGACCTGGAACGGCGGCTGGCGGAATTCGAGGGGATCGGGCCGAAGACCGTGGAAATCTTCATGCGCGAGGCCGCCAGGGTCTGGTACTGAGCGCGCCGGACGGCGCTTGCGTAGCGCGGCCGAAGGGTTAGAGTGGCGCCATCGCAACGCCGAAGTCCGCCATGCGCATTGTTCTGCTCGCCCTCAGTCTGTTCCTGCCCATCGCGGCCAGCGCCGCGCCGGCGCCCTATTACCAATGGCAGAGCAAACTCGACGGCACCATCATCTGCCGCCAGACCTCACCGGGCGAGGGCTGGGAGAAACTCGACGGTCGCCCGTTCCGTGACCTCAACTGCAGCATGCCGGCCGCGCGGGTCGAACGCCCGAGCAGCGTGCCGGGTTTCCGCCCGCAGCCGGGGCGCTAGCCGGCGTCAGTCCGGAATCCGCTCCATGCTTCATGGCCCTGCCCGACGTTTCGCCATGCAACGGACCCATGGTGGATAAGCTTCGCGTTATCCACCCTACGCTTCCATCGCCATCGCCATCGCCATCGCCATCGGTAGGGTGGAAAACCGCGCAGCGTTTTCCACGCGTTGCGAGCAGGCGGCTCGGTGTTTCTCCCGCCTCTGGTCCATGGAAACGTCTATCTGCGAAGCGCTAAAGCGTCATCCCGTCGTATGCCAGGCACACGTTGCCCGGCAGTTTCCGTGGCGCCTGCATGAACCAGGCATCCAGCTCGTGGCCGATATGGGTCAGGACGGCCTGTTCCGGGCGTAGGTCATCGATGCTCTGCAGTGCGCGGGTCAGGTCGTTGTGATTGCGCGGTGGCGTATCGCGCGGTGGCTGTGAGCAGTCCAGCACCAGCACATCCAGCGCGGTGTCCTGCAGCCGTTCGCGTGTGCTGTCCGGCAGGCCGACGGTGTCGGTGAGGTAGGCGATACGGCGCCCATTGCCTTCCAGTAGGTAGCCGAAGGTGGGTTTCGAATGCACCAGCGGCAGCGCGGTGACCCGTAGCGTGCCGAGCATGCGTTCTTCGAAGGCGGCGAACGGCTCGCTGAAATCGAGGATGCCCGGATGCTTGTAGAGATCGGCGAGGCCGTCGGGATCGTCCGGGCCGTGCACAGGGATGCTCAGTCCCACGCCCCAGCGCAGCTGCAGCAGGCCCTGGGCGTGATCGGCATGGTAGTGCGTCTGCAGGATGCCGCTGAGGCTGCCGGGGGCGAAGCGCTCGCAGAGATCAGGCAGACCGCTGTCGAGCAGCCAGCGTTGATCGCCACATTCCACCAGCGCCGAGCAGGCACGGCGGCGGCGACGCGGGTCGAGCTGCGCGGCGCGGCAGGCCGGACAGGCGCAGTTATACACCGGCACCTGTGCGGCGCCACCGGTGCCGAGCAGGGTCAGCCGCATTGGCGATGCTCGTCGAGCAGCTGCAGCAGGCGTTCGACGCTGCTCTGCAGCGAGGCGGAGTTGTCCAGGCGGATGTAGTCGTCCAGTTCGCCACTGAACAGCGCATTGCGTGCCAGGCGTGCTTCGATCTGCTCGGGCGTTTCCCGGCCGCGGGTCAGCAGGCGCTCGCGCAGCACGTCCTGCTCGACGGTCAGCAGCACCGCCAGCAGGTCCGGGTAGCGCTGCCGCGCCGCGGGCAGATAGCCGCGCGAGCCGTTGACCAGCACATCCTCGCCGGCCGCCAGCCAGGCGTCGATTTCGGCGGGAATGCCGTAGGCCAGCCCGTTGGCGCGCCAGGCGAGGGCGAATGCTCGCTCGGCCTCCAGGCGCGCGAACTGTTCGACGCTCACCGAGTGTGCGGCTTCGCCGATGGCTTCGGCCGAGCGGGTGATGACCCGCCGGGCGATGCGCACGCCACGCGCGGCGAGCGCTTCGCGTGCGGCGTCGAGCAGGCTGTCCTTGCCGGCGCCGGACGGGCCGATCAGGTAGATCAGGCGGCCTTGCATCAGATCACCTCCAGAGACGGGAGAACGCGGGGTGTGGACCGGCATGGTAGCGGCAAGCCGCCCCGCAGGGGACATCATGGTGCGGGCGCGAATGCATCAGAACACCCGCCGGCCCTGGCGCCAGACCTGGCCGATCACCGGCTGGCCCTTGTGCACCTGCGCCTGGACCAGGTCGGCGCGCAGCCCGACGGCGATCTCGCCGCGATCGTCCAGCCCGGCCGCGCGTGCCGGCGCCAGGCTGATGGTGGCGATGGCGCGCGGCAGGTCATAGCCGTTGTCCTGTTCGGCCAGACCCAGCGCGGCCTGCAGCAGGCTGGCCGGGTAGTAGTCGCTGGAGAGGATGTCCAGCACGCCGCCCCGGGCCAGGTCGGCGGCGGCGATATTGCCCGAGTGCGAGCCGCCGCGGACGATGTTCGGCGCGCCCATCAGCACCTTCAGCCCGCGCGCGTGGCTGGCCTCGGCGGCCTCGAAGGTGGTGGGGAATTCGGCGATGGCCATGCCGTAGTCCGCCGACTCGCTAACGTGTTCCAGGGTCGCGTCGTCGTGGCTGGCCAGCGCCAGGTCGCGGCTGCGGCAGATGTCGACGATGGCGGCGCGCTGCGAGTCGCTGTGCCGCGCCGAGTTGGCCAGCTGCTCGCTGACGAAGGCATCCATCTCCGCGGGGCTCAGGTGGTACTTGCCCATGTAGTACTCGCGGTACTTCTCCATGCGCGCGAACTGGCGCTGGCCCGGCGCGTGGTCCATCACCGAGACCAGCTGCACCAGGGGCTGCTCGACCAGCTCGCGGAACAGTTCCAGGCACTGCGGGTGGCTGACCTCGCAGCGCAGGTGCAGGCGGTGTTCGGCGCGGGTCTGTCCGGACGCTTCGGCCTCGGCGATGGCCTCGAGCATCACGCCGAGCTGCTGCATGCGCTTGCCCTTGGGATTGATGTCGCCGATCGACAGCGCATCGAACACCGTGGTGATGCCGGCGGCGACGATCTGCGCGTCGTGGGTCAGCACCGCCGAGGCGGACGGCCAGTCCACTCCCGGGCGCGGGCTCATGTGCTTTTCCAGGTTGTCGGTGTGCAGTTCCACCAGCCCCGGCAGCAGCAGGGCGCCGTCCAGGTCCTGCGCCTCAGGCAGGTTGCTGGCACCTTCGCTGATGTCGGCGATCAGGCCGTCGCGGATCAGCAGGCTGCCATGGATCACCTGATCGGCCAGCACCAGGCGGGCGTTGCTGAGTATCTGTTCAGCTGGCATGGGCCAGGTCCTCCTGCGTCATGTCCAGGTAACGGTCGGCGACTGCCTCGCGGATCGCGCGGTCATGGAAGATGCCGATCAGCGCGCTGCCGGCGGCCTTGGCTTCGGCGATCAGTTCCAGCACCACGCCGGCGTTGGCCTCGTCCAGCGAGGCGGTGGGTTCGTCGAGCAGCAGCACCGGCCAGCTCACCATGAAGCCGCGCGCCAGGTTGACGCGCTGCTGCTCGCCGCCGGAAAAGGTGCCGGGGGCCAGCTGCCAGAGCCGCTCGGGAATGTTCAGCCGGGTCAGCAGCGCCTTGGCCCGCGCCTCGGCTTCGGCACGGCTCCAGCCGCGCGCCAGTGCCGGTTCCATCACCACCTCCAGCGCCGGCACCCGCGGGATCACCCGCAGGAACTGGCTGACATAGCCCAGCGTCTGCCGGCGCACGGCGAGTACCTGGCGCGGCTCGGCGCCGACCAGTTCCAGCCAGTCGCCGGCGTGGCGGATACGGATGCTGCCGCCGGCCGGCAGGTAGTTGCCGTACAGCGTGCGCAGCAGCGTCGACTTGCCGGCACCGGACTGGCCGTGCAGCACCAGGCACTCGCCGGCGGCGACGGTGAAGTTCAGCCCGCGCAGCACCTGCAGGCTGACGCCGTGCTGCTGGTGCAGGGTGAAGGTCTTGGCGAGGTCGCGGACCTCGATCAGGTTCGTCATGACGGATTCCTTCATGGTTGCAGCACCGAGGACACCAGCAGCTGCGTATAGGGGTGCTGCGGGTCGTCGAGAATCTGGTCGGTGAGGCCGGCCTCCACCACCCGCGAGCGACGCATCACCATCAGCCGGTCGGCCAGCAGGCGCGCCACGGCGAGGTCGTGGGTGACGATCACCACCGCCAGGTCCAGCTCACGCACCAGCCCGCGCAGCAGATCGAGCAGACGTGCCTGCACCGACACGTCGAGGCCGCCGGTGGGTTCGTCCATGAACACCAGCTTCGGACTGGAGACCAGGTTGCGGGCGATCTGCAGGCGCTGCTGCATGCCGCCGGAGAAGGTCCGTGGCAGGTCGTCGATGCGTGCCGGGTCGATCTCCACCTGTCTGAGCCAGTCCAGCCCGGCGGCGCGCAGCTGGCCGTAATGCCTGACGCCCTGGGCCATCAGCCGCTCGCCGATGTTGGCGCCGGCGGAAACCCCCATGCGCAGGCCGTCGCGCGGGTTCTGTTCGACGAAGCCCCATTCGCTGCGCAGCAGCGTGCGCCGCTCGGCCTCGCTGGCGGCGTAGAGGTCGAGCCAGTCGCCGGCAGCATCGCGGTACTGCACGCTGCCGCGATCCGGCGGGCAGCGGCCGCAGAGCAGCGAGAGCAGGGTGGACTTGCCCGAGCCGGACTCGCCGACGATGCCCAACACTTCGCCGGGGTAGAGCTCGAAGGACACGCCCTGGCAGCCCTTGTCCGGACCGTACAGACGGGTCAGGTCGCGCACCGCGAACAGCGGCTCGGTGCCGACGCTCGCGGCGGGCAGCAATTGTTCGGCGGCGCTCATGGGCGGCTCTCCTGGGGCTGGGCGCGCTGCGCGCAATAGTCGGTATCCGAGCAGACGAACTGCTTGCTGCCGGCGTCGTCGACGATCAGCTCGTCGAGGTAGGAATCGCCGCTGCCACAGATGGCGCAGCACTGCTCCCACTGCTGGATCTGGAAGGGGTGATCCTCGAAATCCAGACTGACCACGCGGGTGTACGGCGGCACGGCGTAGAGGCGCTTCTCGCGGCCGGCGCCGAACAGCATCAGTGCCGGGCTGCGGTCCAGCTTGGGGTTGTCGAATTTGGGAATCGGCGACGGGTCCATCACGTAGCGCCCGTCCACCGTCACCGGGTAGGCGTAGCTGGTGGCGATGTGGCCGAAGGTGGCGATGTCCTCGTAGAGTTTCACGTGCATCACGCCGTAGTCGCCCAGCGCGTGCATGGTGCGCGTCTCGGTTTCCGACGGCTCGATGAAGCGCAGCGGCTCGGGAATCGGCACCTGATAGACCATGATCTGCCCGGCGGCGAGCGGGGTTTCCGGGATGCGGTGGCGCGTCTGGATTACCGTCGCTTCCGGGGTGCGTTCGGTTGTGGCGACCCCGGCGGTGCGGGCGAAGAAGCGGCGGATCGACACCGCATTGGTGGTGTCGTCGGCGCCCTGGTCGATCACCTTGAGCACGTCGTCGGCGCCGAGAATGGCCGCGGTCAGCTGCATGCCGCCGGTGCCCCAGCCGTAGGGCAGCGGCATCTCGCGGCCGCCGAAGGGCACCTGATAGCCGGGAATGGCGACCGCCTTGAGCAGTGCGCGGCGGATCATGCGCTTGGTCTGCTCGTCGAGGTAGGCGAAGTTGTAGCCCGCCTCGCGGGCGGGAATGGCCTGTGCATTCATGCGCGTTTCTCCTTCGCAGGCGTCTCGGCGTCGGCTTCGGTCTGCTCGGCCTGCGGCTGGCGCAGCTTGCGGATCAGCTCCAGCTCGGACTGGAAGTCGACGTAGTGCGGCAACTTCAGGTGCGAGACGAAACCGGCGGCCTCGACGTTGTCGCAGTGCATCAGGACGAACTCCTCCTGCTGCGCCGGGCCCTGCACCTCCTCGCCGTACTCGCCGGCACGCAGCGCGCGGTCGACCAGCGCCATACCCATCGCCTTGCGCTCGGCATAGCCGAAGGCCAGGCCGTAGCCGCGGGTGAACTGCGCCTGCGCGGCACTCTCGCCGACGAACTGGTTGACCATCTCGCACTCGGTCAGCTCGATCTCGCCGAGGCAGACCGGGAAGCCCAGCTCCTGCGGCTCGATCCAGACCTCGGTGGTGCCGATGCGAATCTCGCCGGCGAACGGGTGGTTGCGGCCGTAGCCACGCTGGGTCGAATAACCCAGCGCCAGCAGAAAGCCCTCGTCGCCGCGGGCCAGCGCCTGCAGGCGTTCGGCGCGGCTGCAGGGCAGCTCCAGCGGCTCGCGGGTGAGGTCCGGCACCGGCTCGCCGCGGTCGAGTTCCGGGGTCATCAGGCCTTCCTCGCCGAGCAGGCCGAGTACCCGCGGGCAATTGCTCAGCGTGGTGTTTTCATCCACCGGCGGGCCGGGGTGTTGGCCTTCGGCGAGCAGGGCGAAATCGAGCAGGCGGTGGGTGTAGTCGAAGGTCGGGCCGAGCAGCTGGCCGCCGGGCACGTCCTTGAAGGTCGCCGAGATGCGCCGGCTGAGCTGCATGGCGCCGGTGTCCACCGGCAGGCTTTCGGCGAAGCGCGGCAGCGTGGTGCGGTAGGCGCGCAAGAGGAAGATCGCCTCGACCAGATCGCCGGCGGCCTGCTTGATCGCCAGCGCGGCGAGTTCTTCGTCATACAGCGAACCCTCGCTCATCACCCGCGCCACGGCGAGTGGTAGCTGCTGGCGAATCTGCTCGACGCCGAGTTCGGCGATGCCGGTGTCGCCGCGGCGCTTCTTCGCCAGCAGCGCGTGGGCGTTGTCGATGGCCTGTTCGCCACCCTTGACCGCGACGTACATCAGGCCACCTCCTGCAGCGAATCGCCGATCCGCGTGCTGCGCGGCAGGCCGAGCACTTCGCCGTCGGCGCAGAACAGCGCATCGAGCCCACGCGGGAAGTCGTTGCGTGCGGCGCGCTGCTGCCAGAACGCTGGCTTCAGTGGCAGGCCGACCAGGCGGCTGCCGTCGATGCCCGGGCCCTGCCAGCTCAGCGCCGGGCCGCGGTCGAGACGGTCGAGCTGGATCAGCAGCGTGCAGGACTGGTCCGGGTAGCGCTCGCTGCCGTTGTAGAAGCCGGAGAGGTCGTCCAGCGCGGCGGCGTCGAGCAGGGCGAACATGGCCTCCTCACGCGCCTCGACGATCGGGCAGCCGCAGTGGAAGGCCAGGTTGGCGCGAATCGCCGGGGTATCGAAGGCCGGCGCCAGCCACAGTGGTGTGTCGTTATCCAGCAGGCTCAGGCACAGCGCGTAGCTGGCGGCCTGCAGATGGTCGATGGCGGCGACGCTGACCAGCGGCTGGCGCGTGCCCGGCTCGGCCAGGGACTTGAGCGCGGCGCGAAAGCTCTTCTGTGCATCCAGCACCGGGTCGGCGAAGGCGGCCTGCAATAGGTCGGATGGGGCGCGATTCATCAGTCTTCTCCTCGCAGCAGCGTGAAGAACTCCACGCGGGTAGTGGCGGTTTCGGCGGCCTTTTGCGCGGCGCGTCGGGCCTGCGCGGTGGCCAGCGGTTCGATCAGTTCATTGAGCCAGCGGCTCTGCTGTGGGCCCTGCAGGTGGGCGTCGGCGAGGGCGGCGAGCTCGGCCTGGCGCTTGTCGCGGCCGGCGCGGTAGCTGTAGCCGGTGCTGCCGTCGGCCAGGCGCACCACGCAGCGGGTGACGCTCATCTCGCCGAGGTTGAACGGCGCACCGGTGCCGCCCATGCGCCCGCGAACCAGGGTCATGCCGATTTCCGCGGGGCGGATCAGCTGGTAGGCGCAGTCGCGCAGGTCACTCTCGAAAGGCACCAGGTCGGCGGCGCTGGCGCGGGCCAGCACGGCCATCCAGCGCTGGCGGGGGGATTGTTCGCGGGTGTGCATGGAGTTCTCCATCAGGTGGCGACCTGGTACTGGAAACGGTCGGAACGGCTGGCCGAAAGGGCGATCTCCACCGGTCGCCCGGTGGCATCGCAGGACAGGGTGAATACCGACAGCAGTGGCATGCGCAGGGGCATCAGCAACTGTGCGGCCTCGTCGCGATCGGCCAGACGCGCGCCGATCAGGCTGAAACGGCGCGTCAGCGGCAGGCCGCGTTCGCCGAGGTAGCGGCGCAGCGAGCCGCCCTGGTAGTCGGCGAGCCGTTCGGCGTGGCTGGCGCAGTAGCGGTGGCGGATCAGGCTGACCGGCTCGCCGTCGAGCAGGCGCAGGGTGCTCAGCTCGATGAGCGCGGCGCCTTCGGCCAGTTGCAGGTGGCGTGCCTCCTCGGCGCTGGCGCTGAGCTGACGGCGCTCGAGCAGGCGCGCCTCGGTACGCAAGCCGAGGGCGGCCAGCGATTCGCTGTAGGCGCTGTCGGCCTGCAGCGGATAGACCAGCGGGCGCTGCAACACCTGGGTGCCCTTGCCCTGGCGGCGCAACAGACGGCCTTCGTTGATCAGCTCGTCGACGGCGCGGCGCAGGGTGTGGCGGTTGACCGCGAAGCGCCGCGCCAGCTGCATCTCGCCGGGGAGAAAGTCGCCGATGCGGTAGTGGCGCAGCTCGCCGCGCAGCACCTGGGCCAGTTCGAGGTAGAGCGGTTCGCTGGGTTGTCTAGACAACTGCATGGTTTTTTCGAGAGGCGCGCGGCGCCTCACTCCGTCAGATGAAAAGTTTGCGCAGACGTTGGGAGAGCAGGTCGATCAGGCTCACCACGGCGATGATGATCAGCAGCAGGGCGGCGGTCTGGCCGAACTGGAAGCCGCGGATGGCTTCCCAGAGGATCACGCCGATACCGCCGGCGCCGACCATGCCGACCACCGTGGCCGAGCGCACGTTGGATTCGAAGCGGTACAACGAGTAGGAAATCCACAGCGGCAGCACCTGCGGAATCACCCCGAAGATGACTTCCTGCAGCGCACTGGCGCCGGTGGCGCGCACGCCTTCCACCGGCCCCGGCTCGATGGCTTCCACCGCCTCGGCGAACAGCTTGGCGAGCACGCCGGTGGTGCTGATCCACAGCGCCAGCACGCCGGCGAAGGGGCCCAGGCCCACGGCGACGACGAAGAGCATGGCGAAGACCATCTCGTTGATCGACCGGCAGGCGTCCATCAGCCGGCGCACCGGCTGGTAGACCCACCAGGGCACGATGTTCTCGGAGCTGAGAATCCCGAGCGGAATGGCGCAGACGATCGCCAGCAGGGTGCCCCACAGGGCGATGTGCACCGTGGTGACCATCTCCTTGAGGTACAGCTGCCAGTTGCTGAAGTCCGGCGGGAAGAAGTCGGCGGCAAAGGTCGCCATGTTGGCGCTGTCGCGGATCAGCAGCAGCGGATTCATCTCCGCGCCCTGCCAGGACCAGGCCAGCACGGCCAGGCACAGGCCCCAGCCGAGCAGGCGCAGCCAGCTGCGCTTGTCGTTGCCCGCCAGAGGCGGTGTGGTGCTCAGAGTGGTCATGTTCGGTTCTCGAAAACGGCGCGGACGGGAGCGTGGCGCCAGCGCGCCACGCCCGGCGTTGGTCAGCTGGCCTTGGCGGCGGCGCTCTTCTGCTCGCGCTCGGCCATGCGCTGCTCCAGCTTGGCCAGCTCCTGGTCGATGCCCTGCAGCTGCGCCTGGCGGTCGCTGTCGGAGAGCTTGCTGTCGGCGGCGACTTCGCTGCGCTTCTTGAACAACTCCAGCTGGCGGATCGGCAGCAGCTGGTCGTTGTCGGAAGCGCGGAACGGCGCCCACTGCAGGTTGGCGAGAATTTCCTTCTCGGCCGGCTTGGCGCCGTAGCTCATGAAGAACTCGCGCAGCCTGTTCTTCTGCTCGTCGCTCAGGCTCTTGCGCCACACCAGCGGGTCGGCCGGGATCAACGGCGAGGTCCAGACGATCTTCAGTTGCGCCGCCTTGTCCGGCGCGGTGATCTCAAGGCGCTCCATGCCTTCGCTGTTGAAGGTGCCGACATCGACCTGCTTGTTCGCCACAGACAGCGCGTTCACCTCATGACTGCCGTTGAGGCTGCGTTTGAAAGCCTGGCCGGCGTCGACCTTGTTCTTGGCGAATACGTAATAGCCGGGCACCAGGTAGCCGGAGGTGGAGTTCGGGTCGCCGTTGGCGAAGGTCAGGCTCTTGGCGCTCTTCAGCACGTCCTCGACCGAATTCAGGGCGCTGTCCTTGTGCACGATTAGATGGCTGTAGTAGCCCGGGCTGCCGTTGGCGGCGACCGTCTGAGCGAAGATTTCACCGCCGGCGCGATCCACCGCTTCCATCGCCGACTTGTTGCCGTACCAGGCCAGATCGACCTTGTCGAAGCGCATGCCCTGGATCACCCCGGCGTAGTCCGGGGCGAAGAAGGCCTTCACCTCGTAGCCGGTCTGCTTGCTCATGTCGGCGAGGAAGGGTTCCCAGACGCTGCGCAGGTTCTGCGAGGACTCGGTGGAGATGATGCCGAAGGTGATGGTCTCGGCGGCCTGCGCGGTGCCGAACATCGCACCGGCGAGCAGCGTGGAGGCGGCGAGGGCGCGGCTGAAGCGTTTCAACATGGAGGTCACTCCTGAGGTGTGGCGTTGGTTGTCGGGTCGGCTTGCGGCTCAGCCGTTGACCAGCTGCAGCTGCCGCGGCTCGGCGGCGCGGGCGCGGTCGGAGAACAGCAGGCTGGCGTCCAGATCGGCGCCGTAGAGATCGTTGAGCAGGTGGTCGCTGAGTGCCGCCGAGGGGCCGTCGTAATGGATGCGCCCACCCTTGAGCGCCACGGCGCGAGAGCAGTAGCGCAGGGCGTAGTCGACCTGATGCAGGGTCACCACCACGGTCTTGCCGTCCTGGCGGTTGATGTCGGCGAGGATTTCCATGACCTTGCGCGCCGACTCCGGGTCGAGCGAGGCGATGGGCTCGTCGGCGAGGATCACCTCGGCCTGCTGGGTCAATGCGCGGGCGATCGCCACCCGCTGCTGCTGGCCGCCGGAGAGCGTCGAGGCGCGCTGCGCGGCGCGCTCGGCCAGGCCGACGCGCTCCAGTGCGGCCATGGCCTGGCGCTTCTGCTCGTCGCTGAACATGCCCAGCGATCCGCGCCAGCGCGGCATGCGGCCGAGAAAGCCGAGCAGGACGTTGTCCAGCACGCTGAGGCGGTTGACCAGGTTGAACTGCTGGAAGATGTAGCCGATGTCGGCGCGCAAACGGCGCACCTCGCCATGCAGACGGCCGGTGGCCTGCACCTCGCGGCCGAGCACCTCGATGCGCCCGCCCGCGGCGCGGTCGCAGCAGGCCAGTCCGGCCAGGTGGCGCAACAGCGTGGACTTGCCGGAACCGGACGCGCCGATCAGCGCCACCATCTCGCCCGGCTGTATCGTCAGGCCCAGGTCGAACAGCGCCTGCTTGCCGGCGAAGGTCTTGTTCAGTCGCTCGACTCGAATAGCCGCATTCATGTCTTGCCCTCTCGTCTGCGCGGCCGGGGAGGTCGGCCAACTTGTCTAGACGAGAAGGTAGTCAGGCTCTGTTGCAGTCCCGCTAAGCGTCGATGAAGCTGCGATGACCATTCGGTGAAGCTTTGGCGGTCGACGCGGCTTGCGACGAAGCGGGAACAGACCCTAGTGTGGCACCATCGGTCAAATGTCGTATGTAGACAGTAGGTTGGGGTTGAGGAGCAACGCGACGAAGCCCAACGGGCGATGGTGGGCGCAATGCCGAGGTCAGGCTGGACATCGCCGTTGGGCTTCGCGAGCTCAGCCCAACCTACGGGACGGCACCACCCTCGCAATCACGGCAGATCGCACGCTTATCACGCGAACCGACATTTCAACGCTGTCGCGACACTAGGCTGGACGCCGTTACAGCGCCCCCATGCCGCGTCGCCTATACGACGGTCGGGCATTACAGAGAAAGAGGAACAGCATGAAACAGAAGATTGTATTCATCACCGGCGCCACCTCCGGCTTCGGCCGCGCCACTGCCCGCCGCTTCGCCGAGGCTGGCTGGGCGCTGGTCCTCACCGGGCGGCGCAGCGAGCGCCTGGAAGAGCTGCAGAGCGAGCTGTCGGCGAAGGTGCCGGTACATATCGCCACCCTCGACGTGCGCCATGCCGGCGCGGTGAAGGAGGTGGTCGAGCAGCTGCCCAGCGAGTTCAGCCAGATCGATTGCCTGGTCAACAACGCCGGTCTGGCGCTGGCGCCGCAGCCGGCGCAGCAGGTCGACCTGGCCGACTGGCACACCATGATCGACACCAACATCACCGGCCTGGTCAACGTCACCCACGCGCTGCTGCCGACGCTGATCGCCACCGGCAAGGGCGCCAGCATCGTCAACATCGGCTCGGTGGCCGGCCACTGGCCGTATCCGGGCGGCCACGTCTACGGTGCGACCAAGGCCTTCGTCGAGCAGTTCGGCTACAACCTGCGCTGCGACCTGCTCGGCACCGGCGTGCGCGTCACCGACATCGCCCCGGGCATGGCCGAGACCGAGTTCACCCTGGTCCGCACCAAGGGCGACCAGGCCGCCAGCGACGCGCTGTACCGCGGCACCACGCCGCTGACCGCCGAGGACATCGCCGAGCAAATCTTCTACGTCGCCACCCTGCCGGAGCACATCAACATCAACCGCCTGGAAGTGATGCCGACACGCCAGGCCTGGTCGCCGTTCAACATCAATCGCGACAAGTAATCGCTCCAAGAGGCATGGCGCGCAATGCGCCGCGCCTGCTGCATGCCTCGCAAACAGGCCGTTCAGACATATCGTTAACCCAAGCGTAATGGTCGTGCCTGCTGCTTGATTGATGACCCTTCGGTCACGTCCCTACTGTGCGCTCCACAAGCGGAAAAACTGTGGAGTCGCCATGACAACAACAATCTCCCCACCGCCGCAGTGGTCGCGTCGTCGCGCTGAAAAAGCCCGTCGTCTCGATCAGGTGCGCAGCCTCGCCGATGGCGTGGTGCTGCCCAGCGAGCGGATCGTCGAGGCCCTCGAACTCTTGATCGCCCCTGGCGACCGGGTGGTGCTCGAGGGCAACAACCAGAAGCAGGCGGACTTCCTCTCCCGCTCCCTGGCCAAGGCCGACCCCGGCAAGCTGCACGACCTGCACATGATTATGCCGAGCGTCAGCCGCGCCGAGCATCTGGATCTGTTCGAACGGCAGATCGCGCGCAAGCTCGACTTCTCCTTCGCCGGCCCGCAGAGCCTGCGCATCAGCCAACTGCTCGAGGACGGCCTGCTGGAAGTCGGCGCCATCCATACCTACATCGAACTCTACTCGCGCCTGCTGGTGGACCTGATCCCCAATGTCGCGCTGGTGGCCGGCTTCCAGGCCGACCGCCACGGCAACATCTACACCGGCCCCAGTACCGAAGACACCCCGGCGCTGGTCGAGCCGACCGCCTTCTCCGACGGCATCGTCATCGTCCAGGTCAACGAGATCGTCGACGAACTGCCGCGCGTGGACATCCCGGCGAGCTGGGTCGATTTCGTGGTGGTGGCCGACAAGCCGTTCTACATCGAGCCGCTGTTCACCCGCGACCCGCGCCACATCAAGCCGGTGCACGTGCTGATGGCGATGATGGCGATCCGCGGCATCTACGAAAAACACAACGTGCAGTCGCTCAACCACGGCATCGGTTTCAACACCGCCGCGATCGAGCTGATCCTGCCGACCTACGGCGAATCCCTCGGCCTGAAAGGCAAGATCTGCCGCAACTGGACGCTCAACCCGCACCCGACGCTGATCCCGGCGATCGAGACCGGCTGGGTCGAGAGCGTGCACTGCTTCGGCACCGAGCTGGGAATGGAGAACTACATCGCTCAGCGCCCGGATGTGTTCTTCACCGGCCGCGACGGCTCGATGCGTTCGAACCGCATGATGTGCCAGCTGGCCGGGCAGTACGCGGTGGACCTGTTCATCGGCGCCACCCTGCAGGTCGATGGCGACGGCCATTCCTCCACCGTGACCCGCGGGCGCCTGGCCGGTTTCGGCGGTGCGCCGAACATGGGCCACGACCCGCGCGGTCGCCGCCATCCGACCCCGGCCTGGCTGGACATGGCCATGCCCGGCGGCGAAGCCCCGGTGACCCTGCTCGAACGCGGCAAGAAGCTCGTGGTGCAGATGGTCGAGACCTTCCAGGAAGGCGGCAAGCCCACCTTCGTCGAGCAGCTCGATGCGGTGGACGTGGCAAAGAAGAGCGGCATGCCGCTGGCGCCGATCATGATCTACGGCGACGACGTCACCCATCTGCTCACCGAGGAAGGCATCGCCTACCTGTACAAGGCCCGCTCGCTGGAGGAACGCCAGGCGATGATCGCCGCGGTGGCCGGCGTCACCAGCATCGGCCTGCGGCACAACCCGAAGGACACCGAGCGCATGCGCCGCGAAGGGCTGATCGCCCTGCCGGAAGACCTCGGCATCCGCCGCAACGACGCGACCCGCGAGCTGCTGGCGGCCAAGAGCATCGCTGAGCTGGTCGACTGGTCCGGCGGCCTCTACAACCCGCCTGCCAAGTTCAGGAGCTGGTGATGAGCGCACTCATTGCAAGACAGGCGCAGCCGACACTGGCCGAGCGCCTGGCGGATCTGGCGGTGCAGGCGCTGATCGACGAGGCCGACCTGTCGCCCAAGCCAGGGCTGGTGGATCGGCGCGGCAACGGCGCGCACGACGATCTGCATCTGGGTCTGATGCACGCCTCGGCCCATGCGCTGTGGCCGGCGTTCAAGGCGATGGCCGAAGCGGCGCAGGAAATTGGCGAAGTTGGCCAGCCCTTGCGCGAAACCCTCGGCCAACTGGGCCGCGACGGCGAAGCCGACATGCTCCGCGTGACGGGTGGCGTAAATACCCATCGAGGGGCGATCTGGGCGCTGGGGCTGCTCAGTGCGGCGGCGGCGCTGGAAGCCGACGCGCCTGACGCCCGAGGCGTTGCGGCAACGGCCGCGGCTCTGGCCCGTTTGAGCGACCCGGCCGTACCGGTCACTTCCGACAGCCACGGCGCGCGCGTCTGCCGTGCCTATGGTGTGCTCGGTGCGCGGGAGCAGGCGCAGCATGGCTTTCCTGCCGTCATCGAACAGGGCCTGCCGCAGCTGCTGGTAAGTCGCCGCGGCGGGGCCGGCGAGCAGAACGCCCGGCTCGATGCGTTGCTGGCAATCATGACCGAGCTCAGCGACACCTGCGTGCTGCACCGTGCCGGCCTCGACGGCCTGACCCGGATGCAGCAGGGCGCCCGTGCCGTACTGGCTGCCGGCGGTTGCGCCAGCCTCGCCGGGCGCCGCCAGCTGCGCGCACTGGAAGGCGAGATGTTGTCGCTGCGTGCCTCGCCGGGCGGTGCCGCCGACCTGCTGGCCGCCACCTTATTCCTCGACCGCCTGGCGCCGCATGCGCCGGCGCCGACTGGGAGCAACTGAACATGGAAACCCTGTCTTTCGAATTCGCCGCCGGGCAACCCGCCCGCGGCAAGGCCCTGGTCGGCGTGGTCGGCTCGGGCGATCTGGAAGTGCTGCTCGAACCCGGCCAGGCCGGCAAGCTGGCGATCCAGGTGGTCACCTCGGTCAATGGCGCCGAGCAACGCTGGAAGAGCCTGTTCGAGCGGATGTTCCGCGAGCAGAACCTGCCGGCGCTGAACATCGATATTCACGATTTTGGGGCCACGCCCGGCGTAGTGCGTCTGCGTCTGGAGCAGGGACTGGAGGAGGTCGGCCATGACTGATGTGTCCGCTAACACCGTGGCCCGTTTACTCGAGTCGCGCAGCTTCGTCGAACTCGGTGCCCGCCAGCGCGCCCGCGCACTGCTGGACGAAGGCAGCTTCCGCGAACTGCTCGATCCGTTCGATCGCGTCACCTCGCCCTGGCTGCCGAAGCAGGGCATCGTCACCCAGGCCGACGACGGCGTGGTGGTGGCCAAGGGCACCATCGACGGCCAGCCGGCGGTAATCGCCGCCATCGAAGGCGCCTTCCAGGGCGGCAGCATGGGCGAGGTCGGCGGCGCGAAGATCGCAGGCAGCCTGGAGCTGGCCGTCGAGGACAACCGCAACGGCATCCCGACCCGCGCCGTGCTCTTGCTGGAAACCGGCGGCGTGCGCCTGCAGGAAGCCAATCTGGGCCTGGCCGCCATCGCCGAGATCCAGGCGGCTATCGTCGAACTGCGCGACTACCAGCCGGTGATCGGCGTGGTCGCCGGTTCCGTCGGCTGCTTCGGCGGTATGTCCATCGCCGCCGGGCTATGCAGTTATCTGGTCGTCACCCGTGAGGCCCGCGTCGGCCTCAACGGCCCGCAGGTGATCGAGCAGGAAGCCGGCATCGAGGAATACGACTCGCGCGACCGTCCGTTCATCTGGAGCCTGACCGGCGGCGAGCAGCGCCATGCCAGCGGCCTGGTGGACAGCTACGTCGCCGACGACAGCGACGCGATCCGCGCCGAACTGCACAGCCTGTTCGCCCGGGGCAAGCCGGAACAACCGCGCAGCCGCCGCCACGCCTGGTACCTGCAGCGTCTGGCCGACGCCGACACCCGCGCGCAGCTCGATGCCGCCGCTGTGCGTGCCCTCTACCAAGGAGATGCCCAATGAGCCGTGGATTGAACTGGTTGCAAGCCCTGGCCGGCGGTCAGGTACTGGCGGGCTATCCGGCCTCGGTGAAGGTGGTCGACGGCACGCTCGGTGAGCGCGCCGCCCGCTATATCGCCGTGGTGCCAGACGCCGAGAATCCCTTCCCGCGCGCGCGCAATGGCGAGGTCGGCCTGCTCGAAGGCTGGGCCCTGGGCCAGGCCGTGGACGAGGTGATCGAGTCCGATCGCGACAAGGCGGAGAAGCGCGTGCTGGTCGCCGTGGTCGACGTGCCGAGCCAGGCCTATGGCCGCCGCGAGGAAGCCCTCGGCATTCATCAGGCCCTCGCCGGCGCGGTGGACGGCTATGCCCGTGCGCGGCTGGCCGGGCACCCGGTGATCGCGCTGCTGGTGGGCAAGGCCATGTCCGGCGCCTTTCTCGCTCATGGCTATCAGGCCCAGCGGATCATCGCACTGCGCGATCCGGGCGTGATGGTGCACGCCATGGGCAAGGCCGCCGCGGCGCGCATCACCCTGCGCAGCGTCGAGGAGCTCGAAGCCCTGGCCGAATCGGTGCCGCCAATGGCTTACGACATCGACAACTACGCGACCCTCGGCCTGCTCTGGGAAACCCTCTCGGTGGACAGCATCGAGCAGCCCTCGGCGGATGATCTGGCGCGTGTGCGCGACTGCCTGAACAAGGCTGTGGCGGACATTGGCGACAGCAGCGACCTGCGCGGCCGTCTGGGCGCGCCGAACCGCGAGGCGTCATCGCGGGTACGCGAGCTGTTGCGCGCGCAGTGGTAACGGGCGCGGCCGCCAACGAGGCGGCCGTCCCTGGCCGGTCAACCCGGCAATGAACAACAAGAGCAGGAGACTGCCATGTACCAGCCTGAAGATCTGCTGCCCCACGACCTGCTCTGGGGCATGCGCCCCGAGCAGTTGCCGGTCGATGCTCCGGCCTGGGCGGTCGCCGTGCTCGCGGCTGGCCAGCCGGTGGTGGTGCGACGTGCGCGCGTGGCCTCTGGCCTGGTCGCGGTCGGCTTGCGTGGTGCGACGCGTGATCAACGCCTGGCCGCGCTGATGCCGGTCGAGGTGATCGCTCATCGGCTCGCGCCGGAAGATTTGCTCGGTCGTCAGGCCAGCGAAGATCTTCCGGTATTCCGTGTGCTGGCCGAGCTTCGCCCGTTGCTCGACGCGCTGGGCCACGTTTGGGGCGTCACCGGCTCGGCCGGTTTTCAGCTGGCCACCGGGCTGCCGACGGCGCATCCGGACAGCGATCTCGATCTGCTCCTCAGAACCGAGCGCCCGCTGCCACGCAGCGAGGCGCGCCCGTTACTGCAGCTGCTGGAGGGCAGCGCCTGCCGTGTCGATCTGCAACTGGAAACGCCGCTGGGTGGCCTGGCGCTGCGCGAGTGGGCTGGCACGTCCTCGCGGGTGCTGGTCAAGACGGCGGATGGCCCCCGGCTGGTTGACGATCCCTGGCATGCGGAGCAGGCGGCATGAGCAGCCTGTTCGCCTTTCCCGGCCAGGGTGCGCAGAAGCCCGGCATGCTGCAGCGCCTGCCGGATGCACCGGAAGTTGCGGCAACCCTGGCCGAGGCCAGCGCGGTACTTGGCGAGGACGTGCTGGCGCTGGATTCGGCCGAGGCGCTGGCCTCGACCCGCGCCGTGCAGCTCTGCCTGCTGGTCGCCGGGGTCGCCGGGGCGCGCCTGCTGATGCGTCGCGGCCAGCGGCCGGACTACGTCGCCGGGCTGTCCATCGGCGCCTACGCCGCGGCGGTAGTCGCCGAGTCGCTGGATTTCGCCGACGCGCTGCGTCTGGTCGCCCTGCGCGGCGAGCTGATGCAGCAGGCCTACCCCGAGGGTTACGGCATGACCGCCATCCTCGGCCTGTCGCTGGGCACGGTCGAGTCGCTACTGGCCGAAGCCGAGGGGCCGGTGCATCTGGGCAATATCAACGCCGACAACCAGCTCGTCATCGCCGGCAGCGATACCGCCATGGCCGCGGTCGCCGCCCGCGCCAAGGCCCTCGGTGCCTCCTGTGCGCGGCGTCTGGCGATGAGCGTGCCGTCGCATTGCGCGTTGCTCGAGCAGCCGGCGCGGCAGCTGGCCGAAGCCTTCGCCGCCGTCAGCTTGCGCGCGCCGCGGATTCGCTACCTCAGCGGTACCTTGGCGCGCCCGCTGTTCTATGCCGAGCGTCTGCGCGATGACCTCGCCTTCAACATGTGCCGTGTCGTCGACTGGCACGGCACCCTGCGCACCGCCTACGAACGCGGGGTGCGCCTGCATATCGAACTGCCCCCGGGCCAGGTGCTCACCGGCCTGGCGCGGCGGGTTTTCGAACAGGGTACGCTGGTCGCCTTCGACGGCGCCCGGCTCGACACACTGGACGCCTTGCTGCGTCAGGAGGGCAGCCAGAGCCGATAGACCGCGTGCACATTCAGCGCGAGCAAGCCTTACTCGCGGCTGATCGATGGATAAAAACAACGACCTCGATAACACGCGCCAAGCCCTCTGCAGGCGGCGCAACCAAAAAGGACAAGAACAATGATCATCTTTGGTGTGGCCTTCCTGGCCTTGTGTACCCTCACCGGCATTTTCGCCGGCGAGCTGCTGGGCAAACTGTTGGGCGTACCGGCAAACGTCGGCGGCGTGGGTATCGCCATGGTCCTGCTGATTCTGCTCGGCAGCTACCTGAAGAAGCGCGGCCTGTTCAACATGGAAACCGAACAGGGGGTGAAATTCTGGAGTGCCGTGTACATCCCGATCGTGGTCGCGATGGCTGCGCAACAGAACGTCTACGGCGCCCTCAGCGGCGGCCCGATGGCCATTCTCGCCGGTGTGGCGGCTGTCGCCGTGGCCTTCGCGCTGGTGCCGGTGCTCGACCGGATCGGCCGAAAAAAGCCTGAAGCCGATGAAGCCAAGCCACTGACCGCGGAGGGTTGATCCATGTACGAGTCCCTCATGAAAGTGATCACCGGCTATGGCCTGATCAGCGGCTTCGCCATCATCGGCGCGACCATGTGGATCTCCTACTGGCTGTCCGACAAGCTCACCAAGGGCCGCCTGCACGGCTCGGCGGTGGCCATCCTCATCGGCCTGTTGCTGTCGTACATCGGCGGCGTGGTGACCGGCGGGCAGAAGGGCCTGGTGGATATCGCGCTGTTCTCCGGCATCGGCCTGCTCGGCGGCGCCATGCTACGTGACTTCGCCATCGTCGCCACCGGTTTCGGCGTCAGCGTCGAGGAACTCAAGCGCGCCGGTCTGGTGGGTGTGCTGGCGCTGTTCGTCGGCGTGTTCTCCTCTTTCGTCGCCGGTGTCGCGGTGGCCATGGCATTCGGCTACACCGACGCGGTCAGCCTGACCACCATCGGCACGGGCGCTGTGACCTACATCGTCGGCCCGGTGACCGGCGCGGCGATCGGCGCCAGCTCCGAGGTGATGGCGCTGTCGATCGCCGCGGGCCTGGTCAAGGCGATTCTGGTGATGATCGCGACGCCGTTCGTGGCGCCGATGATCGGCCTGAACAACCCCCGTGCCGCGGTGATCTTCGGCGGCCTGATCGGCACCTCCAGCGGTGTGGCCGGCGGCCTGGCGGCCACCGATGCCCGCCTGGTGCCCTACGGCTGCCTGACTGCGGCGTTCTACACCGCGCTGGGTTGCCTGCTCGGGCCGTCGCTTCTGTTCTTCGTCATGCGTGGATTGTTGGGCTGAGCCGACCACGGCTGTAGTCACTAGCCATACGCAGCGCGCCCTTCCGGGGCGCGTTTGCGTTCATCAAGGAATACCGAAAGATGAACTCTCTCAAGGTCAGTCACAAACTGGCCCTCGGCTTCGCCGCCGTTCTGGCGCTGACCATCGCCGTTGCACTGATCGGTATCTATGGCATGGATGCACTGATCTCGCGCAGCGACAAGGCGCAGAGCGCGGCCAGGTTGCTCGACGAGGCCAACCGCATCCGTTACGCCCAGGTCGCCTTCGAGACCCGCGGCGATCCCAGGCATGTCGAGGCGGTCGAACAGTCCGTGGCCCGGGTCGTCGAGCTGGTGCAGCAGCAGAAGGCTGAATTCAGCGATCCGCAGGACCTGCAGCGTCTGGAGGCGATCGCCAATAAGGCCCAGCACTACCGCCAGCGCTTCCTCGAACTGGCCGGGCTCTGGGAACGCAAAGTGAAGACGCGCAGCAGCTGGGTCGCGGCCGGCAATACGTCCGACGCACTGATCGCCGAGCTGGAGGCCCGCTGGGCTGGCACGCCGGACGCACCGGTCATGCATGAGGATCCGCGCAGCGCAGCCATCGGCCTGCAGGCCGGTGAAGTCTCCAAGCACAACCGCATGGTGCGCTTCATGGTGCGCGGCTATCTGATGACCGAGACCGAGCAGTCGCTGCAGCAATTGCAGCAACAGTTCAGCACGCTGCAGGCGGCGGTGGACAGGCTGGATACCCAGCTGGCCGGCACCCCTGGCGTCGACCTGCAGCCTCTGCGTGATTCGGTGGCGACCTATATCCGCCAGTTCGGCCAGTTGCCGCCGATCGTCGCCGCCCAGGCGCAGGCGCGCGAAGAAATGCAAAGCATCTTCGACAGCATCTACCGCAACACCAGCGAAATCGTGCAGATTCAGACCGACAAGCGCAGCGCCGAAGCCGGGCAGAAGAAAGCGCTGCTGCTGGCGATCACGCTGCTGGCGGTGGCGCTGGGATCGCTGATCAGCTGGCTCATCGTGCGTCAGCTGACGCAACCGCTGGCCCAGGCCGTGGCGATCGCCGCACGCATCGGTGCCGGCGACATGACCGAGCAGCCGCGGCAGCGACGCAGCGACGAGTTCGGCCAGCTGCTCGATGCGCTGGACCGCACCCGTGACAATCTGCGTGACCTGATCGGCCGCATGAGCGGCATCACCGGCCAGCTGGCCAGCGCGGCAGAGGAGCTTTCGGCGGTGACCGAACAGACCAGCGCGGGCATCCAGAGCCAGCGCCTGGAGACCGATCAGGTCGCCACCGCCATGCACGAGATGGCCGCGACCGTGCAGGAGGTGGCGCGCAATGCCGACGAGGCATCCAGCGCCGCGCAGCATGCCGACCGCCAAGCGGCGCAGGGTGATGTGGTGGTGCAGCGGGCCCTGACGCAGATCGACCGCCTGTCCTCCCAGGTCGGGCTGTCGGCCGAGGCAATGGCGCAGCTGAACCAGGAAACGGCCGGCATCAGCACAGTGCTCACGGTGATCAACGGCATTGCCGAGCAGACCAACCTGCTTGCCCTCAATGCCGCCATCGAAGCGGCTCGTGCCGGTGACGCCGGTCGCGGTTTCGCCGTGGTGGCCGACGAGGTGCGCGGCCTGGCGTTGCGCACCCAGCAGTCCACGGCGCAGATCGAGGAGCTGATCGGCAACCTGCAGAAGGGCGCGCTGCATGCCTCCTCGCTGATGGACAGCAGCCGCGGCCTGGCAGATGAGACGGTCAGGCTGGCGCGTGATGTCGGCGACGAGCTGCAGGCCATTACCCGCACGATCTCAACCATCCAGGCGATGAACATGCAGATCGCCACGGCGTCGGAAGAGCAGAGTTCGGTGGCCGAAGACATCAACCGCAGCGTGCTCAGCGTGCGCGATGTGGCCGAGCAGTCGGCGGCTGCCGCGCAGCAGACCGCGGCCTCGACGGTGCAGCTGGCGCGGCTGGGCAGCGAGCTGCAGGAGCTGACCGCGCGCTTCCAGGTCTGAAGCGATGCCGCCGGCCGGCGCTGGGCGCGAGCGGCTGCGCCCTTCGCCCGGCCTCTCGTCTTCTCGGGCCAACGTCGGGGGTTACAGCGCTAGGTTTTTCTGGCAGGGTGTCTCCTGCGATTGCGTGACGATTTGCCGCAGCTGGCGATCGACGCGGATCGATGTGATTGCGGGAGAGACTGCCGCATGGCAGCGCCGAAGGAGCAACCGCCCCGGAAACTCTCAGGCAAAAGGACCGCTATCACCGCTGAAACTCTGAAGAGCCGCCCGGTTTTCGTCGCCGGGCGCACCGAAGGAGCAAGCGAGCCGCGTCACGCGCTCGTGAATCTCTCAGGTCCAGAACAGAGGGGGCGCCCGCCGCGCGTTGGGCGCACGGGCTATGACCCCTCGACGTTCTGGAGCGCAACAATGAAAACAATCGCAGTCATCGGCGGCGGCATCACCGGCGTCACCACCGCCTATGCCCTGGCCAAGCGCGGCTTCTCGGTCACCCTGCTGGAAAAGCACCGCTACGCCGCGATGGAAACCTCGTTCGCCAACGGTGGCCAGCTGTCGGCCTCCAATGCCGAGGTCTGGAACCACTGGTCGACCATCGTCAAGGGCCTCAAGTGGATGCTCAAGAGCGATGCGCCGCTGCTGGTCAATCCCAAGCCCAGCTGGCACAAGCTCTCCTGGTTCGCCGAGTTCATCGGCTCGATTCCCAACTACCGCAAGAACACGGTCGAAACCGCGCGTCTGGCCATCGCCGCGCGCGAACACCTATTCGCCTGGGCCGAGGCGGAAGGTGTCGACTTCGACCTGAAGAAGAAAGGCATCCTGCACATCTACCGCGACAAGGCCGGCTTCGACCATGCCGCTGAGGTTTCCCGGCTGCTCGCCGAAGGCGGCCTGCCGCGACGCAGCGTGACGCCGGAAGAGATGCGTGGCATCGAGCCGACCCTGGCCGGCACCTATTACGGCGGCTACTACACCGAGTGCGACTCCACCGGTGACATCCACAAGTTCACCCATGGCCTGGCCACGGCGATCGAGCGGCTCGGCGTGCGTTGCCTGTATGGCGAGGACGTGCAGGCGGTGGCCACTGACGGCAAGCGCGCGACCGTGACGTTGGGCGGCGTTGCCGGTGGCGAACGCCTGGAATTCGATGGCCTGGTGATCTGTGCCGGTACCGCAAGTCGTGATTTCGCTGCACAGCTGGGCGACCGGGTGAACATCTATCCGGTCAAGGGCTACTCGATCACCGTCAACCTGACCGACGAAGTCAGCCGCGCCTCGGCACCCATCGTCAGCCTGCTCGACGACGAGACCAAGCTGGTCAGCAGTCGCCTCGGTGATGACCGCTTCCGCGTCGCCGGCACCGCCGAGTTCAACGGCTACAACCGCGATATCCGCGCCGATCGCATCCGCCCGCTGGTGGAGTGGGTCAACCAGTGCTTCCCCGGCGTCAACACCCGCAGCGTGGTGCCCTGGGCCGGTCTGCGGCCGATGATGCCGAACATGATGCCCAAGGTTGGCCGCGGCAGTTCGCCCTGCGTGTTCTACAACACCGGCCACGGGCACCTGGGCTGGACGCTGAGTGCGATCACCGCGGACATGATCGGCGACGTGGTGGCGCAAAGCCTGGGCCGGCCGGCTCCGGTGGCATCCGGGCAGACAGCCGTCGCCTAATCATGCAATCGTAGGGTGGAAGACGGCGAAGCCTCTTCCACCGGCTGCGGTGGCGACCGACCATCCCGGCCGATTGGCCCCACGCCGCGCGTGGAAAACCCGCGAAGCGGTTTTCCACCCTACGCTGTTTCAGCGCGTAGGTTGGGTCGAGGCGCGCAGCGACGAAGCCCAACAGGTTGTGCACTCCCTGTTGGGCTTCGCTGCGCTCAGCGCCAACCTACCCGCGAGCCCACGAAATCCGGGCCAGGCAAGCCCTGCATCGCGAACGGGGGACACAGCGCGTAGGTTGGGTCGAGGCGCGCAGCGACGAAGCCCAACACAGTTGTGGCCACTGTTGGGCTTCGCTGCGCTTAGCGCCAACCTACCCGCGAGCCCACGAAATCCGGGCCAGGCAAGCCCTGCATCGCGAACGGGGACACAGCACGTAGGTTGGGTTGAGGCGCGCAGCGACGAAGCCCAACAGGTTGTGCCCCCCTGTTGGGCTTCGCTGCGCTCAGCGCCAACCTACCTGCGAGCCCACGAAATCTACGCCGCTTCAGCTCGGGTGTTTCAGGCTGTACATCCGGCATTCGGCGAGCAGCGCCAGCAGGTTGGGGTCGCGCTCCTTGGCCTTGAGGAACACCACGCCGATATGCTGCTGCAGGTGATAACGCGCCTGCAGCGGGATCAGCCTGACCCGTGATTCGTAGACCATGCCCACGCGCCCCGGCAGCAGCGCGTAGCCGACCCCGGAATTGACCATGCTCAGCAGGGTGAAGATGTCGTTCACCTGCATCGCCACCTTCGGCTCGAAACCCGCCAGCTGGAACACCCGGTTGCCGTCCTGATGGGTGGCGAAGCCCTGGGACAGGGTGATGAAGGTGGCGTCGCGCAGGTCGCTGAGGTCCACCTCGCTCTGGTTGGCGAAGGGCGAGTCGGCCGGCGCGGCGAGGAAGATGTCGTCGGAAAACAGCTGCACCTGGGCGCAGTCCGGGTCGGCCACGCTTTCGTTGAGCGACACCAGGATGGCGTCCAGCTCCATGTTCTTCAGCTTGTAGAGCAGGTCGACGTTGGAGCCGAGGATCAGGTCGATGTTGAGTTCGCTGCGGCGCAGTTTCAAACCCATGATCAGCTGCGGCACGGTCTTCACCGTCAGCGAATACAGCGCGCCGAGCTTGAAACGCTCGGCCGAGAAGCCGGCGGCTTCGCGAGTCTGGCGCACTGTCTCGAGCACGTCCTTGACCAGCTGCTGAGCGCGCTCTTCGAGCACGTAGGCGCTTTCCAGCGGGATCAGGTTGCGTCCCTCGTGCTTGAACAGCGGGCAGCGCAGCGCGCTTTCCAGGGAGTGGATGGCGCGGTGCACGCTGACGTTGCTGGTGTTCAGCTCCACCGCGGCCTTGCCCAGATTGCCGCTGCGCATGAAGGCCAGAAACACCTCCAGCTTCTTCAGGGTCAGTTCTTCGTCGATCTGCATGGCTTCGGCTCCGCGGGCGGGTCGACGATTATGCCGGACCAGGGCGCACTGCGGCGCCTCACCAGCGCAGCAGGCGCGGCCCGAGCAGTGCACCGAGCACGCCGGGCAGCAACATGCCGAGCAAGTACCAGAGCGCCCAGAACGGCACCGCCATCTCCGGGCAGTGCAGGCTGTAGGCGAGCGCCGCGATGCTGCCAGCGAGCAGACCAGCAGCGCCGCCGGCCAGACGTGGGCGCGTCGGCGCCAGCCCGCGCAACGCCCAGAACGCGGCGATGAAGGCGGGCATCGACAGCAGCACGATGTTCGCCAGGCACTCGCGCCAGGTGTTGCCGAGCAGCAGCGGCATGCGTGCGTCGGCCGGGGCGGTAATCAGGATCGCCAGCGCGGCGCCCCAGACGATCGCCACCGGCACCGCCAGTAGCACCCAGCTGCGACCTACCCGCGTGCCGGGACGCGCCATGCGCGTGGTCAGCAGCAGCGCGCCGGCGAGCAGAGTCGCCGGCAATGCCAACTTGGCCCAGAACAGCGGCGTGGTGGCGATCACCGACAGGTCGGCGCGAATGCCGTATGCGGTCACGATCAGCAACAGCGCGCCGGCCAGCCCGCACAGCAGCGCCGTGGCGAAGCGCCTGGCGACGACGTGCCGGTCCACCGGCGCAACCTCGCTGGCGAGCAGGGCAATCAGGTCATCGGTTTTCATGCGCCACCTCGAATCTTCGCCGCCAGGGCCTTGAGCCCGCGATGAATACCGACCTTGATCGCCGAGCTGGAAAGCCCGGTCAGACGCGCAGTTTCTTCCACCGAGCGGCCCTCCAGTTTGACGTGAACGATGGGTAGCCGCTGGCGTGGCGGCAGCTGCTGGAGCAGCTTGCCCAGATCGCGGCGGGCCTCGGTCTGCTCATTGTCCTGTACGGCGAGCAGCTCGTCGGCCTCGTCCAGCCAGTCGGTCTGCGCGGCCTGGCGGCCACGGGCGCGGTAGTGGTCGGTCAGCTTGTAGCGACAGATCGCCTGCACCCAGACCGTCAGCGGCTGCTCGGCGCGATAGGTCTGCCGCGCATTGTGCACCGCCAGCAGTACTTCCTGCAGAACGTCTTCCAACTCGTCCGACTGCGGCAGGCGGCGTCGCAGAAAACCGCGCAGATGACCGCCGAGCTGGTCGAGGAATGCCCGGTAGGCCCTCGCATCGCCATCGAGCCCGCGCAGCAGCAGCGCGCGCAGCTCGTTCTCGCGGGCCTGGAGTGTCTCCTGAGAGGTAGTTCGTTCCATCGGCTGCTCTGGTTACAGGTGGAACCGCGAAATGTCCGCCGCCCGTCGGGCAGGGTCACGGTAGGGGCGCCGCGGGGAAATCTCAAAATAATTTTTCGCTGGCTGTAACCACCGCGACTGAGGCAGCGAATTACTTCAGGAGCCATCTGCAGATTCGCCGATGGCCACTCAACGATTGCGGAGAATCCAACATGAAGACTCTCAACCTTGCGGCGGCCGCCATTGCCCTGGCTTCGATCGCCGCGGGCGCTCAGGCAGGCGAGAACGACAAAGGCGACATGGAAAAATGCTACGGCGTCGCGCTGGCCGGACAGAACGATTGCAAGGCCGGTGCCGGCACCAGCTGCGCCGGCAGTTCCAAGCGCGATTACCAGGGCAACGCCTGGAAACTGGTGCCCGCCGGTACCTGCACCTCGATCGAGACGCCCAAGGGGATGGGCTCGCTGACGCCGGTCGAGCGCTGAGCGTAGCGTGCCGGCCATGCAGCTTCTCGGAGCAGGACTTGGGCTCAAACCCGAGCATTACGCGGACGCCTGCGCCTGCGTGGCGGATGGGTTGTGGTTCGAGGTTCATCCGGAAAACTACATGGTCGGCGGTGGGCCGCGGCTCGACTGGCTGGAGGCGATAGGGGCGCGGTACCCGCTGTCGCTGCACGGTGTGTCGCTGTCGCTGGCCGCCGACTGTGCGCCGGACGAGACGCACCTGCAGCGACTCAAGGCGCTGGCCGAGCGTGTGCGGCCGGCGTTGATCTCCGAACACCTGGCCTGGTCGAGCTGGCGCGGCAACTACCATCCCGACCTGCTGCCATTTCCGCGGACCACGGCGGCATTGCGACGAATCGCGGCGAACATCGAGCGCACCCAGGAGGTGCTTGGGCAGCGCATCGTCATCGAGAATCCCAGCCATTACCTGCGCTTCGAGCAGCACGAGTGGGACGAGATCGACTTTCTCGCTGAGCTCAGCCAGCGCACCGGCTGCGGCCTGCTGCTGGACGTCAACAACGTGCAGGTCAGCGCACACAACCTGGGTTTCGATGCGGCTGCCTACCTGCGGCGCTTTCCCGCCGCGCCGATCATGGAGGTTCACCTGGCCGGGCACAGCCAGGATGACGCATCCTCGCTGCTGATCGACTCCCACGATGCACCAGTGGACGCGGCGGTATGGACGCTCTATCGGCAATTGATCGAGCGTATCGGCCCGCGCCCGACGCTGATCGAACGCGACGACAAGCTGCCAGCCTTCGAGACGCTGCTGGCCGAGCGCACCCGCGCCCAGCAGGTGCTCGATGAAGTGAGGGCCTGGCAATGAGCGGCTCGCTGGCAGCATTTCAGGATGCCTTCGTCGCGGCGCTGACCGGCGTGCCCGATAGTGCGGCGGGCGAGGTCGCTGCGCTGGTGGGGCAGCCCGGTTTCGCGGTCTACCGCAACACCCTGGCCAAGGGCTGTGTCGATGCGCTGCGCGCCAATTTTCCTGCCGTCGAACGACTGGTGGGGGCGGAGTGGTTTGCCGCCGCCGCGACGCTGTACGCGCGCGAGATGCCGCCGCGCAGGGGGCCGTTGCTCGAATACGGTGAGGATTTTCCGGCGTTCCTGCAGGGCTTCGAACCGGCGCGGGAGTTGCCCTATCTGTCTGGTGTCGCGCAGTTGGACCGGCTCTGGCTCGAGGTATTCAGCGCCGTTGAGCAACCCGCTCTTGCCCTCGCTGGCTTGACGACGCAAAAACCGGAGCAGCTGGCCCGGCAGGCGCTCGTACCGCGCGCTGCGCTGCGTTGGCGGTGGTTCGCCGAGCTACCGGTTTTCAGCATCTGGAGTTGCACCCGCGAAGGGCGCGTGGTGGCGGCAGAACTGGTCTGGCAAGGCGAAGGGGTACTGCTAAGCCGAAGTGCCGGCCGCATTGGCTGGCAGCCACTCGAACGCGCCGGTTGTGCCTTTCTCGATGCCTGCGCCGCTGGCCGTTCGCTGGCGCAGGCATCGGAACTGGCGCTGGCGATTCAGCCGCAACTCGACTTCAACGACCTGCTCGGCCGACTGCTGGCGGCGGGCGCGTTCGCCGCGCTGGCGCCGACGACGCCATCCACATGAGGAAACCGTCATGAACGCCATGCACAACCAGCCGCTGCGTTTGCGGCAACAATGGAACGCAGCCGCGCAGCGATTACAGCAGCTGCTCGGCGATTCACTGCTGAGCCTGACGGCACGGTTGGCCATCGCGGCGATCTTCCTCCTCTCCGGGCGCACCAAGGTGAGCGGCGTGCTGGACATTACTTCGGGCACGTTCGAGCTTTTTCGCAGCGAATACGCATTGCCTTTGCTGCCACCGTCCGTCGCGGCGCACCTGGCGACCTATGCCGAGCACCTGCTCCCACTGTCGCTGGTGCTCGGCCTGTTCACGCGGCTATCGGCGCTGGCGTTACTGCTGATGACGCTGGTGATCCAGCTGTTCGTCTATCCGGACGCCTGGTCGACTCACCTGAGCTGGGCGGCGCTGCTGCTACTGCTGATAGGTCGAGGCGCCGGCCGGCTCTCGCTCGATCACCTGTGGGGAATTCGCTAGTGCCGGCCTGGAGTTATCACATCAGGCAGGCACGACGTCTTCATCTTCGGGAATTTCATCGGTGACGAACACGCGAGCGTGATCGCTCTGCGCGTCTTCGATGCGCAGGCCGAAGTAAAGGTCATCATTGGCGTCCCAGAACGCCTCGACCTGCTCGAGTGAGGCCTGCTCGAGCAGGACCTGGCCGGTGTGTTCGAGGATGATGGAATAGCGTCGATTGGCGGGCATGAAAGTGACTCTGATCATCGGGAAGGGCTGCACGTCGCAGCTGTGATGTCATTTTGTCACTTTGTGCGGCTTAATCCCTGTCCGTTCATCGCCCGACTGCTTTTGCCTGCCGAACGGTTAACGAGCGGTGGAGACCGAACACCACTGCATCCCGCTCATTGCCAGTTGTCTTATTGATAGGCCGAAAAGGATTGCAATCGAATGCAGTTTGCAATCAGGAGATAATATTTATATCGAATTGATGACGAAGGAAGCCGATAAACATGCTGATCCAGTACACGATAAGTGTTATGCAGGTGAAGTAAAGCCAAGCAGTTACAGGGCGGCTTACCTTTGGTCGAGTCACACCGAATGCGTAAAGAAAACTATAACGGTGCATTCGGCAGAAGGTATCAAACGGACTATAGGATTCCCACTTGATATTGGGTAGCCGAGAGAAGTACGGGTCGAGCCGACGAATTCCGTGGAAGCAGATATAAATGCCATTAATGCCTCCGGCTACGAATAGTAGCAGCCACCCGAGATAGAAGATTCGCTCAAGCACCGAGGCTTCGTTCATATCAGTAAATTCCCCGATAAATAATAGTGCCCACCTCTTCGCCAAAACTGCCGCCTTCAGACCCTCCGTAATAGGCTCCGGCAGCGGCGCCAGCGATTGCGATCACTGCGAGGACAGGAGCTCCAATCGTGACACCGAACGCAAGTGCAATTCCTCCCACCACGGCAGTCGCTACTTTGGCACCTGCGAAACCTCCTACGGCACCCCCTCCCGCACTGCCAAAGAATCCGGTTACCTGCTTGAAGCTAGTTTGGGTACAGGCTTGGTCATTGCCCACCGTGCAGGCTTCTTGAATCGCATTCAATCGAACGCCTCCGTCGATGGCGATGCCCAAATAGCCTAAGCGGCTAGCGCCCTTCGCCCAATTCGAAACCGTATTGATGCGTTGCCCAAGCTGCGGAACTTCGCCTCTTTCAGTAATCGCAGAAGCGTTATGCAGGATCGATTTGGTCGATAGGCCGAGCGTGGTCTTGATGCTGTCGTAATTACGGATATTGACAGTTGAAAGGGTCAGGCGGCCAAGGGAATGATTCAGCTGGCCGAATAGCTGCTGACGCTTCGCATAGAACTCCGGCGAAAATCGGTTGGGGTTTCCGGTGCGGCTGAGCTCGTCGACATACGCGACGTTGATCTTTTCCAGCGTGCTCCTGACGTCCCCTAGCTGGCGTCCGGCTGCGGCACTCAGTACACCCAGCGCGGTGCTCTGGTGGGATGCGACGGTTTCCAACGAGACGTAGTCCAGAACTTCCAGATGCCGCTTGACCGTCATGGCTTCGGCGGGTGACAGCTGTTGAATGCCTTCACTTGCGAGTCGCGCCTGTTCCCTGAGGGCTTCCAGGCGTTGTCGGTCGGCGTCGGTGCGCGGCATGTTGGAGATGATGACAATCTCGCCAGGCAGTACCGTCTCGTTGAGATGCTCGTTGTTACGCTGGAACAACGAGCGGTGGAGGAAGTGCATTTCACGTCCGTAGATCGCCTCATAGATCGCCTGGCGGCTCTGCACTTCTTCGTTCCAGTAGAAGGCGACGTCGAATGCAGCCCCGCTGCACTGGCTGTCCTGCATGATCTGTCCCGCGGTGCAGCCGGGGCGTGCCGGGCTGCTCGACGCGGGCATGCGCAAGATCTGGCCTGCCTGGATCTGGTTTGGGTTTTCAATCTGCGGGTTCAGGCGTAACAGGCTGCTGACAGTGATGCCGTGATCGCTGGCGATCCGGGTCAGGGTGTCGCCCCTCTGTATCGTGTATTCCATTCGCTTTATCCATGCAGTCCAAGCAGGCAGGCTTCGATACGAGCCAGCCGGTGCTCGGCAGGTTCTTCCTTGTTGGTCAGCCCCGTTCGAACCTCGGGGCTGTCGATGGCATCGGGAAACTGCAGCGCTAATTCAACGTAAGCGAACAGGTGCCGTTCTGCCTCGATACCGAATGCCTCGGCTTCGTGCACGCGCTGCTTGACGACCGCTTCCAGCTCCGGGGCGGCCTTTTCATGAAAGTTGTCTGCAGAAAAATGGCTGATCAGGCGCTGGATGAAACGCTGTCGCTCCTGTTGTTGCCAATGGGCAAGGTGCTCGGGACGGAGCGCAAACCAGCCCTCGTCGTCAGCAGTTCTGCCGAGAGAAATCTGGTTTGTGGTGAAACCTCGCCATTCGCTCTGCTCGTTGGTCAGCCAGATGCCGCTGATCGGGCCGAGCCAAGCGCCCAGCTCTTCTTGCGTGAGGCTGTCGAAGAAGCGTTCGCTCAAGGCCGGGTCGTAGAACCTGCAGAATGCCAGTTCACCGGAGGGCAATCTGACGCTGAGAAGGCTGCGCAAATGGTTCGCCAGATCATCGATGCTCGCCGCGCTTTCCAACAGCAGCCCTGCCGATTGCCAGCGCTCCCGGTTCTGCCACATCAGATGCTGCCCCGCGAGGCTGTACAGCACGGGGCTGCATTCCAGCATGGACTCATGGCGCGTGCCTCGGTACAGCAGCTCCAGGTGGGGTTCGTCGTCGTGCTGGTAGATGATCTGCAGAGCCGGTAATGCAGCACTATCGAGCAGCAGGTAGAGGTCGTCTCGCTCGATGTCCGGTTCTTCTACAGCCTGCATCAGGCCGTGCTCGCGTTCTTGCCGCATGGGCAAACCTCCAAGTGGCATGAGCCATCGGCTTGCATTGCGCATTGCTTGACCAACAGCAGCTTGGCGGCCGCGGCCTGTTTGAGTTGCCGCGACATGTTGATCAGGGCAGGCGAGGTGAGGCTGCCGGCAATGGCGCTGGTTGCCAGCCATGGCATTACCGGCGCCAGGATCTTCAGCCCCGAGCCCTTTCCGGCAGCGCCACCCGAATTCATCCGGATCGTCGCACCGCTCAGCGTCACCCCGCTGGGGTCGAGCTTGAGGAAACTGCCGCCGGCTGAGGCGGTGAGTTCCATGCCGGCGTCGATGACGACCTTGCTGCCGGAGTAGTAGTGGATCTCGTTGCCCGCTTCGACGAACTGACCGGCGCCGATCTTCAGGTGCTGGCTGTTGCCGACGGTGAGGTGGTCGTTGGCGCGGACTTCGGTCTTGCGGTCGGCGTGGGTGGTGCGGTGTTCCTCGGCCTTGAATTCGCCGTAGCTGTTGGCCTCGACGGTGTCGTGGCGCTCGTGGCCGACGCGGATCTTCTGGTCGTGCTCGATGTTCTCGTCCCAGTCGCGCTGGGCGTGGATGTAGATCTGCTCGGCGCCCTGGCGGTCTTCGATGCGCAGTTCGTTGTAGCCGCCACCGCCCGGGCTGCTCAGGGTCTTGAACAGCGTGCGGGTCTTGTTCGCTGGGAGGTCGTAGGGGACCTGATGCTCCTTGTGGTACAGGCAGCCGGTCACCAGCGGTTGATCGGGATCGCCTTCGAGGAAGGTCACCAGCACTTCCATGCCGACCCGCGGGATGGCGATGCCGCCGTAGCGGTCGCCGGCCCAGCTGGAGGAGACGCGCAGCCAGCAGCTGGTCTTGTCGTCGGCCTGGCCTTCGCGATCCCAGTGGAACTGGACTTTTACGCGGCCGTACTCGTCGCAGTGGATCTCTTCGCCGGCGGGGCCGGTGACCACGGCGGTCTGGCTTCCGAGCACCTTCGGTTTAGGATGGTGAAGGGCTGGGCGGAAGGGGATGTCCCAGGGCGTGGCGCTGAAGCGGTTGCGGTAGCCCTGATGGAACTGAGCGTTGCCTGGAGCGCCCTCACCCCCAGCTCCTCTCCCGGAGGGAGAGGGGAGCTCCAGTACCGACTCCTCCAACACCTGCGGCTGCTTGCCTTCGTGCAGCACTTCGGTGAGCAGCCAGAGCTGGTTCCAGTCGCTACGGGGGTGTTCGCCGAGCGGGAGGAAATGCCCACTCGCCAGCCGCGGCTGGTCGCTGTCGCCTTCGGCCAGTTCGTAGTCGTGGCGGTGGCGCTCCAGGGCGCGTTGCGACAGGTGCTTGCCGCGGGCGCGCTCGGTGAAGCGGCCGGGGTAATCGTAGTCTTCGAGATCAGGTTGGAAGTCGCTGTGGAACGCGGCCTCCATGCTCAGACGTGGCTTCTCGAAATCGTAATCGCGGCGTGTGACGCGGCTGGTACGGGTTTCCAGGCGCAGGCCGAAACGCTTGATCACCGGCTGGTCGGCGACCAGGCCGCTGTCCTGCTGATAGGCGGTGGCGGTGAGCTTGGGGAAGATCGTCTGGTCATCGCCGAAGACCAGTACATGACCGGACGCGCTGTGCTGGAAGTGATAGTGGATGCCCTCTTCCTCGCATAGGCGCTGGATGAAGTGCAGGTCGGTCTCGTCGTACTGCACGCAGTACTCACGCTCTGGGTAGATCACCGGGCCGAGTTGGAAGCGGTAGGCATCGGCCTGGATGCCGTGTTCCTCGAGCACCTGGACAACGATCTGCGGCACGCTCAGGTGCTGGAAGATGCGCTGGTTGGTGCGATGGGCGAGGTAGGCCAGCTGCGGCACCAGCGTGAGGCGATAGCGGGTCAGGCGCTGGCCGGATTCACCCTGGGCCGCCTGATGCACCAGCCCGTGGATGCCGCTGCCGCCCGGCGCAAAGGCGAGAAACGCCGGGCGATGCAGCAGGCTTTCCAGATCCAGGTCGGGGCGCTCGCTGACCAGTTCCAGGTCGAAGCGATAGGGCTGGCTGATGGCCTCTCGGCCCTGGAATTCGAGCACCTTGAAGTCGTGCTCGTCGCCTTCGAGGCAAAGCGTGAAGTGGGCCTGGTTGGCTGGGTTGAACATGGCGTCTTTCCTTCCTTAGAGATCGGCCGGGCTGATATTCAGCCGTTCCATGCGATACAGCAGCGTGCGTCGTGGCAGGCCGAGTTCGCGGGCGGCCTGGCTCTGGTTGCCGCCGTTCTTGCGCAGGCAATCCATGAGCAGGCTGCGTTCGACCCGTTCCATGCGTTCGCGCAGGTTCAGGCTGCTGTCCAGGCTCGCCTCCACATGCAGATTGAAGTGTTCCGGCAGCAGCTCACCGCCCTCGCAGAGCAGTACGGCGCGCTCCACCAGGCCCTTCAATTCCCGCACGTTGCCGGGGAAGGCATAGCCTGCCAGACGTTCGAGCGCGGCGTCGGACCAGCGACACAGATCGCGCTGAAGGAAGGCGCAGGCCTTGTCGGCGAAATGCCGGGCCAGGCGCAGGATGTCCTCGTCACGCTCGCGCAGCGGCGGCAGTTCGATGGGGAAGTGCGAGAGGCGGTAGAACAGGTCCTCGCGAAACAGGCCGTTTTCCACCTGGCTGCGCAGGTCGCGATGGGTAGCGGCGACGATGCGCACGTCGACCTTGTGGGTTTCGGTGGAGCCCAGCGGGCGTACTTCGCCTTCCTGCAGCACGCGCAACAGCTTGGCCTGCAGCAGCAGCGGCATGTCGCCGATCTCGTCGAGAAACAGCGTGCCGCCGTTCGCCGCGTCGAGCAGGCCACTGCGGTCGCGGTCGGCGCCGGTGAAGGCGCCTTTGCGGTAGCCGAACAGTTCGCTTTCCAGCAGCTGCTCAGGCAGCGAGGCGCAGTTCTGCACGACGAAGGGCTTGCTGCGGCGAAAGCCGCAGTCGTGAATGGCGCGCGCCACCAGTTCCTTGCCGGTGCCGGTTTCTCCCGTGAGCAGCACATTGACCGGGCTGTGCAGTACCTTGCCTATCAGCTGGTAGACCGCGCGCATGCGCGGACTGTCGCCGATCAGGCCGTAACCGCTGGCGCAGGGACTGACTGGCGCGGCAGGAGGCGTGGTGCTGCCGGGCGCGCGCAGGCGTTGGAGCAGATGCAGCTGGGTGAGGCCGAAGGCGCCGAGCTGGGCCAGCGAGCCGCTGAAGCCGTGCAGCTCGCGCGACTCGGTACTGGCTGTGAGCAGCAGGCCGGCGACGCGCTGCTGCTCGTCCTGTAGTGGCAGGCAGAGCAGGCTGCGCCAGGGAATCGGGCTGTCCGGCAGAAAGCCCGATGCGTGCAGGCTGCTGTCCAGTTCGCTAAGGCAAAGGGTCTGGTTCTGGCACAGGCAGTATTGCAGCAGCTGCTCGCCGTCGTAATCGCTCGGCAGGCTGGTGGCTTCGCGTGGCTGCAACAGGCCGTTGTGCCACTCGGCCGAGAGGGTCAGGCGGGTGTGGGTGGCGTCCAGCAGATAGAGCTGGCTGAGCTGGCAATCGCTCAGCTGCGCCGCGGTTTCCACCAGCCCACCGAGCAGGCTGTCGGCATTCGCCGCGCGCGCCAGCCCGGCGAAGCGGCCCAGCAGGGCCTCGGCATAGCGCAGTGGCTGTGGCACCTGATTGAACATCGCGGACATCTCAGGCGAACTCACAGATCAGCGCGCCGTCGCCATCCAGCGTGGCATGCACCCGCTGCAGCGGCTCGCCACTGGCCATGGCATCGAGCAGGCGGTCCACCACCAGCGGTTGCAGGTGCTGCTCGATCAGATGGTCGATCAGCCGTGCACCGCTGTCGCTGTCGCTGCAGCGCTCGGCGAGGTGCGTGACCAGCCCCGGGCAATGGCTGAACTGCAGCTGGCGACGCTGCAGTCGCTCACCGAAGCGTGCCAGCTTGAGTATGACCAGTTCGTCGAGCACCTCGCCGGCGATCGGGTAGTAAGGCACCACGCGCATGCGCCCGAGCAGGGCCGGCTTGAAGTGCTGCGACAGCTGCGGACGGATCGCCAGTTCCAGATCCTCGGCCGCCGGCCGCTGCCCGGCCGCGCAAAAGCTGGCGATGCGCTCGCTGGCGAGGTTGCTGGTCATCAGGATCAGGGTGTTGCGGAAGTTGATCTCGCGGCCTTCGCCGTCATTCGCCACGCCCTTGTCGAAGATCTGGTAGAAAACGTTCATCACATCCGGATCGGCCTTCTCCACCTCGTCGAGCAGGATCACCGAGTAGGGTTTCTGCCGTACCGCTTCGGTGAGCATGCCGCCTTCGCCGTAGCCGACGTAACCCGGAGGCGCGCCGATCAGGCGGGAAACGCTGTGCTTCTCCTGGAACTCGGACATGTTGATCACGGTGAGGAAGCGCTCGCCGCCGTACAACAGATCGGCCAGGGCCAGGGCGGTCTCGGTCTTGCCGACGCCGCTGGGGCCGACCAGCAGGAACACGCCCACCGGAGCGTCGGGTTTGTTCAGTCCGGCCGCTGCTGCGCGCATGGCACGATCCAGCGCTTCCACTGCCTGTTCCTGACCGCGCACCCGGGCGCGCAGATCGGTGGCGAAGTTGGCGACCTGGGCGTTGTGCTCCCGGGCCAGCTGCGTCAGGGGCACGCCGGTCCAGTGGCTGATCACCTCGGCCACCAGGCGCGGGCAGACCTCATGGCTGACCAGTCGTTGCTCGGTCTGGGCGGCGGCGAGTTCGGCCTGCACGGTGCGTAGTTCGGCCTCCAGCTCATCGAGCGAGGGGGTCTCGTCGTCTTCGTTCGCATCGCTGCGGGCTTCGGCGGTGCGCTTGCGCAGGTCGAGCAGGCGCTCGGCGAGCTGGCGCTGCTTGGCCCAGCGGAATTCGAGCTGCTCGATCTCGTCCTCCGCCGTGATCAGACGTTGCTCCAGCCGCTCGAGGACAGCCGCGTCGACCGGCAGGCCAGCGGCCAGATCGCGGCGTACGGCTTCACGTTGACGCTCGCCTACGGCGACCTCACCACGCAGGCGTTCCAGCGCCTCGGGCGCGGCGGCAAGGCTGATGCGCACCCGCGCGCAGGCAGTATCCAGCACGTCGACGGCCTTGTCGGGCAGCTGCCGGCCGGCCAGGTAGCGCGCCGACAGTTCGGCGGCGGCCGTGACCGCATCGTCGCGCAGGTAGATGCCGTGACTCTTTTCGTAGACCGGCGCCAGCCCGCGCAGGATGGTGACGGCTTCCGGAACGCTCGGCTCGTGCAGTTGCACCGGCTGGAAACGGCGGGCCAGGGCCGGGTCCTTCTCGAAATACTTCTTGTACTCGCTCCAGGTCGTTGCAGCGATGGTGCGCAGCTCGCCGCGCGCCAGGGCCGGCTTGAGCAGATTGGCCGCATCGCCGCTGCCGGCCTGGCCGCCGGCGCCAATCAGGGTGTGCGCCTCGTCGATAAATAGGATGATCGGCTTGGCTGAGGCCTTCACCTCGTCGATCACCCCCTGCAGACGGCGTTCGAATTCGCCCTTCACACTGGCGCCGGCCTGCAGCAGACCGAGGTCGAGGCAGAGCAGCTCGACGCCCTTGAGTGCCGCAGGCACTTCCCCGCTGGCGATGCGCAGGGCCAGGCCTTCGACGATGGCCGTCTTGCCGACCCCGGCCTCGCCGACCACGATCGGATTGTTCTTTCGCCGCCGGGCGAGGATGTCGATCATCTGGCGGATCGCCGAGTCGCGGCAGAGCACCGGATCGAGCTTGCCGTCGCGGGCCTGCTGGGTGAAGTTGTGGGTAAAGCGCGCCAGGTTGGATTCGCCACTGGCTGGCTGCTTGCCGTTCGCGGCCTGCGGCTGCTGGCTGAGGGCGAAGTCGCGCAGGCGCTCGGCGTCCAGCCGGGCCAGCAATGGCTGGTAATGACTGCCTGCATAGCGCAGCGGATTGCGCAGCAGCGCGAGAATCAGTGCGGCCTGGTCAATCTGGCTCTGGCCGAGTTCCAGACTGGCCACCAGCAGGGCATCCTGTAGCCATTGCACCAGTTCGGTGGAAAACACCGGGTTACGTGACTCGCTGTGCTCGCCTCGCGGTTGCAGCGCCTGCGCCAGTGCGCCGGTATCGACTTCGGCATCCAGCAAGGCTCGCTTGAGCAGTCCATCGGGACGCTCGAGGAGGCCAAGCAGCAGGTCCTCGACGAGAATCTTGCTGCCGCCACGTACCACGCAGCGTTCGGCGGCGCCTTCCAGATCGCGCTTGGTCTCGGCGTCCAGCGCCTGTACCAGTTGTTGCAGATCGACATTGATCATTTTCATCTTCCTTAATGAGTCTTGCTGCCCAGGGTGACCAGGCCGTCGGCGCGGTCGCGTCCGAGCCAGCTGGTCCAGCCGAGGCGGCAGTTGTTGTCGGCGCCGATGCGCAGTTCACGGATCTCGTCCGGGCGAAGCTCCAGGCGCAGGTCGTAATCCAGCGGGTCGCGCAGGGTGAAGCGCACCAGCGCACAGAGCGGCTGGTAGCCGCTGCCGATGGGCAGGAATTCGTGAAAACGATTCCAGTCCAGCTGGCGGATATGGATGCGAAACTTGCCGCCGCGGTCGCGGACCCGCTCGCCGAGCACCAGGCTTTCGCCCAGCTGGCTGTTGGCCAGACCGAGGCGGTTGCGTTGCTCGTCGAGGATTTCCACCTGGCGCTCCAGGCATTGCTCGATGTTCAGCTCGGCGTGTTTGAAGTAGTAGCGCAGCACCGATTCGATCAATGCGGCCGAGTGTGCGCGCAGGCTGAGCAGGCCGAGATAGGGCAGCAGACGCTTCCAGTTCAGTTCCGGCGCGCTGCGGATGGCCTCGCCGCTGAGCCCCACCAGGGCGAACAGCTGCTCCGAGAAGGGGTCATGGGCGCCGCTGGTGAAGCGAGCGCGGTAGCGGTACTTCTGCCAGATCGGCAGCAGAAGGCGCTGCAGCCGGTTGTTGAACAGGTCGAGGAAGTCGCGGGTCGGGTTGCCGTCTTCGCTGTCGCCAAGCGCTTGTTCGCCGTAGAAGGCCGGCAGCGGGGAGCCGGCGCCGAAAAGACTAACCAGGTTGATGCGCAGGCGCGCGCGCCACTCGGCGTGCTCCTGGAAGAACTGCACGTGCTCGATATCGCTGCCGGGAAAGCCCAGGCTCGGGTTGGCCTGGAATTCCAGCCGTTCATAGAGCGCCTCGTCATCCAGACCGGGATTGAGCTGGCGCAGGCGATCGAGCACCAGCAGCACACCCTGGAACAGGCTGTACTCGCGGATGCCGCGGTTGAGCGGTTTCAGAGCAGCGGTTGCTGACCCATGCGCGGCGTCCATTGGTACACCTCTCCCTGTGTGCTCTGTACGCGCAGCTCGTGATACGAGTTGAGGCTGGCGTAGAGGGCGAAGAATTCGTTGAGCACCGAGGCGAAGAGGAACAGATCGCCCTCACCAATGAAGCCGTCCTGGTTCATGGTCAGTTCGGTACGTACACCACGCACCGGCAGCCCGCGATGCAGGCGATCGACGTGCTGGTGGGCGATGTGAGTCAGGCCGCCGAGGCGCCGCCGGCTGACGTTGTCGGCGTGCTTGTCGTAATAGCGTGGTAGGTCGTAGGTCTCGAGGATCACCTTGAGCGCCTCGACGTTGGCCAATGACAGGTAGTTCAGCGACATGTTGCTGATCAGCTTCCACAGATAGTCACGCTGCAGCGGCGGCGCGTAGCTCGGGGTGACCGCCGAGATATTGCGGAAGCTGAGAAATTCCGGGGTGTCTTCGCAGGGCTTGGAGATGTCGCCGAGCTTAAGCTGGCGCGGCAGGTTCTGGTTGGTGCAGGTCAGCTCGATGGACAGCGTCTCGTGCTGGTCGAGGTTGCGCAGGCCGAAGCTGAGCCAGGTTTCCTGGCCTTCGCCCAGCAGCGAAGGTTGCTGGCGCACGCTGTAGTGCGGGCGCGCCACCGGCACATCGAAGCTGGGATCATGCTCGAAGGATTCGAACGGCACGTATTCTTCGTAGCCCATGCCGCCGGGTTTCCAGCCGGTGACCCGATCCACCGAAAACACGCCGCATTGCTGCGCATCGTACTCCGCCGGCAGCAGCAGGTACTGGTCCTGCTTGCCGTCCAGGCGGATCGGGATGGCATCGTGCGGGAACAGGTTGACCACCGGCGTACAGTACAGGCGCACGTTGTCCAGCGTCGGGCGGATGCGTTGCACGCCGGCCTTGTGAATGTCGAAGCGCAGCTCCAGACCGCGGGCCTGCTTGAGCAGGTCGTCCGGAATGCGCTGAATGATCTCCAGGCCCTTGAGGTCGACGAAGAGAAACTTGTCGGGGAAGGCGAAATATTCCTGCAGGTAGCGATAACCGCGGAAGGTGTTGAGCGGGTAGGGGATCAGCGCCTCATCCTCGGCGAATCCCACCGGCTCGACCTGCTTGGCGGTGAGCTGCAAGGGCGTCAGCGGGCGACCATCGGGACCGGTCAGCGGGTGGCCCTGTTCGTTCAGCGGCACCAGCTCGATGCCACCCAGATGGCGCAACAGGCTGAGGTAGAGCAGCTGGCTGATATAGGGCTCGCCCGCCAGGTGCAGGCGCAGATGGCTGAGGCCGATCTCGCCAAGATTGCCATCGGCGCTCATCTGCAGGCGCAGGCTGAGCAGCGCACCGGTGCCCTTGACCGAATACTCCAACGCCTGCAACGCCAGAGGCAGCACCTCGGTGGCGTAGGCGGTACGAAAGCAGCAGCTCACGCCCTGCACAGGATTGGATTCCACCGGCGTATTGCGCGGCACCGTCAGCGCCGGGCCGGGGCGCTTCAGCGGATCGAACTGCAGCATGCTAAAGGCTGGCAGCGGACGCATGTAGTTCGGCCACAGCAGATGCATCAGCGAGTGGGTCAGCTCCGGCAGCTCGTCGTCGAGCTTCTGCCGCAGCCGCCCGGTGAGAAAGGCGAAGCCTTCGAGCAGCCGCTCGACATCCGGATCGCGCCCGGCCTGCCCGAGGAACGGCGCGAGCGCCGGGCTGCGCTCGGCGAAGCGCTTGCCGAGCTGGCGCAGGGCGCTGAGCTCGCTCTGGTAGTAATGGTTGAAAGACATGTCTAACGATTCATCCTTGTCGTTCCGTGTCCGGCGCGCTGACGCGGCGGGGCTCCTAGCGTCGGCGGTAGCATCCCGTGGAGGTGTCCATGTTCACGAGCAGGCAGTTGCCGCTTGGCACAAGTTTCATCCCGTCGAAAAAGGCCCTCGGCCCGCGTTCGCGCAACTCGATCTGCCCGTCCACCATTGCCCAGTGCCCTCGACCCTGGATGTCGAGGCTGCCGTAGTAGAGCACCGCCTCGAACGTGCCCTGTTCCTGGAGCAGCAGCTGTGAACCCATTTCCATCACGCCGACCAGTTCGTAGCGCCCGGCCAGTTCGTAGCGCCCGGCCAGTTCGCGCGGCGGCGGGGAAGTGTTGGTGCAGGCGGCCAATGTCAGCGCGAGGGCGGCGAGCGCCAGGCGGGCGCAGCGTGAGGAGGGTTTACCAGGAGCCATAGGGCACCCCGTGTTGCTCGATATAGGCCTTGGCTTTGTCCGAGAGGGGGTAGGCGTAGCGTCCCTCGTTCTGTCCGAGGCTCGGACCTAGCTTGCTAACTGCAGCCTCAAAGCGGCCAATTTCGATGGACTGCAGGCAGGGCCCGCCTACCCAGGCCTTGGCGATGCCGCCCGGGGCCAAGCCGATGGTTATGTCTTTGCGAAATTGTCCATCCAACCACTTGCCCTGAAAGTGGCAATAGCCACGCTGAGGTTTAAGCATCTCCTTGCGCACCCATTCCGGAATATTGATGCGTACGTTGTAGGTCTGCGGCTCAACGAACGACTGCCAGCGCACAAATACGATTTCCGGCAGGTCGATGCCTGGTAGGTCCTTGCCTGCGCCTCCCGCTGGGTGCGTGGGCCAGCCGTCGACCTTGCCTGTATAGGACGGGACCCCACCACTGACGCGCTCGTAGGCCAGCCCCCGGCGGTCGATCACATCCACGCTTTCCACCCAGACTTCCATATGTTCAGGTGCGAATACACCGACATACCAGGCGTTATAGGGGAGTTTCGGTTGGGCCTGGCTGCTGGTGCAGCCGCTGAGCAAAAGGATTGCGCAAGCGAGAACAAGAGTTTTCATTCGGGATAGCCCTGCTGTGGCTTGTTGTTGTAGACCAAGCGCACATTGGGCGCTGGCTTGCTGATAAGCAGGCCGCTGGTGGGCTTCCAGTGCGCAGATAGGTGGATATACCTCGATCTGAGCAAATGCTCTTCGTCTTCGTTTAGGTCATACCGGCTGCCGTTGGCATAAGCCATCATTTTTTTGGCAATGTCTTGGAGCTCAAACGGAATCGCCAAACTCGGCGTGTCGGGAACGCCTTTGACCGGAACCCCATGTTCGGCCGCCAGTTCCCGCATCACACGTAAATACACCAGTGAAAGCTCGCCGCGTATCTGACGGTCAATAGTTACCAGCCCTAACACCCAATCCTCCGGCGGATGGTTGACACCGCGGGGGTGGAGTTTGCGGATGCGGCGAACCTCTTTTTTAAGCTGATCCTCCGGCAGTCCGAGAGCCTTCCATTTTTCATACTGGCGCTCGGTTTCGCGCCACGCGTGAGTACGCTCAGTGGGTATACCCGCGGGTACCGTGGAGCTGACCGGACGACTGAGGATCACCTTTTCCTGAACGAGCGGAAGATAGCCCCCACCGATATCCGAGTGCGCGCCGGGGAGGGTTATCTCTTGATGATGTGGGGTCACGCTATTGAGCGCGAAGTTCCAGCGCATCTCATCACGGGCCTTCAGCTGAAGCACTTTGCGCGCGCAATCTGGCGGGAGGTACAGGTTGACACCTGGATTGTGGTGGTCCGCAGGGCTGAAGTCCCAACTCAACGGGTCGGCCACAGCCGCCACCGTATCGAACAGACCGATGAAGTTAATCTGAACGTTGGTGGCCCAGTCGAATTCCGCGCTAAACCCAGGTGCCTGCGCATTGAATAAATTCGCCAGCATGCCGCTTTCCGATTTGAGTATTTCGTTGGCGAAGTGACGAGCCGCGGCAGCCCCGCGACTGAATCCAAAGATGTCGAGTTCCAACCCTTCGATTTCCAGATTGGGGTTATTACCCAGCAGGCGATCCAGCGACTCTTGGATCTTCTGCGGACTTTGCATCACCCGGGCCACTACGCCGGTATCGCCCATGCCCGTCGCTTGCCCATATACCGAATCTTCCTCGCCGCTGCTGGTGCCGATGCCTTCGAGATACGCCTTGATGCTGGCGTTACGCTCGTCCTTAGCCAGGCTCCGGGTCGCATCGTCCTGGTACAGGTCGAACAACCGCGCTACGTTGCTCGGCGCGTTGCCGTAGCTGTTGTCCGGCGTCTGGGTAAAGAAGCCGTTGCCTTCGCTACCGCCGAAGCCATGCGCCCGGCAGTAGTCAACGACTTCGCCAAGGGTGCGCTCGTCCAGCAGGGTCAGGTCGTCTTGGCGACACTTTTCGGTCACGGCGGCATTGGCCAGGTTATTGCCGGTGCCGTCGAAGAACACGCCGATTCGCAGGGTGATGCCCTGACGCGCCTGTTGCTGCGGCTGCTCGACCAGCTCCTCTTCTTCGTCTTCCTCTTCAACGCCCAATGGCGCGAGGTCACCCGGCTCTTCCTGCCAGGCGCGGGCTATCGGTTCAGATGAGCGAAAGGCCTCGGCGGCAGCGGCCGCCGCAGTAACTGCCTTGGCAATTCCAAGGGCGGCAGGCGCGAGGAAGGGCGCCGCGTTTTGGCTGCTGCCGATGACCACTGTCCCCGAGCCCGCGGTGACGACGTTGCCGTGGTTCCCCACACTGCCCACCACCGCCGCCGGCTTGCCATCGATCAGCACGTTGGGGATCACGGCGCTGGCCATCGCACCGCCGCAGGCGGAGGCGTCGCCCATGCGCGCGGCCGGCAGGCCGTCGAACAGCACGTCGGGTGAGCCGGCGGCGATGGGGTTGGTGCCGTGGCCGGTCTTCGGGCAGGCGGTAGGATCGCCGAGGCGGGCTGCAGGTTTGCCGGACATCCGTTGTCTCCTTACTGGACCTTGACCTGTCCGCTGCCATCCAGGCTGGCGGAAAAGCTGACCTGGCGCTTGAGGCCATCCACTTCCAGCAGGCCTTCGATGGTGAAGGCGAGGGTCAGCGGGTCGTGGGTTCGCGGCAGCGACAGCACGCGCACCTGGGTCAACCTGGGTTCGTACGCTTCGATGAAGCGCTCGATGGCGATACGCGCCTGCTGCAGCGAGTCGTGCAGCGACAGGCGCATATCGTTGAGATCGGGCAACCCGTAGTCGGGCAGCGTCTGCACGCTGCCCGCTCGGGTGCTGAGCATCTTGGCCAGATGGGCAGCCACCGAGGCCATCGCCGCGACTTCGCGGCTCCAGCCGGAACGTCGCGCGGCGTCACCGCCGAGGCGTTCGAAGAGGCTGCCGTATCCGTTCAAGTGCTTATTCCTTGTCCAGCTTGCCGACCAGCGACAGGGTGAAATCAGCGCCCATGTACTTGAAGTGCGGACGCACGCTGAGGCTGACGCGGTACCAGCCTGGTTCGCCCTCTACGTCGCTGACGTTGACCTGGGCGGCGCGCAGCGGGCGACGGCTGCGGACTTCGGCGCTGGGGTTCTCCTGGTCGGCGACGAACTGGCGGATCCACTTGTTCAGTTCCAGCTCGAGGTCGGTGCGCTCCTTCCAGGCACCGATCTGCTCGCGCTGCAGCACCTTCAGGTAGTGCGCCAGGCGGTTGACGATGAACAGGTAGGGCAGCTGGGTGCCGAGCTTGTAGTTCAGCTCGGCGGTCTTGCCTTCCTCGCTGTTGCCGAAGAACTTCGGCTTCTGCGCTGAATTGGCGGAGAAGAACGCGGCGTTGTCGCTGCCCTTGCGCATGGTCAGGGCGATAAAGCCTTCCTCGGCCAGCTCGTACTCGCGCCGGTCGGAAACCAGCACTTCGGTCGGGATCTTGGTCTCGATCTCGCCCATGCTTTCGAAATGGTGCAGCGGCAGGTCTTCCACTGCGCCGCCGCTCTGCGGCCCGATGATGTTCGGGCACCAGCGGAACTTGGCGAAGCTGTCGGTCAGGCGGCTGGCGAAGGCGTAGGCGGTGTTGCCCCACAGGTAGTGCTCGTGGCTGCCGGCGACGTTTTCCTTGTAGACGAAGCTCTTCACCGGGTTGTCTTCCGGATCGTACGGATTGCGCAGCAGGAAGCGCGGGACGGTCAGGCCGACGTAGCGGGCATCTTCCTGCTCGCGGAAGCTCTGCCACTTGGTGAACTGCGGGCCCTCGAAGTGATCCTTGAGATCCTTCAGGTCCGGCAGGCCGGTGAAGCTTTCCAGGCCGAAGAATTTCGGGCCGGCGGCGGCGATGAAGGGCGCGTGAGACATGCTGGCGACGCTGGCGACGTACTGCATGGTCTTCACGTCGGGTGCGCTGGGGTCGAAGAAGTAGTTGGCGATCAGCGCACCGACCGGCTGGCCGCCGAACTGGCCGTACTCGGCGGTGTAGATGTGCTTGTACAGGCCGGACTGGACGATCTCCGGGCTGTCCTCGAAGTCATCCAGCAGATCCTGCTTGGAGGCGTTGAGCAGCTCGAGCTTGATGTTCTCGCGAAAGTTGGTGCGATCCACCAGCAGCTTCAGGCCGCGCCAGGAGGACTCCAGGGCCTGGAACTGCGGGTGGTGAAGGATTTCGTCCATCTGCTGGCTGAGCTTGGCGTCGATCTCCGCGATCATGCGGTCGACCATGGCCTTCTTCACCGGCTCGTTTTCGTTCTGCGGCTTGAGCAGTTCTTCGATGAAGGCCGAGACGCCGCGCTTGGCGATGTCGTAGGCCTCGTCGTCCGGGGTCAGGCGGGTTTCGGCGATGATGCGGTCGAGGATGCCGCCTTCGGCGAGGTGGTTGCCGTGCTCGACGGCGGCTGCGCTAGTGGTCATGTAGATGTGCTTCCTTGTCGGTGATATCAGGCGTCCAGCTTCTCTTTGGCCGCCAGGCCCAGTTCGCCGAGTACGCGGTCACGCGAGTCGTCATCGGCGAGTACGCTTTCGATGGCCTTGCGGAAGGCCGGAGCGTTGCCCAGCGGGCCCTTCAGGGCGACCAGGGCGTCGCGCAGTTCCATCAGTTTCTTCAGCTCCGGAACCTGCTCGACCAGATTGGCCGGGTTGAAGTCCTTCATCGAATTGATGCGCAGCTGCACGGCCAGTTCGTCGTCGGTCTGCTCGTCCTGCAGACGGTTCGGCACGCCGAAGGTCAGGCTCAGCTCCTGCTTGGCCAGGACCTCGTCGAAGCTGTTCTTGTCGATGGCGATGGGCTTACGGTCCTCGATCTTGCGGTCGTCGGCGCGTTGGGTGAAGTCGCCCAGCACCATCAGCTTGAGGGGCAGCTCGACCTCTTCCTGAGCATTGCCGGTGGCCGGCTTGAACGTGACGTTGATGCGTTCCTTGGGTGCAACCGAGCCTTCTTTGGCCATGGTGTTCTCCTTTGCGGTTAATCCAGCACCACTTCGAGATCGAGGTGGCACAGCCTGCGGTAAATCTCATCCTTGCTTTCACGCACGGCGTGGTTCTGCGGCAGCAGCTCGCAACAACTGTGCAGCAGACGCAGAACCTCGAGGGCGAGATCGGGTTCCCAGCTGCCCAGGCCACTGGCTTCGAGCTGCTGGTCGAGTGCTTCGAGCTGGGTTTTGGCCAGCTCGTATTTCTTGGCCTGGTAGCACAGGCGGGCGAGGCTCAGCTGCCAGAAGAAGCGCTCACGGCCGCCCCGGGCGCGCGTCAGGCCCTGCTTGAGCTGCTGCACGGCGGGCTTGAGGCCATCCTTGCGCAACAGCGGCAGCGCATCCTGCAACGCCAGCTCCCAGCTAGGCAGTGCGGTGCCGGCGGCAGGCGGTTCATCCTGTCTGGCGGTCGTGGCCGGCTGCACATGGGGCATGACCTGGCCGCTGATCCAGGCGCGGGTTACGGCATCGGCGAACGGGGTGCCGTCGTGAAAGCACAGCTCCTCCAGACGCGGTACGCGTTGCAGGAACAGCGCGAGCTGGATCTCCACCTCACGCATGGCCTGCTCGGCGTCCAGCTCCTGCAGGCACTCCCAGGCCAGGCGCTGACCGTCCAGCCAGAACGGCGCGCGCGCGGTGCTGTTTTCCAGATCCACCAGCAGGTCGGCGTACTGCCCCTGAGCGAAGCGTTCGCGGTAGCTGGCCAGTTTGTCGGCGGGTACGCCACGTAGCGCGGTGATCTGTTCGCTGTTGTGCTCCGGCAGGCTATCGATGCTCAGCCAGAGCAGGGTGCGCGCGAGTCGTAGGGGGCGCAGATCGCTGGTGCGCTGTTTGAGCCACCAGGCGGTCAGCGGGCGTGCCTGTTCCTGCAGGTTGCGCACGGCCTTGAGCGCTTCCTTGTCATTCTCGATCGGCGAACCGGGGGCGAAGACCTGGCTGGCGACCTGCTTGACCTGGGCGATCGCCGCGCCCACCGGTCCGGGCTGCGCTTGCCCCTGACTGGCGCGTTTGACCATGCCGTCGAGCTGGCGGCACAGCGGCAGCAGCAGCGGGGCGTCTTCGCCCAGATGGCTGGACAGGCACTGCTCCAGCGCATGCAATTGCTCGGCGAGGCTGCGAAACAGTGGCAGCTGTTCGCCGACCGGTACGTCTTCGGAGAAGGTCTGTTCCAGGCGCGGCAACAACCAGTTGATCGCGGCGGCGCGGGTGCGTGGCTTGCGTGGGTGCAGTTCGGCCCAGTGATTGCTGCACAGGTACTGCAGCAAATTCAGCCCGGCCTGTAGTCCAGCGAAAGACTCGCGCTGAAACAGGCTCCAGGTCAGCCAGGCGGCGGCGCGCAGGTCCTTGGACAGCGAGGCGAGCAGCATCTCGCTGCCTTCGCGGATCTTCTGCCAGTCGATACCGGTGGTCTGGTGCAGTGCCCCGGCCTTGGCCAGTTCGGCCTCGAGCAACTCGAATTCGCTGCTGTAGCGAATATCGTCGCCAGCGAAATTGCTGTCATTGACCGGCTTTCTGGCAAGTTCCAGATAATGCTTGCTGAGTGCGCTGGCGTGCATTGGGTCTTCCGTGACGCTCAAGTTCGATCCGTGAACTTTGAAACATGCCGCGAATATCAAGAGCGGAATGTTTCCGAGAAAGAGGTGCGCAACTTCTTGCACACCGGCCCTGCGCAACAAATTGCACAGGACCTTATGGGGTGGGCATCCTAGACGTGGGGTATGTGTCGTTCAAGGTGAGAAGTGTGATCTCCGTTGCAGCTGGAAATATTAACCAGCTGGCGACGGAACTAATTCAAAACGGGCGATTAAGTTGCCTTTGTATAACAACTTACTTCGTAGGAAATAAGCCGGCGGCTTGTAAGAGAATACTTACGTGCAACTTGCTACCCGGTCACAGAAAAGGGATCGATGAATGTTATAGGTCGTTGGAAGTTGCCGAGATGGATACAGTCAGGGTGTGGCGCTGACCTGGCTGGAGCACCACCGCGTCGGCCAGCACGTTGGCCGTCTCGATGCACAGCATCCGCTGCCAGGCATCGTCGGCGAAGCTCGACAGACGCTGGGCCTTGTCGACCCATGGATTCCACAACACGGCGGACGTCGACCCGCTGGTAGTCAGCCGGATGCGCCGCTGCCACGCCGGGTCGACGAGATCCAGGATCGCCGGCAGCTGCTGGTAGACACGATCGGTTTCGCCGCTGAAATGCAGATCGTCCTGTTGCTGGCATTCTTTCCAGTCCAGCAGCGTGTCGATGTACGGGCAGCCGGTGAGGCCTTCCACACGCACCTGATGGATGTCGCTGACGGCGAAGTAGCTGTGCAGGGCCTGGCTGATGGCAACGCTTTCGTCGCCGACGTTGCGGCTGTCGAGGCTGAGCTCAAGCCCGTCGGCCAGGCGAATCTGCAGCGTCAGCTCGACTCGCTGCGGCCAGCCCGGCAATTCGCCGAGCGCCTGCGGGCAGTGGAATTCGAGAATCGCCGTATCGCCTTCGCTGCGTTGTTCGCGCAATTGCCAGGGCAGTGCGCGCACCAGGCCATGGAAGGGTGCGGGTTGCTCGTCGTGGTAGCTCCCCTGCACGGCCTGCGGGTTGCGCGCCAGGTCGCCGAACCAGGGCCAGCAGATCGGCACCCCGCCGCGAACCGACTGCCCCTGCTGGAAAGCGGCCTCTTCGCTGAGCCAGATGATCGGTGGTGCGTCGCCCTGGCGATAGCTGAGGATCTGCGCGCCCTGTTCGGCGATCAACAGTTCGTCCTCTCCGCGGCGGACTCGCCAGCAGGCGAGCTGGTCCATTTCGATGCGTTGAATATCGACAGGCATGGGAATCTCGTGATGGGCTCGAGTTTGCGTCTGACCGCAGAGCGGAGGCGGGATTCAGCCGAAGTGGCCAGGAAGAGCATGCCTCCTCGCTGAGCCGAGGAGGCAGCCAGGGCTTAGCGGCCCTGGCAGGCGTCGACGCGCAGCCAGCGCTCCAGCAGCTTGAAGCCCTGCATCAGGACGAAGGCGATCAGCAGGTAGATCAGGCCGGCGGTAAGGAACATTTCCTCGTGCAGGTAGGTGCGCGCGGCGATCTTGCGCGCCATGCCGGTCAGTTCCAGCAGGGTGATGGTGCTGGCCAGGGCGCTGGCCTTAAGCATCAGGATCACTTCGTTGCTGTAGGCCGGCAGGCCGATGCGCGTGGCGCGCGGCAGGATGATGTGCAACAGCGCCTGGCTGCGCGACATGCCCAGCGCGCGCGCCGCTTCCACTTCACCCGGCGGCACGTTCTGGATCGCGCCGCGGATGATCTCGGCGATGTAGGCGGCGGTATGCAGGGTCATGGTGATGATCGCGCACCAGTATGGGTCGCGCAGGTACGGCCAGAGCACGCTCTGGCGCACGACGTCGAACTGCGCCATGCCGTAGTAGACCAGGAACAGCTGCACCAGCAGCGGGGTGCCGCGGAAGAAGAAGATGTAGCCATAGGGCAGCGCGCGCACCGCCAGGTGCCGGGACGAGCGAGCGATGCCCAGCGGCACGGCGAGGATCAGGCCGGCGACGACCGAAACGCCGACCAGTTGCAGGGTCAGCCAGGCGCCCTCGACAAAGCTCGGCAGCCACTTGATGAAGATTTCCCAGGTCATGCTGCGCTCCGCACGAAGCCGCGACCGGCGCGTTTTTCCAGGAAGTGCATGCCGATCATGGCGACGATGGTCAGGCACAGGTAGATGAAGGCGGCGACCAGGAAGAAGGTGAAAGGCTCCTTGCTGGCGGTCACGGCGATCTGCGAGCGGCGCATGATCTCTTCCAGACCGATGACGGATACCAGTGCCGTGTCCTTCATCAGGATCATGAACAGATTGCCCAGCCCCGGCAGCGCCAAGCGCCACATCTGCGGCAGGATCAGCCGCGTGAAGATGCGCCGCTTGCCCAGCCCCAGGGCCAGGCCAGCCTCGCGGTGACCCTTGGGAATGGCCAGCAGCGCGCCGCGGAAGACTTCCGTGGCATAGGCGCCGAAGCACAGGCCGAGGGCGATGGTGCCGGCGGCGAACGGGCTGAGGGCCAGGTTCTCGATGCCGAACAACTCGCCGATGCCGCGAATCAGGCTGATGGTGCCGAAGTAGATCAGCAGCACCCAGAGCAGTTCGGGTACACCGCGCACGATGGTCGAATAGGTGCCGCCGAGCCAGCGCAGTGCGCTGTAGGGCGAGGTCTTGGCGAGAGCGCCGAGCAGACCGAGCACCAGCCCCAGCGCCAGGGAGGCGAGGGCCAGTTGGATGGTCATCCAGGTGCCGGCGAGAAGTGCCGGACCGAATCCGTGAAGGTCAGGAATCATAGAAGCTCAAACACCGAAGCCCGGTCGGCCAGTTTCAGGCGACCGGGCTTCGGCTCGGTTGGATCAGTAAATGCTGAACGGGAAGTACTTGTCGTTGATCTGCTTGTAGGTGCCGTCAGCGATGATTTCGGCCAGCGCCTTGTTCAGCTTCTCACGCAGCTCGTCGTTGCCCTTGCGCACGGCGATGGCGATCTTGTCGTCATCGAATACCGGCTCGCCCTTGAACTCGAAGTCCTTGCCGGCATCGCTCTTGAGCCATTCCCACTGCACGAAGGTGTCGGCCAGGATGCCGTCGACGCGGCCGGAGGCCAGGTCCAGATAGGCGTTCTCCTGGGTGTCATAGAGCTTGATGTCGACCACGCCGTCCAGGTTGTCTTCCAGCCAGGTGCCGGCGATGGTCGCGCGCTGGGCGCCGATCACCTTGCCGTCCAGGTAGCCCTTGTCGGTCTTGAAGTCGGTGGACTTGGGCGCCACGAACTGCAGCTTGTTGGTGTAGTAGTGGTCGGTGAAATCGACGGCGTTCTTGCGCTCTTCGGTCACCGACATCGAGGCGGCGAGGAAGTCGAACTTGCCGGCATTCAGGGCCGGGATGATGCCGTCCCAATCCGAGGTGACCACTTCGCACTCGGTTTGCATCTTGGCGCAGAGGGCGTGAGCGATGTCGAGGTCGAAACCGACCACCTTGCCGCTGGCGTCGATCAGGTTGAAGGGCGGGTAGGCGCCTTCGGTACCAATCCGCAGTTTTTCCGCGGCGAATGCCTGGGTGCCGATGATCAACGATGCAGCAGCGGTCAGCAGGATCTTCTTATAGCTCTTCATGCGAGTGTTGCTCCATTAGCGATGGCTGGACATGAATTGTTTACAGCGCGCCGATTGAGGATTGTCAAATACCTGCTCGGGCGTTCCTTGCTCCTCGACCAGGCCCTGGTGGAGGAATACCACTTCGCTGGATACCTGCTTGGCGAAATTCATCTCATGGGTGACGAGCAGCATGGTCCGACCCTCTTCGGCGAGCGACCGGATCACTGCAAGCACTTCTTGTACCATTTCCGGATCGAGCGCCGAGGTGGGCTCGTCGAACAGGATCACCTTGGGCTGCATCGCCAGGGTCCGCGCAATGGCTGCGCGCTGCTGTTGCCCGCCGGACAGCTGATTGGGATAGACGTGGCGTTTGTCGGCGATACCGACCTTGGCCAACAGCGCCTCGGCCACCTCGGTGGCTTCGGCCTTGCTCTGGCCGAGCACGCGGCGCGGTGCCTCGATGATGTTGTCGAGGATGGTCATGTGCGGCCAGAGGTTGAAGTTCTGGAACACGAAACCCAGTTCGCTGCGAATCCGATTGAGCTGCTTGCCATCGGCGGCGACCAGGTCGCCCTGCTTGTCACGCTTGAGCTTGAGCTGCTCGCCGGCCACCAGAATCTCGCCCTCGTGGGGGTTTTCCAGCAGGTTGATGCAGCGCAGGAAAGTGGATTTTCCGGAGCCTGAAGAGCCGAGGATGGAAATCACATCGCCATCGCTGGCGGTCAGCGAAATGCCTTTGAGAACTTCCAGATCGCCGTAGCGCTTGTGCAGATTGCGGATTTCCAGTGCAGGGATGGCCTCGGCCATGAGGGGTCCTCTTACAGACCGGCGAAGGCCGCCATGGTCTAGATATCTGATGGTGCGCTCCGCGCGAGCTGCTCACCGTCCTGGCGAGGCGCAAACCTAGCATGCGATGCGGCATGCGCCAAGCGCGATGCGGCGTTGAGCGGCGTGACCGATCGGTCATGTTTCGCTGGCCACCGATGCGCCCCTATCTATATAGATGAAATCGGCGCTGCACGCGCAGGCGCACTCCGACGCCTTGCGCGAACGGCAGGCTCGGCCCGCTTCCGTGCGGCCCGAGGCGGCCTCGCTCTCAACTCGCTTCCGGCTTGGGTGCGTCCTGATCGTCGGAGAGCATTTCGTCGTGTTCGGCCATTTTCCACGGCAAGCTCCCCGGCGAGATGTGCAGGAAGTGCAGGTACTTCTCGAACTGATCGAGTATGTCGCTGATGATGTCCGCCTGGTCGTATCCGTAGACGTCGTAGTGCTGGCCGCCGCGGCGCAGGAACACTTCGGCGCGGTAATACTGCTCGTCCGCCTCCGGCCCCTCGGTCAGGGCGAACGCCGGCATGGCGTAACCGACCGCACGGATCTCGTAGATGAAGTCCACCTGGTCGTCCTTGATGACCTCCAGGTAGAGCCGCGAGTGGGCTTCATCGGTGTGCACTTCGGCAGTCCATTCCTGGCCACTGAGCTCGCGCTGCACGCGGCGCATGGCTTTCAGCACCGTGGTGTTCATGAAGCCATCGACTTCTTCCCGGCTGGGGAAACTGACCATCCCTGCCAGGCGCTTCTTCCACAGGCCGGGGCCGGCGTTGCTCGCCAGCCGGCTGCCCTGCATGTGGCTTTGCAGACTGGTTTCGTGGTGACCTTCGATCACCAGTGCGCGCCACATGCCCAGCGCGGCGATCATCATGATGATCGCGAAGGGCAGCGCGCTGGCGATGGTCATAGTCTGCAGCGCGCTGAGGCCGCCGGCCAGCAGCAGGGCGGATGCCACGACCCCCTCGATGCTGGCCCAGAACACCCGCTGCCACACCGGCGTGTGCAGCGCGCCGCCGGCGGCCAGCGAGTCGATCACCAGCGAGCCGGAGTCCGACGAAGTGACGAAGAAGGTGATGATCAGCACCACCGCCAGGAACGACGCGATGGACGTCATCGGCAGCAGTTCGAACAGTTTGAACAACGCGATGGCGTTGTCCGCCTGCACATCGCCGATCAGCGAGGTATAGCCCTCGACCATGATCATGTGCAGTGCCGTGTCGCCGAATACCGAGAACCAGAGGAAGGTGAATATGGTCGGCACGAACATCACGCCGAAGACGAACTGACGGATGGTCCGGCCGCGGCTGATCTTGGCGATGAACAGCCCGACGAAAGGCGACCAGGCGATGGTCCAGCCAAAGATGAATAGCGTCCAGTTGCCGATCCAGTCGCTGCGGCTGTAGGCCTGCAGGTTGAAGGTGCGCTCGATGATGTTGTTCAGGTAGCTGCCGGTGTTCTGCAGGAAGGTTTCGAGAATGAAGATGCCCGGCCCGACCAGAAACACGAAGAGCATCAGGCCGATCGCCAGAATCATGTTCAACAGCGAAAGGTTCTTTACGCCCTTGTCCAAGCCGGCGACCACCGAGCAGACCGCCAGGCCGGTGATGATCGCGATGGCAATGATCTGCACGTTGATGCTGATCGGTATCGACGGCCAGAGGTAGTTGATGCCCGCGTTGATCTGGGTGACGGACAGGCCCAGTGTGGTGGCGATACCGAACAGCGTGCCGAGAATCGCGAAGACATCCACCACATGGCCGATCGGCCCGTGGATACGTTCGCCGATGATCGGGTACAGCGCCGAGCGCATCGACAGTGGCAGGCCGTGGCGGAACGAGAAGTACGCCAGTACCAGACCGGTCAGGCCGTAGATGGCCCAGATATGAAAGCCCCAGTGGAAGAAGGCGATCTGCATCGCCTGCTTGGCCGCGTCGACGGTTTCCCCGGCGCCGGCGGGCGGCGAGGCGTAGTGCAACACCGGCTCGGCCACACCGAAGAACAGCAGGGCGATGCCGTAGCCGGCGGAAAACAGCATGGCGAACCAGGCCGGGAAGCTGTACTGCGGCTCGGCGTGATCCGGACCCAGCTTGATGTTGCCCCAGGGCGTCATGGCGATGCCGACGATGAACACCAGGAAAAAGGCCACCGAGAGCATGTAGAACCAGCCGAAATTGGTGGTGATGAAGGCCAGCGTCGAGCTGAACACCTCACCGGCCAGTTCCGGATTGCTGATGGTCCCGATCACCAGCAGCAGCGTGACGATCACCGCTGGAATGAATACGGGGAACAGAATGATGGCCTTGGGCATTTTCTTGGCGGCGTCCATGGGCGGTCAGCCTCCCTATTGCGAGTGGGTGATGAGCGGGATGTGCGTGGCGAAACCTCCGGAATGCCCGAACGCTGCCTTCTGGATAGACGGGTGTAAGCGTCGAATGATTCAGCGAAAATGCCAGGAAGGGCTCCGCTCTGGCGTAGCGAAGCGTCTAGAAAGCCGGCTCCAGCCCGTGATGGTGCAGAATCCTGGCGATGCTTCCATCACCGATCAGCACCTCGAGCGCGTCGTTGAAACGCTCGAATTCGGCTTCGCCGACTGCTGCACGGGAAAGGCCGATTGCGTAGGAAATACGCTGCAGTTCGCCCGCTTCATGGATGTCGAGCAGCCTTTCCTGATCGATCAGATGCCAGGCGACATCCTGATTGACCACGGCAACGCCTTGCTCGCCGAACCTACCGGCCTCCAGCATACGCAGCAGCCGCCGATTATCCGCCTCCAGAATCAGCGTCACGTCGCCGACCTCAGACAGATGCTGGCCGAGCACGAACGAGGTTCCGGAGGGCCCGTACACCGCGATGCTGCGTCCCTCCAGGTCCTCGGGGAGATGAAAGACGAAGCGGCTCGCCGAGTGTGCATAGACCCCATAGCGGGAAGTGACCAGCATTCGGGTAAGGTGGAAAGCGCGCTCGCGATCCGGTGAGCGGATCACGGTGAAGATGCCGTCCACCTCGCCCGCCTCGGCCAATGCAAGTGCGCGGCGCCATGGCAACAGCTGCACCGGGCAGTCGACCTCCATCCGCGCGCAGACGGCTTCGATGATCTCGACGAAAGGCCCGACCGCACGGGCCTCGGTGTCCGTAGTTGCCGATCCATAGGTGAACGGTGGGAAGTCCTCGGTGACGAAGCGCAGCTCATTGGCCTGGCAGTTGCCCACTGCTGCTACCAGGCCGACGACTATCGCAATCCATCGAGTGGGCATGCTGCAAGCTCCAGGCGATCGGCAGAGCGGTAATTCGCGCCGCGTTTTGGCAGGCTAGCGTGTCGACGCCTGCGGCGCGAACTCTCGAATCAGGGTAACCAGACGTAGGCCTGGCGCCCAGTTAACGTCGACCGATGAGCGAGCGCCCCTGCTAGCGGTTCTTGCGCATCTGCTCGCGCCATTCCCATGGCGGTTGCTGTTCGGTCTTGTGCAACGACCACAGGCCGCGGCGGAACTCCCGGGCGACCGCCTCCAGGTCGAGCAGCCTGCGGTCGTCCAGGTGGCTGCGATACGCCCAGGCGGCGCCCGCCCTGACCATTTCCGAATTGACGTCGATGTTGCCAGCGCTGACTCGCGCCAGGACCCGCCCAAGGTCATCGCGGCCCTTGATCTCGAGCGTCACGTTCTTGCCGAAGATGTGGTCGGAGAGCGCTTGCCGGGCCTGGCTGCCATAGGGTTGCTTGAGTTCCGGGGTGTCGATTCCCGCCAATCTGACCCTGAGCCGGTCGCCCACGTTGGTCCGGCAACTGAAGGTGTTGCCATCGGCGATGCCGATCACCCGGCAGTCGAACGATTCGGCGAAGACAGGCATGGCAGTGGTGAGCAGGACGACAAGCAGGTAGCGCAGCATGAGGGCATCCATGCGGTTCGGGCGGGCGAGGGTAACAGGCTGGTCGCTGCCCTGATCGGCGCCAGGTCTCAGATGGTCCGTCTTGCATTGGCGAAATCGCGGCCGGTCACGCATTGCGAGAAATGCGCCGAACGCCGCTCGCCATGGCGTGCGCAACGCTCAGAAGGCGGCTTCGAGTTGGTGCCGGCGCAGGATCTTCGGCACCGTGCCATCGGCTATTGCCGCGTCCAGCGCCTGCTCGAACGCTTCGAACTGTGCCACGCTCACCGTCTTGCGCGAGAGACCGATGCCATAGCGGATCGGGCCCATCTCGCCGGCCTCACGCACTCCACTAAGGCGCTCTTCCCCGATCAGGTGCCAGGCGACATCCTGATTGAGCACCGCCAGGCCGTCCACGCCGAAGCGTCCGGACTGCAGCATGCGCAAAAGTCGGCGATTGTTGGTAGTCAGGTGCAGGCGTACGTCAGGCACCGACTTGAGGCGTTCGGACAGCACATAAGAGGTGCCGGACGGGCCATAGACGCCAACCAGCCGGCCCGCCACATCGCCTGGTTGGTTGAAGACGAAGCTGCTCTCGGTCTGGGCGAAAACACTGTAGCGAGAAGTGACCAGCATCCGGCTGATGTGGAAAATCTGCTCGCGCTGCGGTGAAGGTGTCAGGGTGAATATTCCATCCACCTGTCCCTGCTCGGCCAGACGGAATGCGCGCTGCCAGGGGTACAGGGTGATCGTGCACTGGCGCTGCAAGCGTGCGCAGATCGCATGCACCACCTCCACGAACGGGCCCGCCGCGGCAACACCTGCGGTTTCGCTGACCGGGGCATCAGCCGGATAGGTGAACGGCGGGAAGTCTTCGGTCACGAAACGCCACTGCGCCGCGCCGGCCGGGGCGGCGTTCGACAACAGCCATATCAGCAGAATCGAGAGAATCCTGTGCACCATTCGGCTCCTTGCGCTATGCAGCATTCCTTGGCAGTTCGACGCGGCCGGGCAATATCCCGCTCAGGCCCGCTCCGTTAGCGTCAGCCTAGCGCAGAATGAAGTCGGAGCGATGAAGTGAATGCAGGCATGAGCCCCGGCTGGCCGTGCGCGCCTGCGTTGCGGCTACCCCTCGTGGCGCGGCGCGGGTGTCGATCCGTATCCGGGCTTTCAGTCAACGAGTGGCTTGGGGGAATCACAGGGTGTTAGCGATAGGGAAGCTGCCTCCGTGTGCATGCCATTAAGGTCGCTCCGGAAGGCGGGGCTGGAGCGCAGCGGGTCGCCGGCAAAAACTACAGGCAATAAAAAACCCCAAGGAGGTTAATTTCGCTTGGGGTTTCTCGGTATTAGTGGTGCCCAGGGACGGAATCGAACCGCCGACACGGGGATTTTCAATCCCCTGCTCTACCGACTGAGCTACCTGGGCAACGGGGCGCTATTAGACGGATTTGGCTTTTGCCTGTCAAGCGTGGTCCGGAAAAATATTTAATCCGGACGGGCGCTTAGCGCAGCCGACGGTCATTCGCTCGGTGGCACGTAGCCTTCGGCCTTGGCGTAATCCTCGCCGGAGAAGAATTTGTCCATCTCGCCCTGAAGGAACTTGCGGTCCTCGGCGTTCATCATGTTCAGCCGGCGCTCGTTGATCAGCATGGTCTGGTGCTTCTGCCAGTCGTCCCAGGCCTGCTTGGAGATGTTGTTGTAGATGTCCTCGCCTTTCTGGCCTGGAAACGGCGGGCGCTCGAGGCCGGGGAGTTCTTCGTTGTACTTGCGGCAGTTCACGGTGCGGGTCATGAGGTTTCTCCTGCATTCAATTCAGCGGCGGCGCGCTTGAGCAGTGTTTTCACCGGCGCGGCGAGGCCGAGGCGCGGCGGGGTGGCGAGGTTATACCAGAGCCAGTCGGCCTCGGCCACGGCGTCGGGCGCGGACTTGACCCTGATCAGCCAGGGCTCGATGGCCAATTGGAAATGGCTGAAGGTGTGGGTCAGGCCTGGCAGCTCGCGGCGCTCCTCGAGCTGCAGGGCATGCCGCTCGGCCAATGGGTCGAGGGCGGCGAGGTCGTCCAGCTCCGGCAGGCTCCAGAGCCCGCCCCACAGGCCCGTCGACGGGCGGCGGTAGAGCAGGATGGCGCCTTCGCGATTGGCCAGCAGCGGCATCAGCGTGCGTTTCTGCGGCAGCGTCTTGCGTGGCTTGGGCACCGGGAAGTCGGTTTCGCGCCCGAGCAGATGGGCGCGGCAGCCGTCCCTGAGCGGGCAGAGCAGGCAGCTCGGGCGGCTGCGCGTGCACAGCGTGGCGCCGAGATCCATCATCGCCTGGGTGTAATGGTTGACGTGCTGCTGCGGAGTGAAGCGTTCGGCCACTTCCCATAGCTGGCGGGCCACCTTCGGCTCGCCGGGATAGCCGTCCTGCGCAACGTAGCGGGCCAGCACGCGCTTGACGTTGCCGTCGAGGATCGGCGCGCGCAGGCCCATGCTGATACTGGCGATGGCGCCGGCGGTGGAGAGGCCGATGCCCGGTAGTTCGGCGAGCTTGTTTACATCCGCCGGAAACACGCCGCCATGTTCGGCAACGATGAGTTTCGCAGTCTTGTGCAGATTGCGTGCGCGACTGTAGTAGCCGAGGCCGGTCCACAGGTGCAGGACCTCATCCTCCTCGGCGGCGGCGAGCGCCTCGACGCTGGGCAGCGCCTCCATGAAGCGGTCGAAGTAGCCAAGCACGGTGCTGACCTGGGTCTGCTGCAGCATGATCTCCGACACCCACACCCGGTACGGCGTGATGTTCTGCTGCCAGGGCAGATCCTTGCGGCCGTGGCGGTCGAACCAGTCGAGGACCGCCGCGCCGAACTGCTCCGGGCTCATCGCTTGAACAGGCCCTTGAGCGCGTCCTTGAGTTCCGGGCTGACCTTGTCGCCGAGCTTCTCTTCGATCTTCTCGTTGAGCTTCTCGCCGGCCAGCCGCGCCGCGACCTTGCCCAGGGCGTCGTTGTCGAAGCGGCAGGCCTTGGCGCCCAACTCCAGTGGGCCGCGGCAGCGCAGCGGCCATTCGATGCCGACGTAGCGCTCGTTGACCTGGCAGGCAGGGTCCGGCATGGCGCCCTTGTCGCCCTCGATGACGATGCCGACGCGGTAGTCCATGCCCAGCACACGCAGATCGACGTCGCCCTTGCCGTTGACGGTGAGCCCGGGAATGCTGGCCTTGAGGTCGGGGTTGCTGGCCACGCCATTGCGCAGCGTCAGGTTGCCCTTGAGTTCGCGGAACGGCGTGTCCTTGCTGCGTGGCTCGCTGGTGAGCGGCTTACGATTGAGCGTGGCGATGGCGCGGCACAGCTGCTGCTCGAGGTTGGCGTCGACCAGCATGCCGTTGTCGATGATGAAGCCGAGCTTGCCGTTGAGGTTGTCGATCCAGGCCTTCTCGCTGTTGCCCTGGGTGCGCAGGTCGGCATCCAGGTTGAGCAGCCCCTTGACCACCACGTCCTCGCCCTGGCTTTCCAGCAGACGCTCGACCGGCACGCCATTGAAGCGGTTCTGCACGGTCAGCAATGGCAGGGCTGGGCGTACGTCGAGGCTGGCCGAGCCATCCAGGCGGCCGCCATACAGTCCGCTGCGCACTTCCTGCAGGGTCAGCAGGCCGTTGCGGGTACGCGCCTTGAGGTTGAAGCCGTCCAGCGGGATCTTCATTGCGGTCAGGCTGCCGATGGCCAGGCTGACCTCGGTGTCGAGTTTGCGCAGCTGATCCACCGGCAACACTGACGCTTCGCTCCAGGCCTGCTGGGTCGGCGCGTTGGGCAGGGGCGTGGTGCCGCTGCCGATGGCGCTGGCCTGGGTACTCTTGACCTCGTTCTTGCGCGCCGCCTCGGCCGCCTGTTCCTTGCTCGGCGGCGGCAGGTAGCGATCCAGATCGAAGCGGTCGCCTTTGAGGTCGATGCGCAGCGCCTGGCGGGCGAAGTCGCTGACGGCGAGGCGGCCGGTGAAGGTGCTGTCGTCGAGTTTAAGAGTCAGCTCTTCCAGCGCCAGGCTGTTCGGCGTACCGCTCAGGCGACTGACCAGTTCGGCCTTGCTCAGTGCGGCAGCGTCAGCCATGGCCGGCAGCTGCTGGCCAGTGCCCTGGAGGAATTCGCGCAGGTTGAATTGCGCGACGGTCAGCGCGCCGCTGATCTTCGGTTCCTTGTCCAGGTCGCGTGCCTTCAGCTCGCCCAGCCCGCGCAGCTGGTTGGCGGTGAACTTGAGGCTGTTCCACTCGGCGATCTGCGCGGCGAGATCGACCAGCAGCTGGCCCTGGGCGCTGAAGGTCAGCGTCTGCCCTTGCAGCGGTTCGCCGGAAGCCTCGCCGGACAGGCGCATGTCCTCGAACTGGTAGCGTTTGAGCTGATTGTCGAAACGCAGTGCGCCCTGCAGCTCGGTGCGCGCGCGCATCACCGGCTTGTTGCTGCCGAAGAAGGCGTTGAGCTTGAGCGGGATCGAGCTGCCTTCGCGGATCGCGCCGGTCGTGAGTTCGATGCTTTCGGCGCTGTACTGCTGGCCGGTCTTGGCGTCGCTGTAGGTGACGCGGGCATCACTGACGGTCAAGCTGTCGATGTCCAGGGTCAGTGGCTTGCTGCGCGAAGCGGGGGCTGCATCCGGTTTGGCCGGTGGTTCGCTGGCCTCGGCGGCTGGCGCGGTTTGTTCGGCCTGCTTGGCCGGTTGGCCGACGCCCTCCCAGTTGCCGCGGCCCTGTTCGTCACGGCTCAGGGTCAGGTTGAGGCCGTTGACGGTGATGTCGCTCATCTGCACTTCGCGGCTCAGCAGCGGCATCACCCGCACCGACAGGCCGAGCATGCGCAGGTCGGCGAAAGGCTGCTCGGGTGTCTGTGCACTGGCCAGGGTGGTTTCGTGCAGCTCCAGGCCAAGCCAGGGGAACAGGCTCCAGCCGATGTCGCCTTTGATGTCCAGTTCGAGGCCGGCCTTGCTGCGTGCCAGGTCGCGGATTTCGTCCTTGTAGTCGTTGGGATCGAATAGGTGGGTCAGGGCGAAGCCCGCCGCCACGACGATCAGCAACAGCCCGAGAAAGACCAGACCCAGGATTTTGCCGAGCGATTTCATGGACGAGTCCTTGTAGATGAACGATCTGAAAAGTGCCGAGTATAGCCCCGTGCCTGCACTTGTCGGGAACGCGGTCGGCGTTGGAGTGCCGTTGCGGGGGCGGGTTCCACAGCTGGCTGCGACGAGCGGCAAGCGCGTCCTGCTGACGGATCGGGCAGCAGGGCGCAGCGAATGTCGCGTGGGCGACTTAGAGCGAATCCAGCGGCAGATGCGTGCGCGCAGCCAGGGCGCTGGATTCCAGATGCCCTGCGGGTGCGGCCAGGCGCAGCGGTTTGCCGGCGTCGCTGGCCAGCCGCTGGGTTTCTTCCAGCAGGCGGCGGCCGACGCCGCGTTTGCGGGTGACTTTGCGCACGCACAGGTGCGACAGGCGCCAGGCTTCGTCGCCGCGCTGCAGCAGGGCGGCGCCGAGCAGACGGTCATTGAAGCGACCGGCGATCAGACTGCCATCGGCCAGCGCCGCCGCGATCAGCGCGTCGGCGCTGGCATAGGGCGTCAGCAGCCATTCGGGTGCATCGGCGTAGATTTTCGCCAGATCGGTTAAATCCTGCGGGCTGGGCTGGGTGACGGATTCGACGTAGACGGGCATGGCGACCTTGCGACGGCTGAGCAGAAATGCCGGCAAGGATACGCCGAACCGCCGCCAGCGCACGAGACGCCGGCGGTGGGCGCACCCGGTCAATGCAGGCGATGGCGTTCGTGCAGGAAGCTCAGCACCGCGCGGCGATAGTGGTTGTACTCGGGGTCGTCGGCGAGGGCGATGCGGTCGCGCGGGCGCGGCAGCTTCACTTCGAGAATCTCGCCGATGGTCGCCGAGGGGCCGTTGGTCATCATCACGATGCGGTCGGAGAGCAGAACGGCTTCGTCGACGTCGTGGGTGATCATCATCATGGTGTTGCCCAGGTCCTTCTGGATCTTCATCACCTCGTCCTGCAGGTGCGCGCGGGTCAGCGCATCCAGCGCGCCGAACGGTTCGTCGAGCAGCAGCACCTTGGGTTTCATCGCCAGCGCGCGGGCGATGCCGACGCGCTGTTTCATGCCGCCGGAGATTTCCTGCGGATACTTGTTCAGCGCGTGGCCCATGTTTACCAGCGCCAGGTTGTGCTCAATCCAGTCGCGCCGTTCGCGCTTGCCCATGCTGCGCTTGAACAGCTTGTTCACCGCCACTTCGACGTTCTCGTAGACGGTCAGCCAGGGCAGCAGCGAGTGGTTCTGGAACACCATGCTGCGGTCCGGGCCGGGGCCGCGGACTTCCTTGCCGTCGAGGATCACGCCGCCGAGGCTGGGGTCGAGCAGCCCGGCGACGATGTTCAGCACCGTCGACTTGCCGCAGCCGGAGTGGCCGATGATGGAGATGAACTCGCCCTTGGCGATGTTCAGGTTGATGTCCTTGAGCACCTGCGAGGCGAAGTTGCCGCGCACGAAACTCTTGTCCAGGTGTTCGATGGAGAGATAGCTCATGGCGTTGCTCCTCAATTGGCCGGAATGCCGCGGGTGATGCGCTGGCCGACGAAGGCCACCAGGCGATCGAGCACGAAGCCGACCACGCCGATGTAAACGAGCGCGAGGATGATGTCGCTGATGCGCGAGGCGTTCCACGCATCCCAGATGAAGAAGCCGATGCCGACGCCACCGATGAGCATCTCCGCGGCGATGATCGCCAGCCACGACAGGCCGACGCCGATGCGCAGGCCGGTGAAGATGTAGGGCGCGGCGGCCGGCAGCATGATGGTCTTGAAGTACTCGAAGCCGTTGAGCTGCAGCACCTGGGCGACGTTGCGGTAGTCCTGCGGGATGTTGCGGATGCCCACCGCGGTATTGATGATGATCGGCCAGATCGCGGTGATGAAGATGACGAACAGCGCCGAAGGATGGCTGTCCTGGAAGCCCGCCAGCGACAGCGGCAGCCAGGCCAGCGGCGGCACGGTGCGCAGCACCTGGAAGATCGGATCGAGGCCGCGCATGGCCCAGTCCGACTGGCCGATCAGCACGCCGAGGCCGACCCCGGCGACCACCGCCAGCAGGTAGCCGACCGCCACCCGTTCGAGGCTGGCCAGCAGTTGCCAGGCCAGGCCCACGTCATTGCCGCCGTTGTCGTAGAACGGATCGACGATCAGCTCCCAGGTTTCCGCAATCACCTGCGACGGCGGCGGCAGCGCGGCATTGGCGCCGGAGCAGAGCATCTCCCAGATCACGCCGAGCAGCAGCAGGATTACCAGCGGTGGTACCAGCTGCTGCAGTGCGTAGCGGCCGCTGCGCCGAGCCAGCGTGGCGAGCCGTGATGGGCGGACGATGGACACCGGCTCGGCGCTGGCGGGCTGCAGTTTGACGTTGGCATTCATGGGCTTTTCCTCGCGGGGCTGGCGGTGTTCAGGCCATGGCCTTGATGGTTAGGCTGTCCAGGTAGGCTTGCGGGTTCTCGGGATCGAAGATCTTGCCGTCGAAGAACTTCTCCACGCCGCGGGAGGTGGAGGTCGGGATAAGCTCGGCGGGCAGGTTCAGCTCGCCGGCGGCGGCGCGCCAGATGTCTTCGCGGTTGACCTTGGCGATCAGCGCCTGGCTGTCGAAGTCGGCCGGCAGGTAACCCCAGCGCTTGTTCTCGGTCAGGAACCAGAGGTCGTGGCTCTGGAACGGGTAGGAGGCGTGGTCGTCCCAGTAGCGCATCTGCTCGGGATGGTTCTCGATGACCTTGCCGGTGCCATAGGCGAAGTTGCCCTTCATGCGGTCGACGATGTCCTTGTAGGGCGCGCCGATCCACTTGCGCTGCGAGCAGATCTTCGCCACTTCTTCCTTGTTCTCGGCCTTCTCGCAGAACTGCTGGGCTTCCATGATCGCCATGGTCAGCGCCTTGGCCGCATTGGGGTTGGCGGCCACGTAGTCGCTGCGCAGGGCGAAGGCCTTCTCCGGGTGGTTGTGCCACAGCTCGCCGGTGGTGTTGGCGGTGTAGCCGATCTTCTGGTTGATCAGCTGCGCGTTCCACGGCTCGCAGACGCAGAAAGTGTCCATGCTGCCGACCTTCATGTTGGCGACCATCTGTGCCGGCGGCACGACGATGGTGTTGATGTCGGCGTTCGGGTCGATGCCGCCGGCCGCCAGCCAGTAGCGCATCCACAGGTCATGGGTGCCGCCGGGGAAGGTCATCGCCGCACTGACCTTCTTGCCGCTGGCCTTCTTCGCCTCCAGCGCGGCCTTGAATGGCGTGCTGTCGAGGCCGATCTTCAGGTCGCGATATTCCTCGCCGACCGAGATGCACTGGCCGGACAGATTCAGCCGCGCGAGGATCGACATGGGCACCGGCTGGTTGTTCGGTGTGACGGTGCCGGCGCTGATCAGGTACGGCATCGGCGTGAGAATGTGCGCGCCGTCGATGCCGTTCTTCGCCGAGCCGAGCACCAGGTTGTCGCGGGTGGTGCCCCAGGACGACTGCTTGAGCACCTCGACCTCGGTCATCCCGTACTTGGCGAAGAAGCCCTTCTCCGCGGCGACGAACAGCGGTGCGGCGTCGGTCAGGGCGATGAAGCCGAGCTTGGCTTTTGGGGTTTCCACGTCGCCGCCGGCCGCCCAGGCCGCCGAGCGCATGCTCAGGGACATGCCGCCGAACAGGGCGACGCCGCTGGCGGCGATGATCGAATGCTTGAGAAAGCTGCGGCGCGAGGCCAGCGTCACGCTGCTGGGCTGGTCGTTGTTCGGCTTGTCGGTCATGGTCGGATTTTCCTTTGGGCGAAAAAAAACGGCGCCACACCGCCCGGCTGGAGCCGGATAGCGTGGACACCGTTGTCCTGATGAGGAGTTGTGAAAGCCGAAAGATCCGGCCTTGTCTGAGCTTTGCGAAAGCTGTGCCAGAACTGTTCGGGCGGCACCGAGCGGATACCGCCGCGGCATCGAATCGCCCGATGGCTTCCATCAAATCAAGCACTTGCGACGACGCCGCAGAAAGGCTGCGACCAGCTTGGTGATTGGCTCGCTCAAGATGAGTTGTGCGTGGCGATTCTGCGGGGCTGGTGGCGCATGCACATTCGCGGGGCAGGCATGCTGGTCCGATGGCGTGGCGTGCCTGTTTTCAGTGCCGGAAACGTTGGCCCAGGGTGCGCGCCGGGGCGCGCTCGGCCGCCGGCTGAGCCAGTGACAGCAGGCGCTGGGCAACCTCCTCCAGGCGCAGGCCCTGATTCATTGCCGCCTGGCGCAGCCAGCTGTAGGCCTCGCCTTCGGAGAAGCCCTGCTGGCGCATGAGCTGCTGCTTGGCCCGCTCCACCTGCTTGCGCTCGTCCAGCGCCTGACGCGCCTCGCGCAACTCTTCATTGAGGCCCTGCAGGCGGACGCTCTGGGTCAGCAGCAGCTCCAGGGTCGAGCGCGCCACCATCGCGGTCATGCCGTCCGGCGGCGGCGCGTCGAGATCGCTGGCCTGCACGCTGAACAGCTTGGCCTGCTCGGCGGCGGCGTGCATGTCGGCGATGCCGTCGAGCAGCTTGCGATGGCTCTGCAGGCCCTTGCGGATGCGCTCGATGCTGTACCGGCACTGTTGCAACAGGTCCTGCTCCAGGCGTGTCTCGACCTGCTTCATCGCATCGATGCGCTGCGTGTGCAACTCGAACCAGAGCTCGCACAGCTGCGGCTCGACCGCCGCGCCGGGGCTGGTGCGGCGTGCGATATCACGCAGGCGGCAGGCGTTGCTGTTCGTCTCACTGGCGCACAGCGCTTGCCATAGCGCCTGCGCTGCTGGGCTGGCGAAGCGGTCAAAGGTTGTGAAGCAGCGCTCCTGACCTTCGAGCAGGTGTTCCAGGCGCTCCAGCATGTCGCCGCGGAAATAGCCGCTGGCGAAGCCGACCACTCCGAGCGCGCGCTCCTGGCCGGCCAACTCCTTGCCCTGCATGAAATTGAACAGTGCCACCAGGCAGCGCGTGATGTCCGGATCGGCGGCGGTGTCGGCCGCTTCGAACACCACTGCGAGAAGCCCGCCGATCAGCCGCACCAGTGTCGCCGTGGCGTCCTGCATGCCGATGGCGTGCTCGCGGATGCGCCGGCGTAGTGCGGGCAGCTCGTCGAGGCTGTGCAGCGCATAGGCGATGCGGGTGAACAGGCGGGTCTTGTCGGCGCTGCTGACGGCATCCAGGTCGATTCGATCCAGATCCAGACGGACGTCGCGCTCCAGCGCCTCGGCTTCCAGGCTGAGCACGTCGAGCTGCTGGCGCTGATGCGCGGCGTTACCGCTAAGGTAGATGTTCGAGTAGCCGCGCTCCTTCTGCAGCGCGTGCACCAGCTGGCTGATGCGGGTGACCAGTTCGCAGGTACGCGCCAGATCCTCCAGGCCGAGCAATTCGCTGCGCCGGGACGCCAGCATGAAGCGCAGGGTCGCAGGCATTTTCCGTCCGTGCATGGGCGGCACCTCCGCGGGTTGACGCGCAGGTTCCTGCAAGATGCAGTCCAGTAAACCCGGCGCATATCCGTGCTGCGGCGTTTGCGCCTATAATGTGCCCCTTTTCGCCCACGATCAGCGGAGCTGTTGATGTCCGAACGTACGGCTTACGTAGAGCGCAACACCCTGGAAACCCAGGTCAAGGTCACCATCAATCTGGATGGCACCGGCAAGGCGCGCTTCGCCATCGGCGTGCCCTTCCTGGAGCACATGCTCGACCAGATCGCCCGGCACGGGCTGATCGACCTGGATATCGAGTGCAACGGCGACCTGCACATCGACGACCACCACACCGTCGAGGACGTCGGTATCACCCTCGGCCAGGCCTTCGCCAAGGCCATCGGCGACAAGAAGGGCATGACCCGCTACGGGCATTCCTACGTGCCGCTGGATGAAGCGCTGTCACGCGTGGTGATCGACTTCTCCGGGCGTCCGGGGCTGACCATGAACGTGCCCTACACCCGCGCGGTGGTCGGCAAGTTCGACGTCGACCTGTTCCAGGAATTTTTCCAGGGCTTCGTCAACCATGCTCTGGTCACCCTGCACATCGACAACCTGCGCGGCATCAACACCCACCACCAGATCGAGACGGTGTTCAAGGCCTTCGGCCGCGCACTGCGCATGGCTGTCGAACTCGATCCGCGCATGGCCGGGCAGATGCCGTCCACCAAAGGGTGCCTGTGATGCAGACTGTCGCCGTCATCGACTACGGCATGGGCAACCTGCACTCGGTGGCCAAGGCCCTCGAGCACGTCGGCGCCGGCAGGGTGCTGGTGACCAGCGACGCGCAGGTCATTCGTGAGGCCGACCGCGTGGTGTTTCCCGGTGTCGGCGCGATCCGCGACTGCATGGCCGAGATTCGCCGGCTGGGCTTCGATGAACTGGTTCGCGAAGTCAGCCAGGATCGCCCGTTCCTCGGCATCTGCGTCGGCATGCAGGCGCTGCTGGAGCGCAGCGAGGAGAACGACGGCGTCGACTGCATCGGTCTGTTTCCCGGTCAGGTGCGCTTCTTCGGCAAGGACCTGCACGAGGACGGCGAGCACCTGAAGGTGCCGCACATGGGCTGGAACGAGGTCAAGCAGGTGGTCGACCACCCGCTCTGGCACGCGATTCCGGACAATGGGCGCTTCTATTTCGTGCACAGCTACTACATCGAGGCCGGCAACCCGCGTCAGGTGGTCGGTCGCGGCCATTACGGCAAGGACTTCGCCGCCGCGCTGGCCGATGGCTCGCGCTTCGCCGTGCAGTTCCACCCGGAAAAGAGCCATACCCACGGCCTGCAGCTGCTGCAGAACTTCGCCGCCTGGGATGGCCGCTGGTAAATGAGCCGGGCCAAGCTCAAGCCGCCGGTCCTGACGCTGGATGCCGCTCAGGAGCAGGCGGCGCAACAGGTCATCAAGCGCTTTCTGCAAGAGCGGTTCGAACTCGAACTGGGCTCGTTCGAGGCGCAGGAAGTGCTCGATCTGTTCGCCCGGGAAATCGCGCCGCTGTATTACAACAAGGCGATCTTCGACGTGCAGAGCCACCTGAAGGAGCGGTTCGAGAGCATCGAAAGCGACTTGTGGGCACTCGAGAAGAGCTGACCCTTAACCGACACTTGATTTGAACAGGTTCAAGCCATGCTGATTATCCCCGCTATCGATCTCAAGGACGGCGCCTGCGTACGTCTGCGCCAGGGCCTGATGGACGACGCCACGGTGTTCTCCGATGACCCGGTGGCCATGGCTGCCAAGTGGGTCCAGGCCGGCTGCCGCCGCCTGCATCTGGTCGACCTCAACGGGGCCTTCGAAGGCCAGCCGGTCAACGGCGAAGTGGTCACCGCCATTGCCAAGCGTTACCCGGACCTGCCGATCCAGATCGGCGGCGGCATCCGTACCCTGGAAACCATCGAGCACTACGTGCGCGCCGGTGTCAGCTACGTGATCATCGGCACCAAGGCGGTGAAAGAGCCGCAGTTCGTTACCGAGGCCTGCCGCGCCTTCCCGGGCAAGGTGATCGTCGGTCTGGACGCCAAGGACGGCTTCGTCGCCACCGATGGCTGGGCGGAAGTCTCCAGCGTGCAGGCCGTCGATCTGGCCCGCCGTTTCGACGCCGATGGCGTCTCGGCGATCGTCTACACCGACATCGCCAAGGACGGCATGATGCAGGGCTGCAACGTCGAGGCCACCGTGGCCCTGGCCAACGCCAGCCGTATCCCGGTGATCGCGTCCGGTGGCATCCACAACATCGGCGATATCCAGAAGCTGCTCGACACCAACACTCCGGGCATCATCGGAGCCATTACCGGCCGCGCCATCTATGAAGGCACGCTGGATGTGGCCGAGGCGCAGGCGCTCTGCGACCTCAAGCTGAAAGACGAGTAAGCCGTAAGGCGGACCACGCTCCGCGTGCCGCCATGCATTCGGTGACCCGGCGGATAGCGCCATGCGGCGCTGTCCGCCCTACGAGAGAGATCGACCATGGCCCTGGCCAAACGCATCATTCCCTGCCTCGACGTGGACAACGGCCGCGTGGTCAAGGGCGTCCAGTTCGAGAACATCCGCGACGCCGGCGACCCGGTGGAAATCGCCCGCCGCTACGACGAGCAGGGCGCCGACGAGATCACCTTCCTCGACATCACCGCCAGCGTCGACAACCGCGACACCACCCTGCACACCGTCGAGCGCATGGCCAGCCAGGTATTCATCCCGCTGACCGTGGGCGGTGGCGTCAGGACCGTGCAGGATATCCGCAACCTGCTCAACGCCGGCGCCGACAAGGTTTCGATCAACACCGCCGCGGTGTTCAACCCAGACTTCGTCGGCGAGGCCGCGGACCGCTTCGGCTCGCAGTGCATCGTCGTCGCCATCGACGCGAAGAAGGTCTCCGCACCGGGTGAGCCTGGCCGTTGGGAAATCTTCACCCATGGCGGGCGCAAGCCCACCGGGCTGGATGCGGTGGCCTGGGCGAAGAAGATGGAAGACCTCGGCGCTGGCGAGATCCTGCTGACCAGCATGGACCAGGACGGCGTGAAGAGCGGCTACGACCTGGGCGTCACCCGCGCCATCAGCGAAGCGCTGTGCATCCCGGTGATCGCCTCTGGTGGTGTCGGCAATCTGCAGCACCTGGCCGATGGCATTCTCGAAGGCAAGGCCGACGCGGTGCTGGCTGCGAGCATCTTCCACTTCGGTGAGTACACGGTGCCGGAGGCCAAGGCTTACCTGGCCGCTCGCGGCATCGTGATGCGTTGATCGCGGAGCGTGCCCGAACACGGCTGCGCGCTACAAGGACACGCCTGCTGCTGTTGCGGGCGAGCAATCAGGAGATTTCTCATGCTCAAGACCATCGCTTCCATTGTCAGTGCGCTGCTGTTCGGCGCCTCGCTGGCTCAAGCCCAGGAGCCGGCGAAGATCGACCTGCTGACGGAGAATTTCCCGCCCTACAACATGGCGGTCGACGGCAAGAACTTCGCTCGCGATGAAAACATCAGCGGCATCGCCGCGGACATCGTGCGCGAAATGTTCAAGCGCGCCGGCGTCGACTACAGCCTGACGCTACGTTTCCCCTGGGAGCGCATCTACGGCATGGCGCTGGAGCAGCCGAACTACGGGGTTTTCGTCACGGCGCACCTGCCCGAGCGTGAAGAGCTGTTCAAGTGGGTCGGACCCATCGGCCCGGACGACTGGGTATTGCTGGCCCGCGGTGACAGTCCGATCAACCTGACCAGCCTGGATCAGGCGCGCCAATACGCCATCGGCGCCTACAAGGGTGATGCCATCGCCGAGCATCTGGAAGGGCAGGGACTACGGCCGGTGCTCGCGTTGCGCGATCAGGAGAACGTGAAGAAGCTGATCGACGGCAAGATCGACCTGTGGGCCACCGGTGATCCCGCTGGCCGTTACCTGGCCCGTCAGGACGGCGTGACCGGGCTCAAGCGCGTGCTGCGTTTCGACAGTGCCGAACTGTACCTGGCGCTGAACAAGCAGGTCGCCGACGAGACGGTGCAGAAACTGCAGAAGGCGCTCGACCAGATGCGCAGCGAAGGTGTGATCGACGAGATCAACGCGCGTTACCTCTAAGCCTCCCCTGGTCGGCGCATCTCCTGCGCCGACTTTCTCGATGATGGCGGTGCGCCAGCGGAGTGCGCCGATCCGCCCGCTCGCGCCGTCCTGGCGCATGCACGCTTGCCTGAATCAGTGGCGCTCAGCCACAGGCGGCGCGGCGCTTCGCTGGTTCGCATCTTGCTTTGGACAGCCCCCGGCTCTGGCTCGCGGAGGGGTGGGCCAGAGAATCGAGAATAAGGGAGCGATCCATGTTCAAGCGAATCATTGCCGTCGTCTTGCTGCTGCTCTGTGCTCGCGCGTACGCCGCGTTGCCTGACGATTACCGAGTCGTGCTGCTGACCGAGAATTTCCCACCATTCAACATGGCCGAGGACGGCAAGAACTACGCTGCCGACGCGCGCATCCACGGCATCAATGCCGACATCGTGCGCGAGATGTTCCGCCGCGCGAAGATCCGCTACGAGCTGACCCTGCGCTTCCCCTGGGATCGCATCTACAGGCAGGTGCTTGAACAGCCGGATCAGGGGCTGTTCTCCACCACCTTCACTGCCGAGCGTGAGCAGCAGTTCAAGTGGGTCGGGCCGCTGGCGAGCATCAGCTGGGTGCTGCTGGCGCCCGCCGACAGTCCTCTGCGCCTGACCGGGCTGGAGCAGGCACGCGACCTGCGCATCGGTGCCTACAAGAACGACGCGGTCAGCCAGCATCTGGAGGGCAAGGGTCTGGCGCCGATCAACTCGCTGCGTGATCAGGAGAACATCGGCAAGCTGCTAAAGGGGCAGATCGACGTCTGGGCCACCGCCGATCCGGTCGGCCCCTACCTGGCCAAGCAGGAAGGTGTGACTGGCCTGAAACCGGTGCTGCGTTTCAATGAGGCGCGGCTGTTCCTCGCGCTCAACCGGGCGACGCCGGATGAGGTGGTCGAGCGTCTGCAGCGGGCGCTGGAAGCGATGCGTGCCGACGGCACGGTGGATGCGATGCTGCGCCGCTATCTCTGAAGCTCAGCGGTAGATGCCGCCACGGCCATGGGCGGCCATGGCGCGGTTGCTGCGGGTGGCGATCATCTGCCCCACATCGACCCATTCGATGCCCTGCGCCGAGAGGCGCGGCAGTTCGCGTTCGAGCACGGCCAGCGTGCTCTCGTGGGGATGACCGATGATGACGACCGAGCCCTGCTTGCGCGCCAGTGCCACTGCCGCGTGAAAGCGTTCGGCTACCGCGGAGGGTGAGGGATCGTCATCGAGAAAGATGTCCCGCGACAGGCTGGCCAGTGCCGTGCGTTGGGCGCTGGCGGCGGCCACGGTGCGCGGGCTGGTGCGGCTGTCGAGAAAGAACAGGTGGCGGCGCTGCAGTTCGCCCATCAGCCAGGTCATGGCCTGTGCCTGATCGGTCATGGCGCTACCCATGTGGTTGTTCAGTCCGCTGGCATGCGGCACCGCTTCAAGGGCTGCGTCAAGGCGGCGCGCCAGCTCGTCGTGGGGCAGACGAGGGTGCCAGGCGAAACGGCCCTGGGCAGGCGCCATCGGCATGTGCAGCATGACCGTCTTGCCGGCGCTATGGGCCTGTTCGGCCAGCGCGGCGGCGTGACGGGTGTCGGGAAGAATCGCCAGTGCGACCGGCCCGGGCAGTTGCAGCACGCGACGATCGCGTGTCGGGTTCTGTCCGAGGTCGTCGATAATCAGGGTCAACCGCGGTCGCGATGCATGCTCTGGCGTGGCTACGGGCTCGCCGGCATACAGCGCCTGGCTGGCGGCCAACAACAGCAGCGTCAGTCCTGTCGCCCAGCCTGTCATCTTCACTGGCCGCGGGTGAGGTTCAATCCCTTGAGCAGGTTCAGTGCCTGTCCGAGCTGGTAGTCGTCGTCCTGCGGGCGTGGCGAGTCGCTGGCGATCTGGGTGGCGGTGGGGCGATCCGGACCGCCGTTGCCATTGCCCAGGTGACCAGCAAGATCGGCCTCGCGGAAGCCGTCGGCGGCCTGCTCGCGAGTCAGCTTCGCACGCTCGACCTTGATGTCCGGCTCGATGCCCTGGGCCTGGATCGAGCGGCCATTGGGGGTGTAGTAGAGCGCAGTGGTGAGTTTCAGCGCACGGTCGTTGTTCAGCGGCAGGACGGTCTGTACCGAACCCTTGCCGAAGCTGTCGGTGCCCATCACCACGCCGCGCTTGTGATCCTGCAGCGCGCCGGCGACGATCTCCGAGGCCGAGGCGCTGCCGCCGTTGATCAGCACCACCAGCGGTACGCCTTCGCTGGCATCGGCCGGGTCGGCATTGAAGCGTAGCTCGGAGTTGGCGATGCGGCCTTCGGTGTAGACGATCAACCCCTTGGTGAGAAAGTGATCGGAAATCTCCACGGCCGCCTGCAGCACGCCACCGGGGTTGTTGCGCAGGTCGAGGACCAGGCCGTTGAGCTTCTTGCCGTCGTTGTCCTTCTTCAGCTTCGCCAGCGCCTTGCCCACTTCCTCGCCGGAGTTGACCTGGAACTGGGTAATGCGCAGGTAGCCGTAGCCCGGTTCCAGTATCTGGCTGCGTACGCTGCGCACCTTGATGATCGCGCGGGTCAGCTTGACGTCGAATGGCTGGCCGCCCTCGCGCACCAGCGTCAGGTTGATGCTGCTGCCGGGCTTGCCGCGCATCTTGCCGATGGCGTCCATCATCGACAGCCCCTTGGTCGGCTGGCCGTCGATCTTGACGATCAGGTCGCCGGCTTCGATGCCGGCTTTGGACGCCGGGGTATCGTCGATCGGCGAAACGACCTTGATGAAGCCGTCTTCCATACCGACTTCGATGCCCAGGCCGCCGAATTCGCCGCTGGTGCTTTCCTGCAGCTCTGCGAACGCCTCGGGCTCGAGATAGGCGGAATGCGGGTCGAGATTGCTGAGCATGCCCTTGATGGCGTTTTCCAGCAGGGTCTTGTCATCCACTGGCTCGACGTAGGCAGCCTTGATGCGATCCAGCACCTCGGCGAAGGTGCGCAGTTCCTCCAGCGGCAGAGGAGCTTTGGCGCTTGGCGCCGCACTCTCCTCCATGGGCTGCTGGGCCCATGCGCCGCCCTGGGTGCCTAGCAGGATGGCCAGGGCGAGCGTGGATGGGCGGGCGAAACGGCGCAGGTGCAACATGTCGAACTCCAGTTATGAGAGGGCGCGCTTGGCGGTGCGGGCGGCTCGGCATGACCGAACACCGCTGCTCGCTAGCCTTGCGCGCGACACCATTGGGCGGGGTCGCTGGGGCGGCCCTGCTGGCGAATGGCGAAATACAGTGCCGCAGTGTCCTGGCCGCCGCTGGTGCCAACCGTGGCGATCGCGTCGCCAGCCTTGACGATATCGCCGGCGTCACGCAGCAGGCTCTGGTTGTGGCCATACAGGCTCAGGTAACCATTGCCGTGGTCGAGAATCACCAGCAGGCCGGCGCCGCGCAGCCAGTCGGCGAAGACTACGCGGCCGCCATGAACGGCGCGGACCTGAGTACCAGCGCTGGCGCCGATCAGCACGCCGTCCCACTTGGTTCGAGCGTCGCCGCCGCGCGGAGTGCCGTAGCGGGCGACGAGACGTCCATCCACCGGCCATGGCAGCTTGCCCTTGGCCTTGGCAAACGGGCCGCCGAAGTTGCCTCCGGCACTGGAAACCAGCGGGCCACTCGGCGCAGTGCTGGCGCCGGACCGGGATTGTTCTTGCTGCCGCTGGCGCTCGGCAAGCAGTTGGCGTTGCCGGGCTTGCTCGGCTTCGCGAGCCTGGCGAGCCAGGGTTTCCTCGATGGTCTTGAGCACCCGTTCGAGCTGGGCCTGCTCCTGCCGGCGGGCCTGCAGCTTCTGCTCGCGGCTGGACAGGTCGCTGTTGAGCTTGGCCAGCGTTTGCTGGCGCTCCTTGCGCACTTCGGCGAGCTGCTCGCGTCGCTCCAGCAGGCCGTCCTTCTTTTCAGCCAGAAGGTTCTGCTGTGCTTCGATGTCAGCTTCGACGCCGGCCAGCTGGCGCAGGGTCTCGTTGAAGCTGTCGAGCTGTTCGAGGCGTGCCTTGTTCAGATAGTCGTAATAGGTGATGGTGCGGCTGAATTTTTCCGGGTTCTGTTGGTTGAGCAGCAGCTTGAGATACTCCTGCCGCCCATTCTGATAGGCGGCGCGGGCCTGCAGCCCGATCAGCCGTTGCTGCTCCAGGCGAGCGCCTTCGAGGGTGGTTTTCTCCTCGTTCAGGCGCTCCAGCTCCGCCTCGCTGCGGTCGATCTCCTGCTGCAGGGTGTCGACCTGCTTTTCCAGCTGGCCCATCTCGCTTTCGGTGGTCTTCAGCTGCTTCTGAACGCCGGATTTCTCCTGCTCGATCTGCTTGAGCAGTTTCTGCAGTTCGGTGATGTCCTGGCGAGCGGCTTCGATCTGCTGCCGCGCTGCGGCACGTTCGTCCGCCACGGCGGGGCCGAGCAGGCAGAGGAAGGCGAGGGCGAGAAAGGTACGAGGCATTGGAGGGCGTCAACCGAGCGTTATGACCGACGTAGTATGCCTAAAAAGCGAGCCGGAAGCTTGAAGCCTATAGCTGGAAGTGAACGCGCTGGCAACACTCGCTTCCAGCTTCCAGCCTTCAGCCTTTCAGCTCGACGATCGAGCGACCGGTCATTTCTGGCGGTACCGGCATGCCGAGCAGCGTCAGCATGGTCGGCGCGACATCGGCCAGCACGCCGCCTTCGCGAATCGAGACATTGCGCTTGCCTATATAGATGAAGGGCACCGGCTCACAGGTATGCGCGGTGTGCGCCTGGCCGGTCATGACGTCTTCCATCTGCTCGACGTTACCGTGGTCGGCGGTCAGCAGCGCTTCGCCGCCGACCTTGTCCAGCGCCTCGACGACCCGCCCGACGCAGCTGTCCAGGCATTCCACCGCCTTGACCGCGGCATCGAACACGCCGGTATGGCCGACCATGTCGCCGTTGGCGTAGTTGGCGACGATGACGTCGTAGCGCTGATTCTCGATGGCATCGACGATGCGGTCGGTGACCTCGGGCGCGCTCATCTCGGGTTTCAGATCGTAGGTGGCGACCTGAGGTGACGGAATCAGAATGCGTTCCTCGCCCGGGAAGGGTTCTTCGCGGCCACCAGAGAAGAAAAAGGTGACGTGGGCGTACTTCTCGGTTTCGGCAATGCGCAGCTGGGTCTTGCCGTTGTTGGCCAGGTATTCGCCGAGCACGTTGGTCAGCGCTTCCGGGGCGAAAGCTGCCGGCGCGGGAATGCTCGCGGCGTACTGGGTGAGCATGACGAACTCGGCCAGTTGCGGCACCCGGGCGCGCTCGAATTCCTTGAAGCCGGGTTCAACGAAGCAGCGGGTCAGTTCGCGGGCGCGGTCGGCACGGAAGTTCATGAACACCACGGCGTCGCCGTCTTCCACCCGCACCGGCTCGCCGATGGTGGTGGCCTTGACGAACTCGTCGCTCTCGCCACGCTCGTAGGCGGCGATCAGGCCGTCCACCGCATAGTCGGAGCGGTATTCGGCCTTGCCGTCGACGATCAGCTCGTAGGCCTGCTGCACGCGGTCCCAGCGGTTGTCGCGGTCCATGGCGAAATAGCGGCCGACCAGGCTGGCGATGCGCCCCTTGCCCAGGCGGGTGAAGGTGGCCTGGAGCAGTTCGATGGAGCTTTGCGCGCTCTTCGGCGGGGTGTCGCGGCCGTCGAGGAAGGCATGCAGGTAGATCTTCTCGGCGCCGCGCTGGGCTGCCAGCTCGGCCATGGCGACCAGGTGATCCTGATGGCTGTGCACGCCGCCGTCGGAGAGCAGGCCGAGGATGTGCACCGCCTTGCCGGCCCCCGCGGCCTTGTCGACGGCGGCGCAGATGGTCGGGTTGGCGAAGAACTCGCCATCGCGAATCGCCTTGGTCACTCGAGTGAAGTCCTGATACACCACGCGCCCGGCGCCCAGGTTCATGTGGCCGACCTCGGAGTTGCCCATCTGTCCGTCCGGCAGGCCGACGTCCATGCCGCTACCGGAGATCAGTCCGTGCGGCTGAGTAGCCAGCAGGCGATCGTAGACCGGCTTGCGCGCGGCGTGGATGGCATTGAAATCCGGGCTGTCGCTGTGCCCGAAGCCATCGAGAATGATCAGTACCAGGGGTTTGGGCGCGGCGGTGGGGGCGACGGACATGCTTTCGGGCTCCTTGCACGGGGGCGGAAAAGGGCGGCCAGTCTACTGGCTGGCCGGGGCGAGGTCACGAATCATCAAGGGTTCAGCCGGTAGGAGGGGCTGTGTATACTGGCCCGCATTTTATCGTCCGGGTACCCGTTGATGCTCGCTAACCTGATTGAATTTGTCTCTAACCACTATGTACTCAGCAGCCTGTTCGTGGCGCTGTTGATCCTTCTGTTCATCACCGAGACACGCAAGGGTGGCAAGAGCCTGAGCAATCGCGAACTGACGGCACTGGTCAACAGTGGCGAGGGCGTGGTGTTGGACGTGCGCGTCAAGAAGGAGTTCGACGCAGGACATATCGTCGATGCATTGAACATTCCCTACGAGAAGCTGGTCAGCCGCACAGGCGAACTGGAAAAGCACAAGGCCAAGACCATCATCGTGGTCGATGCCATGGGGCAGCACGCCGGAACGGCCTGCCGTGAGCTGCAGAAGGCAGGCTTCACCGCCGCCAAGTTGTCGGGAGGGATTTCCAGCTGGCGCGGCGACAATCTGCCAGTGGTCAAGTAATCATGCCCAACGTCGTCATCTACACCACCGCCTGGTGCCCGTTCTGCATCCGCGCCAAGGCGCTGCTCGATCGTAAGGGGGTCGTCTACGAGGAAATTCCCGTGGATGGCAACCCGTCCCTGCGTGCCGAAATGGCCAGCAAGGCCGGACGTACCTCGGTACCGCAGATATGGATCGGCGATAAACATGTCGGCGGCTGCGACGAGCTGCACGCTCTGGAGCGCGGCGGACGCCTCGACCCGTTGCTGCAGGCCTGAGGCCGGCACCGCGGGTCCAACCAATACAAACGACACGCACAACTGGATAAAAGGTTGCAGAAATGACCGAACAAGCTAACAACGGCGGCGCAGCGTCGCAGAACGAACAGGGCGCGCAGTTCTCCCTGCAGCGCATCTACGTCCGCGATCTGTCCTTCGAAGCGCCGAAGAGCCCGGAAATTTTCCGTCAGGAATGGAATCCGAGTGTCGCGCTGGACCTGAACACCAAGCAGAAGGCGCTTGAGGGCGACTTCCACGAAGTCGTGCTGACCCTTTCGGTGACGGTGAAGACCGGCGAAGAAGTGGCCTTCATCGCCGAAGTGCAGCAGGCCGGAATCTTCCTGATCAAGGGCCTGGAAGCGGCTGCCATGAGCCATACCCTTGGTGCGTTCTGCCCGAACATCCTCTTCCCGTACGCCCGTGAGGCGCTGGACAGCCTGGTGACCCGCGGCTCGTTCCCGGCGCTGATGCTGGCCCCGGTGAACTTCGATGCACTCTACGCCCAGGAAATGGCGCGCATGCAGGGCGCCGGCGAAGCCCCCAGCACCGCCCACTGATCCATACGGATCATGCAGGAAGCGCCTGACGCTTCCTGCATCCCCTTCTGCGCGTTAGCGCACTTGCACCACCAGTTTGCCGACCGCCTTGCGCTGCCCCAGGGTGGCGATAGCCTGGCCAGCCTCTTCCAGCGCAAAGCGTTGCGACACCAGCGGTTTGAGCTTGCCTTCGGCATGCCAGGCGAACAGCTGGTGGAAATTGGCGGCGTTGTCCTGCGGTTGACGCTGCGCAAAGGCGCCCCAGAACACGCCGATCAGCGCGGCACCCTTGAGCAGCGGCAGGTTGGCTGGCAACGCCGGGATGTCGCCGCCGGCGGCGAAACCCACCACCAGCATGCGGCCGTTCCAGGCGATGCTGCGGAAGGCTTCCTCGAACAGCTTGCCGCCCACCGGATCGTAGATGACGTCTACACCCTGGCCGCCGGTAAGCTCCTTCAGGCGCTCCTTGAGACTGACTTCGCTGTAGTTGATCAGCTCGTCGGCGCCGGCGTTCTTCGCCACGTCCAGCTTTTCGGCGCTGGAGGCAGCGGCGATGACGCGCGCGCCCATGGCCTTGCCGATCTCAACGGCAGCCAGGCCGACACCGCCGGAAGCGCCGAGCACCAGCAGGGTTTCACCGGGTTGTAGATTGGCGCGTTGCTTGAGCGCATGCATCGAGGTGCCGTAGGTCATGCTGAAGGCGGCAGCGGTCTCGAAGTCCATGCTCGGCGGGATCGGCAGTGCGTTGCTGCCGGCCACGGCAACCTGTTCGGCGAAGCTGCCCCAACCGGTGAGCGCCATGACCCGGTCGCCGACCTTGAGGTGGCTGACCTTCGCGCCGACCGCGGCAATCACGCCGGCCGCCTCGCCGCCGGGCGAGAACGGGAACGGCGGCTTGAACTGGTACTTGCCCTCGATCATCAGCGTGTCAGGGAAGTTCACCCCGGCGGCATGCACGTCGAGCAGGATCTCGCCCGGCTTGATCTGAGGGGAGGGGGCATCTTCGATAACCAGGCTTTCGGGCGGGCCGAAGCTTTTGCACAGGACGGCTTTCATCGCTTTTCCTTGTTCGACTGGTCGGACGCTTGCCGCCCGACATGGGATGGCTCGACTGCTCAGGACTTTCCAGTCTAGGAGCGCGGCGTGGCGAGGCAATCAGCATCGTTCACTGTAATGGCGGCATATAAGTGGCAGGCCGTAGTGCAACGGCTTGGGCGTTGTGCTGCGACTGGTTATGCTGGCGCAGTTTCTTTCTGGAGCCGCAGCGCGTGAGATACCTACTATCGATGTTTTTCTGCCTGGCATTTGCCGGAGCCGTTCAAGCCAATGAGTCGGCCGAAGAGTCCGCTGCTCCACAGGCCCTCTATTACGCGCTGACGCCTGCAATGGTGGGCAACTACGGTTCGGGCGAGCGCCTCAAGTACTACAAGGCCGATGTCGCGCTGCGCATCTCCAGCAAGGAGGTAGAAGACCGGGTCAAGCATCACGAGCCGCTGATCCGCCATCAGCTGGTGATGCTGTTTTCCCAGCAGACCGACGAGACGCTGAGCGGCCCCGAGGCCAAGGAACAGCTGCGCCAGGAGGCCTTGCGTCAGGTGCGCGAGGTGCTGGAGCAGGAAGAAGGCAAACCGCTGATCGATGATTTGCTGTTCAACAATCTGATTATCCAGTAGCTCAGCACATCGCTAGGATCGCCTGCCATTCGCCTTCGCTGACCGGCATCACCGACAGGCGACTGCCTTTCTTCACCAGTGCCAGTTCGTGCAGTGCTGGCTCGGCTTTCAGGCGCGCCAGTTTCAACGGTGTCGCGAAGGCATCGACGAACTCGACATCGACCGCGCTCCACGGATTGGCATCATTGCGAGCCTTGCCATCGTGATAAGGGCTGGCAGGGTCGAGGGCGGTGGGATCGGGATAGGCGCTGCGACTGATCCTGCCGATTCCGGCGATTCCTGGCTCGGCGCAACTGGAGTGATAGAAGAAGAACCGATCGCCTTCCCGCATCTGACGCATGAAGTTTCGCGCCTGGTAGTTGCGTACGCCATCCCAGCGTCCATGACCCATTTTTTTCAGGTCCAGGATGGAAAATTCGTCCGGTTCGGACTTCATTAGCCAATAAGGCATGAACCTTGCTCTCCTGTCAGACGGTTCGATCAGACCATGATGGCAAAATCTCCGACAATCGGCTGCAATACCTGTTTGCGCGGTGCCGACGCTTCACGGAAAATGCCGCAGCTGTAAGGTGGCCTATCGAGTCCTAGAACGAAAAACACATCGACTCGACGCAAGCATTTCGCCTGGTAGGGGGAGGCGAACACAAATGAAACGTAAGCCCGATATTCTGTGGATTTTGGTCTTTATCTTTGGTCTCGGCGTAGTCACCACAGGCTATACGCAGAGTCTGTGGGATCAGCGCGATGGCGCGGCCGGCATGGCCCCGGTCATTCAGGTGCAGCAGGCTCAGCAGCGATGACCTCGTGCCGCATGGACGCGGCGCTCCATCAGCCGACGTACCAGCCCTGGTCCGTCACCGTAGCCTGAAGCGCTACATCCCAGCTCTCCAGCGGCAATCGATCAACCCGCTGACATTCGTGAGCCAGTCCCAATAGCGTCGGTTTGTGACTTTTTTTGCGCATGGCGCGATACGCCAGGCTGCGATCATAGAAGCCGCCCCCCATTCCTAGTCGTCCGCCGTTTCCGTCGAAGCCCACCAGTGGCATGAGTAGCAGATCTAGCGCCCAGACGCGGCGTTGCCGAGCGGTCCGGATCATGGGTTCGGGGATGCCGAAACGGTTGCGCCGCAGCCGTTCGCTGGGCTCGATGCGCTGGAACACCATGCGCGTACGCGGCCAGGGGTTGAGTACCGGAAGATAGGTCGCTTTGCCGCGGCGCTGAGCGGCGTGCAGCAGTAGGCGCGGATCGATTTCGCCATCGTTGGGAAGGTACAGGGCGATATGCCGAGCGCGCCGGAACCAGGGATGCTGAGCCAGCTGCCGATAGAGACGTCGAGCGGCCAGGCGCTGCTGGGCGGGTGTCAGTTGGCGCCGAGCGTGGCGCAGCCTGCGGCGTAGCGCCGGGCGCGAAAGGCCTTCGGCTACGATCATCAGAAGTGGCTCCCCAGCATGCCGCTGCCAGCGTAGGCCCTTGAACCCGAGAGTTCAAGGTGGCGACTACAGAGTACCTTAAGGCTTTCCGTCAGGCGGACATGCACACCGGCACCACGTGTAGCCTCCATGGTGTTGCTTATCGGGAGAGGGTCATCGCCGACTGGCGAACATGCCAGGGAGTTGGGCGGAGTATAACGCAAACCGGCTGCCGTTGATCAGTTGCCGGAAGGGTTCGGGTCGGTGGCCAGTGCGCTGTCGACGCGCTCCAGCAGCATGCGAACGTGCTCGCGCGCGCTGTTGGCTTCGGCATCCAGGCGATCATGCTTGTGCAGCAGTTCGTGGGTGATGTTCAGCGCTGCCATCACCGCGACGCGGTCGGCGCCGATGACTTTGCCGCTGCTGCGGATCTCGCGCATCTTGCGGTCCAGATAGCGGGCCGCGCCTTCCAGATTGCTGCGTTCCTCTGGCGGACAGGCAATGCAATATTCCTTGTCCATGATGTGCACGGTGACGGTGTTCGGCTGGGTCATGAGTCCTGCTCCAGGGCTTTCAGGCGCGAAATCATTGATTCGACCTTCAAACGGGCCATTTCGTTCTTTTCGATCAGATGAGCGCGCTCTTCGCGCCAGTTCCGCTCGTTGGCCAATAGCAGGTGGTTCTGCGCCTTGAGCTGTTCGATGCGCTGAATCAGCTGCTCCAGCTTGGTGGTCAGCGCTTTCAGATCGGCGTCTTCCATGGGATTCCTGTTGGGGCACTGAGTGAAGACGGAGGCGATGCCCGGGGGCTTCGATGGTCTTGCCGAGGCCGCCGGTGCTAGGATACGAAGCCTTCATTCTAGTCATTGCGCCATCGTGCGCCTAGCCGCCATGTCCATTCAGAATTCCCCGTATGCCGCTTTCGCCACACTTCTGGCTGGCGCACCGCAAACCGTATCTCCTGCCGAATTGCATGGCCTGTTGCTCGGTCGCAGCTGCGCCGGCGCCGGCTTCGATATCGAGCCCTGGCTGACCGATGCCTCGGACCTGCTCGGCGAAGCGCCGCAGGACAATGTCCGCCAGGCCCTGATCGGCCTGCAGGAGATGGTCAAGGGCGAACTCGCTGGCGACGACATTGCCGTCGTTCTGCTACTGCCCAGTGATGATGCGCCGCTGGCCGAGCGCGCTGTCGCGCTGGGCCAGTGGTGCCAGGGTTTTCTCGCCGGCTTCGGTCTGACCGCTGGCGACCGCGCGCTGAGCGCCGAGTCCATGGAAGTACTACAGGATCTTTCGGCCATCGCGCAGATTCAGGACTCGCTGGAAGAGTCCGAAGACGGCGAGACCGATTACATGGAGGTGATGGAGTACCTGCGCGTGGCGCCGCTGCTGCTGTTCACCGAGTGCGCCAAGCCGGTACCCGCTGCACCGAAACCTTCCCTGCATTGAGGAAACCGTTCCGCTCATGACTCGCATCCCGAAATCGGAATACGCCCGTCGGCGCAAGGCGCTGATGGAGCAGATGGAACCCAACAGCATCGCCATTTTGCCGGCGGCGCCGATGTATATCCGCAACCGCGATGTCGAGCATGTCTACCGCCAGGACAGCGATTTTCAGTACCTTTCCGGCTTTCCCGAGCCGGAGGCGGTGATCGCACTGATTCCCGGGCGTGAGCATGGCGAATACGTGCTGTTCTGCCGCGAACGCGACCCTGAGCGCGAGCTGTGGGACGGCCTGCGTGCCGGGCAGGACGGTGCGATAAGTGAATACGGTGCCGACGATGCCTTTCCCATCGGCGACATCGACGACATCCTCCCCGGCCTGATCGAAGGGCGTGACCGGGTCTACTACGCCATTGGCACCAACGAGGCCTTCGATCACCGGCTGATGGAGTGGATCAAGACCATCCGCGCCAAGGCCCGCCAGGGCGCACAGCCGCCCAGTGAGTTCGTCGCGCTCGATCACCTGCTGCACGACATGCGCCTGTACAAGTCGAGCAACGAGGTGAAGGTGATGAAGCATGCGGCGGAGATTTCCGCGCGCGCGCACATCCGTGCCATGCAGGCCAGCCGCGCCGGGCTATTTGAGTATCACCTGGAAGCCGAGCTGGATTACGAGTTCCGCAAGGGTGGGGCGAAGATGCCGGCTTACGGCAGCATCGTCGCCGCGGGACGCAATGCCTGCATCCTGCATTACCGCGAAAACGATGCGCCGCTGAAGGATGGCGACCTGGTGCTGATCGACGCCGGTTGCGAAATCGACTGCTACGCCAGCGACATTACCCGCACCTTTCCGGTCAACGGCCGCTTCTCGCCCGAGCAGAAGGCCATTTACGAACTGGTGCTCAAGGCCAACGAAGAGGCGTTCAAGCACATCGCCCCCGGCAAGCACTGGAACGAGGCCCACGAGGCCACCGTACGGGTGATCACCGCCGGGCTGATCGAACTGGGCCTGCTGCAGGGCGAGGTCGACCAGCTGATCGCCAGCGAGGCCTACAAGCCTTTCTATATGCATCGCGCCGGGCACTGGCTGGGCATGGACGTGCATGACGTCGGTGACTACAAGATCGGCGGCGAGTGGCGCGTGCTCGAGCCCGGCATGGCGATGACCGTCGAGCCGGGCATCTATATCGCCGTGGACAATCAGAATGTCGCCAAGAAGTGGCGTGGCATCGGCGTGCGCATCGAGGATGACGTAGTGGTGACGAAGACCGGCTGCGAGATCCTTACCGATGGCGTGCCGAAGAGTGTCGCCGAAATCGAGGCGCTGATGGCGGCCGCTCGCGAGCAGGTCGCCTGACATGCAGAGCCTGGCGATCATCGGCGGCGGGCTGGTCGGAGCCAGTCTCGCGCTGGCCTTGCAGGATGGCGCCCGTGAGCGCGGCTGGCGCATCCATCTGATCGAGCCGTTCGAGCCCGGCCATGAGTACCAGCCGAGCTATGACGCGCGCTCCACCGCGCTGTCCTACGGCACCCGGCTGATCTACCAGCGCCTGGGTATATGGGAACGCATCGCCGAGCGTGCCGAGCCGATTCTGCGCATTCATGTGTCCGAGCGCGGTAGTTTCGGCGCGGCACGTCTCGATTGCGCGCGCGAAGGCGTCGAGGCGCTGGGTTACGTGGTCGAGAACGCTTGGATCGGCCATTGCTTATGGCAGGCGCTGGATGATCAGGTGGTGGTCCGCCACTGTCCGGCCGAGGTCGAGCGACTGGAGCCCAGCGCCACCGGCTACCGGTTGAGTTTTACCGATGGTCAGCTGCTGGAGTGCGACCTCACCGTGCTCGCCGATGGTGGTCGCTCCGGGCTGCGCGAGCAGCTTGGTATCCAGGTATCGCGCCGGCCTTACGGCCAGACCGCGTTGATTGCCAATATCACACCTGGCAAACCGCATGGTGGCCTGGCTTTCGAGCGCTTCACCGAAGACGGCCCGATGGCGCTGCTGCCATTGCAGGATGATCGCTGTGCGTTGGTGTGGACGCGCTCCCAGGTCGATGCCGCGCGCTTGGCGCAGGCGCACGAGGCGGTTTTCCTCGCCGAACTGCAGGAGGCCTTCGGTTATCGCTTGGGCGCGTTGCAGCAGGTCGGGGCTCGGCATCTGTATCCGCTGACGCTGATCGAGGCCGAAGAGCAGGTACGTTCGGGGCTGGTGGTGCTCGGCAACGCGGCGCACAGCCTGCACCCGATCGCCGGCCAGGGCTACAACCTGTCGTTGCGTGATGTGGATGCGCTGAGCGTCGCTTTGCTACGCAGCGATGCCGCACTGGGCGACCTGGTTGTGCTGCAGGAGTACGCTCGCAGGCAGCGCTTCGATCAACGCGTGACGGTCGGCTTCTCCGATCAGGTCACCCGGCTGTTCGGTGATTCCGGTCGGCTGGTCGCGGCTGGACGCAATCTCGGTCTGCTCGGGCTGGACCTCATGCCCACCGCCAAGCGCTGGTTTGCGCGCCAGGCCATGGGCCTGGGCACTCGCGCTGGCTGAACGCGGCAACCAAAGGACTCGGCATGAGCGGCTCCCGTTTGGCGCGCAAGGCGCGGTTTCTGCGCTGGGCCATGAATTTTTACCCGCCATACATCGGAGCTGGTGTTCGGGTGCGGCACATCAGTGCGGATATGCGCCTGGTTCGGGTCAAGATGGTGCTGCGCTGGTACAACCGCAATTATGTCGGTACGCAGTTCGGCGGCTCGCTGTATTCGATGGTCGACCCGTTCTTCGTGCTGATGCTGATGGAGAATCTCGGGCGCGACTACATCGTCTGGGACAAGGCGGCCAACATAGAATTCGTCAGCCCCGGGCGCGGCGCGGTCTACGCCGAGTTCGCCATCAGCGACAAGTTGCTGGATGAGATCCGCGCGCACACGGCCGATGGCGGCAAGTACCTGCCCAGAATGCATGTCGAAGTGCGGGACGGCGAGGGCTCGCTGGTGGCACGGGTGCAGAAGACCCTTTACATACGACTCAAGCCGCGGGCGCGGCAGCCAGGAGAGAAGTGATGCAAGCGGATCTGATCATCGTGGGTGCCGGCATGGTCGGCAGTACGCTGGCTCTCGCCCTCGAAGGTTGTGGGCTGGATATCGTCGTGCTCGATGCGAGCCCGCTCGAGATCGCCGACTTCGACCCGCAGGGCGGCTTCGAGCCGCGAGTCAGTGCGCTGTCCGCAGCCAGCCAGCGCATCCTGCAGCGGGTCGGCGCCTGGCCGGGCATCGCCGCGCGCCGCGCCAGCCCCTACACCGACATGCATGTATGGGATGGTTCAGGCACCGGGCAGATTCATTTTTCCGCGGAAACCGTACATGCCGAAGTGCTTGGGCATATCGTCGAAAATCGTGTGGTGCAGGATGCGCTGCTGGAGGCGATGCAGCGCCGCGGCGGTCTGCAGCTGATCGGCGGCGCGCGCGTCGAGCAGCTGACGCAAACCGCCGAAGGCTGGCGGCTGACGCTGGGCGATGGTCGCGAGTTGCACACGCCCCTGCTGATCGCCGCGGACGGCGCCAACTCGGCGATTCGCCGCCTGGCTGGCTGCGCAACCCGCGAGTGGGATTATCTGCATCAGGCCATCGTCACCAGCGTGCGTTGCAGCGAGCCGCACCAGCGTACGGCCTGGCAGCGTTTCACCGATGACGGCCCGCTGGCCTTTCTGCCGCTCGATCGCGATGGCGACCGGCACTGGTGCTCCATCGTCTGGTCGGTTACCGAGGCGCAAGCCAAGCGGCTCATGGCGCTGGATGACCTGGCGTTCCGCGCCGCGCTTGAGCGTGCCTTCGAGCAACGCCTGGGCGAGGTGCTGGAAGTCGATCCGCGGCTGTGCATCCCGTTGCGTCAGCGCCATGCCAAACGCTACGTGCAGCCGGGCCTGGCGTTGATCGGCGACGCGGCGCACACCATTCATCCGCTGGCCGGCCAGGGCGTGAATCTTGGTCTGCTGGATGCCGCCGTGCTGGCGGAAGTGCTCAAGGCGGCGATGGCCCGTGGTGAGCGGGTGGCCGACGTGCAGGTGCTGAGTCGCTTCGAGCGTCGGCGCATGCCGCACAACTTGGCGATGATGGCGGCCATGGAAGGTTTCGAGCGGCTGTTCCAGGCCAATCCGCTGCCGCTGCGCTGGCTGCGCAATACCGGTCTCAAGGCGGTGCAGGCGCTGCCCGAGGCGAAGGCTCTGTTCGTTCGTCAGGCGCTCGGGTTGAGCGGCGATCTGCCGGAACTGGCCCGGCCCTGATAGCAGATGGATATATACAAAACGTTACGGCACGATTTGTCGCATTGAGAAGGTAAATAACATTCACTACTATTCAGCCTCTGTTCCAACTCTCCAAGAGGCTGTTCCATGCAGGCACGCAAAGGTTTATTCGCCGCTCTGGCGCTGACGGCGCTGTCGGGTGCCGTCCAGGCTGCCGACGAAGTAGTGGTCTACTCCTCGCGCATCGACGAGCTGATCAAGCCGGTGTTCGACGCCTACACCGAGAAGACCGGTGTCGCGATCAAGTTCATCACCGACAAGGAAGCTCCGCTGATGGCCCGCATCAAGGCCGAAGGCGCGAACACTCCAGCGGACCTGCTGCTCACCGTCGATGGCGGCAACCTCTGGCAAGCCGAGGAAATGGGCATCCTGCAGCCGCTGAACTCCCAGGTGGTCAAGGACAACATCCCGGCCCAGTACCGTTCCTCCAACGACGCCTGGACCGGCCTGTCGCTGCGCGCGCGGACCATCGTCTACTCGCCGGAGCGGGTCAAGGACGGTGAGTTGAGCACCTACGAGGCACTGGCCGACGAGCGCTGGGACGGCCGCCTGTGCCTGCGCACCAGCAAGAAGGTCTACAACCAGTCGCTGACCGCGACCATGATCGAAACCCACGGCGCCGAGAAGACCGAAGAGATCATCAAGGGTTGGGTCGGCAATCTCGCCACCGACGTTTTCGCTGACGACACGGCGCTGGTGCAGGCCGTCGACGCCGGGCAGTGCGATGTCGGCATCGTCAACACCTACTATTTCGGTCGTCTGCACGCGCAGAACCCGCAGCTCAAGGCCAAGCTGTTCTGGCCGAACCAGGAAGACCGCGGCGTACACGTCAATCTGTCGGGCATCGGCCTGACCAAGCACGCACCGAACCCGGATGCCGCGCGCAAACTGGTGGAGTGGATGACCAGCGAAGAAGCGCAGAGCATCTTTGCCGACATCAACATGGAGTATCCGGCCAACTCGAGCGTGAAGCCGTCTGACGAAGTGGCGGCGTGGGGCGAGTTCAAGGCTGACACCATTCCGGTGGAAGTGGCCGGCAAGCGCCAGGCCGAAGCCATCAAGCTGATGGATCGCGCCGGCTGGAATTGATCAGCCCTCCGCGCTTGCAGCGGTGACGTGCAGCTCCGGCCGCCACGTTCGCCGCTGCGGTTATACTCGGCGCCCCGGCCTGGTCCGGGGCGTCGTCTTTTTTGCTGTCGAGGCTTGAGTGTCCCATCCCGTCGAGCGCCGCTGGTATCCCATCACGTTTGCTGTCGCAGCCCTGGTGTTGTTGCCACTGAGCATCCTGCTGTTCAGCTGGAGCAGTATCGATACCGAGATCTGGTCGCATCTGTGGGACACGCAGATGCCGCGTCTGCTGGGCAATACCCTGACGCTGGTGCTCGGCGTAGGCATCGGCGTGGTGGTGCTTGGTGTCAGCCTCGCCTGGCTGACGGCATTGTGCGAATTTCCCGGGCGCCGCTGGCTGGATTGGGCGCTGATGTTGCCGTTCGCGATTCCGGCCTACGTGCTGGCGTTCGTCTTCATCGGGCTGCTCGATTTCGCCGGTCCGGTGCAAACCTTGGCGCGCGAGTGGTTCGGCAGCGGCATCCGCTTCCCTCGGGTGCGCTCCACCGGCGGCGTCATCACGGTGCTGGTACTGGTGTTCTACCCCTATGTCTATCTGCTGGCACGCTCGGCCTTTCTCGCCCAGGGCAAAGGGCTGATGGAAGCGGCGCGGGCGCTCGGCCAGTCGCCCTGGCAAGCCTTCTGGCGCGTGGCGCTGCCAATGGCGCGACCGGCCATCGGTGCCGGACTGGCCCTGGCGATGATGGAAACCCTGGCCGACTTCGGTGCGGTGTCGGTATTCAACTTCGACACCTTCACTACCGCGATCTACAAGACCTGGTATGGCTTCTTCAGCCTCACCAGCGCCACCCAGCTGGCCAGCCTGTTGTTGCTGGCGGTGATGCTGGTGCTCTACGGCGAGCGGCGCGCGCGGGGTGCTGCGCGGCCGGCCAATGAGCGAGCGCGCTCCGCGGCGCTGTATCGGCTGACCGGAATCAAGGCGTTTGCGGCCAGCGCCTGGTGCGGCCTGGTATTTCTCTGTGCGTTCATCATCCCGCTGTTGCAGCTGCTGGTCTGGCTCTGGCAGCGCGGGCGCTTCGATCTCGACGAGCGTTATGCCGGGATGATCCTGCACACGCTCTATCTCGGCGCCATCGCCGCACTGATCACCGTGAGCGTGGCGTTGCTGCTGGCCTTCGCCCGACGACAGGCGCCGGTGCGCTCGATCCGCAGCGCGGTGAGCCTGGCCAATCTCGGCTACGCCTTGCCGGGTTCGGTGCTGGCGGTTTCGATCATGCTGGCGTTCAGTTACCTCGACCGGCACATGGTCATTCCGCTGTCGAGCTGGTTGGGCGCTGGCGGCAAGCCGATCCTGCTGGGCAGCCTCGGCGCGTTGCTGCTGGCCTATCTGATCCGCTTCATGGCGGTCGCCTTCGGCCCGCTGGAGAACGCCCTGGCACGGATTCGCCCCTCGTTGCCGCAGGCATCACGCAGTCTGGGTGTCGGTGGCCCGGCGCTGTTCTTCCGTGTCTACCTGCCGCTGTTGCTGCCGGGCACGTTGAGTGCGGCGCTGTTGGTGTTCGTCGATGTGCTCAAGGAAATGCCGGCGACCCTGCTGATGCGGCCGTTCGGCTGGGACACTCTGGCCGTGCGCATCTTCGAGATGACCAGTGAAGGTGAGTGGGCTCGCGCGTCGCTGCCGGCACTGACCCTGGTGCTGGTCGGGCTGCTGCCGGTGGTGCTGCTGATTCGCCGTTCGGCGCGACGCCCTGGCTAGCCGCGCAGCTTTTCCAGCAGGGCGCTGAGTGACGCAGCCGCGCTACCACGGGCCGCGACTCGACCTCCAGTCTCCTGCCGCCTGATCCGCCGTGACCTGCTGCCACCTTGGGGCTACAATGCGCGCCATTCGAAAGTCGCCGACCTCCGCAGGGCCCGGCCTTACTGACTTTTCCAATGCCGATTCGGCGACCTGCCCGGAAGGAGAAACCCATGGGTCAGCGTACTCCCCTCTACGATCAGCACCTTGCGCTCGGTGCCAAGATGGTCGACTTCGGTGGCTGGGACATGCCACTGCATTACGGCTCCCAGGTAGAAGAACATCATCAGGTTCGTCGTGACTGCGGCGTATTCGACGTCTCGCACATGACCGTGGTCGATGTCTCCGGCGAGCAGGCCCGCGACTATCTGCAGCGCTTGCTGGCCAACGACGTGGCGCGCCTGAAAAGCACCGGTCGGGCGCTCTACACGGCGATGCTCAACGAGCGCGGCGGGGTGATCGACGACCTCATCGTCTACCTGACCGACTGGGGGTATCGCCTGGTGGTCAACGCCAGTACCCGCGACAAGGACCTGGCCTGGATGCAGGCCCAGGCGGCCGGCTTTGCCGTCGAGGTCAGGGAGCGCCCCGAACTGGCCATGCTGGCCATCCAGGGGCCGCATGCCCGGGCGCGTACCTCCGAGCTGGTGAGCCAGGCCCGGGCCGGGCTGATTCACGACCTCAAGCCGTTCCAGGGTATGGCAGACGGCGACTGGTTCATCGGGCGTACCGGCTACACCGGCGAAGATGGTCTGGAGATCATCCTGCCGGCCGAGCAGGCACCGGACTTTCTCAGCGAGCTGGTCGGCGCCGGTATCCCGCCGATCGGCCTTGGCGCGCGCGACACTCTGCGTCTGGAGGCCGGACTCAATCTGTACGGCCAGGACATGACCGAGGAGGTTTCGCCACTGGCTGCCAACATGGGCTGGACCGTGGCCTGGGAGCCGGCCGAGCGCGACTTCGTCGGCCGCGCCGCCCTGGAGCAGCAGCAGGCGCGTGACGACCTGCCCAAACTGGTCGGTCTGGTATTGGAAGAGCGCGGCGTGCTGCGTGCCCATCAGGTGGTGCGGGTGAATGGCGTCGGCGACGGCGAGATCACCAGCGGCAGTTTTTCTCCTACGCTTGGCAAATCCATCGCCCTGGCCCGTGTGCCGGCCGGCACCGCCGAGCGCGCGGAAGTGGAGATTCGTGGCAAGTGGTATCCGGTGCGGGTCGTGCAGCCGACATTCGTGCGCCACGGCAAGGTACTGGTGTAAATTCGACCGACTGTTTTGCGCGACTGCTGTCAACAGCCTTGAGGACCCAACAATGAGCAATATCCCCAGCGATCTGCGTTACGCCGCCAGCCACGAGTGGGCCCGTCTCGAAGCGGACGGCAGCATCACCGTCGGTATCTCCGATCACGCCCAGGAAGCGCTGGGGGATGTGGTCTACGTCGAGCTGCCCGAGGTCGGGCGCCAGCTCAATGCCGGTCAGGAAGCCGGCGTGGTCGAGTCGGTGAAAGCCGCGTCCGACATCTATGCGCCGGTGGCCGGCGAGGTGATCGCGGTCAACGAGGCGCTTGCCGATTCGCCGGAGCTGGTCAACAGCGACCCCTACGGCAGCTGGTTCTTCCGCCTGCAGCCGAGCGATACGTCGGAGCTGGACAAGCTGCTCGACGCAGCCGGCTACCAGGCCGCCTGCGACGCCGACGCCTAAGCATCATCCGCAAAAGCCCCGCTCTGTCGGGGCTTTTGTTTTTTCCGAGAGTAGCGACCATGCCGTATATGCCGAGCCTTTCCCAACTCCAGCAACCCGATGCCTTCCTGCGCCGTCACCTCGGCCCGGATCAGGGCGAACAGCAGGCCATGCTCGACGCCCTGGGCCTGACCAGTCGCGAGCAGCTGATCGAGCAGACCGTGCCGCCGGCGATCCGCCTGCAGGACGAGCTGAGCCTGCCGCCGGCGCTGGACGAGCAGGCCGCGCTGGCCAAGCTGCGCGGCTATGCGGAGCAGAATCAGCTCTGGACCAGCCTGATCGGCATGGGCTACCACGGTACCATCACCCCACCGGTGATCCTGCGCAACGTGCTGGAGAACCCGGGCTGGTACACCGCCTACACCCCCTATCAGCCGGAAATCGCCCAGGGTCGCCTGGAAGCGCTGCTGAACTATCAGCAGATGATCATCGATCTCACCGGACTCGATCTGGCCAACGCTTCGCTGCTGGATGAGGGCACCGCGGCGGCCGAGGCCATGACCCTGGCCCGGCGCATGGCCAAGAGCAAGAGCAACCGCTTCTTCGTCGAGGAGAACTGCCATCCGCAGACGCTCTCCGTCGTGCAGACCCGTGCCGAGGCGTTCGGCTTCGAACTGGTGGTCGGCACGCTGGACGAGCTGACCGGGCAGGAAGTATTCGGTGCGCTGCTGCAGTACCCCGACACCCATGGCGAGATCCGCGACCTGCGTCCGGCCATCGAGCAGCTGCACGCGCAGCAGGCGCTGGCCTGCGTCGCCGCCGATCTGCTCAGTCTGCTGTTGCTGACCCCGCCGGGCGAGCTGGGCGCCGACGTGGTGCTCGGCTCGACCCAGCGCTTCGGCGTGCCGATGGGCTACGGCGGCCCGCACGCGGCCTACTTCGCCAGCCGCGACGAGTTCAAGCGTGGCATGCCGGGACGCATCATCGGCGTGTCCAAGGACGTTCGCGGTAATACCGCGCTGCGCATGGCACTGCAGACCCGCGAGCAGCACATCCGTCGCGAGAAGGCCAACTCCAACATCTGCACCGCGCAGGTGCTGCTGGCCAACATCGCCGGCTTCTACGCCGTCTACCACGGCCCGCAGGGTCTCAAGCGCATCGCCCAGCGCGTCCAACGGCTGACCGCCATCCTCGCCACGGGCCTCGAGCAGAAGGGTATCGTGCGGGTCAACCAGCATTTCTTCGACACCCTGACCCTCGAGGTCGGTGGCGCGCAGATCGCCATCATCGAAAGCGCTGAAGCGGCGCAGATCAACCTGCGCATCCTCGGCCGCAGCCGGCTGGGCGTGAGCCTCGACGAGACCTGCGACGAACGCACCGTCGAGCAGCTGCTGGCGATCTTCCTCGGGGCCGATCACGGCCTCGACATCGCCGCGCTGGATGCCAGAGAGCTGGCCGGTGGCATTCCCGAGTCGCTGCAGCGCGAGAGCGGCTACCTCAGCCACCCGGTTTTCAACTCGCATCACAGCGAAACCGAGATGCTGCGCTACCTCAAGCAGCTGGAGAACAAGGACCTGGCGCTGAACCAGGCGATGATTCCGCTCGGCTCCTGCACCATGAAACTCAACGCTACCAGCGAGATGATCCCGATCACCTGGGCCGAGTTCGCCAACCTGCATCCGTTCGTTCCGCGCGGTCAGGCCCAGGGCTACAAGCTGATGATCGACGAGCTGGAAGCCTGGCTCTGCGCGATCACCGGTTTCGATGCGATCAGCATGCAGCCCAACTCCGGTGCCCAGGGCGAATATGCCGGCCTCGTTGCGATCCGCAAGTACCACGAGAGCCGCGGCGAAGGGCAGCGCGACATCTGCCTGATTCCATCCTCGGCACATGGCACCAACCCGGCGTCGGCGCAGATGGTCAGCATGCGTGTGGTCATCGTCGAGTGCGACAAGGGCGGCAACGTCGATCTCGAGGACCTCAAGCGCAAGGCCGCCGAAGCCGGCGACCGGCTGTCCTGCCTGATGATCACCTATCCGTCGACCCACGGCGTCTACGAGGAGAACGTGCGCGAGATCTGCGCCGCGATCCACGCCCACGGCGGCCAGGTCTACATGGATGGCGCCAACCTCAACGCCCAGGTCGGTCTGGCGCGGCCGGCGGACATCGGTGCCGATGTTTCGCACATGAACCTGCACAAGACCTTCTGCATCCCGCACGGCGGTGGCGGACCGGGCATGGGGCCGATCGGCATCAAGGCGCATCTGGCGCCGTTCGTGGCCAATCACCCGGTGGTCGAACTGGAAGGTCCGCAGCCGGGCAACGGTGCGGTCAGCGCTGCACCCTGGGGCAGTGCCAGCATCCTGCCGATCAGCTGGATGTACATCGCGATGATGGGGCCGCAGCTGCGCGACGCCACCGAGGTCGCGATTCTCGGCGCCAACTACCTGGCCAAGCGCCTGGGCGATGCGTTTCCCGTGCTCTACGCGGGGCGCAACGGCCGCGTCGCCCACGAGTGCATTCTCGACCTGCGTCCGCTCAAGGCCTCGACCGGAATCAGCGAGGAGGACGTCGCCAAGCGCCTGATGGACTACGGCTTCCACGCGCCGACCATGTCCTTCCCGGTGCCCGGTACATTGATGATCGAGCCCACCGAGAGCGAGTCGAAAGCCGAGCTGGATCGCTTCGTCGAAGCGATGCTGAGCATCCGTGCGGAGATCGCCAAGGTGCAGGGCGGTGAGTGGCCGGCGGACAACAATCCGCTGGTGCGCGCGCCGCATACGTTGGCTGACGTGATCGGCGATTGGGATCGGCCGTACAGCATCGCCGAAGCGGTAACGCCGAGTGCCCACTGCCGTGCCCACAAGTATTGGCCGGCGGTGAACCGGGTGGACAACGTCTATGGCGATCGCAACCTGTTCTGCGCCTGCGTGCCGGTGGATGCCTATCGCGACTGAGTTGCGCTGAAGGCTGGGCGGGCGTCGATTCTCGGCGGCCACCCTGCTCTATATGCGGAGATCAAATGGACGTGATCGCCGGGAGCGCCTCAGGGTGGGGCTAGCCGGTGGCGCCGGAGACCGTAGGTTGGCTGGCGCTTTTCACATCCACCGGAGTTCCCGCGCAGGAGTGCGGTGGATGGGAGGCCTGATCCACCCTAGGCCTCAGGCTCGTGTTCGTCTTCGGCTGCCTCGTCCAGCATCCCCAGCCAGTTCGCCAGCACCAGCTGCGCTTCCTCGACACCCTGCCGCTTCGGTGCCGAGAATAGCTGGACGCTGACGTCGGCGCCCCAGCCCTTGCGGATGTCGCGCTGGATGGCCAGCAACGCGTTCTTTGCGGCGCCGAAAGCCAACTTGTCGGATTTGGTCAGCAGGATGTGCAAGGGCATCTGGCTGGCGCTCGCCCAGTCCAGCATCATGCGGTCGAACTCGGTCAGCGGGTGGCGGATATCCATCATCAGGAACACTCCGGCCAGGCTCTCGCGGCTGCCCAGGTAGGCTTCCAGGTGGCGCTGCCAATGCTGCTTGAGCGGGATCGGTACCTTGGCGTAGCCGTAGCCGGGCAGATCGACCAGTCGGCGATCATCGTCGAGACGGAAGAAGTTGAGCAGCTGGGTGCGGCCCGGGGTCTTCGAGGTGCGTGCCAGGTTGGCATGGGTCAGGGTGTTCAGCGCGCTCGACTTGCCTGCGTTGGAACGGCCGGCAAAGGCTACTTCCAGACCCTCGTCGGCCGGGCACTGATCGACCTTGGCGGCGCTGATCATGAAGGAGGCCTGTTGGCAAAGGCCGAGAATCGGGTTTTTCGGTAGCATGGTCGTTCCGGTGAGTGCACGCGGGTGCGGCAATGGTTCGTTTCCGTTTCAGGAACGGAAGTATATAATGCCGCAGTTTTTATGTGCGCTTTGGCCTGATATCGGGCCACGTGTGGTGTTCAGCCTGATCCGGATGCCGGTGCGGCGGTAGTGACCACCGCAATGCGGATGCCCAGCGTGCCACTATAACGAGCGTCGCCCCGGCTCGATTGCCGTGCGCGACCCGATGAATTCCTTTCAAACCCTTAGCCGTAGTTGGATTAGCTGATGAACAAAGTACTCGTGAGTCTGCTGTTGACCCTTGGCATCACCGGTATGGCCCACGCGGCTGGAGACGCCGAAGCTGGTCAGGGCAAAGTTGCAGTGTGTGGTGCGTGCCACGGTGTCGATGGCAACAGCCCGGCGCCGAATTTCCCGAAACTGGCTGGCCAGGGTGAGCGTTACCTGCTCAAGCAGCTGCATGACATCAAGGCCGGCAGCACACCGGGCGCCGAGGAAGGCGTCGGTCGCAAGGTGCTGGAAATGACCGGCATGCTGGACCCGCTGAGCGATCAGGATCTGGAAGACATCGCCGCCTACTTCTCCAGCCAGAAGGGCAGCGTCGGCTACGCCGATCCGGCACTGGCGGAGCAGGGCGAGAAACTGTTCCGTGGCGGCAAGCTCGATCAGGGCATGCCGGCTTGTACCGGTTGCCACGCGCCCAACGGCGTCGGTAATGAGCTGGCCGGCTTCCCGCACCTGGGTGGCCAGCATGCCGCGTACACCGCCAAGCAGCTGACCGATTTCCGCGAAGGCAACCGCACCAACGACGGCGATACCATGATCATGCGTGGCATCGCCGCCAAGCTGAGCAACAAGGACATCGAAGCGCTGTCCAGCTACATCCAGGGCCTGCACTGATAATCGCGGCAGGTTGAACAGAAGGGCGTCGGGGCCGTTGGCTCCGGCGCCCTTTTTGCGTTTTCACACCTGGCTACACAATCTTCGTCACGGCTTTATACGGGCGGATGAAAAACGCTGGCGAGTCCTGGCGTTTTGCTGCAGCCTGTTGCGCCATCGGTCCGTCGTATACAGGAGTATTTCATGCGCAATTTCCTACTCACTGCCGTTTTTACCGCTGCGAGCCTGTTCGGTGTTGCAGCCCAGGCAGCGGAGTTTCAGGCCGGCAAGGAATATGTCGAGCTGAGCAGCCCGGTCCCCGTTGCCGATCCGGGCAAGATCGAAGTGGTCGAGCTGTTCTGGTACGGCTGCCCGCACTGCTATCAGTTCGAACCGGTGATCAAACCCTGGGCCGAGCAGTTGCCGGATGACGTTCAGTTCAAGCGTATCCCGGCCATGTTCGGTGGCATCTGGAATGCGCATGGACAGCTGTTCATCGCCCTGGAATCCATGGGTGTCGAACAGAAGGTGCATGACGCGGTATTCGCGGCCTATCACCAGGAACGCAAGAAGCTCGCCACTCCCGAGGAAATGGCTGATTTCCTCGCAGGTCAGGGCATCGACAAGCAGGCGTTCCTCAAGGCCTACAACTCTTTCGGTGTGCGTAGCCGGGTAGAGCAGGCGAAGAAGCTCGGCATGGCCTACCAGATCACCGGCGTACCGGTGATGATCGTCAACGGCAAGTACCGTTTCGACCTCGGCTCGTCCGGCGGCCCGCAGCGTACGCTGCAGGTGGCGGACTTCCTCATCGAAAAAGAACGCGCAGCGCGGTAACCCACGATGCTGCGCCGTTGGAGCGCTCCACGCCTTGCCGGCCCTGGCAAGGCGCGTGTCAATTCGCAGTGCCTGGCCAGTAGCGGGCTGCCAGCCGATGGCCGGCTAAGGCTGCTCAGCTTCAACATCCAGGTCGGTATCAGCACCGAGCGCTACCACCACTATCTGACGCGCAGCTGGCAGCATCTGCTGCCGCATCCCGGTCGTGCCGGCAACCTGCAGCGCATCGGCGAAGTATTGGGTAACTATGACCTGGTCGCCCTGCAGGAGGCCGACGGCGGCAGCCTGCGCTCCGGTTACGTCAATCAGGTCGAACATCTGGCTCATCTGGGTGCCTTTCCCTACTGGTATCAGCAGCTCAACCGCAACCTCGGGCGTTTCGCCCAGCACAGCAACGGGGTCCTCAGCCGGCTCGAACCTCAAGGCCTGGAAGATCACCCGCTGCCCGGGCCTTCGGGTCGCGGGGCGATTCTGTTGCGCTTCGGCGAAGGGCCGGATGCGCTGGTGGTGGTGATGATGCACCTGGCCCTGGGGGGCGGCACGCGGACGCGCCAGCTGGCCTATATCCGCGAGCTGATCGGCGGCTATCGGCATCAGGTGTTGATGGGCGACATGAACACTCATGCCAATGATCTGCTGGAGAATTCGCCACTGCGCGATCTCGGCCTGCTCGCCCCGCAGATCGAAGCGACCTTCCCGAGCTGGCGGCCGCAACGCTGTCTGGATCATATTCTGCTCAGCCCGAGCCTGACGCTGGAACGCGTCGATGTGCTGGCACTGCCGATCTCCGATCATCTGCCAGTGGCAGTGGAGATCCGCTTGCCGGACTCGCTTCAGGCCGATTCCCTGCCGGTACAGGTACAAGAAACGAAATGAGCGAAGAAATCGAACGCTGGAAGGAAAAGTATCTCCAGCTCGCCGAGCGGCAGGAGCAGCTCGAAGCGCGCTGGGAGCAGCGCGTCGATCTGCTGCGACGTAGCCTGGTACGCAGCAGCCTGGCGGTGGAGGGCGCCGATCCTGCGGTCGAGCGCTGCCTGCACGAGATGCGCGAGGTCCTCCGCGACGGCGATCTGGACGAGGGCCTCAGCCAGCTGGTGCCGCGCCTGGAAAGGGCTGTGCTGGAATCCGAACGCCACCGCCAGGAGCGGGCCGTTCGCCTGACCGAGGCTTTGCATCGGCTGGTTTCCCAACTGTTGGGCATGTCGGTGCCAGCGGAATTGCGTAAGCCGCTCAAGCGATTCGCCAAGGAGCTGGATCAGCGTGCTGCCAGGCTGCGTGAGCTGCCGGTGCTGCTCGGCGAGCTGAGTGACTTGCAGGGCCAGGTGCTGGATTTGCAGGGGCTGGCGGCGCCTCAGCAGAGCGGTTTTCTGAAGCGCCTGTTTGGCGGACGAGACATGCCGCTGGCGCCTGCCGTCGAGCGGAGTGAGCAAACCCCGCCGCCTGCCGCGGTCAATGAGGACGACGCTGGCCCGGTAGTAGCGCAAGTGCTTGGGCTGCCCAAGCCTGCCGTTCAGGCTGCCCCGCTGTTCGACGACATGCCGCTTGCAGCGGCGCCCGAAGCACCGGCCGAGGAAGAGGCTGCAGCGCAAACCGAAGCGCAGCAGAACGCTGCTGAGTTCGCCCTGCCGGATTCGCCGGAGCCCGCGTTCAGCGTCGTCGCGGACCGCGTGGAGGCGACCCTCGGCAGCCTGCTGGACAGCCTTCATCTGCCGGAGCAGCACCAGCCACAATTGCAGACACTGCGTGCGCGCATTCAGCACGGCTTGAACTGGTACGAGCTGGTGCCGGTGCTGGATGATCTGGCAATGCTGATGATCGCCTTCAGCGACCAGGGCCAGCGGGATTTCGAAAACTACCTGCAGACGCTCAACGAGCGCCTGACCGCGATGCAGGAAAATCTCCTCGCCGCGCACCAGGGCCATAATGAAGGACGCGACGCCGCTCAGGCACTGGATGCGGAGTTGCGTGAACAGGTTGGCGGGTTGCAGGACAGCATGCGCCAGGCCACGGATCTGACCAGCCTGAAGCAGGTGGTCGAGGCGCGCCTGGATGGCCTGCTGACCACGGTGGACACCTACCGGCAACAGCGCAGCGAGCAGGAGCAGAAGCTCGGTGAGCGTCTGCAGCAGCTGGTCAGCCGGGTCGGCAGCCTCGAACAGGCAGCCCGTGGCCTGCGTGGGCACCTGGAAGAGCAGCGTCAGAAAGCGCTGCAGGACCCGCTGACCGGCCTGCCCAACCGGGCGGCATGGAACGAGCGACTGGAGCTCGAGTTCGCCCGCTGGCAGCGTTACGGCGGCGACTTGCTGCTGGCCGTGCTGGACGTCGACCACTTCAAGCGGGTCAACGATGGCTACGGCCACCTGGCTGGTGATCGGGTGCTGAAGATCATTGGCAGCGAGCTGCACAAGCGCCTGCGCAAGACCGACTTCATCGCCCGCTTCGGTGGCGAGGAATTCGTCGTGCTGCTGCCCAACACGCCTTACGAGGCAGGCTTGCAGTTGATGGAGTCGCTGCGTGACTCGATCGGTAGCTGCCCGTTCCACTTCAAGGGCGAGCGTGTTGCCATCACGCTCTCGGCCGGTCTGACCGCATTCAGCGAAGGCGACAGCACCGAGCGCGCCTTCGAGCGTGCCGACAGCGCACTCTACCGAGCCAAGGATTCGGGGCGCAATCGCGTCGAGGCGGCCTGACCGGCTGCCCTGGCCCGGCCTCGATCGGCCGGTATAATCACGCCCCTCACCACACCGACATGAGTGGCGCCCCGCGCAACGGGCTGCTGCTCATCTGCGTCATTTCGCCGTCGACACAGAGGTCGTCCCGATGAAAACCATCACTGCCACCCTGATGCTCCTGCTGCTGGCCGGTTGCGCCAGTGGTCCGCGCATCGATACCAGCTACAGCTCGACCGGCCATGACAGCCGCGCCCAGTTCATCGTCCTGCATTACACCTCGACCGACCTGCCCCGCTCGCTGCAGCTGCTCAGCGGCCGCGATGTCAGCAGCCACTACCTGATCGGCGAATCGCCGGCGACCATCTACCGGCTGGTGGATGAAAACCGCCGCGCCTGGCATGCCGGCGAGAGTGAGTGGAACGGGCGCACCTGGCTCAACGCGACGTCGATCGGCATCGAACTGGTCAACCGCGGCTACGTGGAAAGCGCCGATGGGCGCCGGCTCTGGTATCCGTACTCCGAGGAGCAGATCGACGCGCTGGTGCTGTTGCTCAAGGACATCATGGCGCGCCACGACCTCAAGCCGGGCGCCATCATCGGTCACAGCGACATCGCTGCGCAGCGCAAGGTCGATCCGGGGCCGCTGTTCCCCTGGAAACGCCTGGCCGAGGAGGGACTGCTGCCCTGGCCCGACACCGATGCGGTGGCGGCCGAGCGGATGCGCTACGCATCGGGCGGCCTGCCGACGATCACCTGGTTCCAGGATGCATTGGCGGCGCAGGGTTACCGGGTGCCGCGCCACGGCCATCTGGATGACGAGACGCGTAACGTGATCGCTGCATTCCAGATGAAATACCGCCCGGCTCGCTTCGATGGCGAACCCGATGCCGAGACCGCCGCGATGCTGCAGGTGCTCGGCAATCAGGCGGGGCGCTGACTCAGTAGCGGGTGGTGCCGATCAATCTCGAGTCGGCCAGCGCAGCGCTACGGTGCTCGGCAGCAGCCTGATAGTCGCTGTCGCCGATCATCGCCAGGAAGGCTTCCTTGGACGGATAGCTGACCAGCAGCAGGTCATCCCACTGCTCGTCCGGCGGGGCGATCAGCGCGGCATGGGCCTTGGTCCTGATTTCCACCGCGCCGCCGCAGGCCTGCACCTTGGCCAGCGCCACGCGGCTGTAGCGGGCGTACGCCTCGCGACCGCTGCACGGACTGTGCTGGCTACCTGACGGATAGCTCGCCTGGTCGTTGTAGCGCAGCAGGTTGAGCATCAGGATCGGCACGCCCGAAGGCATCGCCGCAGCGAAGTCGGCGAGCTGTTCGGGGCTGGGGTTCAAACTCGGCATGTGGTCTCCTCGATGGCGCCGTCAGATCGGCAGCGCAACGTAGAAGATGGTGCCGTGGCCGATCCGTGAATGCACGCCGATACGCCCACCATGCAGCTGAGCGATTTCCTTGCATAAGGCAAGGCCCAGTCCGGCACCGCCACGGCGGCGACCGATCTGCACGAACGGCTCGAAGATGCGCGCTTGCTGGCTGTAGGGAATGCCTTCGCCGTTGTCCTCGACGCTGAGGATCATCCGCTCGCCGTGGTGCCGTGCCAGCAGCCGTACCTCGCCGCCCTTGGGCGTGTGGCGCAGGGCATTGCTCAGCAGGTTGTCCATCACCCGCTCGATCTGCTGACGGTCGAGCATCAGCGTCGGCAGCGGCTGCTGCAGCTCCAGCTTGAGCTGAACCTCCTGTTCGGCGGCGTTGACTTCGAAGCGCTGCCGCGCGGCCTCGAGCAGTTCGGGAATGTGGCATTGCTCCAGCTCCAGCTTCTGCTGGCCACTCTGGTAGCGCGAGAAGTTGAGCAGGTCATTGATCAGTCGGACCAGTCGCTGCATTTCCTCGTGCACGGTGTCGAACAGGTCCGACTCGCGGCTGCCGGCCGGGTAGCGCAGGCGTTCGCGCAGCAGGCTGAAGGCCATCTGCATGCCGGTGACCGGCGTGCGCAGCTCATGGGAGGCGCGCAGCACGAACTCGTTGCGCACGCGTTCGAAGGTGCGCTGATCGGTGACGTCATGCAGCACCATGACCGCGCCGCTGATGCTGCCGTCGTGATGGCTGACTGGGCTGATGCGCCAGGCCAGCAGACGGCGCTCACCGTCGGCCTCGATGGTCAGGTCCTCGGGTGGGTCGGACAGCGGTTTGTCGTCCAGCACCTGCCGCGCGGCATTGTCCAGGTCCGGGTAGCCGAGCGCTTCGCCGAGAGTCGAGCCGAGGTGCTCGTTCTCCCAGGCCAGCTGCCGCTGGGCAACCGGGTTGGCGTGTTCCAGACGCCCGTCGCGGTCGACGATCAGCAGGCCGTCGTCGATGCTGTCGAGCAGCGCCTGCAGACGCTGCTGGCCATTGACCAGCGCCTCCACGTTGGTCTGCTTGAACTCGTGCAGCGCTTGGGCCATCAGGCCGAAGCGGCGGCTCAGCGAGGACAGCTCGGCGATGTGCGGTGTCGGCAGGGAGATGTTGAAGTCGCCGCGTCCGATCTGGTCGGCGGCGGCGGACAGTCGTTCGATCGGTTCGCCGAAGCGGCGGGCGAAGCTGTGCGCGGTGATGAAGCCGATCAGCAGTACCGCGATCGCCGTCAGACCCAGCAGGCCGGCAAGCAGCGACGCCCGGTCACGGCTGCGCAGCTCGGTATCGCGGATCTTGTCGTACGCCGTGCGCTGCATGTCGGTCATCAGGCTGCGCACCTGATTGAAGGCTTGGCTGAGTGGGTTGTCTTCCAGCAGCGTCAGGTTCTGGTTGCTGGCTGCATCGACCTGCTGCAGAAAGCTGGCATAGGCGCTGGCGACGGCCTGGAATGCCTGCCGATCGGCCTCGTCGCTGGCCTCGGCGATGCCGCGCTCGAGCGTCTGCTGGAACGATTGACTCAGCGGTTCCAGCGCTTCGCTGCGCCTGCTGTCGGTGAGCATCACGATCAGGTGGTTGCCCAGCGTCTGTCGCAGTTGCTGGTTGATCTCGATGATGGCGAAGTTGTTGCGGATCAGCTGTTCCTGGCTCTTGGCCATCTGCATGACGCTGACCAGCGCCAGCAGCAGGCCCAGCAGCGCAACCGTCATCAGCGCGGAGAAGCCGAGAAACAGGCGGGTCCGCAGCTTCATCTGGAGTTTCATAGGCCGTACTGCTTGCGTTTTCGGTAGAGGGTCGAGGCGTCGATGCCCAGGATGCGGGCTGCCTGCTCGAGGGTGTCGCTGGTGCTCAGTACGCCGGCGATATGGGCTTTCTCCAGCGCTTCCAGGCTGAGCGGCTCACCGATGCGTGGCGCGTTGCTGCCTACCTGTTCGCCCAGTCCGAGGTGGCTGACTTCGATCATCTGCTGTGGGCAGATGATGCTCGCCCGCTCCACCACGTTGCGCAGTTCACGCACGTTGCCCGGCCAGCGGTAGGTCTTCAGTGCGGCCGCCGCCGCATCGCTGAAACCACGCGCAGGGCGGCCATAGTTCTTCACGAACGAGGCGAGAAAGCGTTCGGCCAGTGTCAGTACGTCCTCGGGGCGCTCGCGCATGGGCGGCAGATTGAGGGTAATGACGTTGAGGCGATACAGCAGGTCCTCGCGGAACTTGCCTTCGCGGACCATTTCTTCGAGGTTCAGGTTGGTTGCCGCGAGGATGCGCACATCGGCGCGGCGGGTGACCGGGTCGCCGACCCGCTCGTATTCCTTGTCCTGAATGAAGCGCAGCAGCTTGGGTTGCAGCGCCAGCGGGAAGTCACCGATTTCGTCGAGGAACAGCGTGCCGCCGTCGGCCTGGTTGACCCGGCCCAGCGTGCTCTCCGTCGCGCCGGTGAAGGCGCCGCGGTTGTGGCCGAACAGCTCGCTTTCCATCAGGTCGGCCGACAGCGACGGGCAGTTGATGGTGACGAAGGCCTTCTTCGAGCGCCGGCTCCAGGTATGGATGGCACGCGCCAGTTCACCCTTGCCGGTACCCGATTCGCCGAGGATGAGAATGTTGGCGTCGGTGTCTGCCACCTGCCGCGCGGTTTCCAGCACGGCCATCATCGACGGGCTGTGCGAACCGAGGGCGTCGCTGCGCTGCTTCATCTCGCCTTCCAGCGCTTCCAGCCGGGCCGCCATCTGGCGGACTTCCAGCTGCTTGGCGGCGGACAGGCGCAGCTGTTCCGGGCTGCATGGCTTGAGCAGGTAATCCGCGGCACCGGCCTGCATGGCGTCCACGGCAGTGTCGACGGCGGAATGGGCGGTGACGATGACCACGCGCATCCAGGGTGCGAGCAGGCGCATCTGTTGCAACACGTCCAGGCCATTGTCTTCGCCGAGTCTCAGGTCGAGAAAGCACAGGTCGAACACCTGGCGCTGCAGAATGGCCTCGGCCTGCGCGGCGCTGGCGGCGGTCATCACCGTGTAGCCACGATCCTCCAGGCAATAACGAAAGGTACGCAGGATCGCCGCTTCGTCATCCACCAGGAGGATGCGTCCGCCGTTGTCCGTCGTTTGGTCCATGGATGCTCCCATCAAAAGGCGAATCGGTCGCTTGAATGCTTGATTATGGTGTGTCGAGCGCCGGGCGGCGCCGTTGCGTTGCTGGCGAGACCTTAGTCTATGAAAAGTCTTGCAAGTTGCACGGTGTCAGCACGGCTTTCCTGCATGCTGCACTCCGGCGCCTGCGATGGCATCGCTCAAGTGACTGATTTGATTACCGCTGGTGCCCGCACCCCACCTGGCATGCGGCTTGCGACTCTGAACGAAGGGCGTCACTTCACGCCGAGCGGACGTGACGCACATCTGTCGCAACCATGCAGGAGGTGTCATGAATCATTCCATGAGTCAGCTCAACGAGCTTATCGAGATCACCCGCGACGGGCAGCGTTTCTACCAGCATGCCGCCGACGAAGTAAAGAACGTCGAACTGCAGCACCTGTTTCGCGATATGGCTCAAGCAAAAACCCAGATCATCCAGGCGCTCAGCGTGAAGGTTGCGGCCAGTCATGAGCATCCGTCGCAAGGCGGGACGCTGACCGGGCGGATGCGCGAACTCTATGCCGACGCTCGGTCACGCATCGGCGACCACGATACGGCTTATGTCGACCAGCTGGAACAGACCGAAGCGAACATTCTGCACGCCTTCGAGGATGCCGTCGGCGACGCCGAGCCGGATGTCAGGGCGTTGCTCGCCATCGAGCTGCCCAAGCTGCGTACCTGCCATGAGCGCATGCGTCAGCTCAAGGAGGCCAAGCATTGAGCGTTCATTCGTGCAAAACGCCCGGCGCTGCTGGGGAGCTCATGCAAATTGAGTTGCAAGAATGTCGATAAAAATCACTAACTTATTGATTTAAAAGGATTTAAATTTGCGATGCGGGCTGGCACGGTGCCTGCAATATCTCACTCAACGAAACGACGTCGCCACGCTTAGAAGGAGTTGAGAATGAATCGCCAAGCCCGCTTTTCATTGGCCAGCAAGGGGTTTCTTTCTGCTGCGGTAGTCATGCTGATCATGGGTGCCGAGCGCCCGCTGTCGCAACCGCTCAGCCAGGCGCAACAGAATTCAGCGGAACGAATCGGCATGTATGACGCTCAACCTATTGAGCTCATGCGGACCGGCCAAGAGCCGCAGACCATCGACTATCGCCAGGCGCCGTCTGAACAGCGCTGGGTGTTCTGAGCAACGAAGGGGACGTGCAAGCGAATCAGCAGGGATGCTTAACACACTCGATGCCGATCGGACTGTCCGGTCCGCTGAGAACCGTTCCTGAAACAAGAGGAGTCACACCATGCTGAGTTGGGCCATTACCTTCCTGATCATCGCCATCATCGCTGCGGTACTGGGCTTCGGTGGTATCGCAGGCACTGCAACGGGTATCGCCAAGATCCTGTTCGTGGTCTTCCTGGTTCTGTTCGTAGCGTCGCTGATCTTCGGCCGCGGTCGCGGTCCACGCGTGTGATGCAATCGATGGCCGCCCGCAAGGGCGGCTGATTGAGGAGTTGCAGCGGCATAGGATGCCAATTTCGCCGGGTCATGTTCGGCTTTCGAAGGTGATCCAGAGCGCGCGGGCCTAACCGCTCCGCGCGCTTCACCCCTCAGCGGGGGGAACCAGGGGGTCGGGTTGTTCTGCGTCGCGGAGTGACCTAGGGGTACAGGGAGTACCTCCTTCTTATAGGGCCGGGTTCTGTGAAGCTGCGGCCGGGAGCGTCATCGCTCCCGGCATGCAGCAATAACTGCTTGATTCGCCTCGTATCGTCTTTCTCAGCTCCTCCCTCTCATCGTTTTCCAGTTCCTGTTGTCTTTACCGTCTGCTGATCTGCGTCTTTACCGTCTGCTGATCTGCGGATGACCCCTGCGCGCCGGCACCGCTATCATCGCGTCCAGCTTTCGACGGGAGAACGACATGCTCAACGGCCTCTGGCTGGGCTTTTTTCTGATTGCCGCGGTTGCCGCCCTCGGGCGCTGGCTGATCGGTGGCGACCCTGCAGTGTTCGCCGCCCTGGTGGAAAGCCTGTTCGCCATGGCCAAGCTGGCCGTAGAAGTGATGATCGTGCTGTTCGGCACCTTGACGCTGTGGCTGGGGTTTCTGCGCATCGCGGAAAAGGCCGGGCTCATCGAACTCCTGGCGCGTCTGCTCGGGCCATTGTTCCGCCGCCTGATGCCCGAAGTACCGGCAGGCCATCCGGCGCTGGGACTGATCACCCTGAACTTCGCCGCCAACGGCCTCGGGTTGGACAACGCTGCCACGCCAATCGGCCTCAAGGCGATGCGTGCCCTGCAGGAGCTCAATCCGCTGCCGACCGTGGCCAGTAATGCGCAGATTCTGTTTCTGGTGCTCAACACCTCGTCGCTGACGTTATTGCCGGTGTCGATCTTCATGTACCGCGTGCAGCAGGGCGCGGAAGACCCGACCCTGGTCTTTCTGCCTATCCTCCTGGCGACCAGTGCGTCTTCGCTGGCCGGCCTGCTGGCGGTGGCGCTGGTGCAGCGGCTGCGCCTGTGGGACCCGGTGGTACTGGCCTACTTCATTCCCGGTGCGCTGTTGCTCGGTGGCTTCATGGCGCTGCTGGCGGGGCTGTCGGCGACGGCGCTGGCGTCGTTGTCTTCGTTGCTGGGCAACCTGACCCTGTTCGGGCTGATCATCGCCTTTCTGGTCGTCGGCGCGCTGCGCAAGGTGCCGGTGTACGAGGCGTTCGTCGAGGGCGCGAAGGAGGGCTTCGATGTCGCCAAGAGCCTGTTGCCCTACCTGATCGCCATGCTCTGCGCGATCGGCGCCCTGCGCGCATCCGGCGCGCTGGATATCGGTCTGGAAGGCATTCGCTGGCTGGTGGAGGAGCTGGGCTGGGACACGCGGTTCGTCGATGCCCTGCCGACTGCACTGGTCAAACCGTTTTCCGGCAGTGCGGCGCGGGCGATGCTGATCGAGACCATGCAGAGCCAGGGGGTGGACAGCTTCCCGGCCCTGGTGGCGGCGACGGTGCAGGGAAGTACCGAGACGACGTTCTACGTGCTGGCGGTGTATTTCGGCGCGGTAGGTATTCAGCGCGCGCGCCACGCCGTGGGTTGCGCGATAGTGGCGGATCTGGCCGGTATCATTGCCGCGATTGCCGTGTGCTACTGGTTCTTCGGCTGATCCGAAGCTAGGCGCTGCTCGGTTCCGAGTCATGGCCGGGCGTTGATCACGAGCGAAAAAAGAAACCCCGGCCACATGTCCTGTGGCCGGGGTTTCTCGTTGTAGCGACTGCAGTCAGCGCTGGCGGCGTCGCCGCTGCATCCAGACGATCAGTCCGAACAGCAGGAAGCCCGGAACCCACATGAATTCCTTCGGCCAGCGATCGGTCGGAGCGCGCACACGCAGGATCTGTTGGTCGAACTCCAGGCCCGCTTCGGCGGCCGGACTGCCGAAGGTCACACTGTCGATCAGAACCTTGCCATCTTCCTCGTACATCATCAGGCCGATCTTCTCGAGCTTCTCTTCGCCGCTTCCGCCTTCCGGAATGGCCAGTAGCACGACGAACTCGCGTGGGTCGCCGACATCGTCTTCACCCAGCACGCGCAGGCGCAGCTGACTGTCTTCTTCCACCTGTTCCAGCGTCTCGACCAGCGCGGCTGGCTCGATGTCGCGATAGGGGTCGTGGATGATGTCCATCCAGAATCCCGGGCGGAACAGGGTGAAGGCCACCAGCAGCAGCAACAGGCTCTCGTACCAGCGGCTGCGCACCAGGAAGTAGCCCTGGGTGCCGGCGGCGAAGATCAGCATGGCGATGGTCGCCACGACGAAGATCAGCACACCGTGCCAGAAATCCACGCCGATCAGCAGCAGGTCGGTGTTGAAGATGAACAGGAACGGCAGCGCAGCCGTGCGCAGGCTGTAGTAGAAGGCGGTGATGCCGGTCTTGATCGGGTCGCCCTTGGACACCGCCGCGGCAGCGAACGAAGCCAGACCCACCGGCGGGGTAACGTCGGCCATGATGCCGAAGTAGAAGACGAACAGGTGCACCGCGATCAACGGCACGATCAGGCCGTTCTGCTGCCCCAGCGCCACCACCACCGGTGCCAGCAGGCTGGACACCACGATGTAGTTGGCGGTGGTCGGCAGGCCCATGCCGAGGATCAGGCTGAGGAAGGCCGTGAGCAGCAGCATCAGCAGCAGATTGCCCATCGACAGCAGCTCGACCAGGTCGGCCAGCACCAGGCCGACGCCGGTCTGCGACACGGCGCCGACGATGATGCCGGCCGCCGCGGTGGCGATGCCGATGCCGATCATGTTGCGCGCACCGGCGATCAGGCCTTCGCGCAGATCGATGACGCCATCCATGAAGGTGCCGTGCTCGTGGCTGCCATCCTTGCGCAGCATCGACAGCAACGGACGCTGGGTGAGGAGGATGATCACCAGCATCACCGAACCCCAGAATGCCGACAGGCCGGGCGACAGGCGCTCGATCATCAGGCACCAGACCAGCACCACCACCGGCAGCAGGAAGTGCAGGCCGGAGAGCAGCACCGGACGCGTCTCGGGCAGCTGCTCGAGCGGGGTGTCAGGGTCTTCATGGGGTAGCGGCGGATTGCTTGCGGCGACTTTCAGCAGGCCCAGATAGACCAGCGCCAGCAGGACGCCAATGACCCACAGCGCGGCATCGCCGAGCGCCGGCTTCAGCCAGCCAAGCCCGTAATAGACGCCCAGCGACAGGCCGGAAATCAGCGCCGCGCCGAAGGCGAAGCCGATCAGGCGCTGCATCCACGGCTTGGCGACGTTGGCCCGCGGCAATGCGGTCAGCCCCAGCTTGAGCGACTCCAGGTGAACGATGTAGACCAGCGCGATATAGGAGATCAGCGCGGGAAGGAACGCATGCTTGATGACCTCGACATAGGGAATGCCGACGTACTCGACCATCAGGAACGCTGCAGCGCCCATCACCGGCGGCATGATCTGGCCGTTCACCGATGAGGCGACTTCCACCGCGCCGGCCTTCTCGGCCGAGAAACCGGTGCGTTTCATCATCGGGATGGTGAAGGTGCCGGTGGTGACCACATTGGCGATCGACGAGCCGGAAATCAGGCCGGTCATGCCCGACGCCACGACTGCGGCCTTGGCCGGGCCGCCACGGAAATGCCCGAGCATGCTGAAGGCCAGCTGGATGAAGTAATGCCCGGCGCCGGCGCGTTCGAGCAGTGCGCCGAACAGCACGAAAAGAAAGACGAAACTGGTGGAAACGCCAAGGGCGATACCGAACACGCCTTCGGTGGTGATCCACTGGTGATTGGCCAGTGCGGTGAAGCTCACCCCGCGATGGGCCAGCAGGCCGGGCATCCAGGGGCCGGCGACGCTATAGACGAGGAATACCAGAGCAATGATCGCCAGTGGCGGGCCGAGTGCCCGGCGCGTGGCTTCCAGCAGCAGCGGAATGCCGAGGCAGGCCGTGATCAGGTCCATGGTGGTCAGATTGCCGGGGCGCTGCGCCAGTTGTTCGTAAGCGATGAACAGATAGGCGGCGGTCGCGGCAGCGATCAGTCCCAGGGCGATGTCGAACAGCGGTACGCGGTCTCTGGGCGATTTCTTGAAGGCCGGGTAGGCGAGAAACGCCAGCAGCAGCGCGAACGCCAGATGGATCGAACGGGTCTCGGTGTCGTTCAGCACGCCGAACCCGAGCACGAAGGGCAGCGGCGAGGCGATCCACAGCTGGAACAGCGACCAGAGCAGCGCCAGCCCGGCGATGACCGCGGCCATCGGGCCTTCGGGCAAGCGCGCACCGACATCTTGGGCGATCAGTTCCTCGGTGGACAGTTGTTTGTCTTGCATGAATTGAGGCCTGTTTTTTCAGGTAACGGAACCGCGAAAACCCGTGGCCATGGGGCGCACGGGTTTTCGGCTAAGGCATCGACGATCAGGGCCGCATCCGCGACGCGACCCCGGTTAGCCTTACAGCCAGCCGCGTTCCTTGTAGTAACGCTCGGCGCCTTCATGCAGCGGCGCGCTCAGGCCGACTTCGATCATTTCTTCCGGCTTGAGATCCTTGAATGCCGGGTGCAGACGCTGGAAGCGCTCGATGTTCTCGAACACCGACTTCACCAGCTGGTAGACCACTTCGGCATCGACCTTGGCGGTAGTGGACAGCACGGCCTTGCCGCCGATGGACTGCGTCGGCTGGTCGTTGCCCTTGTACAGGCCGCCTGGGATCTCGGCCTTGGTGTAGTAGCTCTTGGCAGCCAGCAGTTTGTCGATCTCCGGGCCGGTGATCGGCACCAGGACCGCATCGACGGTGGTGGTGGCTTCCTGGATGGCGCCATTCGGATGACCGACGAAGTAGGTCATGGCGTCGATGTTGTTGTCGCCCAGCGCGCTGGCCTGCTCGGCCGGTTTCAGTTCGGCGGCGAGGGAGAAGGCCGACTTGTCCCAGCCCTTTTCCTTCATGATTTCTTCGAGGGTGTCGCGCTGGCCGGAACCGGGGTTGCCGATGTTGACGCGCTTGCCCTTCAGATCATCGAGGCCCTTGATGTTGGCGTCGCGACGCGCCAGCACGGTGAAGACTTCGCTCTGCAGCGAGAAGACGGCACGGATGTCGTTCATCTTGCCTTCCTTCTCGAACGGCGCCACGCCTTCCATCGCCTTGTACTGATGGTCCGACTGCATGATGCCGAAGTTGAACTCGCCACTGCGCAGGCCGTTGACGTTGGCCACGCCGCCGCCGCTCGCCGGCGCGTTGCACTTGATGTTTTCCGCGTTGCGGTTGACGAAGCGGCAGATCGATTGCCCGGCAACGTAATAAACGCCGGTCTGGCCGCCCGTGCCGATGGTGACGAACTTCTCTTGCGCCTGTGCCACTGCGCTCAGGCCGGTTCCCGCCAGAGCAGCGGTAAAGATCCATGCCAAGGATTTGCCTTTCATGGATGCACTCCTTTTTGGTTGTTTTCGGATTCCCGGCATCCCTTGTGAGTCTGCGCGGAACTTGAGTCTAGCAGGCGACCGCGTCGGTAACAGCCTGCGGACCAGCCATGTCGAGCCGGGCAAGCGTCGCGCCCCATTGGCTAGGACCGGATGACGGCAGAAGGGTTGCGCGTGAGGCGACATCTTTTTTTATACATATGCTGTACATTGTTATATGTAAGTATAGCTTTAGTGATTGTCAGCCATGCTGACTGCAAAAGCCGACCGGCGGAGTAGGACTTCAGGTGCATTGTCATTCGAAGCGGATGATGTCAATATGACATTAGTCTCCAGGCGAGGAGACTTGCTGATCGGACAGGACCACGGGCCCGCCGACTGAAGCGCCATCAGGGATCATCCAGAGGGGATGGATCAATGCTGGCGCTTTTTTTGTGCTCGTCTTCGGCGCTACAAAATCGATACAAACGACCCGTTGGGCCGTCCGCAGCAAGGAGCGAGCACCGCGAGGTGCGATATTGGCAGGGAATGCGCGAAGTACCGGCAAGGTGCATCGATCGAGACGTCCGTGGCGGAAGAACGACATGCTTTGCCTTGTTCACGAGACCACCATGCGCATGAACCTGCCGGTCACTGGCCGCGACGTTTCCATCAGCGACACCGCCAACATCCTTTCCACCACGGATCTGAACGGTGATATCACCTATGTGAATCCCGACTTCATCAAGATCAGCGGCTTCGAAGAAAGCGAGCTGCTTGGCCAGCACCACAACATCGTTCGCCATCCGGACATGCCTGCCGAAGCATTCGCCGACCTGTGGTCGAGCGTACGGAGTGGCAGCTCATGGATGGGCATGGTGAAGAACCGCTGCAAGAACGGCGATCACTACTGGGTCAGTGCCTTCGTCACGCCGATCAGCCGCAACGGTCGGGTCATCGAATACCAGTCGGTGCGTACCAAGCCCGCGCCGGCTCAGATCGCCGCTGCCGAGCAGCTGTATGCGCAGTTGCGCGACAAGCGTCCTCCGGCTGCGCTGCGCCGTGCAACGCTGAGTGCCCGCAGCCGCGTCGCGCTGCTGGCCGCGTTGGGTGCCGCGCCGTGCGTGGTCGCCGGCGCGCTGTTGGGTGGGGCGGGTCTGATCGCTGCGCTGGCCACCGCCGCTACCGCCGTGCTGGGCGCAGGCGCAATGGCCTATGTCGCGCTGGCTCCGCTGCAGCGTCTCGCCGAGCAGGCGCGCAGGGTCGGTGACAACCCGGTGGGGCAGTTGGTCTATGCCGGCCGCCGTGATGAATTCGGCCAGATCGCCTTTGCCATGAAGATGCTGGAAACCGAGGCCGGCGCCATGGTCGGCCGTATCGGCGATGCCTCGCGTCAACTCAGCCAGCACGCCCACGAACTGCTCGGCGCGATGGACAGCAGCACGCAGAGCGCTTCACGCCAGCAGAGCGAGACCGATCAGGTCGCCACGGCGATCAACCAGATGGCGGTCAGCGTGCAGGAAGTGGCGAGCAATGCCCAGCGCACCGCCGAAGCAGCCAGCCGCGCGGACAGCGAAGCGGCGACCGGCACCGAGGTGGTCAACCGTACCGGCGCGGCCATCGGCCGACTGGCCCAGGACATCCAGCAGGCCGGTGACGTGATCCATGAGCTGGAGGCGCATAGCAATGACATCACCAAGGTACTCGATGTCATCCGTGGCATCGCCGAGCAGACCAACCTGCTGGCGCTGAACGCCGCCATCGAGGCGGCGCGGGCCGGGGAGCAGGGCCGTGGCTTTGCCGTCGTCGCCGATGAAGTACGCAGCCTGGCATCACGGACCCAGCAGTCGACCCAGGAGATCAACAGCATGATCGGTGCGCTGCAGGGCGGTGCGCGGCAGGCGGTGGAGGTCATGCAGCGCAGCCGCGAGCAGGCCATGCAGAGCGTCGAACATGCGGCCCAGGCGGCGCGCTCGCTGCAGGGCATCAACAGCCGGGTCAACGAGATCAGTGCAATGAGTATGCAGATCGCCGCGGCCGTCGAGCAGCAGAGCAGCGTCAGCGAGAACATCAACCAGAACATCGTCAGCATTCGTGGCGGCTCCGACCAGCATGTGGAGAGCGGCCTGCGCAGCCGGCAGAGTGCGTCGGGCGTGGCCGAGCTGGCCAGCAGCATGGAGATGCTGGTGCAGCAGTTCTGGACGCGGCGGCGCGGCTGAAAGCCTGATGTACGGGAGTGGTGCGTGCGGCAATGGCGTAGCGCATTGCCGCACCGTTAGCGGCGGGCTTGTTACGGCGTTCGTGTGAAGGCAAAATGCCATCAGTTTCGCGCGTTGCGAAAGCTGCTTTACCGCTCAGGACAACCGGACCTGATAGCTAAGGCGCCAGCCGTGACATTCCTCTGGGATGCACCACGGCTGGCGCCTTTTTTTGGGTTCGAGTCTCGCTGCAAAGCATGCCCTGGCAGAGATAGGCACTCAACCTGCATGTGTGTGCATGACGATGGACCAATGCTGACCGAAGAGACGTTGCGCGCTGCGCTGAAAGAAACCATTCAGGTACTGGAGCGCACGCGACGCTCGTTCAAGTCGCGCGAGCTCGGCCAGCTGCGCCGGCGCCTGATCGACTTGCTCGAGCAGCTGGAAGCCGATAGGGGAGAGAAGGACGAGCGTTGATCGCCAAACCGTAACCGGCCCCCTGTAGAAGGATGCCCCGCCGCATCCACGCGAGCGCTGCCAACAGAAGCGGCGCCGTATCTGCCTCGCGTACTCAGACCCCATTTTCAAAGAGAAGATCTGTTTATGCGCCTCAACCTTCCCGTAAACGGCCGTGAAGTCACGGTCGGCGAAACGGCGAACATCCTTTCCACGACTGATCTGAAAGGAACGATCACCTACGCCAATCCGGATTTCGTGGCGATTTCCGGCTTCAGCGAAGACGAGCTGCTCGGTGAGCCGCATAACATCGTGCGCCACCCCGACATGCCCGAGGCGGCCTTCGCCGATCTCTGGCAGACGCTGCAGGCGAACAGGTCGTGGATGGGCATCGTCAAGAACCGTTGCAAGAATGGCGATCACTACTGGGTCAGTGCGTTCGCCACACCTGTCGGCCGCGACGGCAAGGTCGTCGAGTACCAGTCGGTACGCACTCGCGCACAGCCCGAACAGATTCGCGCCGCCGAGGCGCTTTACACACGCCTGCGCGAGGGCCGTGGCGCAGGCGCATTGCGTGCCCCGCGGCTCGGGTTGCGTGGTCGCGTAGCATTGCTGGCGGGTCTCGGCAGTGCGACGGCGGCAGGGTTCGGCGCGCTGCTGGCCGGGGCATCGCTGACAGCTGGTGCATCCGCCGCGGTGCTGGGCGGCATGGTCGCCGCCGGCGTGGCGACGTTGGCGCTCGCACCGCTGACGCAGCTGGCGCGCCAGGCGCGACGCATCGGCCACAACCCGGTCAGCCAGCTGATCTACACCGGTCGCCGGGACGAGATCGGCGAGATCGCCTTCGCCATGAAGATGCTGGAAACCGAAGCCGGGGCCATGGTCGGGCGCATCACCGATTCCAGCCGCCAGCTGAGCGGGCATGCCCGCGAGCTGCTCGCAGCGATGCAGAGCAGCACGCAAAGCGCCTCGCGCCAGCAGCAGGAAACCGACCTGGTCGCCACCGCGATCAACGAAATGACCGCCAGCATCCAGGAGGTCGCCCTCAACGCCCAGCGCACCGCCGAAGTGGCGGCGAACGCCGACAGCGCGGCGGCCAGCGGCCGGCAGGTCGTCAGCCTGACCGGCAGCAGCATCACGCGCCTGGCGGACGACATCCAGCAGGCCGCCGGGGTCATTCACCAACTGGAAAGCCATAGCCAGGAAATCAGCCGCGTGCTCGACGTCATCCGCGGCATCGCCGAGCAGACCAACCTGCTCGCGCTCAACGCCGCTATCGAGGCGGCGCGCGCCGGCGAGCAGGGCCGCGGCTTCGCCGTGGTCGCCGACGAGGTGCGCCAGCTGGCATCGCGCACATCCAGCGCGACCACCGATATCCAGAGCATGATCGGCTCGCTGCAGGCCGGTGCGCGCCAGGCCGTGGACGTCATGCAGCGCAGCCGCGAGCAGGCGCAGCACAGCGTCGGCCACGCCGGCGATGCCGAGCACTCGCTGCACGGCATCAACCGCCAGGTCAGCGAAATCAGCGAAATGAGCAGCCAGATCGCCGCGGCGGTGGAGCAGCAGAGCAGCGTCAGCGAAGAGATCAACCAGAGCATCGTCAGCATCCGCGGCAGCTCCGACCAGCATGTGGCGACCGGCCTGCGCAGCCAGGAAGGCACCTCGGGGGTAGCCCGCCTGGCCGAGGACATGCAGGAGCTGGCGCAACAATTCTGGGCGCGGCGCAGGGCGTGATTGCTGCAGTCTGTCGCCTGCGCGGGACAGGTTGATGCCATGCTGGCATCATGCGCGGGTCGGCGCTTATTTAATGACGCCGGTTGGCTGGCACTTCGCTGGCTATTGTCGCGCCGAAGAGGCACTGTCACACGATGCGCGCCTTACTGCTGTTGATCGCCTGCCTGACGTTGCTGCCCTGGACCGGCGGCGCGATGGCGGCTGAGCCAGCGCCGGTGCTGCAGACGCGAAGCTCGCCGACGCTGCAGGTCGGCCCAGTGGAGTACCTGCTGGGAAGGCCGGACGCGAATTTCATCCAGATCGCCGCAGCGGATCTGTCCTGGCAGCGGCTGAACAAGCCCAGCCTCGGCAAGCAGCACGACGGTGCCTGGCTGCGCCTCCGTCTGCAAAACACGGGCGATGCCGCGAAGCTCTGGTATCTGCTGCTGAAATGGCCGGTGCTCGACCGCGTCGAGGTGCGCCTGCATTACCCCGACAGCGACCGCTGGGGTCAGCCGATGCTGGCCGGGGACGCCGTGGCATTGAGCAGCCGTCCGCTGGCCGACCATCACTTCGTCTATCCACTCGAGCTGCCGGCGGGCGAGCGCGCGGTGGTTTATCTGCAGCTGCAGGCCAGGGAAACCCTCGCCCTGCCGCTGGAGCTGATCGACGAAAAGCAGCTGATCGAGGGCAAGCTCCGCGACGTCACGCTGGTCAGCCTGTTTTTCGGCGGCATCCTGGTGATCGTGCTGTACAACTGCAGCCTGCTGATCTTCACCCGTGACCGCAGCTATTTCCTCTATGTGCTCTACCTGCTCAGCGCGGTGTTCTACGTGCTGACCATCACCGGTTTCGGCCAGCTCTACCTGTGGCCGGAAATTCCCGCCTTGTCGGTACGTTTCTATGGCCTTTCCGCGGCCTTGTGCTTCTTCACACCGATGTTGTTCGCCCTGCGTTTTCTCGACATACGGCGCTATGGTGGCTGGGTCTGGGTGGTGTCCATCAGCCTGACCGGCTACTGGGGGGCTGCGGTGCTGGCGCTGCTGCTGGCACCGGCCGTGGCGCGTTATCTGTTCATGGACAGCGTCGCGCTGCTGCACTGCGTTTTGACCATGGCCGTGACGCTCAACCTGTGGATGCGTGGCAATCCGTCCGCGCGGTTGTTCAGCATCGCCTGGAGCACCTTGCTCGGCTTCACTGTGGTCAACCTGCTGGCGCTCAACGGGAGCCTGCCACTCAATGCCTGGACGCTGAATGGTCAGCTGATCGGCATGTTCGCCGAGTTCGTGCTGCTGTCCATGGCACTGGCCGAGCGCATCAATATCGAGCGCAACCGGCGCATCGCCGCGCAGCAACTGGCATTGCACGCCTCGGAATCGCTGGCCGAGGAGCGTGCACTGCGTTTGCAGGCCAAGCAGGAGGCGCTGGACCTGCAACTGCGCGCCAACGAGGTGCTGGAAGCGCGGGTCTACGAACGCACCCGTGCGTTGGAAGAAGTTCGCCACGGCCTGGAGGCCGCCAATGCCGAACTGATGCGCTTGAGCACCACCGATTCGCTGACCCAGTTGGCCAATCGTCGGCGTTTCGATCGTTTGCTGGACGAGGAAATCCGTCGTGCGCGGCGCGCGGGCAGTCCGCTGTCGGTGTTGCTCGCCGATATCGATCACTTCAAACGGGTCAACGACAGCTACGGCCACCCCTTCGGTGACGAGTGTCTGCGCCAGGTCGCGGCAGTGCTCGCCGCCCATTGCCAGCGCGCCGGCGATGTCGCGGCGCGCTATGGCGGCGAGGAGTTCGTCGTCCTGCTGCCGGGGCTCGCCGCCGAACAGGCCGTCGCCCTGGCGCAATCCATCCGCTGCGCGATCGCTCACCTGCAGCTGCAGCATGGCGAACAGCCGGTGATGCTGACCATAAGCCTCGGCGTCGCCACGCTGACATCCTCGCTTGTAACGCCGGCCGATCTGCTGGCTGCGGCGGATGCGGCGCTCTATCAGGCCAAGAATGCCGGCCGTGATCAGGTGGTGCTGGCTCCCGGCAGATGCATCAGCGAAGACGGCCCGGCCATTACGCCTCAGTCGGTATGAACCGCACCCGCACCAGCAGGCCGCCGAGAGCGCCCTGATCGAGGCTGATCTCGGCGCGATGGGCGCGGACGATTTCGCCGACGATGGCCAGCCCGAGGCCGGCGCCATGGCCGCCGGTGTCGCGGCGGTAGAAGCGGGCGAAGACGCGATCACGCTCGACAGCGGGGATGCCCGGACCGTCGTCCTCCACCTCCAGCACGGCGCCGTCGAGCACCCGCAGCACCACGTTGCCGCCGTTGCCGGTGTGCGCCAGCGCGTTGTCCAGCAGGTTGCTCAGCAGTTCGCTGATCAGCGTCGGCTCGCCGTCGATCCATACCGGGGCCTCGGCCTCCAGCGCCAGGGCGACGCCGCGCTTGTGCGCCAGGGCGGCCATCGCCAGGCCCAACTCGCGGGCCAGCTGCGACAGGTCCAGACGCTGCGCGCCGCCCTCGGCGATGGATTGCGCACCGCTTTCGATGCGCGCCAGCGAGAGCAGCTGGTTGGCCAGGTGGATGACCTTGTCGGTGCTTTGCCCGGCATCTTCCAGGGTGCTGCGCCACGCCGCCGGTTCGGCTTCGCGCAGGCCCAACTCGATCCGCGCCTTGAGCGCCGCCAGCGGCGTGCGCAACTCGTGGGAGGCATCGGCGATGAAGCGCGCCTGGCGTTCGAACTGCCCACGCAGGCGCTCGGTGAACTGGTTGAGCGCCGCCACCAGCGGTTTCAGCTCGCGTTGCACGCTGATCATCGGCAGCGGCCGCAGATCATCCGGTGCGCGCTCCTGCACCGCCTCGCTGAGCTGGCCCAGCGGTCGCAGCGCGGCGCTGACCGCCAGCCATACCAGTACCAGCGCGGCAAGCGCCAGCAGGCCGACGCGCCACAGGGTGTCGGTGAGCAGGCCGCGCGCCATGCGCTCGCGGGCGCCGAGGGTTTCGGCCACGCGGATTTCGGCGATGCCGTTGAGTTCCGGCTCGCTGACCGGTTGCAGCAGGCTCACCAGGCGTACGCCCTGGCCCTGGAACTCGCCGTCGTAGAAGCGCGCCAGCGCCGGATAGTCGTTAGTGCGCGGGACGTCGGCGGCGGGTGCCGGCAGGTTTTCGTAACCACTGACCAGGCGCCCCTGGATGTCCAGCACCCCGTAGTAGATGCGCCCGGCACTGTCGTAGGCGAAGGTGTCCAGCGCCACGTAGGGCACGTTGGCGCGCAGCACGCCTTCATGGGTGACCAGGCCATCGGCGATGGCCCGGGCCGAGGCGAGCAGGGTGCGGTCGTAGGCGGTGTCGGCGGCGGCACGGCCGTTCCAGTAGGCGCTCAGACCGCCGAACAGCGACAGCAGCGCGAGCAGGACTGCCAGCCGCCGCAGCAGGCGCGCGCGCAGGCTGCCGGCGAGCGCTTGCTCAGCCATCGAGCGCTTCGAGCAGGTAGCCGAGGCCGCGGAAGGTGACGATGCGCACCGGCTGGCCCTCGAGCTTCTTGCGCAGGCGGTGGATGTAGATCTCGATGGCATCGGCGCTGGCATCCTCGTCCAGGCCGAACACCTGGGCGGCCAGCTGATCCTTGCTCATCACCCGACCGGGGCGGGCGATCAGCGCTTCCAGCACGCCCTGCTCGCGCGAGGTCAGCGTCAGTGGCTCGTCGGCCAGGCTGAAGCGCCGCGCATCCAGGTCGTAGACCAGTGCGCCGCAGCGCTGCTGGCGTTCGCCGCCGCCGACGCTGCGCCGCAGCAGCGCCTTGACCCGCGCTTCCAGTTCGGACAGTTCGAACGGCTTGGCCAGGTAATCGTCGGCACCGAGGTTGAGGCCGTGCACGCGGTCGCTGACCTCGCCGCGCGCGGTGAGCATCAGTACCGGCAGCGTCTTGCCGCGCTCACGCAGGCGCGCCAGCACCTGAAAGCCGTCGAGTCGTGGCAGGCCGACATCGAGAATCGTCAGCGCATAGTCCTCGCTGGCCAGCGCCAGGTCGGCGGCGACGCCGTCGTGCAGCAGGTCCACGGTCCAGCCGGCGGCGCGCAATGCCTGCGCCACGCTTTCGGCCAGCTGGGGGTGGTCCTCGACCAGAAGAATTCGCATTGCCTGTCCTCTGCGATGGCGACGGAGCGCCAGTGTAGCGGCAGAACTTTCACGCCGCTGCCGGCTTTGCGCGCTGAAAGGCTGGCGAAAGCTTGACCGCCTAGGATCGCTCGCAGGTGGCTCGAACCACCCCGCGCGGCGCATGTGCCGTCACAACAAAAACAATAGTGGAGATACCCGATGCTGACTGCCGTCAGACGTTCACCCGCTCCTGCCCGTCTCGCCCTGGCCGTTGCCGCCGCCTCGCTGGCGCCCATGGCCCAGGCCGCATTCATCGAAGACAGCAGCGCTACCCTGCAGACCCACAACATCTACCTGAACCGCGATTTCCGCGAAGGCAGCGGCCAGTCCAAGCGCGAAGAATGGACCCAGGGTTTCATTCTCGACGTCCAGTCGGGCTTCACCGAAGGCACCGTCGGCGTCGGCCTCGATGCCCTGGGCATGCTCGGCGTCAAGCTGGATTCCGGTGGCGGACGCAGCGGCACCGACCTCCTGCCGGTACACGACGATGGCAGTACGCCGGACGAATTCAGCCGCCTGGGCCTGACTGCCAAGGCCAAGATCGCCGAGACCGAGCTGCGCTACGGCTCGCACATCCCCGAGATGCCTGTGGTGAAAGCCAGCGACAGCCGCACGCTGCCGCAGGTCTTCGAGGGCGCCACGGTCACCTCCACCGATATCGACGGCCTGACCCTCATCGGCGGCCGCCTGGACAAGGTGATCGACCGCGCTTCGACCAACTCCCAGGACCTGCAGCTGAACAACAAGAACGGCCGCTTCGCCAGCGCCGCCGAGGCCGATCACCTGACCTTCGCCGGTGCGGAGTATGCCTTCAACGAGAACCTCACCGGGCGCTATTACTACGGCGAGCTGGATGACGTGTACCGCCAGCACTTCTTCGGCCTGCTGGCGAACAAGCCGCTGAGCGACAACTCCGCGCTGAGTGCCGACCTGCGCGTGATGCTCAGCGACGACAGCGGCGCGGCCAATGCCGGCAAGATCGATAACCAGGCCTGGAACGGCATGCTCGGCTACAGCCTGGGCGGGCACAAGGTCAGCGTCGGCTACCAGCAGATGCGCGGCGATACCGGCTACGCCTACATCGACGGTGGTGATCCGTTCCTGGTCAACTTCGTGCAGATCAACGACTTCGCCAACGCCGACGAGCGCTCCTGGCAGGCCCGTTACGACTACAACTTCGCCGCCATGGGCATCCCCGGGCTGACCTTTCTGACCCGCTACATCTCCGGCGACAACGCCGAGTACAGCGGCGGCAACAATGGCAGCGAGTGGGAACGCGACATCGAGCTGAAGTACGTGGTGCAGAGCGGCCCGCTGAAGAACGTCGCGCTGCGCTGGCGCAACGCGATGTTCCGCTCCGACTTCGCCCGTGACGCCGATGAGAACCGTCTGATCGTCAGCTACAGCCTGCCGATCTGGTAAACAAAACAAGAACGCGAGGAATACCCGATGAAAACCAGACTCAGCCGTATCGCCCTGCTGTCGTCCTGCCTGCTGCTCTCCAGCCAGCTGCTGGCCGAACCCAAGCGCCCCGAGTGCATCGCCCCGGCCAAGCCCGGCGGCGGTTTCGACCTGACCTGCAAACTGGCCCAGAGCGGCCTGAAGGACAGTGGCCTGCTCGAAGCACCGATGCGCGTCACCTACATGCCTGGCGGTGTCGGCGCGGTGGCCTACAACGCGGTGGTCGCCCAGCGTGCGGCGGAAGCCGGCACCATCACCGCCTTCTCCAGCGGTTCGCTGCTCAACCTCGCCCAGGGCAAGTTCGGTCGTTACGACGAGAACGCCGTGCGCTGGCTGGCTGCGGTCGGCACCGACTACGGCGCCATCTCGGTACGCGCCGACGCGCCCTACCAGAACCTCGACGAGCTGATCGCCGCGGTGAAGAAGGACCCGGGCAGCGTGGTGTTCGGCGCCGGCGCCACCATCGGTGGCCAGGACTGGATGCAGACCGCGCTGATCGCCCGCGCTGCCGGTGTCGATCCGAAGAAGCTGCGCTACGTCGCCTTCGAGGGCGGCGGCGAGACGCTCACCGCCATGCTCGGTGGTCACGTGCAGGTCACCAGCAGCGGCCTCGGCGAAGTCACCCCGCAGCTCGATGCCGGCAAGATCCGCATCCTCGCCGTGCTCTCCGACGAGCGCCTGCCGGGCAAGCTGGCCGGGATTCCCACTGCCAGGGAGCAAGGCTACGACATCAGCTGGCCGGTGATCCGCGGCTTCTACATGGGGCCGGAGGTGCCTGACGAGGACTTCGACTGGTGGAAGACCCAGTTCGACACCCTGCTCGCCGATGAGGACTTCGCCAAGCTGCGCGAACAGCGCGACCTGTTCCCGCTGTCGATGACCGGCGACGAGCTGGAAGCCTTCGTCAAGAAGCAGGTGCAGGACTACAAGGCCTTGGCCGGCGAATTCGGCCTGGTCAAGTAACGCGAACCGGCCCGCGCTCGCGGACCGCACGGTCGACCCGGCAGCTGCCGGGTCGCCGAACCCCTGAGGTATCCCGTCATGTACGTACGTGTCTTCGCCGCGGCGTGGCTGCTCATCTGCGCCGGCCTCGCCCTGCTCGCCTGGGGCTTCGAGGCACCCTTCGCCTACGACCCGGTCGGGCCGCGCGCCTATCCGCTGCTGCTGCTGTCGCTGATGGCCTGTGGTGTGGCGTGGCTGCTGTTCAAGCCGCACGGTGAGCCGACGCCGGCGTTCGATCGACCCAGGGCGCAGCGCGCCGTGCTGTGCGTGCTGGCGCTGCTGGCCTATGCGCTGCTGTTCGAAATTTTGGGTTTCGTCATCAGCACCGCCCTGGCCGGTTTCGCCCTCGGTCTGCTGTTCAACGGTCGCCTGTGGCCCAGCGTGATCAGCGGTGCGCTGCTTGGCGTGCTGCTTTACGGGCTGTTCGATTACCTGCTGGACGTGCCGCTGCCGCTTGGTCTGCTGCGTCTGCTGGAGAGCTGATATGGAAACTTTGAATTTCTTGCTGCAGGGCTTCGATGTCGCCACCCGGCCGACCAACCTGTTGGTGGCGCTGTTCGGCGCCTTCGTCGGCACCGTGGTCGGCCTCTTGCCGGGGCTCGGCCCGATCAATGGCGTGGCGCTGCTGCTGCCGCTGGCCTTCGCCCTCGGCCTGCCACCGGAAACCGCGCTGATCCTGCTCGCCGCGGTGTACCTGGGTTGCGAGTATGGCGGACGCATCTCGGCAATCCTGCTCAACGTGCCGGGTGACGCCGCCGCGGTGATGACCACCCTCGACGGCTACCCGCTGGCGCGCCAGGGCAAGGCCGGTATCGCCCTGTCGCTGTCGGCGGTCAGCTCCTTCATCGGCAGCATCATCGCCACCTGCGGCGTGGTGCTGTTCGCCCCGCTGCTGGCCAAGTGGGCGGTGGCCTTCGGCCCTGCGGAATACTTCGTGCTGATGATCTTCGCCATCGCCTGCCTTGGCGGCATGGTCGGCGACAAGCCGGTGAAGACGCTGATGGCGGCGTTGATGGGCCTGGCGCTCGCTACCGTGGGTGTCGACTCCACCACCGGCGTCTATCGTTTTACCTTCGGCAGCGTCAGCCTGTCCGACGGCATCCAGTTCGTCATCGTGGTGATCGGCTTCTTCAGCGTCAGCGAGATCCTGCTGATGCTGGAAAAAACCCACAGCGGGCAGAAGGCGGTGAAGGCCAGCGGCCGGTTGCTGTTCAACTTCAAGGAGTTCTGCCTGACCTTCTGGACCATGGTGCGCAGCGCCGTGGCCGGCTTCGTCATCGGCACGCTGCCGGGCGCCGGGGCGACCATCGCCAGCGCCATGACCTACATGAGCGAGAAGCGCATGGCCGGCGACAAGGGCCGCTTCGGTGATGGCGACCTGCGCGGTCTGGCGGCGCCGGAGGCGGCGAACAACGCCTCGGCCTGCGGTTCGCTGATCCCCATGCTGACCCTCGGCGTACCCGGTTCGGGCACCACGGCGGTTATGATCGGCGCGCTGACGCTGTACAACATCACCCCCGGCCCGCTGCTGTTCGAACAGCAGCCTGACGTGGTCTGGGGCCTGATCGCCTCGCTGTTCATCGGCAACGTGATCCTGCTGGTGATGAATATTCCGCTGGTCGGCCTGTTCTCGCGCATGCTCGCCGTGCCGAACTGGGTGCTGGTGCCGGCGATCACCGTGATCAGCATGGTCGGCGTGTATTCGGTGCACAGCACCACCTTCGATCTGGTGCTGATGGTCGGCCTCGGCGTGTTCGGCTACCTGCTGCGCAAGCTGGACTTCCCGTTGTCGGCTCTGATTCTCGGCTTCGTTCTCGGTGAAATGATGGAAGACAACCTGCGCCGCGCACTGTCGATCTCCAACGGCGAGCTGGGCATCCTCTGGGGCAGCCCGATCACCCTGGTGCTGTGGGTGCTCACCGTGGCGATGCTCGGCATGCCGGCGCTGCGCTGGTACCTCAAGCGGCGTCGCGGCAACGTGGTCGAGGCGCAGGTCTGACATGCATCGGCGATTGCCGGCCTGGTGGGCGACACCGCTGATCGGTGCGGTCGGCGGCTGGCTGGCAAGCCTGGCCAACTGGCCGCTGCCGTGGATGATCGGCTCGCTGCTGGCGGTTATCGCCGTACGCTGCAGCGGCTGGCTGGTGAGCGAGGTGCCGCGCGGCCGCCAGGTCGGGCAATGGGTCGTCGCCAGTGCTATCGGCCTGCACTTCACCAGCGAGGTGATGCAGCAGGTGCTGGCGCATCTCGGCGTGATCTTCGCCGGCGCGGTCGGCACGCTGCTGCTGGGGCTGATCGGCCTCTTCATCCTGCTGCGCAGCGGTACCGATCGCGCCACCGCGTTCTTTGCCAGCATGCCGGGTGGCGCCAGCGAGATGGTGGTGCTGGCCAACCGACACCAGGCCGAGCCGGCACGAGTGGCGGCGGCGCACAGCCTGCGTCTGCTGCTGGTGGTACTGATCGTGCCGGCGCTGTTCACCTGGGGCCTGCCATCGATGGCGGCGCCAGCGCCGGCGCCGGTGAGCTGGCCCTGGTTGGCGCTGCTGCTGCCGGCGGGCGGCCTGCTGGCGCTGCTCTGGCAACGACTGGACCAGCCCAACCCATGGATGCTCGGCCCGCTGACCGCCTGTGCCGTGGCCAGCGTGGCATTCGATCTGCACATCGGCTTGCCCGGTTGGGCCGGCGCGCTGGGACAGTGGCTGATCGGCTGCTCGCTGGCCTGCCATTTCGACCGGCCGTTCTTTCGCAGTGCGCCGGCGTTTCTCCTGCGCATTCTGCTGTTCACCCTGGCGGCGATGCTGGTTGCCGCTGCGCTCGGCTTTGTGCTGGGTTGGGCGACTGCGCTGGATGGGGTTTCGCTGATGCTCGGCATGATGCCCGGCGGTATCACCGAGCTGTGCCTGACCGCCGAAGCCTTGCAGCTGTCTGTGGCGCTGGTCACCGCGGTGCAGGTGCTCAGGCTGTTTCTGGTGATGTTTCTCGCCGAGCCGCTGTTCCGCCTCTGGCAACGCCGTGCTTGCTGAACGACCTGAATCTGGATCAGGCGGGTCGGCCCGGCAAGTGAGGCTCGCCGGCGATCGCATCCCGCGGCGCTTCGCCTGCTGCGCGAGCCTTGCTGCCGCCGGGGCCTTCCAGTGCCGGATAGGCGGCGCTGCAGAACAGTGAATTGAGGCGTTTCATGTCGGCGATCAGCTCCAGGTGCGCGGCGCTGGTCTCGATGCTTTCCACCACCTGCTGGTGCAGGCGCTGCACGTGGGAGTGCGCCAGTTCGCGCTCGAGCTTGCGGAACTGGCGCTTGTGCTGCAGCAGTTGGCGGGCGCTATGGGAGTCGCTGGAGATGAACACCGACAGCCCCAGCCGCAGGTTGGTGCTGAGCTGGGCGTGCAACTGGCCGAGCTCCTCCAGGCCGCTGTCGGAGAAGGAGCGGCGCTTGGACGTCTTCAGGTTCTGCACCTTGCTGACCATGTGCTCGATGATGTCGCCGGCCTGTTCCAGGTTGATCGCCAGCTCGATGATCTCCGCCCAGCGCCGGCCCTCCTGCTCGGCCAGGTCTTCACGCGGCATCTGCGCCAGGTAGAGCTTCACGCCGCTGTAGAGCGCGTCGACGTCATCGTCCAGACGACGAATCTCGTCGCCGGATTCCGGCCGTCCTTCGCGCAGCACCTCCAGCAGCCGCGCCAGCATCAGCTCCACCATGTCGCCGATGCGCAGGGTTTCGCGGACCGCATTGGCCAGTGCCAGGCTCGGCGTATCCAGCGCGGCGGGGTCGAGATGCCGCGGCTGCGCCACGCCGTTGTCCAGCGCACGCTCCGGCAGCAGGTATTCGCATAGCCAGCTCATGGGCTTCACGGTGGGCAGCAGGATCACGCAGCGCAGGCTGTTGTAGATCAGGTGAAAGCCGATCACCTGCGTCTGCGCACTGACACCCAGGGTGTCCATCCAGGCCACCAGCATGCCGAGAAACGGCAGCACGATCAGCCCGGCCAGCTTGTACAGCAGGTTGCCCAGCGCCACACGGCGCGCCGAAGCCGGCTGCAGGCTGGCGTTGAACCAGGCGAGCAGGCCACTGCCGATGTTGGCGCCGATCACCAGGCCCAGCGCCACCGGCAGGCTGATCAGCCCGGCGCCGGCCAGCGTCGAGGTCAGCAGCACCGCGGCGAGGCTGGAATACGACAGCACGGCGAACAGCGCGCCCACCAGCACCGCGAGCAGGGTATCGCCGGCCAGCGAGGAGAACAGCACCTGCATGCCGCGCGCCTCGGTGATCGGCTCGGCGGCGTGCACGATCAACTGCAGGGCGAGAATGATCAGGCCGAGGCCGATCAGCACGCGGCCGATCTGGCCGACGCGGGTCTGCTTGCGCGAGAGGAACAGGCAGACGCCGAGCAGCGTCAGCAGCGGCGACAGCCAGGATAGGTCGAGGGTCAGCACGCGGGCCATCAGCGCGGTGCCGACATCCGCGCCGAGCATGATCGCCAGCGCCGTCGGCAGCCCCATCAGGCCCTGGGCGACGAAGGAGATGGCCAGCAGTGCGGTGGCGTTGCTGCTCTGCACCAGCGCCGTGACGCCGAGACCGGCGCCGAAGGCCAGCGGCGCGTTGCCCATGCTCTGGCCGAGCGCCCGCCGCAGGTGCGAGCCATACACCCGCATGATCCCGGTACGCACGATATGCGTACCCCAGACCAGCAGGGCGATGGACGACAACAGGTGCAACAGGGTCAGCATCGGTCGGGCTCCTGCCCCGGCGAGCAGCAACAACGAAAGCCTGCGTCACAAGGACGCAGCGCTTCACCGGGGATACTCGATTGACCCTGGCCTGCCGGCCGCGTTCACCGAAATGTCACAAAGCCCGATTGGCCCGCCGCTCAGGGGCGGGTGTAGTAGCCCACGCCGAGCAGCACGTCGTCGACCCGCTGGATCAGCGTGTGCTTCTGCTCGACCGCGTTGGTCGCCGGGTTGCGCCAGACATAGTCGACGCTGCCGGAGCCCTGCTTGCGGGCCAGCTCGATCATCTCCTTGAACAGCGGCTTGCCGGCCGCATCGTTGACGTTGCGCACATCGACACCCACCAGGTTCGGCGAGCTGCCGCTGGCACGGTAGCGACCGTCATCCAGGCCGATGGCGAAGACGTACTCGTCGTTGAAGACGAAGCCGCCACGTGGGTCGTTGAAGCTGCGGAAGGCCGCCTCGGCGCCCTTGTCCTCGACCTGCTGCACGGCGCGCTCGAGCAGCGCTTTGGCATGCTCGGCGGTGGCGCGCGGGATGTAGTAGCCGACGCAGAGCACGTGGTCGCCGACCTTGCGGAACTGGCTGATCTTGTTCTCGACCTCGTTGTTGGCCGGGTTGAGCCACTTGTACTCGACTTCGCCGCTTTCCTGCCTGGCCGACTTGTCGAGGATTTCGCGGATGAACGACTTGCCGGAGGCGTCCTTGAGCTCAGCGACGTTCAGTCCGACCAGGCTGGCCGAAGGGCCGCTGCTGGCCTGCATGGTGCCATCCTCGCCGAGCACGAAGATGTAGTACTGGCCGTGGACGAATTCACCGCTGCGGTCGTTGAAGGCGGCCAGCGCCTGCTCCGGGCCCTTGGCCTGGAAGGTCAGCACGGCCTGGTCGAGCAGGGCACGGGCCTGACTGGCGTGGCTGCGCTCCACCGAGCCCAGCGTTCGCTGCTGGGCCGGTTCCTGTGCGTGCAGCAGTGGCACGGCGCCCAGCGTGGCAGATAGAGAAAGGGCGAGCAGCGTCTTGCGGTTCCGGTTCATGAACGACTCCTGACCTGATGGCGGGCGACTGAGCGGCCGCCCCTCGAGCCCATGCTAGGCAGCCGTGGCGCAATTGATATTGGTCGGGAGAAGCAAAAGGGCAGGGCGAAAGGAGGAGATTCGCCGCGACACGAGGCGTCGCATGGCGGGTGCAAACTGAAATCGCCGGCTCGCTCCCGTTGGGGGCGGGCTGTAACCTAGCGACTTCTGTTAAAGCGGTGCGCCCATGCTCAGCCTCTACCACGCTCCCGATCTGGAAACCCTCGGCGAACTGGCCACGCGCCTGCTCGCCCAGCCACTCGCCGATCCCTTCGCTCCGGCGCTGGTGGTGGCGCCGAGCCAGGGCATGGGCCGCTGGCTGACGCTGGAGCTGGCGCGCAAGCAGGGCATCGCCATGCAGCTGGAGATTCAGCTGCCGGCCACGTTCGTCTGGGACCTGAGCCGCACCGTGCTTGGCAGTCTGCCGGAGCAATCGGCGTTCTCCCCGACCACCCTGACCTGGCGCCTCTACGGCTGGCTCTGCGAGCCGGCCAACCTTGAGCTGGCGCCGCGTCTGGCGCAGTACCTGAACGGTGGCGATGAGCGTCGGCGGCTAAGTCTGGCGGCGAAGATCGCCGACGTCTTCGACCAGTACCTGCTCTATCGCGACGACTGGCTGGCGGCCTGGGAGCGTGGCCACACTCTCGACCTCGGTCCCGACGAAGCCTGGCAGGCGCTGCTCTGGCGCGAACTGACCAAGGACGGCCATCCGCACCGCGCGCGACTGCTCGGCGATCTGCTGCAACGCCTGTACCGCGACGAGCCCTTGCCCGGCCTGCCCGAGCGCCTGCTGGTGTTCGGCATCAGCAGCCTGCCGCCGCACCATCTGCGCGTGCTCGACGGCCTGGCGCGGCATATCGACGTGGTGGTCTGTGCGCTCAACCCGAGCCGCGAGGCCTGGGGCGAGATTCGCGATATCCGCGAGCTGGCACGGCAGCTTCCTTCTTCCGGGCGGCTGGGGAGCGTCGCGAGCGAAGAGCAGGCGAGGCAAAACCCGGCGAGGGAGCGGAGTGTACAGGCCGTACATGAGCATCCCGAGCTGGGTTTTAACGAAGCCTCCTCGAGCGCAGTAGCTCCCCAGCCGTCCGGCGCCGATGACTGGTATCTGGACGTCGGCCACCCGCTGCTGGCCAGTCTCGGCAAGCAGGGCCGCGACTTCTTCGACTCGCTGTTCAGTCTGACCGCCAGCGAAGGCAGTCAGGAATTAGGCCTGTATTCCGAAGACGAAGACCTGCACGACGACAGCCTGCTGCACGCGCTGCAGAACGACATCCTGCGCCTGCGCACCCGGCAGCCCGATGAACGCATCACCCTGGCCCAGGATGACCGTTCGCTGGAAGTGCACATCGCCCATTCGCCGTTGCGTGAGGTGGAGATCCTGCATGATCAGCTGCTGGCGCGTTTCGCCGCCGGCCCGGCGCTGACGCCGGATCAGGTGGTGGTGCTGACCCCCGATATCGAGCGTTACGCCCCTTTCATCGAAGCGGTTTTCGCTCCGCGCGAGGGCAGCCCGCGGATTCCCTACAGCCTCGCCGATCGCAGTCTGCGTGCCGAGGTGCCGCTGATCGAGGCCTTCCTCGAACTCCTGTTGCTGGCGCAGAGCCGCTTCGCGGCCGAGGAAATCCTCGCCTGGCTGGAGCAGCCGGCCATCGCCCGCCGCGCCGGCATCGAAGGCGAAGACCTGCCGCTGCTGCGCGATTGGCTACGTGAAGCCGGCATGCGTTGGGGCCGTGACGGCAGCCAGCGGGCGCGTCTCGGCCTGCCGGACGAATCGGCCTTTACCTGGCGCCAGGGGTTGGACCGTCTGCTGCTGGGCTTCGCCGCGCCGCCGCAGCTGGCCGGCGACCGTGCACCCTTGCTCGGCGAGTATTGGCCGCTGGATGCGCTGGAAGGCGCGCGCGGGCAGCTGCTCGGACGGCTGGTGGAGTTCGTCGAGCGCCTCGGCAGCCTGGCCGATCAGCTGGCCCGGCCGCGTGCGTTGGCCGAGTGGGCGGATGACCTGCAAGTCCTGATCGACACCCTGTTCGACGAGCGCGAAGCCGGCGACACGCTGCTCTTGTTGTCCCAGGCCTGCGCGGCATTGCGCGATCAGGCCCAGGCAGCCGACCTGACGCGTCCCATCGAACTGGAACTGGTGCACCAGCAGCTCAGCGCCGCGCTGCAGCAGGGCGGTGGCGCCTCCGGCTTTCTCACCGGCGCGGTGACCTTCTGCACCATGGTGCCGATGCGCAGCCTGCCGTTCCGCGTGGTCTGTCTGCTCGGCCTGGACGATGGCGCCTTCCCGCGGCGCACGCCGCCGTCGGGCTTCGATCTGATCGGCCGGCATCCGCGTCGCGGCGACCGGGCGCGACGCCTCGACGATCGCTACCTGCTGCTGGAAACCCTGCTCTCGGCGCGTGAGGCGCTGTACCTGTCCTATGTCGGCCGCGACCCGCGCGACAATGCCGTGTTGCCGCCTTCCGTATTGCTGAGCGAAGTGCTCGAGGCGGTGGACATGACCGCCGTGCTGGCCGATGGCGCGAAGCCGGTCAGCCAGAAGATCCTCATCGCCCATCCGCTGCAGCCGTTCTCGCCGCGTAATTTCGGCGACGCGCCCTGTGCCGGCTATTCGCTGCCCTGGTTTCGCGCCGCCCAACGTCTGGCCGAGCCCCCACAGGCTCAGGCCCAAGCCTTTGCCAGTCTGCTGGCTGAACCGGATGAGGCCTGGCTGACCATCGAGCCGTCGCAGCTGTTGCAGTGCTTTCGCCATCCGGCGCGCTTCCTGCTCGAACAGCGCCTGGGTTTGCGCTTGGCTGGCGACCAGGAATCGCTCGCCAGCGACGAGCCGTTCGATCTGGAGATGCCGGCCTGGAACGGCCTGCGGCGCTTGTCGCTGCAAGCGATGGAGCATGGCTGGAGCGACGAAGACGAGCGGCGCATGGCCTGCGCCGCCGGCTGGCTACCCACGGGCGAGCTGGGCCAGGCGCTGTGGGGCAAGCTGCGCGGGCCGGTACGGGCCTTTGCGCCGCGGCTGTTCGAACTGCGCCCGGACGCGGTGCCCGAGCCGCTGCCGGTGGATATCACGCTCGCCGGCGTGCGCATCCACGGCTGGCTCGATGGCGTGACCCCGGCCGGGTTGTTCGGCTGGAAGCTCGGCCGCCTCGGCGAATGGGACCTGGCGCCGTTCTGGCTGCGCCATCTGCTGCTCAACCTGTCCGCCACGCCGAATATCGAGCGCCACAGCCTGATGTTGTCGCCCGCTGGTGACTGGCAGCTGGGGCCGCTGGCAAACGCCGCCGAGCTGCTGGAGCCCTGGATGGCCGCCTATCGCAGCGCGATCCGTGAGCCGCTGCCGTTGTTGCCCCGTAGCAGCCATGCCTTCGCCAAGGGCTATCGCAAGCCGGCCCGCGGCAGCGAACCGCTCGATTGCGCGCGTAAACGCGCTCGCGAAGCCTGGCTCGGCGCCGAGTTCAGCCCCATCGCTGCCGAGGCCGAAGACCCCTGGAACGCTTTGGCCTTCCGCGACCGCGAGCCGCTGGACGAGCGTTTCGAAAGCCTGGCTCAGCAATTGATCGGCCCGGCGCTCGATGCCCTGGCTGAAGACGAGGAGCAAGCATGAAACTCGACCTGCTCGATTCGCCCTTCGACGGTCGCTCGCTGATCGAGGCCAGCGCTGGTACCGGCAAGACCTGGACGCTCACCGCGCTCTACGCCCGTCTGTTGCTGGAACGGCAGTTGTCGGTGGGGCAGATCCTCGTGGTGACCTACACCACCGCAGCCACCGCCGAGCTGCGCGAGCGCATCCGTGCGCGGCTGGCCGAGTTGCTGGCGGTCTATGAGGGCACGCCGAGTAGCGACGATTTCCTCAACCGCCTGCATGCCCGCTACCCCGGCGAAGCCTCGCGGCGGCGCCTGTTGCTGGCGGTGCACGGCTTCGACGAGGCGGCGATCTTCACCATCCATGGCTTCTGCCAGCGTGCCCTGCAGGACGCGGCGTTCGAGGCCGGCGGCGATTTCGACAGCGAGCTGACCGCCGACGACCGCGAGCTCATCGACGCGTTGCTCGCCGATGCCTGGCGCAGCGAGCTGGCCGATGCCGATCCGGCCTGGGCGCGCTTTCTGGCGAAGAGCCGAATCACCCCTCTGTGGTTACGCCAACGCCTGCGCAGTCATCTGGGCAAGCCCTATCTGCGCGTCGAGCCGCAGGGTACGCCGGTCGCGGCCGATCTGCGCCCGGTCGAAGCCGCCTGGCAGCGCGCCGCCGACCTGTGGAAGAGAGCGGGCAGCACCTGGGTCGCCGAGCTGCTGGCCCACGGCGGCCTCAGTCAGAGCACACACAAGAGCATCAAGTTTGCGCCCTGGCAGGCGGAACTCGACGCCTATTTCGCCGATCCGGCGGTGATGTTCGAGCTGCCCGAGGGCGCGGCGAAGTTCGGTGTCCGTGCGCTGAGCAAGGCCTGCAAGAAGGGTCATGACGCGCCTGTCTGCGAACTGGCTCATGCGCTGGATGAGCTGGCAGATCAGGTGGCCGAGGCACTGCCGGCCGGCAAGCAGCGGCTGATCGCGCTGCAGGTCGCGCTGCTGGAGCGGCTCAATCGCGAGCTGCCGGAGCGCAAGGCGACGCAGCGGCTGCTGGCCTTCGACGATTTGCTCAATCGTCTGGATCAGGCACTGCAAGGGCCGGTTGGCGAGGACCTGGCGGCCTCGCTGCGCGCCACCTATCCGCTGGCGCTGATCGACGAATTCCAGGACACCGACCCGATTCAGTACGCCATCTTCGACCGCATCTATGCCAAGGGGGGCGAGGCCTCGCTGTGTTTCGTCGGCGATCCCAAGCAGGCGATCTATGCCTTCCGCGGCGCGGACCTGGCGACTTACATGACCGCCAAGCAGCAGGCTGATCGCGAGCCTTTCAACCTGCCGACCAACTACCGCTCGACGCCTGAGCTGATCGCCGCGCTGAACCAGCTGTTCGACCATCCGCAGCCGTTCGCTCAACCAGACCTGCGTTATCCAGCGGTCGGCGCGGCCGACAAGCCGCGTGCCAGCCTTCGTCTGGTGGAGGAGCGCGAGGCTGCGCCGCTGTCGCTGGTCTGGCTTGGCGACGACCCGCTGAGCAAGGGCGAGGCCGCGCCGCTGGCGGCGAGCGACACCGCCCGGCGTATCGCCTTGCAACTGGCGGGCGCCGCCGAGGGCCGCGCCGGTTTCGACAAGAACGGTGTGTTCACCCCGCTCAAGGGCGGCGATATCGCCGTGCTGGTGGCCAATCACCGTCAGGCCGGGATGATCGCCGAGGAGCTGGCGGCGCGCGGTGTGCCCAGTGTCCGCCGTGGCCGCGACAGCGTCTGGCGCAGCGAGGAGGCGGGTGAGCTGGCCGCGGTGCTCGCCGCCTATGCCGAACCCGGTCGCGAAGGGCTGCTGCGCTACGCACTGGCCACGCGTCTGCTGGGCCGCAGTGCCGCCGATCTCGCCCGCTGCCAGGACGACCAGCAGCAGTGGGACGCCGAGCGCGAAGCCGCCGAGCGCTATCACCAGCTCTGGCAGCAGCAGGGCTTCATGCGCGTGTTTCGTGCCTGGCTCGATGAGCAGGCGGTGGCCGAACGGCTGCTGGCGCGGGTCGATGGCGAGCGCCGGCTGACCAACCTCTTGCACCTGGGCGAACTGTTGCAGGCCGAAAGCCTGCTGCGCCCGGGGCTGGAGCCGCTGCTGGCCTGGTTCAACACCCAGCGCGGCAGCGAAGGCGCCGGCGAGGAAGCCCTGCTGCGTCTGGAAAGCGATGCCGAGCGGGTACAGATCGTCACCATCCACACCAGCAAGGGGCTGGAATACCCGCTGGTGTTCTGTCCCTTCCTCTGGGACGGCAAGCTGCTCGGCAACAATCGCGACAGTGCCCGCTGCCACGATGCGAACGGCCAACCGTTGCTGGATCTCGGCAGCGATGCGCTGGGGGACAACCTCGAACGCGCCCGTCAGGAGGTGTTCGCCGAACAGCTACGGCTGGCCTACGTCGCCCTGACCCGCGCGCGTGATCGACTCTGGCTGCACTGGGGGCCGGTGAGCCTGCCCAAGGCGAAGAAGGATGGCAGCCTGCCCGACGAGGGCCTGCACAGCTGCGCCCTGGCTTGGCTGCTGCACGGCCGCGATCTCCCCGGCGAGCAACCGCTGAGCGAGCTGGGCCGGCATCTGGCCGACCTCGACGGCGGCAGCCTGCGCCTGGCCATCGAACGTCTGGTGGAAGGGAGCGACGGCCATATGGCCTGCCTGCCGCTGCAGTCGCGTGAAGCCAGTGCCCAAGGGCCGGGCCGGGCGGCGGCGCCTGAGCAGCTGTCGCAGCTCAATCGCAGCCTGCACAGCGCCTGGCGCATCGGCAGCTTTTCCGGGCTTGCCGCCGGTATGCACATGGAGGCGCCGGACCGCGACGCCCTGTCGATGCCCGATGCCGGCGAGCCGGGCAGCGGCTTCTTCGCCTTTCCCCGTGGCGCAAGGGCCGGTACTTGCCTGCATGCCATTCTCGAAGACTGGGCACGCGGCAAGGGCGAGCTGGCAGAACTGGTCGATCCGGCATTGCAGGCCTACGGCCTGCCGCTGGAGTGGAAGGACATCGCCACCGACCAGCTGCAAAAGGTGCTGGAAACCGATATGGACGGGGCCGGCCTGACCCTCGCCGCCTTGCAGTCGGCCAGACGCCTGCCGGAACTGGGCTTCACCTTTCCGGTGCGGGATCTGGATGTGGCGCGGCTGCGCAGCTTGCTGACCGACCCGGCCAACGGTCTCGCCGAACCGTTGCGCGATGCGGCGGCGCGGCTGGAATTCGACAGCCTCAAGGGCTTTCTCAAGGGCTTTATCGACCTGACCTTCGAGCACGATGGCCGCTGGTACATCGCCGACTACAAGTCCAACTGGCTCGGCCCGGACGCCAGCTACTACGGCGGCGAACGACTGCTGCAGGCGCTTGCCGGCGAGCACTACTACCTGCAATACCTGATCTATCTGGTGGCGCTGCGCCGCTTTCTGCGTCAGCGCCTGGCGGATTTCCGCGACGAGCAGCTGGGCGGCGCCTTCTACCTGTTTCTGCGCGGTATGCCCGAAGCCGGCGTCTATTTTGCGCGGCCGGACGATGCGCTGCTCGATGCGCTGGATCGACTGTTCGAGGAGGGGCGCTGATGGTGCGCTTTGGCGGCCTTGACCGGGAATGTGGGCGTGGCAGCGCCTTCCTGCCTATCCGGAGCGACATATGACCCTTGCCGATCTACCCCTCGGCCCGCTGGAGCGCGCCTTCGTCGCCAGCCTGCAACGCCTGGAACCGCAGGCTCCCGAAGCGGTGCTGCTCGCCGCCGCGCTGTGCTGCGAGGCGCTGGCGTCGGGTGACGTCTGCCTGCCGCTGGAGCGCCTGGCTGGCAGGCGGCCCTGGCCCGAGGTCGATCTCAGCATGCCGGCGCTGCCCGTCTGGCGCGCTCAGCTCGAAGCCTCTTCGCTGGTCGCTGCGCCAGACGACTACGCGCCGCTGACCCTGGTCGGCAACCGGCTCTATCTGGCCCGTTACCAGGCCTACGAAGAGCAGCTGGCCGAACAGCTGCTGACTCGCGCGGCGGACGCACCGGATGTCGATGAAACTCGGCTGAGCGACAGCCTGGCGCGGCTGTTCGCCTTCAATCAGCAAAGCCCGGATTGGCAGCGGTTGGCTGCGGCGCAGGCGGTGCGCCGGCGCCTGGCGGTGATCTCCGGCGGTCCCGGCACCGGCAAGACCACCACCGTCGTCCGCCTGCTGGCCGCGCTGCTGGAGCAGCCGGGCGGCGAACGCCTGGCCATCGGCCTCGCCGCACCCACCGGCAAGGCCGCGGCACGCATGGCCGAAGCGATCCGCAACGCCAAGGCCGAGCTGCCGGTCAGCGATGCCGTCAAGCAAGCCCTGCCAGACGAGGCGCGCACCCTGCACCGTCTGCTCGGCAGCCGCGGCGACAGCCCGCAGGTGCGCCACGACGCAGCCAACCCGCTGGCGCTGGATGTGCTGGTGGTGGACGAGGCGTCGATGGTCGACCTGGCGCTGATGGCCAAACTGGTCACCGCGCTGCCACCCAAGGCAAGGCTGATCCTGCTCGGCGACAAGGACCAGCTGGCTGCCGTGGAAGCCGGTGCGGTGTTCGCCGAGCTCTGTGAAGGCCGCGGCTTCGATAGTCAGGCCGCGTCCGATCTGCAACGCATTACCGGCCAGAACGTCCCCATCGAAACGCCGCGCTCGCGGCTCGGCGATGCGGTGGTGCTGCTCACCCACAGCCATCGCTTCGCCGGCGACAGCGGCATCGGCGAGCTGGCGCGGCGAATCAATGGCGGCGATGCCAAGGGCACGGTCGCGCGGCTGCAGGAAGGGCGCGCGGACCTGGCCTGGAATGACACGCCCAGCCCCGCGACGCTGATCGAGCGACTGGAGCAGGGCTATTCGCCCTATCTGCAGGCCGCACGGCAGGCCGATCCATCCGCCGCGTTCGAAGCCTTCAACGGCTTCCGTGCGCTGACCGCCCAGCGCGAGGGCGCCTTTGGCGTCACCGGCATCAACGAGGCGCTGGAGGCCCGTTTCAAACGCCGACTCGGCGTGCCGGCGCGCGAACGCTGGTATCCCGGGCGCGCGGTGATGGTCCGGCAGAACGACTACGCTCTCGGCCTGTTCAACGGCGATATCGGCCTGTGTCTGAAAACCGAGCAGGGGTTGCGGGTGTTCTTCGAGGGCGACGAGGGTTATCGCGGCTTCGCCCCGGCACGGTTGCCGAGTCATGACAGCGCCTTCGCCATGACCGTGCACAAGAGCCAGGGCTCGGAATTTGCCGAAGTGCTGCTGGCGCTGCCCGAGCAGCCCAGCCCGCTGCTGACACGCTCGCTGTTCTACACCGGCATCACCCGCGCCAAGCGCAAGGTTGAGATCTGGGCGCTGCCGGCGCGGCTGGCCGAGGCGGTCATCACCCGTGCCGAGCGCGCTGCAGGTTTGGCCGAACGGCTGGCGCTGCATGAGGACAGCAGCGGAGGCGCCGAGGCGTTACCCAGCGCCAAGTCGGCTGAGGCTGGAGGCGATCAGCTCAGCCTGTTCTGAGCGTGCACTGCTGCTCGAAGCCGGCACGTTCGCGGCGCATCGCCACCTGTTTCGTGAAGCGGTTGTGCGTATGGCGCTCGGAATTCTGTTCCGATGCGCTTTCGCCAAAAGCCGACACCGGGACTTGCGATGAGAACTTTCTTTCTACTGCTATGGGGCGCGCTCAGCCTGATCATCAGCACCGCGGCGCTGCGTGAGCTCTGGCTCGCGCCCTCCGTGGCCAGCGGTTTTGTCCTGCTGCTGGTGGTCTATTACATCGTCTGCTTCTTCCAGCTCATTCGGGCCGCCTACCTGCCATGGGGCCTGCTGGGTGCGTACCGGCGCAGCGGCTACTGGCTGTGCCTGATCCTGCTGCCGCTGACGCTGATCCCGCTGCACGCCGCCTACCAGATCTGGGAGCAGGGCGGTTACGTGGCAGTCGAGGCCTCGTTGCACACCGAATGGCTGCACCTGCTGCTCGGTTGGCTGCAGGACGCCCTCGGTTATCTCGGCCCGCTGCTGGTGCTTGGCGCGCTGGGTGTCGGCATGGCGCTGATGCTGCTGCGTCTGCTGCGTGGGCAGGTCGCGCGCTGATCAGCCGTTGAGCAGGGTCAGCACCAGCGGCAGGCTGGCGGCCGCGAGCAGGGTCTGCAAGGTGATGATGCCGGCCATCAGATGACTGTCGCCGCCGAGCTGGCGGGTGAGCACGTAAGCGGTGGGCGCGGTGGGCAGGGCGAAGAACAGCACCAGGATGGTGGTTTCCATATCGGGCAGGCCGAGCACCATCGCCACACCGTAGGCCAGCAGCGGCACGGCCAGCAGGCGCACCGCGCTGTTCCAGCCCAGCGCCGGGATTTCTCCGCCCAGCTCCTGCGGCTTGAGCGCCGCGCCGACGCAGAGCAGACCCAGCGGCAGGCTGGCGGCGGCCAGCAGGCTCAGCAGGCGGTCGGTGCCGCCGGGCAGGCCCAGGCCCGACAGATTGACCAGCGCACCGGCGACACAGGCGAGAATCAACGGGTTCTTCGCGATGGGCAGCAGCAGGCCGCGTACGCTGACGCCGCGCTCGGCGGTCAGCGCCCACACCGACATGACGTTCACCGTCGGCACCATCAGTGCCAGCATCAGCGCGGCCAGCGCCAGACCTTCCTTGCCGAACAGGCTGCCCACCGCGGCCAGGCCGAGGTACGTGTTGAAGCGCAGCACGCCTTGGGTGATGGCACCGAAGCGGCCGGCAGACCAGCCGCGCAAGCGCTTGGCGATCAGCAGCCCAATCCAGGCCAGACCCAGGCCGAGCATCACCGCGGCCGCCAGGCGCGGCAACGCCGGGTTATCCAGCGGCGCGGTCGCCAGGCTGCTGAACAGCAGGGCGGGGAAGAGGATGAAGTAGTTGATGCGTTCGGCACCGGGCCAGAACTCGGCACTGGGAAAGGCACGCAGGCGCAGGAAATAACCGGCGACGATAAGGGCGAACAGGGGCCAGAGGGCGAGCAGCAGGGCAGTCACGGATACATCCAGCAGTGCATGTAGCGCGATCTTCGATGCTGCCTTCCTCCAGTGCAACCCTCATCTTTTGAGCCGGCCCGGAGAAGAGCGGTGCGACGTCGGTCGGGCGATTGCCTGCTGTGTGGTGGCTTGGTGATATCATTGCGCCTCGAACCTACGAGCTTCCGATGCGTCACATACCCACCCAGGCCTCTACCGAGGACTTTCGCGATACGCCTTATGGCCGGCAGCTGCATGGCGGATTCCGTCTGCTGCGCTTTGCGCCGGAGCTGGAACGGGAGTTTCGGCGTTATCTGGATCGTCATGCTCGCCTATCGCAGCGCCTCGCTGCCCTGCTGCTGATCTTCGCGGTCAGCGGTTATCTGTATTGCGAACACCGGTTGTTCGATCTCGAAGATACCGGTTGGCTGACGACGTTGACGCTGCTGCGGCTCCTGCAGATTCTGCCGGGCATCGTCGTGCTGGTGCTGTCCTTCTACAGCCGCAGGTTTCGCGCGCAGGCCAATCGCATCTTTCCGGTGCTGCTGGTGATGGTCGGCATGCTCGCCGCGCTGATCGACATCCGCTTCGAAACGCTCGATACGGAGCTGAACTTCCGTTACGGCGCCGGGCTACTGATCGTCGCGTCGTTCTTCTTTCTCGGCGTGACCTTCTGGTGGGCGCTGCTGTGCGCGGTGCTGATCGTGCTGGCCGACGTGTTCATGGCCAGCCTGATCCTCTCGGCCGAGCAGATGCCGGAACACTGGATCGCCGTCAGCTACTACCTGCTGTTGCTGATCATCGGCGCGATCAGCCGCTATGTTCACGAGTACTCGCAGCGCGACCAGTTCCTCACCCGTCAGCTGCTGGGCTGGGTCGCCGAGCACGATGCGCTCAGCGGTCTGGCCAACCGGCGCAGCCATGATCGCGCGCTACCGCAGCGGATCGCCCAGGCTCGTCGAGACCGGCGCCCGCTGAGCCTGCTGCTGCTCGATCTGGATGATTTCAAGGCCTATAACGACACCTTCGGCCATCCGGCCGGCGATGCGCTGATCCGCACCTTCGGCGAACTGCTCGCCGGCTATGCGCGGCGACCGCTGGACGAGGCGGCACGGGTTGGCGGCGAGGAGTTCGCGCTGCTGCTGTACAACTGCGACAACGCCGCGGCACAGCGCATCGCCCGTCAGCTGATCACCGCGCTGGCCGCGCTGGATATCAGGCATCCGCATGATCCGGCGGCGCGGGTGGGGGTCAGCATCGGCATCGCCACGTTGCAGGACGGCCAGCAGGCCGAACAGCTCTATCACTGCGCCGACACGGCTCTGTATCAGGCCAAGAGTGGTGGCAAGAATCGCTTCGCCGTCGCGGCCGGGCAACTGCGGCCCGCGCTACAGCCACATTAATCGGTGGCTTAGCGGCGCGGTGGCACCGAGCGGGTGCGGCCGCTGCCGTCGATGGCGACGAAGACGAACACCGCTTCGGTGACCTTGCGCCACTCGCTGGACAGCGGGTCGTCGCTCCAGACTTCCACCAGCATGCGAATCGAGCTGCGCCCGACTTCCAGCGTCTGGGTATAGAAGGACAGCTGCGCGCCCACCGCTACCGGGACCATGAACGCCATACGATCGATGGAGACCGTGGCGACACGACCAGCGGCCACGCGGCTGGCCATCGCGGTGCCGGCCAGATCCATCTGCGACACCAGCCAACCGCCGTAGATATCGCCGAAACCATTGGTTTCCCGCGGCAATGCGGTGAGCTGCAGGGCCAGGTCGCCCTGGGGGATTGGATCTTCCTGTTCGTATTCTTTCATTCGGTCGGACTCGCGGCGCGTTGTTGTTCTGGCGCGAAATGCCCGCTCTGGCACGGGCGACGGCGCCGAGTATAGCGGCTGTGTTGCGCTACAGCGACCGAACCAGGTCAACGGTGCGCTTGGTAATCAGATTGTCACACTTGCTTCATAGAGTGTTCATACGGCCTGCAGATACTGGCCCCCGTTCCAACACACTCGAGCACACACCTGCTAGGAGCAAGGTATGAAACTGAATCGTTTGATGGCGGCCCTGACCTTTGTAGCCGCTGGCGTTGGCGCCGCGAGCGCGGTCGCTGCTGTGGACCCGGCGCTGCCGAGCTACCAGAAGACCTCCGGTGTTTCCGGCAACCTGTCCAGCGTTGGTTCCGACTCTCTGGCCAACCTGATGACCCTGTGGGCCGAAGAGTTCAAGCGCAGCTATCCGAACGTCAACATTCAGATCCAGGCTGCCGGCTCCTCCACCGCGCCGCCCGCTCTGACCGAAGGCACCTCCAACATGGGCCCGATGAGCCGCCCGATGAAGGACAACGAGATCCAGGCCTTCGAAGAGAAGTACGGCTACAAGCCGACTGCCGTTCCGGTGGCCATCGACGCCCTGGCGGTATTCGTGCACAAGGACAATCCGATCAAGTCGCTGGACATCGAGCAGGTCGACGCGATCTTCTCCAGCACCCGCCTGTGCGGTGGCGAGAAGGACATCAAGACCTGGGGCGACCTGGGCATGACCGGCGAGTGGGCGGCCAAGCCGATCCAGCTGTTCGGTCGTAACTCGGTATCCGGCACCTACGGGTACTTCAAGGAAGAAGCCCTGTGCAAGGGTGACTTCAAGTCTAACGTCAACGAACAGCCGGGTTCGGCTTCCGTAGTGCAGTCGATCTCCAGCACCCTGAATGCCATCGGTTACTCGGGCATCGGCTACAAGACCTCCAGCGTCCGTGCCGTGCCGCTGTCCAAGGGTGGCGAGGCTTTCGAGGCCAACGAAGAGAACGCACTGGCTGGCAAGTTCCCGCTGGCGCGCTTCTTCTACGTCTACGTCAACAAGGCGCCGAACAAGCCGCTGAGCCCGATCGATGCCGAGTTCCTCAAGCTGGTGCTCTCCAAGCAGGGCCAGGAAGTGGTGGTCAAGGATGGCTACATCCCGCTGCCGAAGAAGGTGGTCGACAAGACCATGCAGGAGCTGGGTCTGTAAGACCCGCGTGACGGCCGGCGACATAGCGCGCCGGCCATGCGCAGATGCCCGCCACGCGAGACGCGCTGGCGGGCTTCGGCGCGTCACCTGGCTGTAATTTTTCTGTCACACAGCTTTATTAGATTAGGCGCCCCGAAGGGCCGCTCAGGCCCAGGAGCCCTGGCATGAACGACATGGAAAACATGACCGCGAATTCCGATGTGCAACGGCTGGACTTCAACACGCCGGCGCTGCAACGCAAGCGCCGCGTCCGCGCGCTGAAAGATCACCTAGCGCGCTGGTACGTGTCCATCGGCGGTCTGGCGGTGCTGGTCGCTATCACCCTGATCTTCTTCTACCTGGCGCAGGTTGTACTGCCGATGTTCCAGGGCGCCGAGCTGGAAAGCCGCGCGGCGCAGCAGCCGGCCTGGCTGGCCGATGCCGGCGAGCCGTTGCTGCTGGCGGTGGAAGAGCAGAACCAGGTTGCGATGCGCCTGGGTTCCGACGGTCAGGTTCGCTTCTTCGGCCTCAGCGACGGTGCGTTGCTGTCGAGCAAGGCCTTGCCGCTGCCGGCTGGCAGCCGCGTCGTCTCGGTGGGTAAGGACACACCAAGCACACGCCGGCTGGTGCTGGGTCTGGATAACGGCCAGGCGCTGGTGTTCGAGCACAACTACAAGGTCACTTACCCGAACAATAAGAAAACCATCACCCCGGAACTCGCCTACCCCTTCGGTGAAGAACCGCTGCAGCTCGATCCCGAGGGTCGGCCGATCGAACAGGCTGCCGTCAGCCTCAATGGCAAGACGCTGCTGGTTGCCGGCGCCACGGGCACGGCATTGCATGCCCAGCGCATCGCCACCAGCGAGAACCTGATGACCGGCGAAGTGACGCTGGAGCAGGAGCGCCTGAACCTGCCGCAACTGGCCGAGCCGATTCGTAAGCTGCTGCTCGACCCGCGCCACATGTGGCTCTACGCGATCAGCGGCAAGGCCAGCGCGGATGTCTTCGATCTGCGCCGCAAGCAGCTCAACGGTCGCTACAAGCTGGTCGGTGACGGCAGCGAGATCACCACGGTCAGCCCGTTGCTGGGCGGCATCTCGCTGATGATCGGCGACTCCAAAGGTGGCATCGGCCAGTGGTTCATGGTCCGCGCCGCCGACGGCCAGGCCGAGCTGGAGAACGTTCGCAACTTCAAGCTGGGCAGCGAGCCGATCCGCCAGATCCTGCCGGAAGAGCGTCGCAAGGGCTTCCTGGCACTGGATGCCAGCGGCAGCATCGGCATCTTCCACAGCACCGCGCATCGCACCTTGCTCAAGGAGCAGGTTGCCGAGGGTGCCGCTCTGGCGGCCATGTCGCCGCGTGCCACCCGTCTGCTGGTGGAGTCGGAACAGGGCCTGCAGCGCTTCGTGATCGACAACCCGCACCCGGAAATCTCCTGGAGCGCGCTGTGGGGCAAGGTCTGGTACGAGAGCTATCCGGAGCCTGACTACGTCTGGCAGTCGACTTCCGCCAATGGTGACTTCGAACCCAAGCTGAGCCTCGCGCCGCTGGCCTTCGGCACGCTCAAGGCCGCCTTCTACGCGATGCTGCTGGCGGCTCCGCTGGCGATTTGTGCAGCGTTCTACACCGCCTACTTCATGGCGCCGAGGCTGCGCAGCAAGGTCAAGCCGGTCATCGAGCTGATGGAGGCGTTGCCGACGGTGATCCTCGGCTTCTTCGCCGGCCTGTTCCTCGCGCCGTTCCTGGAGAACCACCTGCCGGGCATCTTCAGCCTGTTGTTGCTGATGCCGGTCGGGATTCTGTTCGCCGCCTGGACCTGGAGCCGCCTGCCGCAGGCCGTGCGTCTCGCAGTGCCGGATGGCTGGGAAGCCGTGCTGCTGATCCCGGTGATCCTGCTGATCGGTTTTGGCTCGCTGGAAATCAGCGGCCATCTGGAAAACTGGTTCTTCGGCGGTGACATGCGCCTGTGGCTGTCCAACGAGATGGGCATTCCGTTCGACCAGCGCAACGCCCTGGTGATCGGCCTGGCGATGGGCTTCGCGGTGATTCCGACCATCTACTCGATCGCCGAAGACGCCGTGTTCAGCGTGCCCAAGAGCCTCACCCTGGGCTCGCTGGCGCTCGGTGCCACGCCCTGGCAGACCCTGACCCGCGTCGTGCTGCTGACCGCCAGCCCCGGCATCTTCTCGGCGCTGATGATCGGCATGGGCCGCGCGGTGGGCGAGACCATGATCGTGCTGATGGCCACCGGCAACACGCCGATCATGGAAGCCAACATCTTCGAAGGCATGCGCACCCTGGCCGCCAACGTCGCCGTGGAAATGCCCGAATCCGAGGTTGGCGGCACCCATTACCGCGTGCTCTTCCTCGCCGCGCTGGTACTGCTGATGTTCACCTTCGTGATGAACACCCTCGCCGAGCTGATTCGTCAGCGTCTGCGTGGCAAGTACGCCAGCCTGTAAACCAGATTTCGCAGAAGGTATCGATCCGTGAAAAAGGATTCGTTGAACACCTGGGTCAAGAGCGGCACACCCTGGATCTGGATGAACGCCGGTGCGGTGTCCATCGCCGTGATCATGACCCTGGGGCTGCTGGCGATCATCGCCGTGCGCGGTCTGGCGCACTTCTGGCCGGCCGATGTGATCGTCGCCGACTACAGCATGCCGGGCGCCGAGATGCGCGTGCTGGCCGGCGAGGTGGTGCAGGCCGAAGAGGTGCCGCGCGCGCGCCTGGCGGCCAGCGGCTTGCCGGTGAACGTCGAGGGCGGCGAGTTCATGACCCGCGAGCTGCTCAAGGTCGGCAACCGCGAGGTCTATGGGGCGGATTTCTCCTGGGTGGTCGGTGAGTGGCTGAGCAACCAGCGCAGGCCTGCCGAGCTGATGGTGCTGGAGCGTCGTGAGTGGGGCAATTTCTATGGCTACCTGCTCAACGTGAAGGAAGCCGGCCAGCTGGTCGCCGAGGGTGAAGGCGCCTGGAGCGAACTGCAGGCACGCATCGACCGCGTCGACGAGATGCACACGCAGATCTCGCGCATCGAGACGGTGGAGATCGGTCGCATCAACCACGGCCTCGAGCGTCTGCGCCTGAAGACCCGCCAGCTGGAGCTGAACGATCGTCTGGACGCGGCGGCCCAGGCCGAGCTGGATGCCGAGCGCGCGCAGTGGAATGCCGAGTACCGGGTGCTGGAAGAAAAACTGGTCGCCCTGCAGCAGCAGTTCAACCGCGACAGCATCACCGTGCGCACCGCCGATGGCCGCGAGCAGGAAATCACCCTGGGCAAGGTCGTGCGGGCGTTCCAGCCCAATGCCATGTCGACGCCGCAGAAACTGATGTTCTACTTCGCCAAGCTGTGGGAATTCGTCAGCGACGAGCCGCGTGAAGCGAACACCGAAGGCGGCGTGTTCCCGGCGATCTTCGGCACTGTGTTGATGACCCTGATCATGGCGGTGATCGTCACCCCGTTCGGCGTGATCGCCGCGGTCTACCTGCGCGAATACGCCAAGCAGGGCCTGCTCACCCGCATCATCCGCATCGCGGTGAACAACCTGGCCGGGGTGCCGTCGATCGTCTATGGCGTGTTCGGCCTGGGCTTCTTCGTCTATGTCCTGGGCGGCTCGCTGGATCGGTTGTTCTACCCGGAAGCGGCGCCGGCCCCGGTGTTCGGCACGCCGGGCCTGATGTGGGCCTCGCTGACCCTGGCGATCCTCACCCTGCCGGTGGTGATCGTCGCCACCGAGGAAGGGCTGGCGCGCATTCCGCGGATGATCCGCGAAGGCTCACTGGCGCTCGGCGCGACCAAGTCCGAGACGCTGTGGAAGGTGGTGCTGCCGATGGCCAGTCCGGCGATGATGACCGGCCTGATCCTCGCCGTGGCTCGCGCCGCCGGTGAAGTGGCGCCGCTGATGCTGGTCGGTGTGGTCAAGCTGGCACCGAACCTGCCGCTCAATGGCAACTACCCCTACTTGCATCTGGACCAGAAGATCATGCACCTGGGCTTCCACATCTACGACGTCGGCTTCCAGAGCCCCAACGTCGAGGCGGCACGACCGTTGGTGTATGCGACTGCGCTGCTGCTGGTGCTGGTGATCGCCGCGCTCAACTTCACCGCGATCTACATTCGCAACCACCTGCGCGAGAAGTACAAGGCGCTGGACCATTGATCGAAGCTGCAAGCTTCAAGCCGCAAGCTTCAAGAGGAAGCGCCCCGGCTTGGCTTGCAGCTTGTAGCTTGCAGCTTGCAGCTGCGAACGGAGTGAGCACATGCAAACGACTACCCATTCAATCGACATCTCGGCCCTCGGCCGCGACAAGCGCAGCCTGAACCTGGCCAACGAGCAGGTCGCCATCGAAGTGCCCGATCTGAGCCTGTACTACGGGCAGAAGCAGGCGCTGTTCAACGTCGCGATGAACATCCCCAAGCAGCGTGTGACTGCCTTCATCGGCCCGTCCGGCTGCGGCAAGTCGACCCTTCTGCGCTGCTTCAACCGCATGAACGACCTGGTCGACGGCTGCCGCATCGAAGGCGCGATCAACCTCGATGGCACCAACATCTACCGCAAGGGCGAGGACGTGGCCGACCTGCGTCGTCGCGTCGGCATGGTGTTCCAGAAGCCCAACCCGTTCCCCAAGAGCATCTACGAGAACGTGGTCTACGGCCTGCGCATCCAGGGCATCAAGCAGAAGCGTGTGCTCGACGAAACCGTTGAGTGGGCACTCAAGGGCGCGGCGCTGTGGGATGAGGTGAAGGATCGCCTGCACGAGTCGGCGCTCGGCCTCTCCGGCGGCCAGCAGCAGCGCCTGGTCATCGCCCGCACCATCGCCGTGCAGCCGGAAGTGCTGCTGCTCGACGAGCCGAGCTCGGCGCTCGACCCGATCTCCTCGCTGAAGGTCGAGGAGCTGATCTACGAGCTCAAGGCCAAATACACCATCGTCATCGTCACCCACAACATGCAGCAGGCCGCGCGGGTCTCCGACTACACCGCGTTCATGTACATGGGCAAGCTGATCGAGTACGGCGATACCGATACGCTGTTCACCAACCCGGCGAAGAAGCAGACCGAGGACTACATCACCGGGCGCTACGGCTAGCCGGCCATGGCTAACCGCGCTGCGCGTTGTCGGCGGCGCTTGCCGTACTCGTTTGTACTGTCTGCGCGCCGCCTCCTAGCGCAGCACGCTTTGCCAAGGGCCGGCTCGTCCGGCTAGAGAACCACAGTTTCCCAAGGGCTTGATGATGATCAGCAAAGACAGCCACACCCAACACATTTCCCAGCAGTTCAACGCCGAGCTCGAGGAGGTGCGCAGCCACCTGCTGGCCATGGGCGGGCTGGTGGAGAAGCAGGTCAACGACGCGGTGACCGCGCTGATCCAGGCCGATTCGGGCCTCGCCCAGCAGGTGCGCGACGTCGATGACCAGATCAACCAGATGGAGCGCAACATCGACGAGGAGTGCGTACGCATCCTTGCCCGCCGTCAGCCGGCCGCCTCCGACCTGCGCCTGATCATCAGCATCTCCAAGTCGGTGATCGATCTGGAGCGCATCGGCGATGAAGCGACCAAGATCGCCCGCCGCGCCATCCAGCTGTGCGAGGAAGGCGAATCGCCCAAGGGCTATGTCGAGGTGCGCCACATCGGCGACCAGGTACGCAAGATGGTGCAGGAAGCGCTCGACGCCTTCGCCCGTTTCGATGCCGACCTCGCGCTGTCGGTGGCGCAGTACGATAAGACCGTCGACCGCGAGTACAAGACCGCGCTGCGCGAACTGGTCACCTACATGATGGAAGACCCGCGCTCGATCTCCCGCGTACTCAGCGTGATCTGGGCGCTGCGCTCGCTGGAACGCATCGGCGATCACGCACGCAACATCGCCGAACTGGTGATCTACCTGGTGCGCGGCACCGATGTGCGTCACCTCGGCCTGGCACGCATGGCTGAGGAAGTGGAAGGCTCGAAGGAGCGCTGATCCACGTTTGGTCGCGGGGCGGGCTGGATGTCCGCCCTGTGATTGAAACGCCGGGCACGAGGTGGCGCCGATACTGATCTGCGGCTCGATGACCATCTACAGGCGTCCGCTTCGCCTGCGTGGATGCTGCTCAGGTGGGGATCAGCGCCTCGCTCAGATAATCGATCAGCGCCCGTATCTTCGGCGGCAGATGATGATTCTGTCGCCACAGCAGCCAGGCCGCGCCCTGGTAGGAGCCGGTGTAGCGCCACTGCGGCAGCACCTCGCGCAACTGCCCGTCGGCCAGCGCCTGAGCGGCGGTGAAATGCGGCAGGCAGGTAATGCCCAGACCCGCCAGCGCCACCAGTAGCCGGGCCTCGCTGTGGTTGCTGATGTAGCGGCCGCGCACTGTCACCGTCTCCTGCAGCTCGCCGCGGCGCAGATGCCAGCGATTGTCTCCCGCCGTTTCCCCCAGATACAGGCAGCTATGGCGCAGCAGGTCCTGCGGATGCTGCGGCGCGCCGTGGCGCTGCAGGTAGTCGGGGCTGGCGCAGAGCAGCTGGCGCACCGGCCCGAGCGGTTTGCCGGCCAGGCCTTCGGGTGGGTTGTCGGTGACCTGCACCAGCAGGTCGAACCCCTCCTCGATCAGGTCCGGGCTCTGGTCGCTGATCCGTAGCTGTACATCGACCTCGGGGTAGCGCTGCAGAAAGGCCGGCATCAGCGGACCGACGACGAACTTGCCATAGGCCTTGGGCACGCTCAGGCGCACCAACCCGCGCGGGCTGCGCATCAGCCGTTCGCCGATGGCGACGGCGGCATCGGCCGCATCGAGCATATCCCGGCAATGCTGATAGAACTCCGCCCCGGCCTCGTTCAGCCGCAACTGCCGCGTCGTGCGCTCGAGCAGGCGCAGCGCCAGGGCCTGCTCCAGCCGCGCCACCTGGCGGCTCACCGCCGACGGCGTGCTGCCCAGCAGGCGCGCGGCGCCGGAGAAGCTGCCGGCCTCGACCACCCGCACGAACACGGCCATGTAGGGCAGCAGGGTTGCGCTGTCATTCGTTCCCATGCGGAACAGGTCCTGTGCTGTTTCGCTGGATTATCGACCGCAGCGACAGGCCCGACAATCAGCGCCTGATCGTCGGTGCGGGGACTCGAGGATGAAAGGTACGTTGAGACAGGGGCTGTGGCTGGCCGATGGCATGCTGCTGACGGTGGCGCTGATCTGGGGCAGCAGCTATGCGGTGGCCAAGCAGGCGCTGCTGTTCTATCCGGTGCTGGGCTTTCTGGCTATCCGCTTCGGCCTGACCTTCGTTCTGCTGCTGCCGCAACTGCGCGGCGCCGGTCGTCGTGCGTTGCGCCCCGGTCTACCGCTGGGGTTGGTGATGCTGGCGATCTTTCTCTGCGAGACCTGGGGCGTGATGCTGACCAGCGCCAGCAATGCGGCGTTTCTGATCAGCCTGTGCGTGGTGATCACACCGTTCATGGAATGGCTGCTGCTGCGCCAGCGGCCGCACAATGCGCTGTTTCTCGCCTGCGCGCTGTCGCTGGCGGGCGTCTGGCTGCTGACCGGCGGGCCGCAGTTGTCGCTCAATCTCGGCGATGCGCTGATGCTGGCCGCCGCGTTGCTGCGCGCGGTGCTGGTCTGCCTGACCCGGCGATTGACGGCCGGCCGGGAAATCCCGGCACTGGCGCTGACTGCGGTACAGAGTGGAGTCGTCGCGGCGGGCTGCGTCCTGCTCGCCGTGTCGCTGCCGGGCGGACTGCCGGCGCTGCCGGTGGAGCCGGGCTTCTGGTTCGGCACGCTGTATCTGGTGCTGTTCGCCACGCTGTTCGCCATGTTTGCGCAGAACCGCGCGCTGGGGCGCAGCAGCGCGACGCGGGTGTCGCTGCTGATGGGCTCCGAACCGTTGTTCGGCGCGATCATCGCCGGTCTCTGGTTGGGTGAGCGGCTGGGGCCGATGGGCTGGGCGGGTGGGTTGCTGATCATGCTGGCAACGCTGTGCACCTTGCGCATCGGCCGCCAGCCGGCCCCGACCGCGGTGGGCGATGGTACGCCGGCCCGTGCCTAGCGCGTAGGCACGGCGGGGCCTGCAGGCCGGTCAGCTCTGCCGCAGTTCGGCCTGCAGCTCATCCAGCGCCGCCTGACGCTCGCCGTCCTGCAGACGGGCGCCGGGGTTGAGCGAGGACCACTCGGGATGGGCACGACAGCGTTGCAGGGCTTCGGGCAGCTTGCCCTCGCGCCAGCCCTGGTCCTGTGGCGTGGCCAGGCGGATCGCCTCGGTGGCGGCGTGCCCGCGAGTCGCAAGCACGGCCAGCAGTTGGCGTTGGCGCAGGGCGAGCAGGCGCAGCACGGCGTCGTCGACGCTCAGCTCACGCTGACCCTTGAGCTTGCCGAGCAGGCGGTTGCCATAGTGCCGCGCAGTCTGCGCGCCGCCGCCGGCGATGGCGCCGAGCAGCGCCGCGGCGCCGAGGGTGATGCCACCGACCATCAGGTCGACCCCGGCACCGGCCGCGGCACCTGCGGCCATGCCGCCGCCGATCTTCACCCCCAGCTGCTTGAGGGTCTCGGGGTTGAACAGGTCGTCGCCCCAGCGCCCATCGAGCAGCGGCAGATCGCTGGCCGCCGCCTGCTCCTTGCGGAAGGCGTACAGGCGCAGCAGGGCCTTGACGCAGCGCTGTTCGCGGCCGCGCACGGCGTCGTGCAATTCACGAATGGCGCCGCGCTCCAGCTCCGGCTGTGCGGCCACGCTGCGTCGGCAGGCGGCGACGTCTACCAGCAGCTCGGCGATCAGTCGCTGGCCGCTGTCCAGGCGCGCCGCGGCCTGCGCTTCGTGGTCCTCGATCAGTCGCTGCAGCTTGGGCCGCGCCTGTTCCAGCAACAGCGCCAGACTTTCGTACAGCCGGCGCTCACCATCCACGGGCGGCGCCACGCTGTCGAAGCGCACCAGTGCATGCAGGCCGAGGCGGGCCAGCGCCTGGCGCCATTCCTCTTCGCGATGGCCGGGTTGGGCGACGAAGTTGAGCACTGGCAGCAGCGGCTTGCCGCAGCCGGCGAGTACCGCCAGCTCGTCCTTGTACTTGGCCAGCACCGGCTCACGGGCATCGATCACGTAGAGCCCGGCATCGCTGGCGAGCAGCTGGCGCAGCACCTTGGCTTCCTGCTCGAAGCGCTGGCGCGCCTCGCTGCCGTCGAGAAAGCGTGCGGTGCGCGCCGGGCCGTCGAGGCGTTCGCCGGGGCGTTCGACACGCTCGAGGTAGTCGAGCAGGGCGATGGCATCTTCCAGGCCGGGGGTGTCGTAGAGTTCCAGCAGCGCTTCGCCGTCCACCGACAGCCGCGCGCCTTCGACATGGCGCGTGGTACTGGGACGGTGGGAGACCTCGCCGAAACCTGCATCACGGGTCAGGGTGCGCAGCAGCGAGGTTTTGCCGACATTGGTATGGCCGACCACGGCGAGATTCAGGGCTTCAGTCATGTCCGCTCTCCAGCCAGCCCAGCGGCGTCGTGTTGGAATGGGGCAGGCCCAGGCTGTCCAGCGCCTGGTGCCAGTCATCCAGACGCGCGCTGTCCAGTGCCTCGCCGGGTGGTGCCTGCAGCAGCCAGACCCGTGTCGCCGCGGCGCAGCGCGACAATTCGCCGATCAGCGCCAGGGTGCCGCGATCCGGCGAGCGTCGGGGATCGCAGGCGATGGCCAGGCGTGCCGGGGGAAAGCGGGTGAGCTGGTCGAGCAGCCGTCGGCGCCCTTCGCGATCATCGAGGATGCCGGCATCGGCGATGCCCTTGGCCAGAGCCGGCGGCCATGGGCGACTGCCATCCAGTTCGATGGCCACCAGCACGGCGCCGGCGCTGCCATCGAGCTGAGCGCCGGCGCTGGGAGCGTGCAGCTGGGCGGGCGCTGCATCAGTGATGCCGAGGCGCTCGCTGGGTGGCTGCAGGCGTTCGCGCAGCAGGCGATAGGCCGGCAGGTTCAGGTCGAGCTTCAACGCGTCGCGCCCGCGGTGCCAGCGCCACAGGCTGAACCCCGCCAGCAGCAGCCGTGGCAGCAGTCCGTAGATCAGCAGCACGCCGACCAGCCAGCCGGCCCAGCGTTGCCGGGTGCCTTCCAGATCGCCGCCGAGCGCGCCGCTGGCGCGGATCTGCTCGACATCCGGCACGCTGAAGCCGAGCAGCGCCGGCAGTACGCCGAGGGCCTGGGTCAGGTCGACGAAGGCGCTCTCGCCGAGGATGGTGGTTTCCCAGACGAAGCCGTAGCGGCGGGTCGCCAGCAGTGCGAGGAGGCTGAGCAGGGCGCTGGCCATCGCCAGCAGCCAGAGGGAATGCACGCCGATACCCAGCAGCCAGCGACCGAGCCGGCGCTGGTGCAATACGGTCAGTAGCGCGGGTGCCAGTTGCGCGGCGCGGGCGTCGCGGGCGAGCTTTTCGCTCAGCCAGAGCCACAGCCGCCCCAGCGCACCGCCGCTGTCGCCAGCGAAGAGCAGGCCGAGCAGCCAGCCGAGCAGGGTCAGCAGGTTGACTCCGAGCAGGCTGCCGAGCGCCCAGAACACGTTGACCGGTCGCTGCCCGTCGCCGAGTGCGGCGAAGGCCAGGCCGGCGCCGGTGAAGACCGCGAGCAGCGCCAGCACGAAGCCACCCAGGCGGGCGCCCTGACGCCAGTGCCGGAGCGCCTCGATGAGCCCGTCACGGCGCGCCAGCCAGAGTGCACGGCGCTCGATCAGCGCGGAGAGATCTCCGCCCCGGGCACGGGCCTGGCGGTTGGCTTCGTCATCCTCCAGCGGCCCGGCATGTTCTTCGCGCAGGCGCACGGCCTCGGTCAGCCAGAGACGGTCGAGCGTATCCAGATCGGGGGCGGGGCGGGCTATCACACGGCATCTCGCTGGCGGGTCGTGCCTTGAGGATAACCGCTGCCGTGGGGGAACGGGAAAACGGGGAGCCGTTGCGGCTCCCCGCTGGGGCCGTCAGTCGGCGTTGCGCAGGCGCACGGCGATGTCCGGCTGGTCGATGAACAGCCCATCGATACCGGCGTCGAGGAAGGCACGGATCTCCGCTTCGCTGTCGCCGCGCTCGTGGCGCTGGTCGCTGCTGCGCAGGCTGGCCGGGAGGAAAGCGTTTTCCGCGCGGAAGGTATACGGATGGACCTTGAGCCCGGCGGCGTGGGCGGCCGCGACGAAACCGGTCGGCGTGCCGAGGTTGCCATTGGTATCACGCGGGATGATGTAGCTCTTCTCCGGACCGACGCCGGCGGCGTAGCGGGCGATGGCCTTGAGCCCGGCGGGCGTCGCCATCTGCGCGTAGGTCAGCTTGCTGCCGCGCACCTGCTGGTCATACGGCTGACCCGAGCTGAACAGCTGCACCAGGCGCAACTGCGTCAGGCGGCTGAGGGTCTTGAGGTTGTCCACCTCGAACGACTGGATATACACCGGCGCCTGGCGCCCGACGTAGCCGTTGCGGGTGAGGATGCGCACCAGCGGCTTTTCCATCGCCAGGCCGAGCTGCTGGAAGTGCGTCGGATGCTTGGTTTCCGGGTACAGGCCGATGCGCCGGCCCTGGCTCAGTTGCAGGGTTTTCACCAGGTCGATGATCTCCTGCAGGGTCGGGATTTCCAGGCTGCCGTCGAGGCGCGCGTTGCCCGGGCGGATATCCGGGATGCGCTCGATGGCGCGCAGGGTCTTCAGTTCGGCGAGGGTGAAATCTTCGCTGAACCAGCCGGTGAGGGTGACGCCATCGACCTGCTGGGTGCGCTTGCGATCGGCAAACTCGGGGCGCTGCGAGACGTCGGTGGTCAGGCCCAGCTCGTTGTCGTGGCGGGCGACGATATGGCCGTCGCGGGTCATCACCAGGTCCGGCTCGATGTAGTCGGCGCCCTGGAACACCGCCAGGGCATAGGCGGCCAGGGTGTGCTCCGGTACATAGCCGCTGGCGCCGCGATGGGCAATCACCAGCGGCGTCGGCTCGCCCCGCGCAGCCTGGTGTTTCGCGGCATGTTCTTCCGCCGCAGCGAAGCCGGCCAGTGGAAGCAGCAGGGTGCAGGCGGTCAGCCAGCGGCGAAGGGAAGCGGTGGTCTTACGGGCCATTTCGGCATCTCCTCGGTTTGGATGTTACAGCCTGAGCCAGTTGCATGACCGGACGTTGACGCTGCGTTGCCCCTTGTATTGCAAAGCGATGAAGCCGACGAACGGCTGGCGCTGCGATTTCTGTTCGACTCAATGTGGCCAACAGCGCTGCAGGAAGACACGGCCCTCTGATATTCTCGCCGCCATGAATCAGACCCGCCTTCCCCTCGCCATGATCGCTGCTCTCGCTGAGCGGCACGTGATCGGGCGTGACAACATCATGCCCTGGCACCTGCCCGCCGATCTCAAGCATTTCAAGGCCATGACCCTCGGCAAACCGATCATCATGGGCCGCAAGACCTGGGATTCGCTCGGCCGTCCGCTGCCGGGGCGGCTCAACCTTGTGGTCAGTCGCCAGGCGGACCTGCAGCTCGACGGCGCGGAAACCTTCACCGACCTGGATGCCGCGCTGGTGCGTGCCGAGCAGTGGGCGCGTGAGCAGGGCGTCGACGAGCTGATGCTGATCGGCGGTGCGCAGCTGTACGCCCAGGCGCTGGGGCAGGCGCAGCGGCTGTACCTCACGCGTATCGATGCCGCTCCCGAAGGCGATGCGTTCTTTCCGGCTTTCGACGAGGCTGAGTGGCAGTGCGTCGAAAGCCAGCCACATCCGGCTGAGGGCGAGGCACCAGCCTACCGTTTCGAAACCTGGCAAAAACAGAGCTGACCGGCACCCTCTTCGCTTGATCGGCGCCAAATCTTTCGCGGGCCGCAGCTTCTATGCTGGCCCGTCGCTGTCGTAACGAGAAATCTCATGCAACCTGACAAATCCGACGCCCCGGAAGCCGAGCGCGTTGCCGCGATCTTCGTCCGCCACCCGCTGTGGGAGGACGCTCTGGCGCTGCTCACCGGCACCGCCCTGGTCGCCCTTGGCATCGCCTTCTACAGCCACGCCGGGCTGCTGACCGGCGGCACCGTTGGGCTGGCCTTTCTGCTCAAGTACCTGGCGGACTGGTCGTTCGGCCCGGTGTTCTTCCTGCTCAACCTGCCGTTCTACGCACTGGCGATCTGGCGCATGGGCTGGCAGTTCACCCTGCGCACCGTCTGCGCGGTGGGGCTGGTCTCGCTGTTCGCCGAGTTGACCCCGCAGTGGGTGCGCTTCGCCGAGCTGAACGTGGTCTACGCCGCGGTGTTCGGTGGTTTCGCCATCGGTATCGGCCTGCTGATCCTGTTCCGCCATCGCGCCAGTCTTGGCGGGGTGAACATCCTCGCGCTGTTCCTGCAGGAGCGTTTCGGTCTGCGCGCCGGTACCTTCCAGATGGGCATCGACGCGCTGATCGTCATGGCCGCGGTGTTCGTCGTACCGGTGGACAAGGTGCTGCTGTCGGTGCTCGGCGCCGTGGCGCTGAATCTGGTGCTGGCGATCAATCACCGCGCCGATCGCTACATGGGCGTCAGCTGAGGCTGATCAGCTCCACCTGCGCCTGGCCGTCGTTCAGCTCCAGCAGCGCCAGGCAGATCGGCAGGCTGAAGCGTCGTGGACCGGCGCTGCCCGGGTTCACGTAGAGCACGCCGTCGCGCCGCTCGACCTTCGGTTTGTGCGAGTGGCCGGCGATCACCACGTCGATACCGGCGGCGAGCGGGTCGATGTCCAGCTGCTTGAGGTCGTGCAGCACGTGCAGGGTGAGGCCGCCGATGCGCAGATCGAGGTGTTCGGGCAGCTCCAGCGCCCAGTCAGCCGTATCGATATTGCCGCGAATCGCCTCTAGCGGCGCGATGGTGCGCAGCCCGTCGAGCACCTGCGGCTTACCGATATCGCCGGCGTGAATGATCTGCGCGCAGCCCTGCAGTGCCGCTAGCGCCTCGGGGCGGAGCAGGCCGTGGGTGTCGGAGATCAGGCCGATGCGCATGCCGGTGTTCCCTTTAACTTCTTCGTCAGGTCATCCGACCCTTGGCCGACCGCTGTGGTTGCGGCAGGCTTGGGACGTTCGGGTCGAGGAGTCTGGCATGGATCGGGTGGATTGCGTGGTGGTGGGCGCCGGGGTGGTCGGGCTGGCGGTGGCACGTGCGCTGGCGCTGGCCGGGCGTGAGGTGCTGATACTGGAAGCCGAGGCGGCCTTTGGCACCGCCACCAGCGCGCGCAACAGCGAAGTCATCCACGCCGGCATCTACTACCCGCAGGGCTCGCTCAAGGGCCGGCTGTGCGTGGCCGGGCGCCGCCAGCTGTACGATTACTGCGACAGCCACGGCGTGGCCCATCGACGTTGCGGCAAGCTGATCGTCGCCACCGACGAGGCCCAGCTTGCCGCGCTGGAGCAGTTGCAGCGGCACGCGCGGGCCAATGGGGTCGATGATCTGCATTCCCTCGATGGGCACGAGGTGCTGGCGCTTGAGCCGGAGCTGCAGGCGGTGGCCGGGCTGCTCTCGCCGAGTACCGGCATCATCGACAGCCACGCGCTGATGCTGGCGCTGCTGGGCGATGCCGAGCGCCACGGCGCGGCGCTGGCGCTGAACGCGCCGGTGACAGGTATCGTGGTCGGCAGCGCAGGTTTGCAGGTCGAAGTGGGCGGTGCCGATCCGCTGCAGCTGCTGGCCCGCACCGTGGTGAATTGCGCCGGGCATGGCGCGCCCATTCTCGCCGCACACACTGCTGGGTTGGACCCGGTGGCGCGGCCGCGGCAGTACTTCGCCAAGGGCAGCTACTTCAGCCTGACCGGGCGCACACCGTTCCGCCATCTGGTCTATCCGCTGCCCGAGCCTGGCGGCCTCGGCGTGCACCTGACGCTGGACCTGGCCGGCCAGGCCCGTTTCGGCCCGGATGTGCAGTGGGTCGAGGATCTGGACTACCGCATCGAGCCGGAGCGGGCCGAGGGCTTCTACGCGGCGATCCGCCGTTATTGGCCCGCGCTGCCGGACGATGCCCTGCAACCGGCGTATAGCGGTATCCGCCCGAAGATCAGCGGGCCCGGCGAGGCGGCCGCGGACTTTCGCATCGACGGCCCGGCGCAGCACGGCATCGCCGGGCTGGTGAACCTGTCCGGTATCGAATCGCCGGGCCTGACCGCCTGCCTGGCGATTGCCGAACATGTCTGTGGGCTACTCGAGCCCAAGGCATTGGCGACCTGATCACGCGCTGTCGCACTTGCGTTGCGGCCCGTCCGGACGGGTAGCACACTGCAACCCGCCGTGATCGGACGGCACGAATACTGGCAAAAGGAATGTGCATGGAGCAGACAGGCGACGCTCGCCCGCTGAAGGTCTACCTGGCGGTCGGATTGCTGCAGGGGTTGGCGCTCTGGGCGGCCAGCGAGGCGTGGCCGCACGCGGCCGGCTGGCGAGTCCTGTGTTCGGCGCTGCTGGCGTTCACGGTGATCGGCGGCTGGCAGTTGCAGCTGCTCTGGGGCGATCTGCGCGAGGCCGGGCGCTGGCGTCTGGTCCTTGCCGCTGCCGTGTTGCCGGCGGTGCTGGCTGGTGGTCTCGCACTGCAGTTCGACCAGCCGCGCTGGTATTACCTGGGTGAATCCATCGGCACCCTGCTGCTCTGGAGCAACCTGATTCTGGCTTATGTGCTGACACCCTTCATCCAGGCGCGGGACGCCGATCATCGTTGGTGTGTCGATTACGCCGCGCTATACCGGCATGCCATCAACAATGGGCTGTTGCTGTTCATGGCATTGCTGATGCTGGTTGCGTTCTGGCTGCTGATCTGGCTCTGGGCCGGCCTGTTCAAGCTGGTCGGGATCCGCATGTTCGCAACGCTGTTCGAGTCCTCCAGTTTTATCTGGATTGCCAGTGCGACGGTTGTCGCCATCGGGCTGTGGATCGGGTTGGAGCGCGGCCAGGTGGTCGATGCGCTGCGCAACGTGCTGCAGGCCATGTGTCGCTTCCTGCTGCCGCTGACGGTGCTGATCCTGCTGCTGTTCGTGGTCTGCCTGCCGTTCACCGGCCTGCAGCCGCTGTGGCAGACACGCCATGCGACGCCGATCCTGCTGGCCATGGTGTTCGCCCATATCGCGCTGCTCAACGGCGTCGTTCAGGATGGCCGGCAAGCGGTGCATTACCCGCGTGCGCTGCGCGTGCTGGTCGACGCCAGCTCCCTGTGCCTGCCGCTGCTGGCAGGTCTTGCGGTTTACGCGCTCTGGTTGCGGATCGGTCAGTACGGGCTCACGCCTGATCGGGTGGTGGCGGTTGGCGCGACGCTGGTAGCCATGCTGCACGCGTTGGCGCTGATGGCGGCGGTGCTGCAACGGCGCGATGGCTGGTTGGTGGGATTGCGCCGGAGCAACCCGCTGCTGGCGCTGGTTTCGGTGGTGCTGTTGCTGCTCATGCATCTGCCGCCGTTGAGCCCGTTGCAGCTCAGCGCAGCCAACCAGTACCAGCGCCTGCTCGACGAGCGGGTACCGGCGGAACGCACCGATCTCGGCGCATTGCGCTTTCAGCTGGGGCGGCCCGGCCGTGAGCATCTCGAGAAGCTGCGCCAGCGCCTGGCCGAGCCCGGCGTCGAAGAAGCACGACGTGAGCAGCTGCAGGCGGACCTGCAGCGACTGGACAGCGCCGACAGCTACTGGAACTGGCGACACGCGCATGACATGGCCAATACCGCAGCGGTGCCCTGGATCGGCGAGCCGCTCGAGGATGCCGGCGGGTCGTTGGCACGAGCCATCGCGACCCAGGGCTGTGACAGGGACTGCACGCTGTTCGCCGTCGACCTGGATGACGACAGCCAGCCCGAGGTGCTGCTGTTGCGCGGTGCGCGACCGCGGATCGTGACGGTGCTGGGGCGCGGGCCGGACGGCAACTGGCGCTGGATCGGGCATCTGCGTACCACCGACGAGCAGACCCTCGACGGCGAGACGCTGCGGGAGCGGATCGAGCGCGATGCCTGGCGGGTCGTTGCACCGCGCTTCAATGCACTGGAGATCGACGGCATACGGCTGGAGCCGGCGATTACCGAATAGCGCGCATGAAAAAGCCCGACGCGAGGTCGGGCTTATTGGTCGCGGCCGTGGCTAGCGATCAGCCTTCCAGCATCGCCTTGTTGCGCACCGCGCCCTTGTCGGCGCTGGTGGCGAGCAGGGCGTAAGCCTTGAGCGCCGTGGTCACCTTACGCGCGCGCGGTGCGGCGGGCTTCCAGCCTTTCTTGTCCTGCTCGATGCGGCGGTGGGACAGCTCTTCATCGCTGACCTGCAGCTGGATGCTGCGGTTGGGGATGTCGATCAGCACCTTGTCGCCATCCTGCACCAGGCCGATGGCGCCGCCCGCGGCCGCTTCCGGCGAGGCATGGCCGATGGACAGGCCCGAGGTGCCGCCGGAGAAGCGGCCGTCGGTGAGCAGGGCGCAATCCTTGCCCAGCCCTTTGGACTTCAGGTACGAGGTCGGATAGAGCATTTCCTGCATGCCCGGGCCGCCCTTCGGGCCTTCGTAGCGGATGATGACGATGTCGCCGGCCTTCACTTCGTCATTGAGGATGCCCTTCACGGCGCTGTCCTGGCTTTCGAAGATCTTCGCCGTGCCTTCGAACACGTGGATGGATTCGTCCACGCCGGCAGTCTTCACCACGCAGCCATCGAGGGCGATATTGCCGTAGAGCACGGCGAGGCCGCCCTCTTGCGAATAGGCGTGCTCGACGCTGCGGATGCAACCTTCGGCGCGATCCAGATCGAGGGTGTCCCAGCGGGTCGCCTGGCTGAAGGCGGTCTGGGTCGGAATGCCGGCCGGGCCAGCCTTGAAGAAGTGGTGAACCGCTTCGTCCTGGGTCTGGGTGATGTCCCACTCGGCGATGGCGGCGGCCATGCTCGGGCTGTGCACGGTGGAGACATCGGTGTGCAGCAGGCCACCACGGGCCAGCTCGCCGAGGATGGAGAAGATGCCGCCAGCGCGGTGCACGTCTTCCATGTGGTACTTCTGGATGTTCGGCGCGACCTTGCACAGCTGCGGCACCTTGCGCGACAGCGCGTCGATGTCGCGCAGGTCGAAGTCGACCTCGGCTTCCTGGGCGGCGGCCAGGAGATGCAGGATGGTGTTGGTCGAGCCGCCCATGGCGATGTCCAGGGTCATGGCATTCTCGAAGGCCTTGCGGCTGGCCACGTTGCGCGGCAGTACGGAGTCGTCGCCGTCCTGGTAGTAGCGTTTGCACAGCTCGACGGCGATACGTCCGGCGCGCAGGAACAGCTGTTCGCGGTCGGCGTGGGTGGCCAGCGTGCTGCCGTTGCCGGGCAGGGACAGGCCGAGGGCTTCGGTCAGGCAGTTCATCGAGTTGGCGGTGAACATGCCCGAGCAGCTGCCGCAGGTCGGGCAAGCGCTGCGCTCGTATTCGGCGACCTTCTCGTCGGAGCAGGAGTCGTCGGCTGCCACCACCATGGCGTCGACCAGGTCCAGACCATGGCTGGCCAGCTTGGTCTTGCCGGCTTCCATCGGGCCGCCGGAGACGAACACCACCGGGATGTTCAGGCGCAGCGCGGCCATCAGCATGCCGGGGGTGATCTTGTCGCAGTTGGAGATGCAGACGATGGCGTCGGCGCAGTGCGCATTGACCATGTACTCCACCGAATCGGCGATGATCTCGCGCGATGGCAGCGAATAGAGCATGCCGTCGTGGCCCATGGCGATGCCGTCGTCCACGGCGATGGTGTTGAATTCCTTGGCCACGCCGCCGGCTTTTTCGATCTCGCGAGCGACCAGCTGGCCCATGTCTTTCAGGTGTACGTGACCGGGCACGAACTGGGTGAAGGAGTTGGCGATGGCGATGATCGGCTTCTTGAAGTCTTCATCCTTCATGCCGGTGGCGCGCCACAGCGCGCGGGCGCCGGCCATGTTGCGGCCGTGCGTGGAGGTTTTCGAGCGGTAATCAGGCATGACGGTTCCTGCGGCTAATCAGGTAATCGGAGGTATGCGTATGGTGAGCAACGCCTGTGCCGGATGCAACGGAGGATGACCGCGCGTTCGGAAGGGGCCGGTCGAGGCGGGTAGACGCTCGTAAGGCCTGGGCTCAGGTTCGCCAGGTGGTGAATGGCGAGATATCGCCGATTCTACGCACCTTACGGTGCTCGGGCCAGGCGGGACGATTGCCGGTCCTGCGCTATTCCGCATGCCAGCGGGCCGGAGCGGCTGGAGCGGGCGTGAGGCCTGCGCATCGGCCGCCTCTGTCCGGGTAATGGCTGCCGGTTCACTTGGCTGGTGGCTCGATCATGGCCGGGCAGGATGATCGCGTGAAGGTCACCGCGCCGACCCTCGCGCCGTCGGTCTTGGCCACGCCCCGTCGTCGCAGTGCCATCAGTGCGGGCCGGTGTTTTTGATGTTGAGCGGTGCTACGTCAGCCACTTCGAGCCGGTGGGCGATGGTGACGCTTATCGCGGACCGACGACGGCCTGGTTCCGTTCTCACCTGATGGATGACGAGCGTGCACCAGCCTGCTGTGGAGCGATCCGCGCAAGGGCATCGAGTGGCACGGCACGATGAAACCCGCGCCGGCAATGCCGGGCGAGGGTTTCATGACGATACGGTAGGCGAGTGTGCCGCCCTCAGCTGTTGGGCAGGATGCGGCAGGTCAGGCTCTTGATGTAGCGGGTTTCCGGGATCGCCGGGTGCACCGGATGATCCGGGCCCTGGGCGCCGCGTTCGAGCAGCTGGATATTGCGGTCCAGATGGCGCGCGCTGCCGAGCAGGATGTTCTGCAGGTGGTCTTCTTCCAGGTGCATCGAGCAGCTGGCACTGACCAGGATGCCGTCCTTGTTCAGCAGGCGCATCGCGGCTTCGTTGAGGCGCCGGTAGGCGGCCTCACCGTTCTTGATGTCCTTCTTGCGCTTGATGAACGCTGGCGGGTCGGTGATGACCACGTCGAAGCGCTCCTCGGCGTTCTTCAGTTCCTTCATGGCTTCGAAGGCATCGCCCTCGACGCAGGTCATCTTCTCGGCCACGCCATTGAGCGCGGCATTGCGCTCGACGCCGTCCAAGGCAAACGCAGAGGCGTCGACACAGAACACTTCGCTGGCGCCAAAGGCCGCCGCCTGTACGCCCCAGCCGCCGATGTAGCTGAACAGGTCGAGCACGCGCTTGCCCTTCACGTAGGGTGCCAGGCGTGCGCGGTTCATGCGGTGATCGTAGAACCAGCCGGTCTTCTGGCCCTGCAGCACCGGCGCCTCGAATTTCACGCCGTTCTCTTCCAGCGCGACCCATTCCGGCACCACGCCGAACGCGGTATCGACGTAGCGCTCCAGGCCTTCGGCGTCGCGGGCGCTGGAGTCGTTCTTCCACAGCACGCCGCGGGGCTTGAGCACCTGCACCAGGGCTTCGAGTACGGCATCCTTGTTGCGCTCCATGGTGGCCGACGCCAGCTGCACGACAAGATGGTCGTGGAAACGATCCACCACCAGGCCCGGCAGAAGATCGGAATCGCCGTAGATCAGGCGATAGCACGGCTGCTCGAACAGCCGATCACGCAACGACAGCGCGACCTGGATGCGATGCACCAGCAGCGACTTGTCCAGGCTGTGCTTGAGATCGCGCGACAGCAGGCGTGCGCAGATCAGGTTGTTCGGCGATACCCCGACGATGCCCAGCGGCTTGCCGCCGGCGGCTTCGAGCACGGCCTGGTCGCCGGCAGCGAAACCCGCCAGCGGCGTGGCCGCGGTGTCCACCTCGTTGCTGTAGACCCACAGATGGCCGGCGCGCAAGCGGCGATCGGCGTTGGCTTTGAGGCGCAGGCTGGGCAGGGACATCGGCGGGGCTCCGGGAAAAAGACGGGCATTCTAAACGAGCGGCAGGCCACGCGCGCCGGCGCTGCCGGAAAATCCTCGCGGCGCCCCGTTCAGGCGGACAGGGCGTCGATCAGCGCCTGGCTGAATGCCGGGATGTCATCGGGCTTGCGGCTGCTGATGAGGTGGCCATCGACCACCACCTGCTCGTCGACCCACTCGGCACCGGCATTCTTCAGGTCGTCGGTAAGCGACGGCCAGCTGGTCATGCGCTTGCCCTTGACCAGGTCCGCCGAGATCAACAGCCAGCCGCCGTGACAGATCACCGCGATCGGCTTGTTCGCCGCGGCGGCGTCGCGCACCAGCTTCTGCGCGGTTTCGTCGGTGCGGATGGTGTCGGCGTTGACCACGCCGCCGGGCAGCAGCACGGCGTCATAGTCATTCATATCGAGGTCGTCGAAGGTCTTGTCCACGTGAAACTTGCTGGCCGGGGTGGTGTGGTTCCAGCCGGTCACTTCGCCATTCTTGGCGGAGACGATCTGGGCTGTCGCACCGGCCTTCTCCAGCGCCTCCTGGGGACCGGTCAGCTCGATCTGCTCGAAGCCGTCTGTCACCAGGATTGCCACGCGCTTGCCGTTGAGGGATTGGGTCATGGGCATGTCTCCGTCTGTCTGTCGGTAACGCTCGCCGAATGCGAGTCACTTGAAATGGGACCTGCATCTCAGCCAAAGTTCGCCTTTTCGTGCTTATGGCACTTTGCCCTCTCGTCGAGCTTTCCTCATGGCCGTTGAACTCTCCGCCGAACAGATCCGCCGGGTGCTGCAAGGCATCAGCGTGCCGCCGCAACCGCAGATCATGGTCGACCTGCAGATGGAACAGGTCATGCCGGTGCCCGATCTGAAAGCCATCGCCCGGTTGATCAGCCAGGACCCGGGGCTTTCGGGGGCGCTGCTCAAGCTGGTCAATTCGCCGCATTTCGGTCTCGCCAATCGCATCGCCTCCATCCAGCAGGCGGTGAACCTGCTGGGCTGCAATTCGGTGATCAACCTGATCAATGCGCAGTCGATCAAGGGCGAGATGAGCGACGAGACCATCGTCACGCTCAATCGCTTCTGGGACAGCGCCCAGGACGTGGCCATGGCCTGCCTGACCCTGGCCAAGCGCATCGGCTATCAGTCACCGGACGAGGCCTACACCCTCGGGCTGTTCCACAACTGCGGCATCCCGCTGATGCTCAAGCGCTTCCCCGGTTACATGAGCGTGCTGGAAGAGGCCTACGCCAGCACCGGGGACGGCCAGCGCATCGTCGATATCGAGAATCGCGTGCTCAGCACCAACCATGCGGTGGTCGGCTACTTCACCGCCAAGTCGTGGAACTTGCCGCTGCATCTGTGCGATGCCATCGCCAGTCACCATAACGCGCTGTCGCTGTTCGCCGACGACTCGGGGCGCGACGCGACGATCAAGACGCTGCTGGCGATCCTCAAGATGGCCGAGCATATCTGCGCCTGCCATCGGGTGCTGGGTGCGCAGCCGGACGATCACGAGTGGGACAGCGTGTCGCAGTTGGTGCTCGAATACGTCGGGCTGTCGGAATACGATTTCGTCTGCCTCAAGGAAAGCATCCGCGAGTTGGGCGTGGGCTGACGCCCCGGCGTCGGCCTGCTAAGGTCGGCATCCCTTCGCCGTAGCCAACGTCCCGCCATGCCCGAACTTCCCGAAGTCGAAACTACCCGCCGTGGCATCGAGCCGTACCTTGTCGGTCAGCGTGTCAGCCGCGTGCTGGTGCGTGACCGGCGGTTGCGCTGGCCGATCCCGGAAGACCTCGATGTGCGTCTGTCCGGCCAACGCATCCAAGCCGTCGAACGCCGCGCCAAGTACCTGCTGATCAAGGCCGAGAGCGGCACGCTGATCGTTCATCTGGGCATGTCCGGCAGCCTGCGGCTGGTGGACGCGGTCTTGCCGGCGGCCAAGCACGAGCACGTCGATATCCTGCTGGCGTCCGGCCAGGCGCTGCGCTACACCGATCCGCGGCGCTTCGGCGCGATGCTCTGGAGCGATGAGCCGCTCGCCCATGTGTTGCTCGCCAGTCTCGGGCCCGAGCCGCTGGGCGAGGATTTCGACGGCGACCGGCTGTATCGGCTGTCCCGTGGGCGCAGCATGGCGGTCAAGCCGTTCATCATGGATAACGCGGTGGTGGTGGGCGTCGGCAACATCTATGCGAGCGAGGCACTGTTCGCCGCCGGGATCGATCCGCGGCGGCCGGCCGGAAGCATCTCGCGAGCGCGTTACCTGAAACTGGGTGAGGAAATCCGGCGAATACTGGCGATGGCCATCGAGCGTGGCGGTACGACGTTGCGCGATTTCGTCGGCGGCGATGGCAAACCCGGCTATTTTCAGCAGGAGCTGTTCGTCTACGGACGGGCCGGCGAATTCTGCAAGAACTGCGGTGGCACTTTGCGCGAGATTCGCCTCGGTCAGCGTGCCAGCGTGTATTGCGCTCGCTGCCAGCGCTGAGCGGCTGGCGTAACTGCGCATGCATTGACGGCGTTCACGCTCAGCGTGCCCCGGCCACTGCTATAGTGGCCGCCACAACTAAAAATTGCCGCGTTTCGCACATCTGAAGGACCACACCATGAATCTGTTCCGCTCTACCGCTGCTGTCTTGGCACTGACCACTGGCCTGCTGGCGCTGCCGGCACATGCGGAGTCGGTCCCGCAGAACACCAGTGGTGATCCGATGTACTCCGTCGAAGCGCCCAAGGCTTTCTCCATGGTCGGCGACCTGATCATCGCCCGTCCGCTGCTGATCGCCGCGACTGCCATCGGCGCCGGTGTGTTCGTTGTCAGCCTGCCGTTCACCGCCTTGGGCGGCAACGTCGGCGAGGCTGGCAAGGCACTGGTGGTCGAGCCGGGCAAAGCGGCGTTCGTGCGTTGCCTGGGTTGCACCACCAGCGGTTACAACGCCCAGCGTTGATCGGCGTCATCACGCACCGCGACTGGCAGGGCCTGAGCCTTCCGGTCGCGGTATCGCTGCAGTAGGCTTCGCCTCCCACCCCGCGCCGCGAAGCCCCCTCCTTGAACAGCCGTTTCTTCAAGACATTTCTGCCCATCGTGGGCCTGCTGATGTTGTCCTGGTCGTTCTGGGCCAGCGACGGCTGGCTCGAGCTGTGCGCGGGACTCGCCCTGTTCCTGTTCGGCATGCAATGCCTCGAGGAAGGGCTGCGCCAGCTGGCCGGCAGCAAGCTCGAGCAGCTGCTGACGCGCAGTACGGCGACACCGCTCAAGGGCCTGATGTTCGGCATGAGCGGCACCATGCTGCTGCAGTCCAGCACGCTGGTCTCGTTGCTCACCATCGCCTTCATCAGCACCGGCCTGATCAAGCTTGCCGGCGGCATCGCCATTCTGTTCGGCGCCAATCTCGGCTCCACCACCGGTATCTGGCTGTTGGCACTGGCCGGGCAGAACGTCAGCCTGAGTCCGCTGGCCTTGCCGCTGCTGGTTTTCGGGGTGCTGGCCAGCTTCACCGGCGACAAGGGCAAGGCGGCCGGGCGCATCGTACTCGGCATCGCTTTCATCTTTCTCGGCATCGATCAGATCAAGACCGGTTTCTCCAGCTTCGGTGGCATGGACCTGTCGCAGTACCACGCCGGCGGTCTGGCCGGGCAGCTGATGTTCGTCGCCATCGGGCTGTTTGCCACGGTGGTGCTGCAGTCAAGCCATGCCACGCTGATGCTGACGCTGACCGCTTTGGCTACCGGCCAGCTGGATCTCGGCCAGGCGCTGGCGACGGCGATCGGCGCCAATGTCGGCACGAGTGTCACCACCGCTTTCGTCGGCTCGCTCGGCGGCAACCGCAGCGGTCAGCGCCTGGCGTTGGCCCATGTACTGTTCAATGTGACCACCGCCGTGCTGGCCATCGCGCTGCTGCTGCCGTTGACCTGGCTGGTGCAGTGGCTGGTCGCGCCGCTGGGCCTGGCTGAAAACCGCCTGATTCAGCTGGCGCTGTTCCATACGCTGTTCAACGGCATGGGTGTGCTGCTGTTCTGGCCGTGGCAGGCGCAGCTGGCGAACCTGCTGTTGCGTGTGTTGCCGGAGCGAGTCGAGCCGGCGGTGCTGATCACCGAACTGGCACCCGCGCGACTGGAGGAGCCGACCCGCGCGCGTTACCTCAACGACCGCGCGCTGGATTCGGCGGATGCCGCGGCCAGCGCCGTGGCCCAGGAGCTGCAGCACCTGGCGCGCCTGAGCCTGGAGGTGATCTGCCACGCCACCTATCTGCCGGTGGACCAGCTGCGCCAGCAAGGGCGGATCGACGACGCGCTGATAAACGCGAAACCTGACGCCCAGGCCCTGGATGCCGAGCGGCTCTATCAGCGGCACATCAAGGGCGTGTATTCGGATCTGCTGACCTTCATGGGGCGCCTGGAACTGCCGCTGGACGAAAGCCACCAGGCGTTCTGGCTGAGTTGCCAGGTCGCGGCGCTGCAGCTGGTGGATGCGGTCAAGGACGCCAAGCACCTGCAGAAGAACCTCGGGCATTACCTGCGCACCGATGATTCCGCGGCGCGCCAGGCCTATGTCGAGTTGCGTCGGCATCTGTTGGTGTCGTTGCGCGAGATCCGTGCGCTCAATCACTCGGAACTGCCGGATGAGCTATGGCGCGAGCGCTTGAACTGGCTGGACGAGCGCGCTGCGAAGTTCGATGCGGAGTTCCGTCGCCGTCTGTTCGAGTCGATCCGCAACCAGAAGCTGGACGGTTTGCAGAGCAGTTCGCTGATGAACGACCTCGGCTACGCCAGCCGCATCATCCAGAGCCTGCGCAACGCCTTGCTGCTCGGTGAAGGCCATGAGCTGACGCGGCAGCTGCGTCAGCTGGCGGAGGACGAAGGCCCGGTCATTCTGCAGCTGTAACCGGCTCGCGGCGTGCCGGCACCATCAGTGCCTGGCCGATGCCGCGTGGGTCGCTCGCCGCCTCGACCGTGCCGCTTGGCTTGTGCCAGTAGAGCACCTGCTGGTTGCCGTAGTCGCGCTCGATCAGCCTGGGCTGGTGGCCGCGGGCACGTAGCGCGTCCAGCTGCGCCGGGCTGAAGGCATCGGCTTCGTACTGCAGCACATCCGGCAGGTACTGATGGTGGTAGCGCGGCACTGCCGGCCAGGCCTGCACCGGTTCGCCATCCAGATAAGACAGTGCCGAGAGCAGCACCATGCTGGGGATGCGACTGCCGCCGGGCGTGCCGAAGGCGGCGAACTCCTCGGCGCTTTCGATGAAGGTCGGACTCATGCTCGACAGCGGCCGCTTGCCGCCGGAGATGGCGTTGGCGCTGCTGCCTTTCAGGCCATAGGCATTGCTGCCGTCGATGTCGGCGGCGAAATCGTCCATCTCGTCATTGAGCAGCACGCCGGTGCCGGGCACGGTGAAGGCGGCGCCGAACATCATGTTCAGCGACAGCGTGGCCGCCACGGCATTGCCTTCGGCATCGATCACCGCGAAGTGGGTGGTGTGTTCGCCCTCGTGCCAGCGCGGCGCTGGCGGCAGTGCGCTGCTGGGCGTGGCCTGGTTGGGATCGATGGCGCTGGCGAGCTGGTCGAGGTACTGGTCCGACAGTAGATGCGGCAGCGGCGATTCGACGAAATCCGGATCGCCCAGCAGCCCGCGGTCGCGATAGGCGCGGCGCAGCGCCTCGATCACCAGATGGCTGCGTTGCAGCGGTTCGGCGTTGCGCCAGGACAGGCGTTCGAGAATGCCCAGGCTCTGCGCGAGGATCATGCCGCCGGCCGAGGGCGGCGGTGCGCCGATCAGCTCGCGGCCATCGGCAAGGGCGAAGCGCAGCGGCTCGCGCTCGACGGTGTGGTAGTCGGCCAGATCCTGCACTGTCCAGATGCCGCCGGCGGCGCGCACGCCTTGCACCAGCTTTTCCGCGAGCTCGCCGCGGTAGAAGCCGTCGTGGCCGTGACTGGCCAGGCGCTCCAGGGTTTGCGCCAGCTCAGGCTGACGCAGCAGATGGCCTTCGGCTGGCAGGTCCCCGTCGTGGAGAAACAGTCGCGCGCTTTCGGCATCGTCACGCAACGCCGCGAGGCGCCAGCCGGCGCGCTGGCGATAGACGGCATCCACCGTAAAGCCGTCGTGGGCCAGGGCGATGGCCGGTGCCAAAGTGACTTGCAGTGGCAGGCGACCGCGCTTCCCGGCGAGTTCGACCAACGCCGCCGGTGTGCCGGGGATCGCTGCCGCCAGCGGCCCGTTCAGCGAGAGTTCGCGCTGGATCTTGCCCTCGCGCAGGTACAGGTCCCGCGTGGCTGTTGCGGGTGCGCGCTCGCGGGCGTCGAGGAAGCTGTGGCGGGGCGATTCGCCGGCTTCGCGCAGCAGAAAGAAGCCGCCACCACCGAGCCCGGAGCCGTATGGCTCGACCACGGCCAGGGCAGCGCTGACCGCAACGGTGGCATCGAAGGCGTTGCCGCCAGCTTCGAGAATGCGCCGGCCGACTTCACTGGCCAGCGGATGGGCCGTGGCGACGGCGCCGTTTGCGAGAGGGTTGCCCTGGGCCGCGCAGGCCAGCAGCAGGAGGGCGGCGAGACAACCCTGGAGGCCCCTGAGCAGGCTGGTCCTTCGGGTCGGTCGCCGCGAGAGCATCACGCCTTGCCGGTGATGATCAGGTACTTCTGCATCAGTTCGTCCTTGCTCTCGACGTTGTTCTCGTCGAGCGGAATGCAGTCCACCGGGCAGACCTGCTGGCACTGTGGCTCGTCGTAGTGGCCGACGCATTCGGTGCAGAGGTTGGGGTCGATGACGTAGATTTCCTCGCCTTGGGAAATGGCGCTGTTCGGGCACTCCGGCTCGCACACATCGCAGTTGATGCAGTCATCGGTGATTTTCAGGGACATCCAGCGAACTCCTGCCGTGGCTCGAACCACGGCACAGCAATATTACGACCGGGCAATTGTGCCGCATCGCCGGCCTGCGTGCACTCGGCGCGGCCCGGCGGGCTTCGTCAGTTCTGGCCGAAGCGCTCGTGCAACGCGCTCATCACCGCCGGGTGAACGAACTTGGATACGTCACCCTTGAGCGAGGCGATTTCCCGCACCAGCGTCGAGGAAATATAGGAGTACTTTTCCGACGGCGTGAGGAACAGGCTTTCCACGTCGGGCGCCAGCTGGCGGTTCATGTTGGCCAGCTGGAACTCGTATTCGAAGTCCGACACTGCACGCAGCCCGCGCAGCAGGATGTTGGCCTGCTGCTCCTTGACGAAGTGCGCCAGCAGCGTGGAAAAACCCATGACCTTCACGTTCGGCAGGTGCTTGGTGACTTCGCGAGCCAGCGCCACACGTTGCTCGAGCGGGAACAGCGGGTTCTTCTTGGGGTTGGCCGCCACGGCGATGATGACCTCGTCGAACAGGCGCGAAGCGCGTTCCACCAGATCGGCGTGGCCCATGGTGATGGGATCGAAGGTTCCCGGATACAACACTCGATTCATCGCGGCGTCCTGACGCATGCGTGGGGGTGTGGATGGTAGCGGCTCGGTGTCGACAGCGTAAAGCCTGAATGCCATGCCGCGATCTGTCGTGAATGACAGTCAATCTCAGGTCTTCTGCAGGCGATCAGCAAGATCCGCGGCGAGCTTGCCGCACAGCGCGTAGATCGACAGCTGGGGATTGGCGCCGATGCTGGTGGGGAACAGCGAGCCGTCATGTATCGACAGGTTGGCCAGCTGATGGTGCTGTCCCAGGCTGTCCGTCACGGCCCGGCGTGGGTCATCGCCCATGGCACAACCGCCCATGACGTGGGCGCTGCCAAGACGGGTGCGGTACAGCGCGAGGTCCAGACCCTCGATCAGCTCGCGGGCGGCGCGGGGTGTGCGCACATAGCGGGCATCGGCATGCAGCGGCAGCACGGCGCGCGCACCAGCGGCGAACTGGATCTCGGCCATGCTGTGGAAGGCGCGGCGGATACCGTTCCAGGCATAGTCGGTCATGCGGTAGTCGAGCACCGGGCTGCCGTCGCTGCGCAGCTCGACCGTGCCCTCGGCGCTGTCCGGATGAAAGCCGTCGCGCTGCAGGGCGATCATCGCGTGGGTATGCGGCAACTCGGCCATACGCTGCGCATTCTCCGTGCCGAAGCCGCCAAGCAGCGTGGCGGCGAGGGCCGGGTGAATGGGCGGTACTTCGAGCTTGTAGCCTGCCGGCCCGGCGGCCCCGTCGCGCCACTGGAAGTGGTCGGAATAGATCGACTGTGGCGCGCCGTTGAAGGCGTCGATGCGCTCGCCGAATTGCGCTGCGGAGAAGTTGGTCAGGTGCAGGAAGGTGCGTTTGCCGACGCGCTGGTGCGGGTCGGGTGCCTGCGAGCGCAACAGCAATGCCGGCGTGTTGATGCCGCCGCCGGCGAGAATGTAGTGCCTGGCGACGACGCGGATGCGGCGCCCGTTCGACTCCACGCAGCGTTCGTCCATGCCCAGACAGTCCAGACCGACGACCCGCTCGCCGTGCATCAGCAGGCGTTCGGCGCGGGCGAGATAGAGCAGTTCGCCACCCTTGTCCAGCAGCGCCGGAATGCTGGTGACCAGCATCGATTGCTTGGCGTTGGTTGGGCAGCCCATGCCGCAGTAGCCGAGGTTCCAGCAGCCACGCACGTTGCGCGGGATCACTGCCCAGTGCTGACCGAGGCTTTCACAGCCGCGCTGCAGTACCGCGTTGTTGGCATTCGGCGGCACGGCCCAGGGCGAGACGCCGAGGCGCTGCTCCATGCGTTCGAACCAGAGTTGCAGTGCCTCGACCGAAAGTCCGCTGACGCCGTGCTCGCTGGCCCAGTGCTGCAGCGTCTGCGGTGGTGTGCGAAAGCTCGAGGTCCAGTTCACCAGCGTGGTGCCGCCGACCGCACGACCCTGCAGGATGGTGATGGCGCCATCCTTGCTGGTGCGGCCGATGGCTTCCTGATAGAGCGAGCGGTAGGCGCGGGCTTCCTGCATGTCGAAGTCGCTGCTGGTACGCAACGGGCCTTCTTCGATGAGCAGCACCTTGTAGCCCGCGGCGCTCAGCACTTCCGCACTGGTGGCGCCACCTGCGCCGCTGCCGACGATGGCAATGTCGGCTTCCAGGGTCAGATCGCGTTCCAGTCGCGAGCCGTCGTATGTGGTCCAGCCGCGGGCGAGGCCCGCAGCAAACAGATCGGGAACCGGCACGGATGCCTCCTTTCAGTCAGACCGTCGGCGGTCCGGGATAGCCGCAGTGCGCCCAGGCGGCGGGGCTGGCGTACCAGGCCATGAGGATCATCTGCAGCAACGAGGCGTGGCCCTGGCGCAGCAGGGCGAGCGAACTGTTCTGCCAGCGCTGCAGGAACGCTCGTAATTGATCGTCGGAGGCTGCAGCCCAGCCGCTCCAGATGCCGGTCAACGGCCCGCGGGTCAGTGGCAGGCTGAGTACGTCGAACAGCTGGCGTACTTGGCTCAACAATGCGGGCGACAGGTGGTGCAGGCCTCGGTCCAGGCTGACGAGGGTGGTCTGCACGGCCTGCGGCATGTCGCTGGGTGCCGCCGAGCCTTCCAGCAGCAACGGCGTTACTCGGCGCAGCATTGGCAGATCGCTGTCACGCAGCACGAAGAAGCCGCTCGCCGGACCGTCTGCCGCGGTGCTGAGGCTCCGGCTGAGCAGCCCGCCACCGGCCAGGAGGGCGCCGCCGAGCAGTCCGACCTTGAGCAGGCCGCGGCGATTGAGGGAAGGCTCGTGCATCGACTCAGCCACGCATCAGCGGATAAACAGCGTATAGATCAGCTTCTGCCACCACTTACCGTAGGGCGGGTAGATCAGCCGGGCGGCATTGAGGCGCTGCTTGATGAATACACCCTTGGCCTTGCTGAAGGTGAGGAAGCCCTCGTGGCCGTGGTAGTGCCCCATGCCGGAGGGGCCGATGCCGCCGAAGGGGAGGTCGTCCTGGGCGACGTGCAACAGGCTGTCGTTCAGGCACACGCCACCGGAGTGGGTGGTTTGCAGCACGCGCTGCTGCTCGCCGCGGTCGTAGCCGAAGTAGTACAGCGCCAGCGGCCGTGGGCGCGCGTTGATGTAGGCCAGCGCTTCGTCCAGATCGGCGTAGGGCACGACCGGCAACAGCGGGCCGAAGATTTCTTCCTGCATCACGCGCATGTCGTCGGTCGTGTTCAGCAGCAGGCAGTGCGGCATACGCCGCTGCTGCGCTTCGGCAAACAGCGGCACGACATGTGCGTCCTTGGTCCGCGCGTCGTCGAGGTAGTCCTGCAGTCGTGCCAGCTGACGCGCATTGATGATCGAGGTGTAATCAGGGTTGTCCGCAAGGCTCGGATACAGACGCTGTACCGCCTCACGGTAGGCACCGACGAAGTCCTCGACACGCTCGCGCGGCACCAGCACATAGTCCGGCGCGACGCAGGTCTGCCCGGCGTTCATGCACTTGCCGAAGGCGATGCGCTCGGCGGCATCGCCCAGGGGGACGCTGGCCGAAACGATCGCCGGCGACTTGCCGCCGAGTTCCAGCGTCACCGGCGTCAGGTTCTCCGCCGCGGCGCGCATCACTTCGCGGCCAATAAGCGTCGAGCCGGTGAACAGCAGGTGATCGAACGGCAGCCGGGCGAAAGCCTGACCGACCTCAACATCGCCGAGCACCACCGCTACCTGATCTTCAGGGAATATCTGCGCCAGCAGCTGCTTGAGTAGCTGACCGGTGGCAGGCGTGGATTCGCTCATCTTCAGCATCACGCGATTGCCGGCGGCGAGCGCGCCGATCAGCGGCCCGATGGCCAGATAGAGTGGGTAGTTCCACGGCACGATGATGCCGACCACGCCCAGCGGCTGGTAGATCACCCGTGCGCTGGCCGGTTGGAAGGCCAGGCCGACATGCCGGCGCGAGGGTTTCATCCAGCGCCGCAAATGACGGCTGGCGTACCGGATACCGTGCAGGCTGGGCATGATTTCCGCCAGCAGGGTCTCGTCGGCCGAACGATGCCCGAAATCCGCGGCGATCGCCGCGATCAGCGCCGGTTGATGACTGACCAGCACATCGCGCAGGGCGTCCAGCCAACGCAGGCGATCCCCTTTCGAAGGCATCGGTGTGGCGGTGAAAGCCGAGCGCTGGCGGGCGAACAGGACCTCCAGGGCGATCAGCGCTTGCGGGATTTCGACTGACATACGGGCTCCTGATGCGATGTGCTGGAGAGTTTTTAGAGTAATTGCTCTAATCTGTCAATGAAACGTGCCTGCCCGCCTGCCGGCGTGTACCGTTGCCCCTTCGCTTCAGCGCCGAGACCCAATCACCCATGGCCCCCCGAGCAAAGACCCGCGACCGTATCCTCGAAACCAGCCTGGCGCTGTTCAACGCCCAGGGCGAGCGCAACGTCACGACCAACCACATCGCCGCCCATCTGGGCATTTCGCCGGGCAATCTGTACTACCACTTCCCCAACAAGCAGGCGATCGTCGCGGAGCTCTTCGGGCAGTATGAATCGTGTGTCGATCAGTTCCTGCGCCTGCCGCCGGAGCGGGAAATGCAGGTACAGGACAAGGCGCTTTACCTTGAGGCGCTGCTGGGCGCGATGTGGGATTACCGCTTTCTGCACCGTGATCTGGAAGGTCTGCTGGATGCCAATCCGCAGCTCGCCCAGCGCTACCAGGCCTTCGCCGGTCGTTGCCTGCGGCATGCCCGGGCGATCTATCAGGGTTTCGTCGATGCCGGCATTCTGCTGATGGATCCGCTTCAGGCCGAGGCCTTGGCGTTGAATGCCTGGATCGTGCTCACCTCCTGGGTGCGTTTCCTCGGCACGGTTGGCGCAGGAACCGAAAACCTAGATCAACTGCAGCTGCGCCGGGGCATCTATCAGGTGCTGGCACTGGAAAGCGGCTTCGTTGCGCCGGGTGCCCGCGAAGCCGTGGCGGCGCTGCAGCAGCAATACTTCGTCGAGCTGGACCCCCTGCCGGACGCGCCCGGCGTCTAGAGCAGGCGAGAGCTCACGGTGTTTGCGCCAGCCACTGCGGTATTCGCCGCTCCAGGTAGTAGCGCGGCCTGCGCGGCGTGCCTTCGATAAAGCCGACGTGGCCGCCATCGGCATGCAGCTCGAGGGTGGTGGTCGCTGACAGCTCGGCCGCTTCCGGCACGCTGTGGCGGAACACGAAGGGATCGTCCTCGGCCTGGATCAGCAGGGTTGGGGTCGTGATCGTCGGCAGGTAGTAGCGGCTGGAGGCACGGCGGTAATAGTCCTGGGCGTCGCTGTAGCCATGCAGTGGCGCGGTGAAGCGACCGTCGAAATCCCAGAAGGTGCGCATGCCGTGCAGCGGGCCGAGGCTCTGCAAGGCGCCGAGGTGGTTCAGCAGCCCCTCGCGCTGGAAGCGCTGCTGTTTGTCCCTCACGTAGGCGACCATCGCCTTCATGAAATGCGCCTGGTAGACGCGGGAGAAGCCGAGGCCGATGCGATCGGCGCACTGGTCCAGGCGGAATGGCACGGACACCGCCACCGCCTTGCGCAGCGGGCAACTGGCTGCCGTTTCGCCGAGGTACTTGAGCAGCACGTTGCCGCCCAGCGAGTAACCCACCGCATACAGCGGCGCCATGGGCCGGCTGGCCTGCAGATGCCCAATCACTTCGGCGAGATCGTCGCTGGCGCCGGAATGATAGGCGCGTGGCAGCAGGTTGGGTTCGCCCGAGCAGCCGCGCCAGTTGATCGCGACGCTGGCCCAGCCCTGTGCGTTCAGCTGTTGCTGCAGGCCGAGCACGTAAAGTGAATTCGACGAGCCAGTCAGTCCGTGCAGCACCAGGACCAGCGGCGCCGTGGCCTCATGCGGGCCGTGCCAGTCCAGGTCGATGAAATCGCCATCGGCCAGCCACAGTCGCTCACGCCGGCGCTCGAGGCGCGGCGCCTTGCGAAAGAATGGGTTCCACAGGGTCTGCAGATGCGGCCCGGGAAGCCACCAGGCGGGTTGGAAGGTTTCGGACACGGTCGCTCGGGTTTCTCGGTTTGCTTCGACGTTAGAGCCTCGGCGGCGGGAAGAAAAGCACGATGCAGTCTTTGAATGATGCTGGCCGCCCGGCGACTTATGCCTTTGGGGATATGGTCAGCGCCGCCCAAGGGGGGGAGAGTGACGCGATAGTCTTATCCGGAACCCTGCCCATGACGCCTACCCCCTTCGATCAACTGCTCGGCGCCGCACGCCAGGAACGCGAGCCCCAGCGCCTGCTGTTCGTCTTCGTCAGCGCCGAACTGCCCGAGGACGCCACCGAGGCCGAGCGCCAGCGTTTCGAGGAAAACGCCGGCGGTTCGCTGAAACCGGTGCTCTGCGTCGACAAGCTGCCCGAGGAACTGAGCGACTTCGCCGCGCTGCGTGAAGAATCCGAGCGCACCGGCGTGGCCTGGGATCTGCTGTTCGCCGCGGCGCTGCCCGGCCAGGCCGGCATCACGCCGAACGCCGACGAGGCCGAGCAGCCACTGAAGATGATGGTCAGCGCCATCGAGACCGGCAACGTCGGCCGCTTCCTGGCCTTCGATCGCCACGGTCAGACCGTTGACTTCTACTGACGTCGACGGCTTCAAGCGGCGGGTGCGTGGCGCTCCCAGAGCGCGTAGTGCACCTTGCCGGCCTGCTTCTCCCGATGCAGTCGCCAGTTCCCCGGCAGGCCGAGGCTGGACGGCAGTGCCTCGCTTTCGGTGTAGACCCAGGCGTGTTCGGCCAGCCAACCCTTGTTCTCCAGCAGCTCGCAGGCTGGTTGCAACAGGTTCTTGTTGAACGGCGGGTCGAGGAATACCAGGTCGAAGGCGGTCGGCGTCTGGGTGTCCAGATAGCGCAGGGCATCGCTCTGCAGCAGTTGGCCGTGGCCGCAGTTGAGCGTGTCCAGGTGCTTGCGCAGGCTGGCGATGGCGTTGGCGTTCACGTCCAGCGCCAGGGCCATGCTGGCGCCCCGCGACAGCGCTTCGAGATAGATCGCGCCACTGCCGGTGAATGGGTCGAGCACCCGCGCGCCGGACAGGTAGGGTGCCAGCCAGTTGAACAGGGTTTCGCGCACCCGGTCCGGCGTGGGGCGCAGGCCTTCGGCATCGGGGAAGCTGAAGCGGCGCGAGCGCCATTCGCCGCCGATGATGCGCAACTGGCCCTGGCCGCCGTGGGCGCTGGGGCGAATGGGTGGGTTGGCCATCAGTGCTCCGGAACGCCGCTGGGCTGTTCGACTGGTTTATCGGTGGGCGGCGGCAGCGGTTGCTGCTCGACGCTGGGGCCGGCGGTGACGATGACGAAGGCATCGTCCTGCAGATGCTTGTTCATCGCGGCTTTGACCTGTTCGACTGTCAGTGCCTGCACCTCGCCCATGAAATCCTCCAGGTAGGTCAGCGGCAGGTCGTAGAAGCCGATGCTACCCAGCTGACCGACGATGTCGGCATTGCTTGCGGTAGACAGCGGGAAGCTGCCGGCGATCTCGCGCTTGCTGCGCTCCAGCTCGGCCTCGGTCGGACCCTCGGCGAGGTAGTCGCGGACCAGCTGCTGCACCAGTTCCAGCGCGCCGTCGGTGAGTTCGGCGCGGGTCTGCATGCTGATCATGAACGGTCCTTCGGCGCGCATTGGGCTGAAGCCGGAATAGATGCCGTAGGTCAGGCCGCGCTTTTCGCGCACCTCTTCCATCAGTCGCGTGCCGAAGCCGCCACCGCCGAGGATCTGGTTGCCCAGATAGAGCGCCGCATAGTCCGGATGGCCACGCGGGATGCCGAGTTGGGCCAGCATCAGATGGCTCTGGTTGGAGGGGAAGTCGATATGGTGCTTGCCGGCGACCGGAGCCTCGGGCGTCGGCGTCGTTGGCAGCGCCGGGCCTTGCGGCAGGGCGACGGAGACGTCGGCGGCCAGGGCTTCGGCCTCTTCGCGGGAGAGATCGCCGACCAGTGCGATCACCGCATTGCCTGCCGCATAGGCGCGGGCGTGGAAGTCGCGCAGCTGCTCGACGCTGATCGCCGGTACCGACTGGGGGGTACCTTCGCTGGGGTGGGCGTAGGGGTGATCGCCATACAGCTGCTGGAACAGCTCCAGGCTGGCCAGCTTGCCGGGGTTCTGCTTCTGGAATTCGAAGCCGGCCAGCAGCTGGTTCTTGATCCGTTGCAGCGAGTCCTCAGGGAAGCTCGGCTGGCCGATGACCTGATTGAACAGCGCCAGGGCCGGCTCGCGCTTGTCCGGCGCACTGAGGCTGCGCAGGCTGGCCACGGCCATGTCGCGGTAGGAACCGTTGCCGAAGTCCGCACCGAGGCCTTCGAAGCCACGGGCGATGGCGCCGACGTCCTTGCCCGCCACGCCCTCGTTGAGCATGGCGTTGGTCAGCAGTGCCAGGCCGGGTACGTCGCCGTCCTGGCTGCTGCCGGCGGAGAAGGTCAGGCGCAGGTCGAACATCGGCAGCTCACGGGCTTCGACGAACAGTACCTTGGCGCCTTCGGCGGTCTGCCAGCTCTGGATGTCCAGTTTGCGCCGGGCCAGTGGTTGATCGCCCAGCTCGGCGAGCGACTCCAGGCGGGGTTTCTCGTTCTCGGTCGTCACGGCGGGCTGGCTGGCTTCGCGGGCCACGTCCTGCTCGACCGGCTGGCCGGGCTGCGGCAGGGCGCTGGAACCGTCATCGCAGCCCGCGAGGCCGAGGCCGGCCGCCAGCAGCAGGCCGAACAGGCCACGGCGCAGGGCTTTGGATTCACTCATCACGGGCTTCCTCGGGCAGAACATGGGCGACGCTCAGGCGGGAGCGGGTGAAGTAGGTGCGGGCGGCCTGCTGGATGTCCTCGGGCGTGACCGCTTCCAGCGCGCTCAGCTCCTCGTCCATCAGGCGCCAGGACAGGCCGACGGTTTCCAGCTTGCCGATGGTGGTGGCCTGCTGGGTGATGGAGTCGCGCTCGTAGACCAGGCCGGCGATGACCTGGGCACGCACGCGCTCGAGTTCGTCCGCAGAGGGGGGCGTCTGCTTGAGCGCATCGAGCTCCTGCCACAGGCCGGCTTCGACTTCTTCCAGCGTGCGGCCCTTCTGCATGTTCGGCGCGGCGCTCAAGACGAACAGGCTGTCGCCACGGGCATAGGCGTCGTACCAGGCCGAGGCGCTGGTCACCAGTTCCTCACCGCGCTCCAGGCGCTCCGGCAGGCGCGCGCTGTAGCCGCCGTCGAGCAGGGCGGAGATCAACCGCAGGGCATGCACCTGGCGAGCGTTCTCCTCGGTCGCCAGGCTCGGCGCATTGAAGGCCATGAGCAGCGTCGGCAGCTGCGTCTTCACGTGCAGCTGGAGGCGTCGCTCGCCCGGTTCGGCCAGTTCCAGTGGCCGCTTGGCTGCCGGCACTTCGCGTTTCTCGATGGCGCCGAAGAAGCGCTCGGCCAGTCCGCGGACCTCATCGGCGGTCACGTCGCCGACCACCACCAGGGTGGCGTTGTTCGGTGCGTACCACTGCTCGTACCAGGCGCGCAGCTCGTCGGCCTGCATGCGGTTGAGGTCGGCCATCCAGCCGATGGTCGGGTTGCGGTAGCCGCTGGCGGGATAGGCGATGGTCTTGAAGCGCTCGTAGGCCAGCGAGCTGGGCTTGTCGTCGGTGCGCAGGCGGCGTTCTTCCTTGATCACCTCGATCTCGCGGGCGAACTCGTCTGGCGGCAGCTTGAGGCTGGCCAGGCGATCGGCTTCGAGCTCGAACGCGACGGCCAGGCGGTCACGCGCCAGGACCTGGTAATAGGCGGTGTAGTCGTCGCTGGTGAAGGCGTTTTCCTCGGCGCCCAGCTCACGCAGGATGCGCGAGGCTTCGCCGGCATCGAGCTTGCGGCTGCCCTTGAACATCATGTGTTCGAGCGCGTGGGAGAGGCCGGTCTGGCCAGCCGTCTCGTAGCTGGAACCAACCTTGTACCAGAGCTGGGATACCACCACCGGCGCACGATGATCCTCGCGCACGATCACCTTCAGGCCGTTGTCGAGGAAGAACTCGTGGGTGGGCTGGCTGTCTGCTGCTGCCAGCAGGGGCAGATAGAAGGCTCCGAGCAGCAGGGCGGCGGCGCGGCGTAACATCAGAGGCATAGTCGGGACTCGTCCAGGTTGGTGCCCGCCACGGCAGATGGCAGGGCGGCGACACGGCAGCCATGGTAATGGCCTGCGCGGGTCAGGCAAAGCCGGGGTATCCGCAGCCAGACCGGCCCTGATGCCGGAACCCGTGCTTAGCGCACCCGCTTTGCGAGGTGCTAGGATAGAGCCCGTTTGGCCGGCAGCGTGGCTGCCGGCGTATCGCATCCTTGAGAATACCTTCTCCATGTTTGGTTCCAACGACGACAAGAAGACACCGGCCGAGCCCGGCGAAAAGAAAGGCCTGTTCGGCTGGCTGCGCAAGAAACCGCAGCAGCCGGCGGCCGAGCAACCTGCTGCCGAAGCGCAGGAAGACCGCCTGGCGCACGCCGAGCAGCCTGAGGCCGAGAGCGAGCAACCGGCAATCACCACCGCCGAGTTATTGCCCGAACCGCCCGTCGAAGCCGAAATACTCCCAGAGCCAGAGCCAGAGCCAGAGCCAGAGCCAGAAATCGTGCCGGTGCCGGTCGCCGCGGCAGTGCCCGCCGAAGCTCCGGCCAAACTCGGCTTCTTCGCCCGCCTCAAGCAAGGGCTGTCCAAGACCAGCTCGAGCATCGGCGAAGGCATGGCCAGCCTGTTCCTCGGCAAGAAAGCCATCGACGATGACCTGCTCGACGAACTGGAAACCCGTCTGCTCACCGCCGACGTCGGTGTCGAGGCGACCACGGCGATCATGCAGAACCTCACCCGCCGCGTGTCGCGCAAGGAGCTGGCCGACAGCGGCGCGCTCTACACCGCGCTGCAGGAAGAACTCTCTGGGCTGCTCAAGCCAGTCGAGCAGCCGCTCGTGGTCGACAGTGGCAAGTGCCCGTATGTGATCCTCGTGGTCGGCGTGAACGGTGTCGGCAAGACCACCACCATCGGCAAGCTGGCCAAGAAGCTGCAGCTCGAAGGCAAGAAGGTCATGCTCGCGGCCGGCGACACCTTCCGCGCCGCGGCGGTGGAGCAGTTGCAGGTGTGGGGCGAGCGCAACAGCATTCCGGTGATCGCCCAGCACACCGGTGCCGATTCCGCCTCGGTGATCTTCGATGCGGTGCAGGCGGCCAAGGCGCGCGGCATCGACGTGCTGATCGCTGACACCGCGGGCCGTCTGCATACCAAGGACAACCTGATGGAGGAACTGAAGAAAGTCCGTCGGGTCATGGGCAAGCTCGACGAGTCGGCTCCCCACGAAGTCCTGCTGGTACTCGACGCCGGCACCGGCCAGAACGCCATCAACCAGACCAAGCAGTTCAACCAGGCGGTCGAGCTGACCGGGCTGGTGCTGACCAAGCTCGACGGCACCGCCAAGGGTGGCGTGATCTTCGCCCTGGCCAAGCAGTTCGGCACGCCGATCCGCTATATCGGTGTCGGCGAAGGCATCGACGATCTGCGCACGTTCGAGGCCGATGCCTTCGTCAAGGCGCTTTTTGCCCAGCGGGACGGCGCATGATTCGTTTCGAACAGGTCGGCAAACGCTATCCCAACGGCCACATCGGGTTGCATGAGCTTTCCTTTCAGGTGCGCCGTGGCGAGTTCCTCTTCGTCACCGGCCATTCCGGCGCCGGCAAGAGCACGCTGCTGCGCCTGTTGCTGGCCATGGAGCGCCCCACCAGCGGCAAGCTGTTGCTGGCCGGACAGGACCTGTCGCGCATCACCAACGCGCAGATTCCCTTCCTGCGCCGACAGATCGGGGTGGTGTTCCAGAATCACCAGCTGCTGTTCGATCGCACGGTGTTCGACAACGTCGCCCTGCCGTTGCAGATTCTCGGGCTGAACAAGCGCGAGATCGGCCAGCGGGTAATGACCGCGCTGGAGCGCGTCAGCCTCAAGGACAAGGCGCTGCAGTATCCGGCGGACCTGTCCACCGGTCAGCAGCAGCGCGTCGGCATCGCCCGCGCCGTGGTGCATCGGCCGGCCCTGCTGCTCGCCGATGAACCTACCGGTAACCTCGACCCACGACTCGCTGCGGAGATCATGGGCGTGTTCGAAGACATCAATCGCCTGGGCACCACCGTGCTGATCGCCAGCCACGATTTGGCGCTGATCGCGCGGATGCGTCATCGCATGCTGACCCTGCAACGTGGTCGCCTGATCGGCGACGGGGAGGCCAGCCGATGAGCAGCGAACGCAATCCCAAGACCAATCCGAGCACGGCCGAGCGCGTCGGTGGTTCGGTGAAGAAGCCGGAGCAGCCGCGCGGCGACGAGCCGGACTTCAAGACGCTGTTCCACGCCTGGCTGGAAAGTCACCGCGCCAGCCTGGTGGACAGCGTCGGGCGTCTGATCAAGCAGCCGATCGGCAGCTTCTTCACCTGCCTGGTGATGGCTGTGGCGTTGAGCCTGCCCATGGGCCTGGCGCTGCTGCTGGATAATGTCGAGCGGCTCGGTGGCTCCTGGCAGCGCGCCGCGCAGATCTCGCTGTTCATGCAGCTTGAGGTAGATAGCGACGCTGGCGAGCGCCTGCGTGACGAGGTTGCCACCATGCCCGACGTGGCAGCGGCGGACTGGGTCGGCCGCGAGCAGGCGCTGGATGAGTTCCAGCAACTGTCCGGGCTTGGCGAAGCACTCAAGGAGTTGCCGGAGAATCCGCTGCCCGGCGTGATCATCGTGACACCCGAAGAGGTGGACAAGGACAAGCTCGAAGCGCTGCGTCAGCAGCTGGCCGAGTTGCCGGGCGTGCAGCTGGCGCAGCTGGATCTGCTCTGGGTCGAGCGGCTGACCGCCATCCTCAAGCTCGGCGACCGCTTCGTCTTTGGCCTGACCCTGCTGCTGGTGGCGACGTTGCTGCTGGTGATCGGCAACACCATTCGCCTGCACATCGAGAACCGCCGCACCGAGATCGAGGTGGTCAAGCTGGTGGGCGGCACCGATGGTTACGTGCGCCGGCCATTTCTCTACATGGGCGCCATCTACGGCCTGGGCGCCGGCCTGATTGCCTGGCTGCTGCTGGTCTACGGATTGGGCTGGCTGAACGAGGCCGTGGTGAATCTGGCCGGCCTCTACGGCAGTGATTTCGGCCTGGGGGGCGTTCCGGCCGGCGATGCGTTATCGCTGGTGATCGGTGCGGTGCTGCTCGGCTACATCGGTGCCTGGCTGGCGGTCGCAAGGCATCTGAGCGAGCTCGCTCCGAGATAAAATTCCATTTAAAAACAATGACTTGATAGTTGTGTCAGGGAACTTTTCCACAGGCTTGCAGTCTCATCCGGCAATGCTAAACTGCTGCAGCTTCGTCATTGGAGGTACTGCATGACAACTACTCTGCAACCTGTTCAAGCGCTAGTCCCGGGAGCGAATCTCGAGGCCTACGTGCAGACCGTGAACAGCCTCCCGCTGCTCACCGTCGAGCAGGAGCGCGAGCTGGCCGGGCGCCTCTTCTATCATCAGGATCTCGAAGCGGCCCGGCAGATGGTGCTGGCGCACCTGCGTTTCGTCGTTCACATCGCCCGCAGCTATTCCGGCTACGGTCTGGCTCAGGCCGACCTGATCCAGGAAGGTAACGTCGGCCTGATGAAGGCGGTCAAGCGTTTCAACCCCGAGATGGGCGTGCGGCTGGTGTCCTTCGCCGTACACTGGATTCGCGCCGAAATTCACGAGTTCATCCTGCGCAATTGGCGCATCGTCAAGGTCGCGACCACCAAGGCGCAGCGCAAGCTGTTCTTCAACCTGCGCAGCCAGAAAAAGCGTCTGGCCTGGTTGAACAACGATGAAGTCACCGCCGTGGCCGACAGTCTGGGCGTCGAGCCGCACGAAGTGCGTGAGATGGAAAGTCGCCTGACCGGCCATGACATGGCCTTCGACCCGGCGGCCGATGCCGACGACGACAGCGCCTACCAGTCGCCGGCGCACTACCTGGAAGATCATCGCTACGATCCGGCCCGCCAGCTGGAAGATGCCGATTGGAGCGACAGCTCCACCTCCAGCCTGCATGCGGCGCTCGAGGGGCTCGACGAGCGCAGCCGGGACATCCTCCAGCAGCGCTGGCTGAACGAGGACAAGGCGACCCTGCATGACCTGGCGGCCAAGTACAACGTGTCGGCCGAGCGCATTCGTCAGCTGGAAAAGAATGCGATGAACAAGCTCAAGGGCTCGATTCAGGCCTGATGCACGTCAGCTGAAAACGAATCGCGGGATGCCATTGGCTCCCGCGATTTTTTTTGCCTGCCTTTCCCGCGGATGCTGCCCGTCTACCGCGGCCTGCTTCCGGCCTGGCGGATGTTCTCTCGCGCCTGCTCGACCGCGACCAGCAGCTGCGTATTGGTGATCGGTTTGTGCAGCCAGACGATCCCTGCGGGAAACTGGTCCTGCTCGAACTGGTGCGCGGCGGAGATGACGACGATGGGCAGATCCTGCATCGCCGGTTGATCGCGCAATTCGTCGATCAGCTGCATGCCGCTGCCGTCGGGCAGGTGTAGATCCAGTGTCATGGCTTCGTACTGGCCGGTGGCGAGCTTTTCACGGGCCTGATGCAGGCTTTGCACGCGCTCCACGCCGTAGCCGCCTTCGCGCAGCATCATATGCAGCAGACGGCCAGTGTCAGGCTCGTCTTCAACGACCAGGATTCGCGGTTGGCCGTCGCGGCTGTCCGATTCGGCGGGTGGGGTCTGGATCGGCAGCTCACACCAGAATGTGGTGCCCTGATCCGGCGCGCAATCGAAGCCGACCGTACCGCCCATGCGTTCGATCAGCTCTTTGGTGATCGCCAGTCCGAGCCCGGTGCCGGACTTCTGCCGGCTGTCCGAGGCGTCGGCCTGGGCGAACTTCTCGAACACGCGGGAGCGAAACGCCTCGGGAATGCCGGGGCCCTGGTCGGTGACGCTGATGCGGACCTTGGCTCCGCGCAGCGAGCTGTGCAGCCGAATCTGCCCGCCCTCGGGGGTGAACTTGACGGCGTTGGAGAGGAAGTTGCCCAGCACCTGCTGCAGGCGCAGGCCGTCCACCCAGACCAGCACATCGTTCGGATGCTCGAGCGTACAGTGCACGCCATGCTGCTCGCAGAGCGCCTGGTTGCTCGCCAGCGACTCCTCGAGCAGGTCGCCAAGCGAATGTTCGCGCAGTTCGAACGACATCTTGCCGGCGGCCATCTTTTCCATGTCCAGCAGGTCGTTGATCAGATGCCCTAGGCGTAGGCTGTTGCGGTAGGCGATCTCGAGCATCTGCTGCATGGTTGGAGGCGCGGATCCGAGCGCGCCGCCGACGATCAGCCCAAGCGCACCGCTGATGGATGTCAGTGGCGTGCGCAGTTCGTGGCTGACGGTTGAAACGAAGTCGTTCTTCATCTGCTCGACGCGTTTGCGTTCGGTCAGATCCATCAGCGTGCCGCTGATGCGCTGGGCCATGCCTTGCGGGTCACGCTGTATGTAGCCGCGTAGAAGCACTGGGACGACATGACCATGCTTGTGTTGCAGGCGTAACTCGGTGGTGAAGTGATCGACATTGGAGAGCATGGCTTGCGCCAGGCGCGCTTTCTGCTGCGCGAGGTCTTCGGCAACCGTCACGCGCTCCCACAGCTTGAGGTCGCAGGTCAGCTCGTTGGGGCGATAACCGAGCATTTCCCAGGCGCGAGGCGAGGCGAACATGCTGCCGGCTTCCAGGTCGAGATCCCACAGACCGTCGTTGCTGCCTTTCAGTGCCAGCGACAGACGCTCCTCGCTCAAGCGCAGATCGTGCCTGCTCTGGCGAATGTGCCGGGTCATCTCGTTCGCCAGCGCCTGAGCGCGGCTATGGCGCAGTGCCAGCGATGAAGTGAGTAGAAACACCAGTAGGCTCAGGCCAAGTCCCAGGCCGAATACCAGCGCCTCATTGGAGTGGAACCGATTGTCGAACTCGGGTCGACTATCCATGCGCAGCGTCCAGGTCTGACCGTACAGGTCCAGCTTCTGTAGCTGGCTGAAACGCTCACTGCCCGGCCCGGGGGCTTCGCTCGAGGCGTAGATCAGATGCTCGGTTTCTTCACCGGCGCTGGAGTAGATGTGCAGCGCCAGCGGCAGATCGGCCGCAAGCAGGATGCCTCGCATTAGATCATCGACGCGATAAGGGCTGTAGACGAAGCCGAGCAGCGCCTGCATGCGCTGCTCTGGAGTGACCATGGGCATCCCATGCCGGTACACGGGGACATAGAGCAATACGCCGGCCTGTACCTTGCCGTGGGTTTCCTGCACTAGCGTCACTTTCCCGGTCATGCTGCTTTCGCCGAGCCGGGCCGCCCGTAGCATCGCCTGTCGACGAATGGGTTCGGAATACATGTCATATCCGAAGGCGGCCAGATTGCGGCCCAGGAACGGCTCCAGGAAAGTGATCGAGGTGTAGAGCTCGCGCTCCCCCGGTGGATGGATGTCGAATTCTGGGAAGCCTTGGGCGCGGATGCTGGTGACATAAGCATCATGCTCGGCATGCGGGATCGCCTGGCTGAAACCTACGCCCTGGATGCCGGGATAACGGTCAGGTAGCAGCAAGCGGTTGACGTACGTGCGCCACTGCTCGCGGCTGACGTTCTTCGCCGCATCGAACAGACCTGCGCCGCCGAGAAGAATCTGTTCGTGATCACGCAGTCGCTTGCGGATCGCTTCGGTGACCTTCTCGCCAAGCAGCTGAAACTGCTGCTGGGCCGCGCGATCCTCGTTGGTGCGCAGGCTTTGCCAGACCACCAGTTGCACCAGCAGGGTGAACACCAGCATCGCCCAGGCGATGCTGTTCTTTCGGCTGAATAGCTGTCGTACGCCGTGAGGCTGATTATGGTCTATCGCTGGCTCGCTCATCGTCTTCGCTGCGGTACGCGGTAGTTGACCGATTGGACGCTCGGCTGTGCGGATCAGGGAGCGGCCGAAAAAGTCCATCACCCTGGCTTCCATGTTGGTCCGTGATTGACCGATGTGTCAGCTTACCTGCCGTGATGGCCTATTGATATGCATGGGTAATCATACGCCTGACGAGCGGCAACCCTGCCCGTAGTGGAGGTCGGTAGGGCGCCAATCGATATCGCTGGCCGGTTGCGGTCGTGCAAATCCGTAGCCTTGGCCATAGTCGCAGTTCTGCGCCAGCAGAAACGCCGCCTGGTCTGCAGTCTCGATGCCTTCAGCCACGACTTTGAGGCCCAGGTTGTGTGCCAGACCGATGACCGAGCGGGTGATGGCGGCGTCCTCGCGGTCGTCCGGCAGGCCGCGGACGAAGCCCTGGTCGATTTTCAGCTTGTGCACGTTCATGCGCTTGAGTCGTTGCAGCGACGAGTAGCCGGTGCCGAAATCGTCGATTGCCAGCTGAACGCCGAGCGCCCGCAGGCGCTGCAGCAACTCCAGGGCGGCGTCCGGGTCATGCATCACCGCGCTTTCGGTGATCTCCAGTTCCAGATGACGCGCCTCCAGCCCGCTGCGGGCAAGAATGGTGGCGACCTGCAGGTCGAGCTCGCCGTTGCCGAACAGGCGACTGGAAATGTTCACCGCGATGAAGCCAAGCAGACGGCCCTGCCCCAGCCACTCGCGGGCCTGGTTGCAGGCCTGCTCCAGCACCCAGTGATCGATGGCGCTGATCAGCCCGGTTTCCTCGGCTATGGGAATGAAGATGCCCGGCGCGATCAGGCCTTTCTCCGGGTGCAGCCAGCGTACCAGTGCTTCGAAACCGGTGATCGTACCCTCGCGCAGGTCGTAGATCGGCTGAAAGTGCAGGCGCAACTGTTCTTGCTCGAGGGCCTGGCGCAGCGTCGTGACCAGTTCGACGCGCTGACGGGCCTGGCTGGTCAGTTCTTCGGAATAGAATGCGTAGGTTGAGCGGCCGCTGCTCTTGGCCTTGAACAGTGCCGAGTCGGCGTTGCGCATCAGATGCTCGACGTTCTGCACGTCGGTCGGATAGGGATACAACACGATGCCGATGCTGGCGCTGCTGAACAGCTCCTGATCCGCGATATGAAAGGGCTCGTTCAGTCGGTCGAGAATACGCAACGCCAGCGAGGTGGCCTTCTCTGCGCCGTAGCCTTCACAAAGCAGGGCGAACTCGTCGCCGCCGAGTCGGCCTAGGGTCATGCCTTCTTCCAGGTGTTCGCCCAGCCGCATGCTGACCGCCTGCAGCAGCGCGTCGCCCAGGCTGTGGCCAAGGCTTTCGTTGATGTCCTTGAAGTGATCGAGGTCGATCAGCAGTAACGCACCGCTGCGTCTGTTCGCCCTGGCGCGTTCGAGATTCTGCTTGGCACGCTCGGTGAACAGCAGCCGATTCGGCAGCTTGAGCAGCGGATCGTAATGGGCGAGCTGGTCGAGCTCTTCGCGTGAGCGCTTCAGTGCCGAGAGATCGGAAAACACCGCCACGTAATGGCTGAGCTGACCCTGGTTGTCGTGGATGCAGCGCAGGTTCTGCCATTGCGGATACACCTCGCCGTTCTTGCGGCGATTCCAGATTTCGCCGCTCCATTCGCCATGCTCTTTCAGCGCCAGCCACATCTGGCTGTAGAAGGCTGCGTCGTGCTTGCCGGAGGCGAACAGCTTGGGCGTCTGCCCGAGAACCTCTTCGGTGCTGTAGCCGGTGATGCGGCTGAAGGCCGGATTGACGTGCACGATGTGCTGGCTCGGATCGGTGACCAGGACGCCTTCCTGGGTGCTGTCAAAGACTGCGGCGGCCTGCTTCAGGCTGCTTTCCTGGAGGTGTTGGGCGCGCTGCTGTTCGTCGAAGCGGCGAAAGTGCTGGCGGCCGAGCAGGAATATCAGCGCGGTGGTGAATCCCACGAACAGGGCGCCCTTGCCCGTTTGCCAGGTCTGGCTATCGCCTGTGGCCAGGTAGCCGACCAGCGTGTCGCCCAGGAGAATCCACAGCATGGCCAGGCAGAAGTAGCCCAGACTCAGCCGGACGAGGTAGGTGTTCATGGTTGCTCTCAGGCTCGATCCAGATACTGCATAGTCAAACCCCATCGCACTGGCTGAGCGGGAGGTACGTCATCTCGCACCGGAGGTGCTGCATCCTGCTGCGCCGGCTGTTCTGTAATGCTGGCTCAGAGCCAGCCCGGCCACCATTCCGGGTGGTCCGGTTTGATCCGCTGCAGGTAGTGGCTGCCACCCAGCTGGCGCATCTGCTGCCGAATCCAGGCGGCGCGATTGTTCACATGGCTGCTCGGCCTGCCAGCGCTCCACTCTCGTGGGTTGGGCAGCACCGCGGCGAGGAGGCTGGCCTGGCGGGTCGACAGGTACGGTGCAGCGGTGCCGAAGTGATGCTGAGCCGCCGCTTGCGCACCGAAGATGCCATCGGCCCACTCGACGCTATTGAGATAGACCTCGAGGATGCGCTGCTTGGGCCACAGCAGTTCGATCAGCGCGGTGAACCAGGCTTCCAGGCCCTTGCGCGGCCAGCTGCGGCCGGACCAGAGAAAAAGGTTCTTCGCCACCTGCTGACTCAATGTGCTGGCACCGCGCAGTGAACCGCCGCGCTCATTGTGGCTGAGGGCGGCGCGGATTGCAGCGATGTCGAAGCCCCAGTGGTCGGCGAACTTCTGATCTTCGGCGGCGATCACCGCCATTTTCAGATCGTCCGGCAGCTCGCGCCAAGGCCGCCAATCACGGGTCAGGTTGATAGTTTCGCCTGTGCGCCAGGACTCGATCTTGCGCTCGATCATCAAAGCGGTGAACGGTGGTGGCACCCAGCGAAACAACAGTACCAGCAGCACCGAGAGGCCGATCAGCCAGAGCAGCAGTTTGGAAAGGCGCAGCAGGAGGTTTCGCAACATGGCACTTGGTCGTGGGCGAAAAGAGCGGGCATTATAGCGGCCGCTCAGGCCATCGACCGGAAATGGCAATGATTCGTGCTTATATCGTCCTTGCCGCATTGTTCGGCTTTACCGGCGTTGCGCTTGGCGCCTTCGCTTCCCATGCCCTCAAGAGCCAGTTGAGCACTGCCTATCTCGCGGTGTTTCAGACCGGCGTGCAGTATCAGATGCTTCATGCGCTGGCGCTGCTTGGCGTCGCGCTGCTTTCGCTGCATCGACCCAGCCGCCTGCTGACTGCGGCAGGCGCTCTGTTCGTCGTCGGTATCCTGCTGTTTTCCGGCAGTCTTTACCTGCTTACCCTCAGCGGAATTGGCAAACTGGGCATTATCACGCCGCTAGGAGGGACTTCCTTTCTCGTGGGCTGGCTCTGCCTGGCACTGGCCGGCTGGCGCCTACGCGGCTGAGCGAGACGAACGGCCGCGGGCTTCGCGTTGGTGGCGTGGGTGATTCGGGCTAGAATGCCGTCCCCTTTTCGCAATGGCGGCGAACAGCATGCAGATTCAGTTGAATGGCGAACCCTATGAGCTGCCAGCCGGCGAGTCGGTGGCCGACCTGCTGGTGCGTCTGGACCTGACCGGACGCCGTCTGGCCGTTGAGCTCAACCGCGATATCGTGCCGCGCAGCGCGCACGCGACTACCGAACTCCGCGAAGGCGATCACGTCGAGGTAGTGCACGCCATCGGTGGCGGTTAGCCGCTCGCGCTCATCCGAATCACGCCGCTCTGCGGCGCCCAGTCCGCTGCAACACGTCCGAACGAGGAATTCCCATGCGCCCAGTTCCGAACGACAAGCCCTTCACCCTGGCCGGTCGCACCTATCAATCGCGCCTGCTGGTCGGCACCGGCAAGTACAAGGATCTCGAGGAAACGCGTGCGGCCATCGAGGCCTCGGGTGCCGAGATCGTCACCGTCGCGGTGCGCCGCACCAACATCGGCCAGAACCCCGGCGAGCCGAACCTGCTCGACGTGATCAGTCCCGAGCGCTACACCATCCTGCCGAACACCGCCGGCTGCTTCACCGCTGAGGATGCGGTGCGTACCTGCCGCCTGGCGCGCGAGCTGCTCGATGGCCACAAGCTGGTCAAGCTGGAAGTGCTGGCCGACCAGAAGACCCTGTTCCCCAACGTCATCGAGACCCTCAAGGCTGCCGACGTGCTGATCAAGGACGGCTTCGACGTGATGGTCTACACCAGCGACGACCCGATCATCGCCCGTCAGCTGGCCGAGATGGGCTGTATCGCGGTGATGCCGCTGGCCGGCCTGATCGGCACCGGTCTGGGCATCTGCAACCCGTACAACCTGCGCATCATCCTCGAGGAAGCCACTGTGCCCGTGCTGGTGGATGCCGGTGTCGGAACCGCCTCGGACGCCACTATCGCCATGGAGCTGGGCTGTGAGGCGGTGCTGATGAACAGCGCCATCGCCCATGCGCAGAATCCCGTGTTGATGGCCGAGGCCATGAAGTACGCCATCGAGGCCGGCCGCCTGGCCTATCTTGCCGGGCGCATGCCGAAGAAGCTCTACGCCAGCGCCTCGTCGCCGCTGGACGGGCTGATTCGCTGAACCGATTCGTGGCCGGCCCCGACCTTGCGTCGGGGCCGGCTTTTTTATTTCTCGCAGGTAGACCATGACAGAGCAGAACCCCGCGGCCGAAGCGCAGCAAACCGAGCACCGCCGCACCATCAAGAGTTTCGTGATGCGTGCCGGGCGCATGACCGAAGGCCAGCAGCGTGGGCTGGAGCAAGGCTGGCCGAAGTTCGGCCTGGCCCTCGAGGACGGCTTGCGCGACTTCGACGAGGTGTTCGGCCGCAGCGCGCCGCGCACCTTCGAGATCGGTTTCGGCATGGGTCATTCCACGTTGGAAATGGCCGCCGCGGCGCCGGATCAGGACTTCATCGGCGTGGAAGTACATAAACCTGGCGTCGGCGCGTTGCTGAGCGGACTTGTGTCACAGAAATTGAACAACGTCAGGGTCTACAGTTGCGACGCCTTGGAGGTGCTGCGCGATTGCGTCGCCGATGCCAGTCTGGACCGCGTGTTGCTGTTCTTTCCGGACCCCTGGCACAAGAGCCGTCATCACAAGCGACGTATCGTGCAGCCTGCTTTCGCCGAGCTGGTGCGCAGCAAGCTGAAGATCGGCGGCGTACTGCATATGGCCACCGACTGGGAGCCCTATGCCGAATACATGCTCGAGGTGATGAATGTCGCCCCGGGCTTCCGCAATCTGGCCGAGGGTGGACATTGCGTGCCACGGCCTGCGGAGCGACCGATAACCAAGTTCGAGCGCCGTGGTGAACGGCTTGGTCACGGTGTCTGGGACCTGAAATTCCAGCGCGTCGACTGAATGCGGTCAGCGCGAGCGAAACACCCGCGATCCGGTTGCCCTGTCAGTGGCGCCGGGCGGTCAGGTGGCTTGTCACATCCAGATCGAGAGCCGCAGCAGCGGCCAGGGAAGAGTGCCTGCCAGGACGGCATGCCTGCCCACACCATATAACAATGCAATGCCGATAGCCGGGCTCGCCACGCGGTGCCCAGCATCGTGCGCAAATTGGGGGAGTAGACGATGTACGGAAAGATCGGAATTCTGTTGTTGGCGGCCTGTGCCGTGTTACCGGCACAGGCGAAGGTAGACAGCACCCAGGCCGCGCGGTTGGGACAGGACCTCACTCCGCTGGGTGCGGAGCGCGGCGGCAATCCCGCCGGGACGATCCCGCCCTGGACCGGTGGGGTCGCAGCACCCGCCGGTTACGAGCCCGGGATGCACCATCCCGACCCTTATGCGAGCGATTCAGTGCTTTATCGCGTCGATCGCACCAATATCAACGAGTACAGCGGCCAGCTTTCCGACGGTATGAAGGCGCTGCTGGAGCGTTACCCCGACTACCACCTGCGCGTATTCCCGACTCGCCGCAGTGCCTCGGTGCCGCAGCGGATCTATGACGCCACCCGCTACAACGCCGTCAGCGCCGAGCTGATCGCCAACGGCAACGGTATTCAGGGCGCAGCCGCGGGCATTCCCTTCCCGATCCCGCAGAGCGGCATCGAGGTGATCTGGAACCACATCCTGCATTACAAGGGTGACCAGAGCCACATGATCAACAACCAGGCGGTGGTGATCGGTGGCCGGGCCAACTACATCAAGCGCGATCGGCACGTCTATTACGTCTATAACCGCGAAGGCATGACTCACGCGGACCTAGACAACACCGTGCTGTACTACAAGTATCGCGTCACCGCCCCGGCCAAACTGTCCGGTACGGCGCTGGTGGTGCAGGACCCGCTCGACCAGGTGCTGACCACTCGCAAGGCGTGGCGCTACAGCCCGGACGATCGCCGCGTACGCCGTCTGCCGTCGCTGGCCTATGATTCCTTGCAGCCCGACACCAGCGGCCTGGCCACGGCCGATGTGGTCGACTCGTTCAATGGCGCGCCGGATCGCTACGAGTGGGAACTGCTCGGCAAGCGCGAAATGCTGATGCCCTACAACAGTTATGCCGTGCATCAGAAGGGCCTTCCGTACGACAGCATCGTCCAGCCACGCACCCTGAACCCGGAATTGCTGCGCTACGAGCTGCATCGCGTGTGGGTGGTCGAGGCGACCTTGCGCAAGGGCTTCAGCCACCTCTACGACAAGCGTCGCTTCTATATCGACGAGGACAGCTGGGCGATTCTTGCCGTCGACCTGTACGACGAGAAGGGCGAGCTGATCGGTCTGCAGGAAAGCCATCCGATCAGCTATTACGACGTGCCGATGTTCAACAGCACGCTGGAAACGCTCTACCACCTCAAGGACGGCAACTACTTCGTCGATGGCCTGGACAACAACGAGCCGATGTACGACTTCAACGTCAACCTCGGCCCGCGTGATTTCTCGCCGCAGGCGCTGCGTCGCGGCAACTGACGAAGAGCAGAAGATGCACGAAAGGGCGCCGCTGGTGCCCTTTTTCATGCCTTCAGAATTGCCACCGTGTGCGGCTGGCACGCGCGCGACGATGCGAGCGTGCACGGCTTCCTGTTTGGCGGGAGGCGGCCGAGCACGAGTAATGACTTCGCTCAAGAGCGGGCTGACGCGGCAGTGGGATGATCGCCTGCATAGCGTTGCAAAGGCGCCCGGCAGCCGGGCGGGCAGCTGCGCCATTTGCAGAGGGGGGAGTCGCGTGTTCAGACCGGGCCAATTGGAGTACCACAGCCTTTCCGCTTCCGGAAAGCCGGGGTATCACCTGCAGCTCGACTACCGTGTCGAGGGCACGCCGGAGGCGCCGCAGTGGGCGTGTTTTCATCTGCGCTTCGAGGCTGGGGCGCTGCAGGTGGACGAGCAGTTTCGAATGCACCGCGACGTTGCCTGCAACTTCCTGCAGCGCGTCCGTCAGTGCCTGCGGCGCCACGGTGTGCCGGTGGATGCCGATAGCCTCTTCGGCCTGCACGGCATCTACGACCCGCTGTTCGAGGATCTGCGCCGGCAGCTGTGCTATCGCCCGGGCGAGCCCGTCGATCTCGATCGCTTTCTTCGCGAAGGCTGAGTAGCGTTAGTGGCCTGTGCGGCGAGTTGGTTGAGGTAAGTTCGGATGAGCATGGCCCGAGACAAGGCGCGGCGACGAGTCATCGCCGGGCTATGGCAAGGAGCAGCAACATGGTATCGGGGCCATGGGTGTCGACATTGACCAACTGAACTTACCAAACAGGCCACTAGTTACGGTCGGCGATCACGCCGATGAGGAAGAAGATCAGCAGCAGTACCGGTGCCAGGCTGTAATTGTTCAGATGGGCCAGCCCCTGGGTCATCCACGGTGTGAGGAAGACGATCGCCAGGCCATAGCCCACCGCGCAGACCAGTACGAAGATCAGTGTGCGGAAAAAGAAGTTCAGGCTGCTGACTGCGCCCTTTACCCAGGTATTGATTGCCGGGCCGAACAGGACGAAGAGCGTGGCCATCAGCGCCAGGGAGATATCGGACAGGTGGCTGCGGCTCCAACGCGACAGCGTGACGATCAGGTCGAGTAGCAAATCCATGCGGTGTCCTTAAGGCAGGAAGCTCTGTAGCAGGTCGTTGAGAAACAGCTGGCCCTTCGGCGTCGCCACCAGGCGCGCCGGGTCAGCCGAGAGCAGGCCGCGCGCTTCGGTGTCGCGCCGCGGCTTGGCGAGCACATCCAGCGCCAGTCCGGTGCGCTGAGTGAACAGCATGGCCGGTACGCCGTCGGTGAGGCGCAGCACATTCATCAGGAATTCGAAGGGCAATTCATCCGCTGCCAGCAACTTTTCGCCTGCGCGGAACGCCTTGCCCGGATCGAGGTAGTCCTTCGGCAGGCGGGTCTTCCAGCTGCGCAGGATGCGTCCGTCGGCGTGGCTGAGCTTGGCATGGGCGCCGGCACCGATGCCGAGGAAATCGCCGAAGCTCCAGTAGTTCAGGTTATGCCGAGCCTGCCGCCCGGGCTGGGCGTAGGCCGAGGTCTCGTACTGGCGATAACCGTGCTCGGCGAGCAGCGCCTGGCCGGCTTCCTGGATGTCCCAGAGGATGTCGTCTTCGGGCAGCTGCGGCGGCTGGCTCCAGAACAGGGTGTTCGGCTCAAGCGTCAACTGGTACCAGGACAGGTGCGTCGGTTGCTGGGCGATGGCAATGCGCAGGTCGCTCAGTGCATCCTCCAGGCTCTGATCCGGCAGGCCGTGCATGAGGTCGAGATTGAAGTTATCGAAGCCGGCGGCGCGGGCCATATCGGCGGCGCGAATCGCTTCGTCGCCATCGTGGATGCGCCCCAGCGCCTTGAGCTTGTCGGCCTGGAAACTCTGCACGCCGATGGACAGCCGGTTGATGCCGAGCTGGCGGTAGTCGCGGAATTTGGCCTGCTCGAACGTCCCCGGATTGGCCTCCAGGGTGATCTCGATGTCCTCGGCAAAGCCGACCAGCCGCTCCAGTCCGTCGACGATCGCCGCCAGTGCCTTGGCGGAAAACAGGCTTGGCGTACCACCACCGAAGAAGATCGAGCTCAGCCGGCGGCCCTGGACGTGCTCGAGATCCGCGCGAAGATCGGCCAGCAGCGCGGCGACATAGGCGTCTTCTGGCAGCTCGGGACCGGCCGCGTGGGAGTTGAAGTCACAGTACGGACATTTGCGCACGCACCAGGGGATATGGACATACGCCGCCAGTGGTGGCAGCTCCAAGCGGCAAGCTTCAAGCTGCACATTTTCGGAGCCGCCTTTGCTTGTCGCTTGCAGCTTGTGGCTTGCAGCTTCTTTCATATCCCCAGCCGCTGCTTGAGCAGGGCCATGGCGCGTGCGCGGTGACTGAGCTGATTCTTCTGCGCAGCCGGCATCTCGGCGCTGGAGCAATCGCACTCCGGCACCCAGAACAGCGGGTCGTAGCCGAAGCCGTGCTCGCCGCGCGGCGCATGCAGGATGCGGCCATGCCAGAGGCCTTCGCAGATGATTGGCAACGGATCGTCGGCATGCCGCACCAGTGCCAGGGCGCAGACGAACTGCGCGCCGCGCTCGGCATCCGGAACCTCGCGCAGCACCTGCAGCAGCTTGGCGTTGTTGGCGGCATCGCCCTGACCGTCGGCATAGCGCGCCGAGTAGATGCCCGGTGCGCCGCCAAGGGCGTCGACCGCCAGACCGGAGTCATCGGCGAGCGCGGGCAGACCGGATATCCGCGCGGCGTTGCGCGCCTTGAGAATGGCGTTCTCGACGAAGGAAAGACCGGTTTCCTCCGGCTCGACGGTGCTGAACTCGGCCACTGAGCGCACGCGTACCGCGTCGCCGAGCATGGCCTGGAGCTCCTTCAGTTTGCCGGCGTTATGGCTGGCTAGTACCAGTTCGGAAAAAGGCATCATCGGTCGGGGAAGAATTCCTGGTTGAACTCGAAGCTGAACGACTCGGCGCCGGTCGGCTGTACGGTGAGGGCGAAACGCAGGGTTTCCTGCGAGTCGAAGGGGAACTGCGCGAGGTAATAGATCGCCTCGTCGCCTTCCTTGAGCTGCTTGAAGCCCAGCGCGCGGTCCTGTCCGAGCAGGTTCTTCACCACACCGCTGACCTGCGCCGCGACCGGCTTGCCATCCTTGATCACCGAGACGTTGACCACGCCCTGGGTCTTGCTGCGCGTGAGTCCGGCGGCAGCGGCAATATCCGGTTGCAGGAAGCCCGAATTGAAGGCGCTGTAGTGGACGTCGTATTCGCCGACGCTGTGCTTGCGTTCGGCCAGCGCCGGCAATGTGAGGAGTGCAGCCAAAAGGCCGATCAGGACGCGTTTCATATGCTTACCTCCAGCGTTGAACCGCTCAGCGGGACGGCCCGGTGACGCGGTAGATGCCGATCTCACCCAGCAGATTCGGCCATAGTCGACTGGCCCAGTCATGCCTGTGATCGCGGTCGACGGCCAGGCGTTCGAGTACCCTGGCACCGCTTTCCTGGCACAACCGCTCGAAATCTTCGAACGTGCAGAAGTGAATGTTCGGCGTGTTGTACCAAGTGTAGGGGAGGAACTCCGACACCGGCATGCGGCCTTTGCTCGCAAGGTACCAGCGACAACGCCAATGGCCGAAGTTGGGGAAGGTGATGATGCACTGGCGGCCGACGCGCAGCATTTCCTTCAACAGCTGGTCGGGGTAATGCACGGCCTGCAGCGCCTGGGTCATCACCACCATGTCGAAGCTGTCGCTGGCGAAGTTGCCCAGGCCCAGGTCGAGGTTCTGCTCGATGACGTTGACGCCCTTGTCGATGCAGGCGGCGATGTTGTCCGGGTCGATTTCCAGGCCGTAGCCGCTGACCTGCTTGTGGTCACGCAGCCAGGCCAGCAGCTCGCCATTGCCGCAGCCGAGGTCGAGAACTCGGCTGCCGGCCGGAATCCAGTCTTGGATGATGTCCAGATCGGCGCGCATCTTCGTTCCTTATACGGCTATGCGGTTCATGTAACCGCGGAAGGCTTGCAGGTAGCGGGGGTTGGGGATCAGGAAGGCATCGTGGCCCTGCGGTGCCTCGATCTCCAGATAGCAGACGTCCTTGCGCGCGGCGAGCAGGGCGTCGACGATTTCCCGCGAGCGTTCCGGCGAGAAGCGCCAGTCGGTGGTGAAGGACATCACGCAGAAGCGTGCTTGGGCGACTTCGAAGGTCTTGGCCAGGTCGTCATCATTGGCTGCGGCCGGGTCGAAGTAGTCCAGCGCCTTGGTCATCAGCAGGTAGGTGTTGGCGTCGAAACGCCCGGAAAACTCCTCGCCCTGATAACGCAGGTAGCTTTCGACCTGGAATTCCACGCTGTTGAAGTCGTAGTTCAGCTTCTCGCTCTTCAGTCCGCGGCCGAATTTGGTGCCCATGGCGTCATCGGACAGGTAGGTGATGTGGCCGACCATGCGCGCCAGCATCAGCCCGCGCTTGGGGATCACGCCCATCTCCTGGAAGTGGCCACCGTGGAACTCGGGGTCGGAGAGGATGGCCTGGCGTGCGACCTCGTTGAAGGCGATGTTCTGCGCCGACAGCTTGGGCGCCGAGGCGATGGCCAGGCAGTGGCGCACCCGCTCGGGGTAGCTGATGGTCCACTGCAAGGCCTGCATGCCGCCCAGGCTGCCGCCGACTACAGCGGCCCACTGAGTGATGCCGAGACGGTCGGCAAGCAGCGCCTGGCTATGCACCCAGTCCTCCACCGTGACCACCGGAAAATCCGCACCGTAGGGCTTGCCGCTGGCGGGATTGGTACTGCTGGGGCCGGTCGAACCGTTGCAGCCGCCCAGATTGTTCAGGCTGACGACGAAGAAGCGCTCGGTGTCGATGGCCTTGCCCGGACCGATGCACGAGTCCCACCAGCCGGGCTTGCGGTCGTCCGCGCTGTGGTAGCCGGCAGCATGGTGATGGCCGGACAGCGCGTGGCAGATGAGCACGGCATTGCTGCGCGCAGCGTTCAGCTCGCCGTAGGTTTCATAGATCAGCTGGTAGTCGGCCAGCGTGCGGCCGCAGGCGAGTGTCAGTGGTTCGGCAAAATGCGTGACCTGCGGGCTCACCAGGCCAACGGAATCGGCGGGAATTGCAGTGGGCATCGACCCTGGCTCTTGCTTGAAGAAGGCGGCAAAGTCTAAAGGTATGCGCGTTGCAATTCATCCTGAAATGCAACGGCGAGTGGGCTCTCGCCATTTCCTCGTGGGCTGCGACGAAATGGCGACAGCTTTAGCTGATCTGCGCGCTGGCCAGGCTGACCACCTTGCCCTGCCGCCGCAGCGGTGCCGGTCGGCGCAGCGCACGGAGCATTTCCGCGGCCTGTGCCAGCTGCAGCTCCAGTTCGCCGCTGTAGCGCGTCAGCAATTGCCCGCGCTGGCTGTTCTGCTGGCTCTCCCTGGCCAGGCTCTTCAGTTGCAGGATGTGGGTTTCCAGCTGTTGCTTGTGCTCCAGGGAAAACTGCAGCAGTGGCGTCAGCGCATCGCCAGCCCATTGTTCGGCCTCCTGGCGCAGTCGCTGGTGCATGCCGATGACTTCCTGCACCAGGGTAGAGAAGAAGCGTCTGGTGAGTGTTCGCTGCTCGGTGAGCAGGGTCTTCAACTGCAGGCGGAACTGATCGGCCTTGCCTTGCAGGCTGCGCAGCTCGCGCTGATAAGGCAGCAACTGGAACAACGGCGGGTCGATGCCCTGTAGCGGGTTTTCTTCGCTGTGCCGCCGGTAGATCGCCGAAACCATCTTGTTGGCCCGTTCCGCCTCCTGCTCGAGGATGCCCAGGTCCTGCTCCACCGAACGGAAGAAGTGCAGGATCGCCAGATTGATGCCCAGGGTGGTGAGGCTGCCGGTCAGGCTGCGCCGCAAGCGGGTCAGGTGTTCCTCGAGGCGTTCGGCTCGTATCGCCGTGCGCAGCAGCTCGCCCTGGCGTTGCAGCAGGCGCTGATTGGTCTTCAGGTCGAGCAGGCGCTTGTGGTGGCGGTTGTGATCGTGGCGGGTGCGGGCGGTGAGTTCGAGCAGCATCTGCCCGCTGCCTTCCTGATGGCTGGCCAGCACATCGCGCTGTTCGATGACCTTTTCCAGGCGCAGCTTGAGGGCATGCTGACTGTTCTGCAGCAGCGCCAGCACCTGCTGCACCACCTGGTCCTCGAGCAGGCGTTCCTTCTGCGTGAGGATGCGCTGGCTGAGCAACTCTTCCAGCCGTGCCAGCTGGCTGCGTTCGAGCAGCGCCTGGTCACCGCGAATCTTCGCCATCAGCGCCTGTTTGGCCGACAGCGGCAGGACGTCGGCGCAATCGATGCCCAGCTGCTGCGCGGTGGTGTCACGGATATCCTCGATGGCCTTCTGCACGAAGGTCTCGCCGGCGACGTCGTCCCAGAGCACGTCGATCTTGTTCAGGACGGCGAACAGGCTGTTCTGCGTGTCTTCGTCGAGCTGGCGGATGTGCTGCTGCCAGATCTGCATGTCGCTGGCGGTGACGCCGGTGTCGGCGGAGAGCAGGAACACGATCGCCTGGGCATTGGGCAGCATCGACAGGGTCAGTTCCGGCTCGCTGCCCAGCGCGTTCAGGCCGGGTGTATCGAGAATGCGCAAGCCCTGGCGTAGCAGCGGGTGGTCGAAGTTGACCACGGCGTGACGCCAGGCCGGGACCAGTACGGTATCGCCACTGCTGCTGTTTTCCAGGCCGGCCGGGTCGAAGCCCAGCTCAATCGCCTGTTCCACCGGCATGGCCTTGGTCAACGCGACCTGGGCGAAGGCTTCGGCCATGCTCTGCGGGTCGTGCGGGTCGAGTGGGAGATTGAGCCAGAGTCGCGGTGTGCGCTTGAGCTGCGTGATGCTGGTGTCTTCCAGGCGCGACTCGATGGGCAGCAGGCGGATGTAGGAGCGTTCCGAACGCGGATCGAACAGCAGTTCGGTGGGGCACATGGTGGTGCGGCCAGCCCGTGAAGGCAGGATGCGCTGGCCGTAGTTGGAGAAGAACAGGCTGTTGATCAGCTCGGTCTTGCCGCGCGAATACTCGCCGACGAAAGCCAGGGTGATGTGATCGGTGCGCAACACCCGCAGCGCTCGCTCCAGGCGCGCCTCGACGCCCTCGCTGGAAAGCCGGTTATGCGCCAGCCAGCTGCGGTAGCGGGTGATCTCACGAATGAGGTCACGCTTCCAGGTGACGTAGGCGTCCACTTGTCGGTCGAGACGTTCCATGCTCATCCAGCTCCCGGAGGTGTGATTCGGCGAATTATCGGACCCGCCGGTGCAAGGTCAATTCAATCGAAGCCTGGCGTGACCGAACGGCCTTGCTGGCGGCATGGATGGTCATGGGCGGCTCGGGTTCGAGTCGATGTCCTCGTTCACACCCCGCAGCGAAGTACGAGGCAGGATGGAAAAAGCCGAGAAATTGAAGTCTACGTGCTGCCTTGCGGCATTCCGAGGCGCTTTTGGCTCCTCGGTGCCGCTTTGGCAGCAAAGCATGAACAGCGTCTCAGATGAGCATGCGCAGGATGTTCGGCATGTGGGTCATGGTGGCCAGGTTGTTGACCACCAGCATGTCCAGCAGTTTGATCGCCAGGAAGGCAAAGATCGGTGAGATATCCAGCCCGCCGAGGTTCGGCAGCAGGCGGCGGAACGGTGCCAGGACCGGCTCGCAGAGTTGGCTGACCAGCTGCGCGCCCGGGTTGTGGCTGCCCGGCGCGACCCAGGACAGGATGACGCTGATGATCAGCGCCCAGAAGAAGATGTTGAGGAACAGCCCGGTGATGCCGATCAGCGCCCAGACCAGCAACAGCAACGGATTGCCGGTGGTGCCGTAGGCGATCAGCAGGATCAGCGCCATCAGCACCATTTGCACGATGATCGCGAGGACCAGCGAGGACAGGTCCAGCGTGCCCATGCTCGGAATTATGCGGCGCATCGGCCGCAGCAGCGGATGGGTGGCCTTGACGATGAATTGGCTCAGCGGATTGTAGAAGTCGGCGCGTACCAGCTGCAGGATGAAGCGCAGCAGCACGATCAGCAGATAGAGGCTGCCCAGCGTCTGGATGATCAGAATCAGGGCTTGCGAAAGTTGGGACATGAATGCTCCTTAGGGGCTGTTGATGTTGCGTCGCGAGCCGCGTTGCCTCGGCAAATGGCGCCGGGCAAGGCGTGGGACGCAGGTAATGGTGTTCCCTTGCCAAGTCCCGCAACGCCGCATGGCGCCATTTGCCGCGCAACCCGAAGGGCCGGGCCTGTTTTTGCGCGGTGCGGCGTTATTCGTCGCTCATTTGGAACGACCAAACTTCTCTCCTCATGCCTTGCCTCGTGCAAGAACAGGCGCCGGCGCGGCCGCGAACGAAACGTCAACAGACCCTATTGACCCAGTTGTTCGGCCAGTTCGGCCGAGCGTTGTGCGGCGGCGTTCAGCGCCTGCTGCACCAGTTGCTCGAAGCCGCCCGCCTGGAAGGCTTTGATCGCCGCTTCGGTGGTTCCGTTCGGCGAGGTGACGCGACGCCGCAGTTCGGCGGCATCGACATCGCTTTCACACGCCATGCGAGCTGCGCCCAGCGCGGTCTGCATGGTCAGTTGCGCGGCGGTCTCGCGGGGCAGGCCGAGCTGCTCACCGGCCACCGTCATCGCCTCGATCAGCAGGAAGAAATAGGCCGGACCGCTACCGGAAACGGCGGTTACCGCATCGATCAGGCGCTCTTCTTCGAGCCACGGCGCGATACCGACGGCCGATAGCAGCTGTTCGGCCTGCTGTTTCTGCATGTCGCTGACCTGGGCATTGGCGAACAGGCCGCTGACGCCTTGGCGTAGCAAGGCCGGCGTGTTGGGCATGCAACGCACGATCGCCTGAGGGCGCGGGCCCAGCCAGCGCTGCAGGCTGTCGCAGCTGATGCCGGCGGCGATCGAGACGATCAGGGGGCCGTGGGCCAGATGAGGAGTCAGATCCTGACAGACCGCCTGCATCACCTGGGGCTTGACCGACAGCACCACCACATCGGCGCCGGCCAATGCATCGGCGTTCTGCGCGAACGTCTGGATGCCATGCTCGGCGCTGATTTTCGCGCGCTGTTCGGCGCCTGGATCGCTGGCGCGAATGGCGTCCGCTGCGACGCCCTGGGCGCGCAGTCCGCCGATCAGACTGGCAGCCATGTTGCCGGCGCCGATAAAGGCGATGCGGGGTGAGGTCATAGCGATTCCTTTATTGAGGGCGCCCGTAGTCGCGGGCGCCGAACAGTGCGGTGCCGATGCGGACCCAGGTCGCGCCTTCGGCAATGGCCGCTTCGAGGTCCTGGCTCATGCCCATGGACAGCGTATCCAGTGTCAGTGGCAGTTCATCTTCATCGCGCAATGCGCGCAGGCGGGCAAAGGCGGCGCGCTGCTCTGCGGGGTCTTCGCTTGGTGCGGGAATGCACATCAGTCCACGCAGGCGCAGACGCGGCATCGCGGCGACGGCCTGCGCCAGCTGTAGCAGTTCTTCTGGCGCGCAGCCGGATTTGCTCGCCTCGCCGCTGACATTCACCTGCAGGCATATATTCAGTGGCGGCAGTTCGGCTGGACGTTGATCGGACAGGCGCTGGGCGATCTTCAGGCGATCCACCGAGTGCACCCAGTCGAAGTGTTCGGCGATGGATTTGGTCTTGTTCGACTGGATGGGGCCGATGAAGTGCCAGACCAGCGGCAGCTCGCTCAGTTCGGCTTGCTTGTCCAGCGCTTCCTGCAGATAGTTCTCGCCGAAATCGCGCACGCCGGCTTCGGCGGCCTCGCGAATGGCGGCGGCTGGCTGGGTCTTGCTCACCGCCAGCAGGCCGACCGATGCAGGGTCGCGTCCCACAGCTTGCGCCGCCTCACGGATGCGCGCTGCGACCTTTGCAATATTCTTCTCTATCGTGGACATTACTTGCGCCGCCGCCTTGGGTCTGCGCGGCATTCTACCTGCTTGCTTGTAATTGGGGAGTCCCATGGATATCACAGAACTGCTGGCCTTCAGCGCCAAGCAGGGTGCGTCGGATTTGCACCTTTCCGCCGGCCTGCCGCCGATGATCCGCGTCGATGGCGACGTGCGGCGAATCAACCTGCCGGCCATGGACCACAAGCAGGTGCATGCGCTGATCTACGACATCATGAACGACAAGCAGCGCAAGGATTTCGAGGAATTCCTGGAAACCGACTTCTCGTTCGAAGTGCCGGGCGTGGCGCGTTTTCGCGTCAACGCGTTCAACCAGAATCGCGGTTCCGGCGCGGTGTTCCGGACCATTCCGTCCAAGGTGCTGACCATGGAAGACCTGGGGATGGGCGAGGTGTTCCGCAAGATCACCGATGTGCCGCGCGGGCTGGTGCTGGTCACCGGGCCGACCGGCTCGGGCAAGTCGACCACCCTGGCGGCGATGCTCGATTACCTGAACAACACCAAGTACCACCACATCCTCACCATCGAAGACCCTATCGAATTCGTTCACGAATCGAAGAAGTGCCTGGTCAACCAGCGCGAGGTCCATCGTGACACTCTGGGCTTCTCCGAGGCGTTGCGTTCGGCCCTGCGTGAAGACCCGGACATCATTCTCGTCGGCGAAATGCGCGACCTGGAAACCATCCGCCTGGCGCTGACCGCTGCGGAAACCGGTCACCTGGTGTTCGGCACCCTGCACACCACCTCCGCCGCCAAGACCATCGACCGTGTGGTCGACGTGTTCCCGGCCGAAGAAAAGTCCATGGTCCGCTCGATGCTCTCCGAATCGCTGCAGGCGGTGATCTCGCAGACCCTGCTGAAGAAGGTCGGCGGCGGTCGTGTGGCGGCCCACGAGATCATGATCGGCACGCCGGCGATCCGTAACCTGATTCGCGAGGACAAGGTGGCGCAGATGTATTCCTCGATCCAGACCGGCGGCTCGCTGGGCATGCAGACCCTCGACTCGTGCCTCAAGGGACTGCTCGCCAAAGGGCTGATCTCGCGAGACAGCGCCAAGGAAAAGGCCAAGCAGCCAGAGAACTTCTAAACGCCTGACAACTACCGGGCGCCGCCCGATGCGGCGCTTGCCACGATTGCGAGTACGACGATGGAATTCGAGAAACTTCTGCGCCTGATGGTGGAAAAGGGCGGCTCCGATCTGTTCATCACCGCAGGCGTGCCGCCTTCGATGAAGGTCAACGGCAAGATCATGCCGGTCAGCAAGACGGCGATGTCGCCGGAAATGACCCGCGAGACCGTGCACGGTGTGATGAACGAGCAACAGCGCCGCGAGTTCACCGAGAACCACGAGTGCAACTTCGCCATCAGCGCCCGCGGTATCGGCCGTTTCCGGGTCAGTGCGTTCTACCAGCGCAATCTCGCCGGCATGGTGCTGCGGCGTATCGAAACCAACATTCCGACCATCGAAGAACTCAAGCTGCCGGATGTCCTCAAGAAGCTGTCGATGACCAAGCGCGGGCTGGTGCTGTTCGTCGGCGCCACCGGTACCGGCAAGTCGACTTCATTGGCTTCGATGATTGGCTACCGCAACAAGAACTCCAGCGGGCACATCATCTCCATCGAAGACCCGATCGAATTCATCCACCAGCATCAGAACTGCATCGTCACCCAGCGCGAGGTCGGTATCGATACCAGCTCGTTCGAGGTGGCCCTGAAGAACACCCTGCGCCAGGCCCCGGACGTGATCCTCATCGGCGAGATCCGTACCCGTGAAACCATGGACTACGCCGTGGCCTTCGCCGAAACCGGCCACCTGTGCCTGGCGACATTGCACGCCAACAACGCCAACCAGGCGCTGGACCGCATCATCAACTTCTTCCCGCCTGATCGTCACAACCAGGTGTGGATGGATCTGTCGCTCAACCTCAAGGCCATCGTCGCCCAGCAACTGGTGCCGACGCCCGACGGCAAGGGGCGGCGGGCGGTGATCGAGGTGCTGATCAATACGCCGCTGGCGGCCGACCTGATCCGCAAGGGCGAGGTGCATGAGCTCAAGTCGCTGATGAAGCGCTCCACCGAACTGGGCATGCAGACTTTCGATCAGGCGCTGTACAACCTCTACGTGCAGGGCGAAATCACCTACGAAGATGCGTTGTTGCACGCCGACTCGGCCAACGACCTGCGTCTGCTGATCAAGCTGGGATCGGAAACCGATGGCGAGCATCTGACCAGCGTGTCGCAGGGTCTGAGCCTTGAGGTCAGTGAAGACGATCCAGGCCGCAGCTTCCGCTAGTCGGGCTGTTTTGCATCCCGGCCGATGCGCTTTCCGCTTCTCGCGGCGACGCGCTCGGCCTGGCCGTCACGCTGCGCGCCGGCACGCGCGCGGCTCATGAGTTGCGGGATCAACATGCCTTCAGGAAGGTTCTTCCAGAAACGCACAGGCAGGTTGCTCTCCAGTACGCCGCGGTTCAGTCGGGCCGGGTTGAACGTGCTCTCGTAATACGCCTTCCATAGCTCGCCGCCGGGGTCCGCTGCGTTCTGCGCCAGCTGTCGCCACTGTGGTGGACAGGGGCGGGTGTAGTACATCTCCCGGCCATCCCAGCAAACCCCTTCTTCCGGCGTCGCAATCAGCCAGCTGTTGCCACCCATCCGTTCAGTGAAATGCCCTGCCGCCCAGGGCAGTACGTCATGCGCAGGTTCGAACCAGGCGACGTGTTGCGGCCCGTCATTGGCCTGCAGTGGGCTGAAGCGAAGAAAGGCATGCAGGTGGTGGGCCTCGCGACGGACTGCCTTGATTCGCCCATGCAGCTCGCTGCCATCGATGTCGCCGACCATTCGCGCACTCGAGTCGCCCTGGGAGACCCGCCAGAGCACGCGATACAGCAGGCTCCAGCGCTGCTCGGTGCGATAGCGCGCGGCCATTTCGAGTTCGTCCAGCAGCTGTCGGGGGACGCGAATGCGCGGTCCGCTTTCCGCTGAAAGTGCAGGCGAGGGATCGTCGAACAGCCCTGTCGCTTCGTCGTCGCTTGCCCAGTTCACTTCATGTGGTGCGACGCGGCTCTGCAGCAGCGCGCGGGCGCGACTTCGCCACGCCTGGAAGCTTCCATCGAAGCGCACCGTGAGCATTACCAGAGCGCCAGTTGCGCGGGTGTGTCGCGCAGGTGCTGGCGCAGCATGGCCGACTCCTGTCCTGCCAGGCTTGGTCGGTAGTCCTGTGTGATGACGAAGGGTTTGGCTTTCTCGAGCGAGCAGCGCAGACGGGTCAGATCCTCGAAGCGAATGCGCTTCTGCCGGCGCAGATCCACCAGGCGTTTTGCGCTGAGCATGCCGATGCCGGGGATGCGGGCGATCATCGTTGGCTCGGCGCGGTTGAGGTCCACCGGAAACTGTTCGCGGTGCGCCAGCGCCCAAGCGAGCTTCGGGTCGATATCCAGTGCGAGGTTGCCTGGCCCGCTGAGCAGTTCGCCGGCCTTGAAGCCGTAGCCGCGCATGAGGAAGTCGGCCTGATACAGGCGATGCTCGCGCATCAGCGGTGGCGCCGCGAACGGCACGGTGTTGGGGCTGTGCGGAATCGGGCTGAATGCCGAATAGTAGACCCGGCGCAGCCGGTAGCTGCCGTACAACGACTGGGCCGTCTGCAGGATGGTGCTGTCGTCGGTGTTGTCGGCGCCGACGATCATCTGCGTGCTCTGCCCGGCGGGTGCGAAGCGCGGTGCCCGTTTCTCCACGCTGGCCTCGGTTTCGCCCTGGTGAATGGTGTGCATGGCCTGCTTGATGGTCACCACCTGCTTTTCCGGAGCCAGGCGGATCAGGCTGGTTTCGGTCGGTAGTTCGATGTTCACGCTGAGCCGGTCGGCGTAGCGGCCGGCTTCGGCGATCAGCAGTGGGTCGGCATCGGGAATGGTCTTGAGGTGGATGTAGCCGCGAAACTCATGCTCCTCACGCAGCAGCCTGGCGACCCGCACCAGCTGTTCCATGGTGTAGTCCGCCGAGCGAATGATGCCGGAGCTGAGAAACAGGCCGCTGATGCAGTTGCGGCGGTAGAAGTCGAGCGTCAGGCTGACCACTTCTTCCGGCGTGAAGCGCGCCCGCGGTACATCGCTGGAGCGGCGATTGACGCAGTACTGGCAGTCGTACAGGCAGAAGTTGGTCAGCAGGATCTTTAGCAGCGCGACACAGCGCCCATCCGGCGTGAAGCTGTGGCAGATGCCCATGCCATTGGTGGCGCCGAGTCCGATCTTGCCCTTCGAGCTGCGCTTCGGCGCGCCGCTGCTGGCGCAGGAAACGTCATATTTGGCCGCGTCGGCGAGCACGCTGAGTTTGTCGATCAATTGCATCATGGTGGCCGTGATACTGTTTGCATATACAGTATCACGGTTGCGTATGGCGGCAAGGCCCGTCTGGCGGGGCAGTTCAGGCGCATTATCGGATAAGCTGGACGTCACTCATCAATCGCACATCGAGGTTCGGATGCAGCAGAACACCCATAGCACGCTGATCGGCTATCTCCTGTGGATATTCGGTTTTCTAGGCTCCCACCGCTTCTACTACGGCAAACCCATCACTGGCACCATCTGGTTCTTCACCCTCGGCCTGTTCTTCGTCGGCTGGATCATCGACCTGTTTCTGATTCCATCGATGGATCGTGAAGCGGACATGCGCTTCCAGCCGGGGCCCATCGATTACACGGTCGGCTGGATACTGCTGACCTTCCTCGGTGTATTCGGCGTGCACCGCATGTATCAGGGTAAGTGGATCACAGGAATCCTTTACCTGTTCACCGGTGGCTTGTTCTTTATCGGTGTGCTTTACGACTTCTGGACGCTGAACTCGCAGATATCCGAGCGCAATCTGGCGCGGAGCTGAACGGGTAGGGCAGGAAACACTTTAGAAATCTGGCAGGCATGGACGGGTTGATGTCCAGCCTGCGCAGATCTTTCGCGTCAGCCTTCGAAGCTGATGTGGCCGTCGACGATGGTGTAACGCACCGCGCCCGGCAGGCAGTGGCCCATGAACGGGCAGTTGCGGCCTTTGGAATACCAGCGCTCGCCGACCAGCGTCGAGCTGTGTCGATCGAACAGCACCAGGTCCGCCGGCTGGCCAGCTTGCAGGGCGCTGGTCGGCAGGCGTAGTGCTGCAGCGGGACCGCTGGTCAGGCGCGCCAGCAGGGTCGGCAGGTCGAGCAAGCCGTCGTCCACCAATGTCAGCGCCAGTGGCAGCAGGATTTCGGCACTGCTGATGCCCGGTTCGGTTTCGCCGAACGGGGCCAGTTTGGCATCGGCCTCGTGTGGCTGGTGATGGCTGGAAATCGCCGAGATGACGCCGGCCTTGACTGCCTCACGCAGGCCATCGCGATCCGCTGCGCTGCGCAATGGTGGCTGCACGTGATACAGGCTGGAGAAACCGTGCAGCGCTTCATCGGTGAGGATCAGCTGATACATCGCCACGTCGGCCGTCACCGGCAGGCCGCGAGCCTGTGCCTGGGCGATCATCTCCGCGCCACGGGCGCTGGTCAGCTGGGCGAAATGCGCGCGCACGCCGGAGCGCTCGACCAGCAGTAGATTGCGTGCCAGTGCTACGGTCTCCGCGGTCTCCGGAATCCCCGACAGACCGAGGAAACTGGCGGCGGCGCCTTCGTGAGCAAGCCCGCCTTCGGCCAAGTCGCGGTCCTGGGAGTGGAAAATCACCGTCAGATCGAAGGTGGCCGCGTACTCCAGCGCACGGCGCAGGTTGCGATTGCTGGCAAATTCGGTAAGGCCGTTGCCGAACGCGACGCAGCCGGCTTCACGCAGCGCGACCAACTCGGAAAGCTGCTCACCGGCCAGGTTGCGCGTCAGCGCGCCGATGGGGAACACCTTGGCATGGCCCGACTCACGGGCGCGATCGAGGATCAGTTCGGTGACTGCCGCGGTATCCAGCACCGGTCGCGTTTGCGGCGGGCAGCACAGGCTGGTGATGCCGCCGGCCGCTGCCGCCAGGGTTTCGCTGGCAATGCTGCCTTTGCGGCTGTACCCGGGCTCGCGCAGGGCTACCGCAAGATCGACCAGGCCGGGTGCGGCGGTCAGACCCTGTGCGTCGATTGTCTGTTGTGCTTCGAAGCCGGCTGGCGCCTGGCCGATGGCGGCGATCTTGTTGTGCTGCAGGTAGATATCGGCGATTTCGTTGCGCCCGCTGACGGGGTCGATCACGTGTGCGCCGAGGATTCGGGTTGCCACCATCACTGCTGCTCCTCGGATACGGATTCAGAATCGATCTGGCGCTGCGCCGCCTGGCCGCTCATCGCCATGGACAGCACGGCCATGCGAATGGCGATGCCATAGGTGACCTGATTGAGGATCACCGATTGCGGGCCGTCGGCTACCGCCGACTCGATCTCCACGCCGCGGTTGATCGGGCCCGGGTGCATGACGATGGCGTCGGGCTTGGCCAGTGCGAGACGCTGGGTGTTCAGGCCGTAGAGTTTGTAGAACTCCCCTTCGCTGGGCAGCAGGCCGCCCTGCATGCGCTCGCGCTGCAGGCGTAGCATGATCACCACGTCGACATCGCGCAGTCCCTCGTTCATGTCGTTGAACACGTGCACACCGTATTGCTCGATGCCCTCGGGCAGCAGGGTCTTCGGCGCGATGACGCGGATGTCCGGGCAGCCCAGTGTCTTCAGGGCCAGCATGTTCGAGCGCGCCACCCGCGAATGCAGAATGTCGCCGACGATGGCGACCGAGAGGTTTTCGAAGCTGCCTTTGTGGCGGCGGATGGTGAGCATGTCGAGCATGCCCTGGGTCGGGTGCGCGTGGCGCCCATCGCCGCCGTTGATCACCGCGACCTCCGGGCTGACGTGCTCGGCGATGAAGTGGGCGGCGCCGGAGTCGGCGTGGCGCACCACGAACATGTCCGCGGCCATGGCTTCCAGGTTGCGCAGCGTGTCGGTCAGGGTCTCACCCTTGCTGGTGGAGGAGGTCGAGACGTTCAGCGTGATGACGTCTGCCGACAGCCGCTGCGCTGCCAGTTCGAAGGTCGTGCGGGTGCGCGTGGAGTTCTCGAAGAACACGTTGCAGACGGTTTTGCCGCGCAGCAGCGGAACCTTCTTCACCGCCCGGGCGCCGACCTCGAGGAATGAATCGGCGGTGTCCAGGATCTCGGTGAGCAACTCACGGGGCAGACCGTCGAGGGAGAGAAAATGGCGCAGCTGGCCTTGGTCGTTCAACTGTAGCGGGCGCTTGGCGTCGGTGGGCGTCATCGCAGGGTCTCGGTTGGCGGGGCTGTAGGGCGGAGTTGCCGGCTCGCTCAGGAGCCGCTGGTTTCCATCTGTTGCTCGAGGGCCAATGGCTCCGGTCCGATCAGCTTGATGCGCTGCTCGGGTGCCAGCGACAGGGTAGCGCCGACCACGTCAGGGCGAATCGGCAGCTCACGCGCGTTCAGGTCGAGCAGGCAGACCAGCGTTACGCTGGCCGGTCGACCGTAGTCGAACAGTTCATTGAGCGCGGCGCGAATGGTGCGGCCGCTCATCAGTACGTCATCGATCAGCACCAGATGCTGGCCTTCGATCTCGAAAGGCAGCTCCGACGGCTGCACCTGCGGGTGCAGGCCCTTCTGGGTGAAATCGTCGCGATAGAAGGACACGTCGAGAATACCGAGTGGTTCGTTCTGCCCGCGGGCTGCGAGCAGCGCCTGGGCCACCCAGACGCCGCCGGTACGGATACCGATGAAGCGCGGCTCCTGGATGTTGCGGTCAATCAGATGTTGCTCCAGCGCGGCGACCATCTCGGGCAGCAGCTGTTCGGGATTGGGCAGGATCATGGGGGGCTCCTTACAGGTCCGGATCAGGCGGCAGGGTGATCGCTCAGCCAGCCTTCCAGTAATAGGGCTGCGGCCAGGGCATCCACCGGGCGATCTCGATAGCCGCCGTGCTGCCCCTGGCGCAGACGCTCGCCTTTGGCTTCGAACGTGGTCAGGCGTTCGTCGTGAGTGTGTACCGGCAGGTTGAAGCGACCGTTGAGTCGGCGGGCGAACCTTTCTGCCCGTGCACTCATGTCGCTGGGCGTGCCGTCCATGTTCAGCGGCAGGCCGACGACCAGCGCGTCGGGCTGCCATTCGCGCATCAGCGCCTCGATCTGTTGCCAGTCTGGCACGCCGTTCTGCGCCTTGAGTACGCAGAGTTCACGCGCTTGCCCGGTAATGACCTGGCCGACGGCGACGCCGATCTGCTTGGTGCCGTAGTCGAAGCCGAGCAGCAGGCGCGGCGCACTCATGCGTGGCCGACCTGGGTGCTGAGCAGGCGCAAGTCGACGCCGAGTGATGCCGCGGCAGCGTTCAGGCGTTGGTCATAAGGTAGGTCGAACAGGATCTCGGTATCGGCAGGGCAGCTGAGCCAGGCATTGTCGGCCAGTTCGGCTTCCAGCTGTCCCGCTTCCCAGCCGGCGTAACCGAGGGCCACGAAGTGCCGGGCAGGGCCCTGGCCGTCCGCGATGGCGAACAGGATGTCCTGCGATGTGGACATGCCCAGCGGGCCGAGGGACAGGGTGGCCTGGAATTGCTGGTCGGGCGAATGCAGAACGAAGCCGCGATCGGTCTGTACCGGGCCGCCGGAGAATATCGGCAGGCTCTGGCAGAGCGGGGGAACCGGCTCGTCCGGGCGCAGCTGCTCCAGCACATCAGCCAGGCTCAGCCCGCTCGGGCGATTGACGATCAGGCCCATGGCGCCTTCTGCGCCGTGTTCGATCAGGTAGATCAGCGTCTGGGCAAAGTTCGGATCGGCCATCTGCGGCATGGCGATCAGGAAGTGATGCTTGAGGTAGCTGGGCGCGGTGCTTTTCATGCGCGCTAGCTTAAGCGTTGCACCGCGTTCCGGCTACAGGTGCGACGGTTCGTCCGGCTGTCGATTCAGCGGCTCGAAAGCCTGTCGCCGCGCTCGAAACGCCAAGTACGGATGATCTCCACCTGGTCGAACTTCTGCGCCAGTTCTCCGGTGAAAGGCGCAAAAGGTGCTGCCAGGCGCACGATACGCAGTGCGGCATCGTCCAGCACGGGCTTGCCGGATGACTCGATCACGCGCAGCTCCTGGATGGTGCCGTCGCGGTTGATGGTCACCAGCATGCGCAGGCTGCCGTAGATCTGCTGGCGGCGGGCCTCGTCAGGATAGTTGAGGTTGCCGATGCGCTCGACCTTCTTGCGCCATTCGTCGCGGTACCAGGCACTGATGTCGCGCATGGTGGCGGCGCTGTTCTGCCGGCTGACCCTAGGACGCTTGGCGTAGCGTTCGACGTCCTGCGCCAGTTCGGCTTCGAGGCTGGCGATCTCCGCGCTCAGTTGTGAGCTGTCGAATGACGGGGCGGATTGCGGTTCAGGCTGCGGTGGGGTCTGTTGTTTGACGTCGGCCTTTTCGCGCTGGGGGCTGCGAGTGGTGACGACGGTCTTCGCCGGTTCCGGCTGGGTACTGCGAGGCGGTGCTGCCGGCGGGGTGACCTTGCGTACCTCGGTATCCTGGAACTGCGCTTGCTCGGTGGTTTTCGGCGAGGCCTTGTGCTCCAGCGTGCCGCTGCCCTGCTGATTGTCCTGAGCGAGGAAGTCGGCTTCCTTGGGCTTCTCTTCGCTTTTGAAGGTGGACAGGGTGATTTCCAGCGTCTTGCTGATCTGCTTCGGTTCGGAGAGGGTAAAGCCAAGCCCGAGAATCAACGCCAGATGCAATGCGGTAGCCAGAAAAAGCGTGAAGCCGAGCCTGTCCGCCGGGCGGACTCGGGTGGTTTCAGGCACGGGATGGCGGATAGCGGCGTTCATCGCAGGTCGGGTCGGCTCGAAGTGCCGCGCAGTCTGCCGGCTTTGAGCTCGGAGTCGCAAGCTCCAAGCTCAAAGCTGTTAGCTGGTTCAACCTTGCAGCTTCGCCGCGATCGCGTCCATGAGCTGTTCGCCGATGCGGGTATCGAAGGCATTGTCGATTTCGCGGATGCAGGTCGGGCTGGTGATGTTGATTTCGGTGAGGTAGTCGCCGATCACATCCAGCCCGACGAACAGCAGGCCACGCTTGCGCAGTTCCGGGCCGACGATCGCCGCAATCTCGCGGTCGCGATCCGACAGCGGCTGTGCCACGCCGCGACCGCCCGCGGCCAGATTGCCGCGCGTCTCGCCAGCGGCGGGGATGCGCGCCAGGCAATAGGGGATCGGCTCGCCATCGATCATCAGGATGCGCTTGTCGCCGTCCTTGATCGCGGGAATATATCGCTGCGCCATGATCTGACGGCTGCCATGCTCGGTTAGAACCTCGAGGATGACCGACAGGTTCGGGTCGCCCTCCCGATGACGAAAGATCGACGCGCCACCCATCTCGTCGAGGGGTTTGAGAATGATGTCACGGTGCTCGCGGGCGAACTCGCGGAGAATGTCCGAGCGCCGACTGACCAGTGTCGGCGGTGTGCATTGCGGAAACTGGGTGGCGAAGAACTTCTCGTTGCAGTCGCGCAGGCTCTGCGGTCGATTGACCACCAACGTTCCGGCCTTTTCCGCCAGTTCCAGCAGATAGGTTGCGTAGACGTACTCGCTGTTGAAGGGCGGATCCTTGCGCATGAGGATCACGTCCAGGTCAGCTAGAGCCGCATCGATCTCCCCATCCTTCTCGAACCAATGCTGCGAGTCATTGAATACCCGCAGCGGAGACATGCGCGCCCGGGCCTGGTTGCCGAGCTGATAAAGATCGCGCTGCTCCATATAGAACAGTGTCCAGTCTCGTGCCTGGGCAGCCAGCAGCATGGCCAGCGAACTGTCCTTCTTGAAGGCGATCTGCGCGATAGGGTCCATGATGATCCCGACGCGAACGGTCATGGGTGATCTCCGGCAATGGGCGGCGAAGCACCGCCAGTGGCTCAAAATGTCGCTGCAGATTGGCCGTGGTTGTGCACTGGGTCAAGGAAAATCCGGATGCTTTTCCGGTTGATAGCGTGTGCATGAGGAGTGTGCTAAAAAGGTCCGGCGATTGGGTGCAGCCCATCGGTGGCAGGGCCTCCGGCGCACTGACATAACGATAAACTACGACTCACCGAGGCGATGGTAGGGCGAAATGGAACAGCACTCCGAGGGCTTGAAGGTCATGGTGATCGACGATTCGAAAACGATTCGTCGCACTGCTGAAACCCTGCTGAAGAAAGTAGGTTGCGATGTCATCACCGCTGTGGACGGTTTCGATGCGCTCGCCAAGATTGCGGATACTCATCCCCGCATCATCTTCGTCGATATTATGATGCCCAGGCTGGACGGTTATCAGACCTGCGCGTTGATCAAGAACAACAGTTCCTTCAAGTCGACGCCGGTGATCATGCTGTCTTCCAAAGATGGCCTGTTCGACAAGGCCAAAGGGCGTATTGTCGGTTCCGATCAATACCTCACCAAGCCGTTCAGCAAAGAAGAGCTGCTCGGTGCGATCAAGGCTCATGTGCCTGATTTTGCACCGGTGGAGCAAGCATCCTGAAGTTCGGCATTGTTTGCCGCTGAAGCCTTCCTATGGAGAAATCATGGCTCGCGTTCTGATTGTTGATGATTCGCCGACCGAAATGTACAAGCTCACCGCCATGCTGGAGAAGAATGGCCATGTGGTGCTTAAAGCAGAAAATGGTGCTGACGGCGTCGCGCTGGCGCGCCAGGAAAAGCCGGATGCCGTGCTGATGGATATCGTCATGCCTGGGCTGAATGGTTTTCAGGCGACGCGCCAGCTGACCAAAGATTCTGAAACCAGTCACATTCCGGTGATCATCGTCACCACCAAGGATCAGGAAACCGATAAGGTCTGGGGCAAACGCCAGGGCGCCAAGGATTACCTGACCAAGCCGGTGGATGAAGCGACATTGCTGAAGACCCTGAATGCCGTTCTGGCGGGCTGACGCCGCGGTAGCCAACACTCGGACAAAGGGACGTGGCCAGCATGCCTGACATGCAAACGCCGTTTCAGCAGTTGCTGGAGCTAGATAAACGTTGCCGCGCGTACGCGGCGGGCCTGCCTTCTCAGCAAGAAGCCGTACAGACCTGGGGAGGGATCGGCTTTCGGATGGGGGGGCGCTTGTTCGTCGCTCCAATGGGGGAGGTTGGCGAAATCCTGCATGAGCCCCGCTACACGTTGCTTCCCGGCGTAAAGAGTTGGGTAAAGGGCGTGGCGAACGTGCGCGGCAGACTGCTGCCTGTGATGGACCTTTGTGGGTATTTCGGGCTTGAGCTTTCGGCACTGCGCAAACAGCGCAGGGTGCTGGTGGTGGATCATCAGGAAGTGTTCGCCGGACTGACCGTCGATGAGGTCTTCGGCATGCAGCACTTCGCGGTGGAAACCTTCTCGGAGGAGTTGCCTCCGATCGAAGCATCGATTCAACCATTCATTCATGGTGTGTTCCAGCGCGAGCAGCCCTGGCTGGTCTTCAGCCCGCATGCATTGGCTACGCATCAGGCGTTTCTAGACGTCGCGTTTTAGTTGTAGGTGGGTCGACCAAGGTCGGCCTTTTGGTTCTTGGATGGAAACGACGGGGGTCCAGGCGGGGGCCGGATAATGATCAAAATGAATGCTAATGCTTTGTTGAGCGGGGTGCGCAGCAATACGCTGACCACCGGTTTGTTTATCGTGCTGATCGTTTCGATCGTGCTGCTGTTCGCGAACTTCGCGTACGTCAACACGCAGGCCGATCACGATAACGAATACATCGCTCACGCAGGAGAGCTGCGCGTACTGTCCCAGCAGATCGCCAAAGATGCCGTGGAAGCGGCGACCGGCACGCAGGAGGCGTTCGCGTCTCTGAAGCAGGCACGGAACGAGTTCAACCAGCGCTGGGCCTACCTCTCGCAGGGTAACGAGAGCATCGGTCTGCCGGCGGTTCCCGAATCGCTGCGCGATGAAGTCAACGCGGTGGAGCAGGACTGGAACACGTTGCGTCGCGACACCGACGCCATTCTTGCCAGTGAGCAGACAGTTCTGTCGCTCCACCAGGTAGCCAGCACCCTCGCCGAAACCATTCCTCAGCTCCAGGTCGAGTACGAGGAAGTCGTCGACATCCTGCTGGAAAGTGGTGCTCCGGCAGCCCAGGTTTCGGTTGCTCAGCGCCAGTCGCTGCTGGCCGAACGTATCCTCGGCTCGGTGAACAAGGTGCTGTCCGGTGACCAGGATTCGGTACAGGCTGCGGATATGTTCGGTCGTGACGCCAGTCTGTTCGGTCGAGTCCTGAACGCGATGATCGAAGGCAATGTCGCCATGGGCATCACTGCGGTGGCCGATGAAGAGGCTCTGGATCGTCTCTCGGAGATCGCCGAACTCTTCCAGTTCGTATCCGGATCGGTGGACGAAATTCTCGAAACGTCGCCTGAACTGTTCCAGGTGCGCGAGTCCGCGAACAGCATCTTCGAGGTTTCGCAAACTCTGCTCGACAAGACCTCCGCACTGTCGCAAGGCTTGCAGGATCGCGCCGATGCCCGATATCTCAACACCGTCCTTGGTTATGTGCTGGGCGCTATCGCGCTGGCATCGATCATCTTGGTCGGTCTGGTAATGGTTCAGGAAGCACGTCGTCGTCTGAGCGAAACCGCCGAGAAGAACGAGCGTAACCAGGCGGCGATTCTGCGACTGCTTGACGAGATCGGTGACCTCGCAGACGGTGACCTGACGGTAGCCGCGACCGTTACCGAAGACTTCACCGGTGCGATCGCTGACTCGATCAACTACTCCATCGACCAGCTGCGCGAACTGGTAGCCACCATCAACCAGACCGCTGTCCAGGTATCGGGTGCTGCCCAGGAAACCCAGGCGACTGCGATGCACCTCGCCGAGGCCTCCGAACACCAGGCTCAGGAAATTGCCGGTGCTTCTGCTGCAATCAACGAAATGGCGGTTTCCATTGACCAGGTATCGGCCAACGCCGCGGAATCCTCGGCGGTAGCGGAACGTTCGGTAGCCATTGCCAACAAGGGCAACGAGGTGGTGCACAACACCATCACCGGCATGGACAACATTCGTGAGCAGATTCAGGACACGTCCAAGCGGATCAAGCGGCTCGGTGAGTCGTCCCAGGAGATTGGTGACATCGTCAGCCTGATTAACGACATTGCCGACCAGACCAACATCCTTGCACTCAACGCGGCGATCCAGGCATCCATGGCGGGTGACGCAGGCCGCGGCTTCGCCGTGGTAGCGGACGAAGTACAGCGTCTGGCAGAACGCTCTTCCGCGGCGACCAAGCAGATCGAGGCGCTGGTAAAGACCATTCAGACCGACACCAACGAGGCGGTTATCTCGATGGAGCAGACCACCTCCGAGGTGGTGCGCGGTGCGCGCCTGGCGCAGGACGCCGGTGTGGCACTGGAAGAGATCGAGAAGGTATCGAAGACGCTTGCGGCGCTGATCCAGAACATCTCCAACGCGGCACGCCAGCAGGCTTCTTCGGCTGGCCACATCTCCAACACCATGAACGTGATCCAGGAGATCACCTCGCAGACCTCGTCGGGTACCACCGCTACGGCCAAGAGCATCGGTAATTTGGCCAAGATGGCCAACGAGATGCGCCATTCCGTTTCCGGCTTTACCCTGCCGGATGCTCCGGATCAGGCCTGACTTGAGCAGTGCGGCAGTCATCTGATGGCTGCCGCCGATGATCATGAGCGAGGGGCAGGGCATGCAGCCGAGGTTTGACTGGGCATTGGAGCCCTTGGCCGATATGTCGCCGGCGGAATTCCATGACTGGCAGACGCTCCTCGAAGAGCGCTCCGGGATGGTCGTCAGCGAACGCAGGCGCAGCTTCCTGCAGACCAATCTGAGCGCTCGCATGCGCGAGGTCGGTGTTGCCGACTATGCCAGCTACTATCGGCAAGTCACCTCCGGCCCCCGTGGGGCTGTCGAGTGGTCGACCCTCATGGACAGGCTGACCGTTCAGGAAACGCGTTTCTTCCGTCATCCCGCTTCTTTTGATCTGCTCGAAACCTATCTGCGCCAGCGTCTGGAGCAGGAATCGCTCAAGCACCCCCTGGCGCTGTGGAGCGTGGGTTGCGCAAGTGGTGAAGAGACGTATTCGCTGGCTATGGCTACCGCCGAGGTGCTGACGGGACGCGAAGCTGACGGTAGCTTCGGGGTCACCGGTACGGATATCAGCCTGAGCGCGCTGGCCAAGTCTCGAACTGCGGTCTACAGCGCACGCAAGCTGGAACAGGTCGAGCCGGGGCTGCGTGAGCGGTATTTTCTGCCGTTGCCCAATGATCGTTTTCAAGTGATTTCCGGCCTGGCAGCACGTGTGTGCTTTGCGAGGCTCAATGTGCTGGAGTTGGCGAACTCGCCCGTTTCCAGCATGGACGTTATTTTCTGTCAGAACCTGCTGATCTATTTCCGCCGCTGGCGTCGCCGAGAAATCCTCAATCGTCTGGCGAATTGCCTGGCTCCGGGAGGGTTGTTGGTGATCGGTGTAGGTGAAGTGGTCGGTTGGCAGCATCCGGAATTGCTTCCGGTGGCCAACGATCAGGTTCTGGCTTTTACCCGGAAAAGTTTATGAGCGGAGTCGCTATGGGTGATCGGCACGATTATGTCGCCCTGGAGTGGGTGAAAGGCGAGATTGCCGAGACGCTTAAGCAAGCGCGTCAGGCTCTGGAGGCGTTCGTCGAGAACCCACAGGACTCGACCCGGATGCGCTTTTGCCTGACCTATGTGCATCAGGTCCACGGCACTCTGCAGATGGTGGAGTTCTTCGGCGCAGCATTGCTCGCCGAGGAAATGGAACAGCTGGCGCGGGCCCTGCTCGACGAGCGGGTGGCCAATCAGGGTGAAGCGCTCGAGGTAATGATGCAGGCCATCCTGCAGCTGCCCGCTTATCTGGATCGCATTCAGAGTGCGCGCCGCGACCTGCCGATGGTGGTGCTGCCCCTACTTAACGATCTGCGCGCCGCTCGCGGGGAAAAGCTGCTTTCCGAAACCAGCCTGTTTTCACCCGACCTGTCCGGGCGCACGCCGGCGCTTTCCCAGGAGTCGGTCGAGCGTCTGCGTACGGACGAGCTGCCGACCCTGCTGCGCAAGCTGCGCCAGATGCTGCAGGTTGCGCTGGTTGGGGTGATTCGCAATCAGGACCTGCCGACCAATCTCGGCTACATGGCCCGAGTATTCGCTCGCCTGGAAATGCTCTGCAAGGATGCGCCCCTGGCAGCGCTATGGCAGATCGCCTCGGGCATGGTCGAAGGTCTCGCCAGTGGCGGCGTGAGCAACGGTACCTCGGTCCGCACCTTGTTGCGACAGGTCGACAAGCAGCTCAAGCGATTGGTCGAGGAAGGCGCTGATGGCCTCAATCAGGCTGCGCCCGATGAGCTGATCAAGAACCTGCTCTTCTACGTCGCCAAGGCGCCAGGGCAGACGCCCCGCATCCAGGCGCTCAAGCAGCTTTACCGCCTCGACGAAGCACTGCCGGACAGCGCCATCGTCGATCAGGAGCGTGCTCAGCTGGCGGGACCCGACCGGGGCGCGATGCGCTCGGTGGTCGCTGCCCTTTGTGAAGAGCTGGTGCGGGTGAAGGACAGCCTGGACCTGTTCGTGCGCAGCGATCGCAAGGTCATTGCCGAACTGGCCAGTCTCGAGGTCCCGCTCAAGCAGATCGCCGATACCTTGGCAGTGCTCGGTTTCGCCCAGCCGCGCAAGATCATTCTCGATCAGATCGTCCTCGTCCAGTCGGTAGCGCAGGGGCAACAGGCGCCCGACGACGCCGTGCTGATGGATATCGCCGGGGCGTTGCTCTATGTCGAAGCTACGCTGGCCGGCATGGTCGGCGGCCCCGCGGAGGAGCGCAGCGAAGCGAGCCACCTGCCGACCACCGATGTTGCGCAGATTCATCAGTTGGTCATTCGCGAAGCGCGTAACGGGCTGGAGCAGGCCAAGGACGCGATCATCGAATTCATTGCCTCGCAATGGAACCACGAGCATCTGGCCCGGGTGCCGGACCTGCTCACTCAGGTTCGCGGCGGTCTGGCGATGATTCCCCTGGAGCGTGCTGCGGCCCTGCTGCAAGCCTGCAATGGTTATATCCAGGATCAGCTCCTGGCGCGCCAGGCCGTGCCGGACTGGCAGAGCCTGGACACCCTGGCTGACGCGATTACCAGCGTCGAGTATTACCTCGAGCGACTGTCCGAGGATTGCGGTACCCAGGGCGATCTGATTCTAGATGTGGCTGAAGAAAGCCTGCAGAACCTCGGCTATTCGCTGGGACATGCAAACGCGCCGGTGAGGGCTGCGGCGGCCGAGAACGAGTTCGCCGATCCGCTGGACGAAATCGAAGTGCTGCCCGAGGAGCCGGAGGCAAGTCTGGATGCATTCGACTCCATGGCGGCCGGCCAGCAAGCGTTTCCGGCTCCAGTTCCAACCGAGCTTGAGCCCTTGAGCGAGGCGCCAGCGCAGCTCGAGAGCCATGATCCGGAAAGCGCGTCCGAGACCGAGGAAAGCGGAAACGAGTGGACGCTGGAAGAACTGTCCGGCGATGAAGAAATCGTTTTCAACCTGCCAGAAGAAATGCCGGCGTCTGAACCGCTCCCAGACTCACCTGAGTTGGACTTGAGCGAATGGAGCGATGCGCAGGTCGCCGAACTCGATCTTCCGGAAGTGAGCCTGCCAGATTATTCCGAGCCTGAAGCCTTGCAGGTCGAGGTCGAGCCAGTACTCAGCCTCGAGGAGGTCATGGCGGCTCCGGTCGCAGCCATCAACCCGCCTGCTCAGGATGTACCGCCTAGCCTCCTGCCGCCTCCTGCCGACGAAGAGCCGGTCGACGAGGATCTGCTGGAAGTCTTCATCGAGGAAGCCGCAGAAGTTCTGGAGGCGATTGGCGAGCAATTGCCACTCTGGCTTGCCGACAGTGACGACAAGGATGCCCTGGGTGAAGTGCGACGTGCATTCCACACGCTCAAGGGCAGTGGGCGGATGGTGCGTGCACTGGTCATCGGCGAGTTGGCCTGGTCCATCGAAAACCTGCTCAATCGGGTTCTCGATCGCAGCATCCAGCCGAGCGACTCGGTGAGGCAGGTCGTGAGCGATGTCGTTGTGCTGATGCCGGCCCTCGTCGATGAATTCGCGGCCAAGGCCCAGCGCCAGCGTGACGACGTCGATCACCTTGCAGCAGCCGCGCATGCCCTGGCCAAGGGGCAGTCCGTGGTGCTTTCGCAGCCTGCTGAGACGCCAGCTGCGATTGCGGACGAGCCAGCCTCGTCCGTGGCGGCGCAAGACGATGACGATGCGCTGGACCCCCAGCTGCTGGAAATTTTTCGCAACGAGGCCGAATCGCATCTGACCACGCTGGTCAGTTTTCTCGCCGATTGCGCCCAGCGCCTGCCGCAGCCGGTGACCGATGCGCTGCAACGTGCCTTGCACACGCTCAAGGGTAGTGCGCATATGGCTGGCATCCTGCCGGTGGCGGAGATCGCCACGCCTCTGGAGAAGATGGTCAAGGAGTTCAAGACCAACCTGATCCAGATGGATCTGGCCGAAGCCGAGCTGCTACATGAGGCCGAGCTACTGTTGCGCCAGGGGCTGGCCAATCTCGATCACGAACCGCTGGCGCCGATAGACGGCGCCCCGGAATTCCTGGCCAAGGTGCACGCCCTGCATCAGGCCAGACTGGTCGAAGCGGGCGCCCGCCAGCATAACGATGCCGGTGAGGCCCGCGATCCTAGTGTGATCGCACTGTTCCTCTCTGAAGGCATGGACATTCTGCTGGATGCCGAAGATTTGCTGCGCAGCTGGCGCGAGCATCCTGCCGAGCGTCAGGAACTCTCCGCTCTGCTGCAGGAGCTGACCACGCTCGGACAGGGCGCGAAGATGGCCGACCTGCCGCAGATGGACGCGTTGTGCCAAGTGCTGCTGCGTTTGTACGCGGTGGTTGAGGAGGGGCGGCTGGCAGTCAGCGAGCGCTTCTTCGACGACGTCGAGCAGGGCCATGAGGCGCTGGTCGGCATGATGGATCAGGTGGCGGCCGCACTGCAGGTGAGTGAGCAGTCGGAGTTGGTGGCGCGCCTCGAAGCATTGCTCGCCGAAGCCATTGACCCACTGGCTCTGGAGCAACCAGGCGATCTCGAGCCGATTGGGGCTCCTGGCGAGATTTCGCTGACAGAATTGCCCGCCGAAGCCGAAGCCGAAGCCGAAGCCGAAGCCGAAGCCGAAGCCGAAGCCGAAGCCGAAGCCTGGCCCGAAGAAGAGGTCCTGCAAGACGAGGTGCAGGACGATCTCGATCATGAAATGGTTGAGATTTTTCTCGATGAAGCCGTCGACCTGATGGAAAGCGCCGGCCATGCGCTGGATCGTTGGCTCGCTGATCCGGCCAACCAGATGGCGCTCTCGGCTCTGCTGCGCGACCTTCATACCCTCAAGGGCGGTGCTCGGATGGCAGCGATCCGGCCGATCGGCGACCTGGCCCATGAGCTGGAATCGCTTTACGAGGGGCTTTCCGACGGTCGCTACGTCCATTCCGCCCCGCTTGCAGCGCTTTTGCAGCGCAGCCACGATCATCTGGCATTGCAACTCGAGCAGTTGCAGCGCGAGATGCCGATGAGCAGTGCTGATGCGCTGATCGAAGCGATGAAAGCCTTCCGTCAGGGCGCTCTGCCATCGGCATTCGACAGCGTTGACTCGACTGACGCAGCCCTGCCAGCTGTTGAGGCGGATACGGATCCCAACCTGAGCCGACCGGAGAGCGATCCTGCTCTGTCGCTGGACGAGCCGCTGGACGCCGATGCGTTTGATTTGCCGCTGCCCGAAGTCGATGAGGATCCGGCCGAGGCGAATGGGGGCGAGGATGAGATCGCAGCGGACGATAGCTCCGCATCAGAGGCCTCATTCAGCGAAGAGCTGGATGAGATCGAACTCAGCCTTCCCGACGTGGATGAGGCGCCGGTAGCATTCGAAGCGGTGCCGCCCGCCGAGGAGCACGACCCGGTCGAGCGCGATCCCGAATTGGTGGAGATCTTCCTCGAAGAGGGGTTCGACCTCATCGAGAGCGCTGCGGGTGGTTTGCAACGCTGGATGGCGGATGTCGACAACAGCTTCGAACTCGAGGCATTGCAGCGCGATCTGCATACCCTCAAGGGCGGGGCCCGGATGGCCGATATCCGCGAAATCGGTGATCTCTCGCACGAACTCGAATTTCTTTACGAAGGTCTGTGTGCCGGTAGCTACCGGGCCAGCCCGGAATTGTTCGGCCTACTGCAGGCCTGTCAGGATCGCCTGGCGGAAATGCTCGAGGCGGTGCGGGGCCATCGGCCGGTGCCGGCGGGCGATGCGCTGATCGAGACGATCCGCCACTTTCGCAACAACCCCGATGAGCAACTGAGCATTCCCAGCAGCGTATCGCTGAAGGCCGCTCAGGAGGATGCGCAGCAGTCTGCCGAAGCCGAAATTCTCGACATCTTTGTCGAGGAGGCCGACGACCTGCTGGAGGAAATGGAGTCGGCGCTCGGCCGTTGGGATGCCGGCCGCGAGGATGCCGCCCCGTTGGCTGACATGCTCCGCGTGCTGCACACGCTGAAAGGCGGTGCGCGGCTGGCTGGGCAGACCGCACTGGGCAACATGGCCCATGATCTGGAACAGCGGCTGAGCGAGGCACAACAGCAGGGCGCCCCCTGGGCGGATAGCCTGTTTCTCGATGTGCAGCACGGCTACGACGCGTTGCTGAAGGATGTCGAGCAACTTCGGGCGAACCTGGCGAGCGAGGGCGGCGAGGCTTTGCAGCCGGAGCCGCTGGAACTTGAGCCACAGTTGCCGCGCGAGCCAGTGGCTCTGGAGCAACCGATCGTCGCAGCCAGTACCTTGCCGAAGCCGAGCGCTAGCCCGGCGAAGGTGCTGCCATTCATTCGACGCGCACAGCTGGCCGCTCAGGAGGCTGCCGCGCGGCGGGCGCCGCAGGAGTTGGTCAAGGTCCCCGCAGAACTGCTGGAGGGCTTGGTCAACCTGGCGGGTGAAACATCGATCTTCCGCGGCCGGGTCGAGCAGCAGGTCAGCGACGTCGGCTTCACCCTTGGCGAGATGGAAGCGACTATCGAACGGGTACGCGACCAGCTGCGCCGATTGGATACCGAAACCCAGGCACAGATTCTCAGTCGCTACCAGGCTGAAGCCGAGCGCGCCGGCTATGACGATTTCGATCCGTTGGAAATGGACCGCCATTCGCAGTTGCAGCAGCTTTCGCGTGCGCTATTCGAGTCGGCATCCGACTTGCTCGATCTGAAGGAAACCCTGGCGGCGCGTAATCGCGACGCCGAAACGCTGCTGTTGCAGCAGGCACGGGTCAATACCGAGCTCCAGGAAGGCCTCATGCGTACCCGCATGGTGCCGTTCGAACGCCTGGTTCCGCGCCTGCGGCGGATCGTTCGGCAGGTCGCCGGCGAACTGGGCAAGCAGGTCGAGTTCATGGTCGGTAACGCCACCGGCGAGATGGACCGCAGCGTGCTCGAACGAATCGTCGCGCCGCTGGAGCACATGCTGCGCAACGCCGTCGATCACGGTATCGAGCCGGTCGAGCGTCGTCGCGCAGCCGGCAAGCCCGAACAGGGCGTGATTCGTCTGGATCTGGCCCGTGAGGGCGGCGATATCGTGCTGACGCTGGCGGACGACGGCGGTGGCATCAATCTGGATGCGGTGCGGCGCAAGGCGATCGAGCGCGGACTGATGTCCGCCGATAGCGACCTGTCTGAGCATGAAATCCTGCAGTTCATCCTCGAAGCCGGCTTCTCCACCGCGGAGCGCGTCACGCAGATCTCCGGACGCGGCGTCGGCATGGACGTGGTGCACTCGGAAGTGAAGCAGCTCGGCGGATCGATGAGTATCGAGTCGACGCTCGGACAGGGCACGCGTTTCCTGATTCGCCTGCCGTTCACGGTGTCGGTGAACCGCGCGCTGATGGTGTACTCCGGCGAGGATCTGTATGCGATTCCGCTGAATACCATCGAAGGTATCGTGCGGGTCTCGCCGTACGAGCTGGAGGCCTATTACCAGCCGGATGCGCCGCGCTTCGAATATGCCGGTCAGGCTTACGAGCTGCGTTACCTCGGCGATCTCTTGAACAACGGCCAGAAGCCCAAGCTGGTGGGGCAGAGCCTGCCGCTGCCGGTGATTCTGGTGCGCTCGAAAGAACACAGCGTTGCGGTACAGGTCGACAGCCTCGCCGGTTCTCGTGAAATCGTGGTGAAGAGCCTCGGGCTGCAGTTTGCCGGCGTACATGGCATTTCCGGCGCGACCATCCTCGGCGATGGCCGGGTCGTGGTGATTCTGGACCTGCTGGCGACCATCCGCGTGCTCCATGCGCACCAGCTCACTCAACTGCAACAGCCGCGCCTGATCGATCAGGTGCAGGAGCCGGTCGAGGTCGAAAGCGAACGACCGACGCTGGTCATGGTGGTCGATGATTCGGTCACCGTGCGCAAGGTCACCAGCCGTCTGCTGGAGCGCAATGGCATGAACGTGCTGACCGCCAAGGACGGGGTGGATGCCATCACTCAGCTGCAGGAGCGCAAGCCGGACATCATGCTGCTGGATATCGAGATGCCGCGCATGGACGGCTTCGAGGTGGCCACGCTGGTTCGCCACGACGAGCGTTTGAAGGATCTGCCGATCATCATGATCACCTCGCGTACCGGCGAGAAGCACCGTGATCGCGCGCTGACCATCGGCGTCAACGAGTACCTCGGCAAGCCTTATCAGGAGTCGGTGTTGCTCGAGGCCATTCAGCGCTTGGTCCACGCCGATGTCTGACGTTCTCTGTGCACGCATTGCGGTACTCGCCGATACCTCGCTGCAGCGTCACGTGCTGCAGCAGGCTTTGACCGGCAGTGGCTATCAAGTGGTCTTGAACAATGACCCGGCGCGCCTCGAACCGGCGGACCTGGATAGCACCGAAGCCGATCTCTGGCTGGTCGACCTGGCGCAGACCGAGGACTCGCCGTTGGTGGATGCGTTGCTCGAACGCGACACCACGCGGGTGCTGTTCGGTGAGGGGCATGCGCCGGAGCGGCATTCGGAGTTCTACCCGCGCTGGGAGCGCAGCCTGTTCAGCAAGCTGAAACGCCTGGTCGGTGACCCATCCCGGGCGGTAGGGCCGCGCCTGGACGTGCTGCAGGGCGAAGGAAAACGCCCCGAGCGCCTGACGCTGCCGTCGCTGCTGGCCGATAGCGCACTGCATGCCGGTGAGCCGGCAAGCCAGGTATGGCTGCTGGCGGCTTCGCTCGGCGGGCCGGAAGCCGTGAAGGCCTTCCTGGACGCGCTGCCTGGCGGCCTGCCCGTCGGTTTCATCTATGCCCAGCATATCGAAGCCAGCTTCGAGTCTGCGCTGTCGCAGGCCGTGGGCCGTCATAGCCAGTGGCAGGTTCAGCAAGTGTGCCCTGGCCAGCCGGTGCGTTGCGGCGAAGTGATCATTGCGCCGATCGGCGAGGAGCTAGGGTTCGAGTCCGATGGCAGCACCCGGCTGAATGGCCGTTGCTGGCCTGAGCCGTATAGCCCGTCGATCGACCAGATGATGCTGAACCTGGCCCAGCAGTTCGGCCAGCGTTGCGGTGTCATCGCCTTCAGTGGCATGGGCAGCGACGGCAGTGCGGCTGCTGCATACGTGCTGCGTCAGGGTGGCAGGGTCTGGACGCAGCGAGCCGACTCCTGTGCCTGCTCCAGCATGCCTGACAACCTTCGCGAAGGCGGCTACAGCTCCTACAGCGGTGACCCTCGCGAGCTGGCGCAAGCCTTGGTCAATCATCTGGTGAGCCAGGTCGGTACGCCCGCCACGTCTTTTCAACGGGATAACTCATGAGTCAAATGGTCGTTTCTCAGGAGGCGGAAAGCCTCACCGGGCTGCTGATGCCGCTTGCCGATCGGGTGTTGTTGATGCCCAACGTGGCCGTCGCTGAGCTGATTCCCTATCGCGCTCCGCAAGCGGTGCAGGGCATGCCCGCATGGTTTCTCGGGCAGGTGCAGTGGCGTGACCTGAACCTGCCATTGCTGTCGTTCGAGGCCGCGTCCAGTGGTCAGGCGCAACCGGTGGGCAGTTCGGCGCGGGTTGCCGTGCTCAACGCGGTTGGTGGGCGCGACCATGTCAAGTTCATCGCGTTGCTGGTGCAGGGCATCCCGCACTCGATCAAGGTCGACGCCAGCCTTGCGCGCGCGGATGTGGCGCTGGCCCCGCTTGAACTGGATGCGGTCAACCTTGGTGACGTACAGCCGCGAATCCCCGATCTGATCGGTCTGGAGCAGAAGCTCGCTGATGCTGGCCTGATCTGATCGAGGCCGCCAGCCGGCCCGTCGTCAGAAATCGCCCCAAAGCTGCTGTGCCACGCTCAACGCTACCACCGGAGCGGTCTCGGTGCGCAGCACTCGCGGGCCGAGTCGAGCAGGCTGAAACCCCTGGTTGGCCGCCTGTTCGACTTCGCTCTCGCTCAAACCACCTTCCGGCCCGATCAGAAAAGCCAATGTCTGGGGCCTGGCATGGCTCGTCAGCGGCTCGGCCACTGGATGCAGCACGAGCTTCAGGTCTGCCTCGACAGGCAACCAGTCACGCAGGCTCACTGGCGAATGGATGACCGGCAGCACCGACCGGCCGCATTGCTCGCAGGCGCTGATCGCGATCTGCCGCCAATGCGCCAGACGTTTGTCGGCACGCTCATCGCTCAGGCGCACTTCGCACCGCTCGCTGACGATGGGGGTGATCTGCGTTACGCCCAGCTCGGTGGCCTTCTGAATGGCCCAATCCATCCGCTCGCCGCGGGAAAGGCCCTGCCCGAGGTGAATCCGTAGTGGCGACTCCGGCATTCCCGTCACGCGCTCGTGCAGCTCGACGATGACGGATTTCTTGCCGACTTCCAGCAGTTCGCCGCGAAATTCACTGCCGCTACCATCGAACAGTTGAACCGCGCTGCCGGCCGAAAGCCGCAGCACTCGGCTGATGTAGTGGGCCGATGCTTCAGGCAGTGGATGCCGGCCAAGGGAAAGGAGGGCGTCGATGAAGAAACGGGATAGGCGCATGGAGGCAGCTGCAGGCGGCGAGTTGGAGACGGCAAGTCTAAAGCATCGGCAACCTGGCTCGCAGGCTGCCGATGCTTCTCATCAGCCCGGGTCTCTGAAGCCCGGATAGAGGCCAGTCGCTACCGAGGCCCTGGATGCATCTCGGGTGGCGATGTCGATCCCCTCGGTGGCGACTGTCGCGAGAAAGTCGATCTGTTCCTCGGTGATGCAATAGGGCGGCAGGAAATACACCACGCTACCGAGCGGGCGCAACAGTGCGCCGCGCTCCAGCGCATGCTGGTAGACCTTCAGGCCGCGGCGCTCTTGCCAGGGATAGGCCGTGCGGCTGGCCTTGTCCTGAACCATCTCGATGGCCAGCGCCATGCCGGTCTGGCGGACCTCGGCCACGTGCGGATGCTCGACCAGGTGCGCGGTGGCGCTCGCCATGCGCGCGGCCAGCGCCTTGTTCGCTTCGATGACATTGTCCTCGGCGAAGATATCCAGCGTCGCCAGTGCCGCGGCGCAGGCCAGCGGGTTGCCGGTGTAGGTGTGCGAATGGAGGAAGGCGCGCAGCGTCGAATAGTCGTCGTAGAACGCCCGGTACATCCGGTCGGTGGTGAGCACTGCGGCCATCGGCAGATAGCCGCCGGTCAAGGCTTTGGACAGGCAAAGGAAGTCTGGCGTGATGTCAGCCTGCTCGCAGGCGAACATGCTGCCGGTGCGGCCGAAGCCGACCGCGATCTCGTCGTGGATCAGGTGGACTTGGTAGCGGTCGCAGGCCTCGCGCAGCAGCTTCAGATATACCGGGTGGTACATGCGCATGCCGCCGGCGCCCTGGATCAGCGGTTCGACGATGACCGCGGCGATGTCCTGGTGGTGTTCGGCCAGGGTCTGTTCCATGTGCGCGAACATCTGCCGCGAATGCTCTTCCCAGCTTACGCCCTCGGGACGCAGGTAGCAGTCCGGGCTCGGCACCTTGAAGGTATCCAGTAGCAGCGGCTTGTAGGTGTCGGTGAAGAGGGCGACGTCGCCCACCGACATGGCGGCAACGGTTTCGCCGTGATAGCTGTTGGTCAGGGTGACGAAGCGCTGCTTCTGCCCGCGTCCGCTGTTGCGCCAGTAGTGGAAGCTCATCTTCAGCGCCACTTCGATACCGGTCGAGCCGTTGTCGGTATAGAAGACCCGGTCCAGCCCGGCCGGCGCCAGTGCGACGAGCCGCTCCGACAGCTCCACCACCGGCTGATGGCTGAAGCCGGCCAGCATCACGTGCTCGAGCTGGTCGACCTGATCCTTGATGCGCTGATTGATGCGCGGGTTGGCATGGCCGAACACGTTGACCCACCAGGAGCTGACCGCATCCAGGTAGCGCTTGCCGTCGAAATCCTCCAACCAAACGCCTTCGCCGCGACGAATGGGAATCAGCGGCAGCTGTTCGTGATCTTTCATCTGGGTGCAGGGATGCCAGAGTACGGCAAGGTCGCGTTGCATCCAGCTGTCGTTCAGGCTCATCGTTACTCCTCCGCAATGAGTCGCGAAGCCTAGCAGAAGCGCTTGGGCATGACTTGATGCGATCGGTAATCGATTTACTCGATGTTTCAAAGCGAAAAAATGCGCTCTATTCCGATAGGTAACCGGCTAGGCTTCTAGGCCTGAATTTGAAGGAAGATTCGATGCACTGGCGTAACACCTCAACGAACTATGGGCTGACCAGCATTGCCTTGCACTGGTTGGTGGCCATCGTCGTATTCGGCCTGTTCGGCCTGGGCTTCTGGATGGTTGGGCTGAATTACTACAGCAGCTGGTATCGCACCGCGCCGGATCTGCACAAGAGCATTGGCATCGTGCTGTTTATGGTCATGCTGCTGCGGGTGCTCTGGCGTTTCGTCAGCCCTGCGCCGGCGCCGCTGGCGAGCCAGGGGCGGCTGACCCGGATTGCGGCCAGGCTCGGTCACAGCCTGCTGTACCTCGGCCTGTTCCTGGTGATGATCTCGGGTTACCTGATCTCCACCGCCGATGGCCGGCCGATCAGCGTGTTCGGCCTGTTCGAGGTGCCGGCGCTGATCACTTCCATTCCCGATCAGGCCGACAGTGCCGGGTTGGTTCACGAATACGCTGCCTGGGCGCTGGTGATCTTCGCCGTGGTACACGCCCTGGCCGCGCTCAAGCACCACTTCATCGACCGTGACGCGACACTCAAGCGCATGCTCGGTCGTGCTGCCGGTTAATCACCCCCGATAGGAGAATCCATCGATGCTCAAGAAAACCCTCGCCGCACTGGTCCTCGGTTCCGCACTGGTCGGCGGCCAGGCATTCGCTGCCGACTACGCCATCGACAAGCAGGGCCAGCACGCCTTCGTCAACTTCAAGATCAGCCACCTCGGCTACAGCTGGCTGTGGGGCACGTTCAAGGATTTCGATGGCAGCTTCAGTTTCGATGCGGACAAGCCGGAGGCGAGCAAGGTCAACGTCACGCTGAAGACCGCCAGCGTCGACACCAACCACGCCGAGCGCGACAAGCACCTGCGCAGCGACGATTTCCTCAACGTTGACAAGCACCCGACAGCGACCTTCGAGTCGACTTCGGTGAAGTCCACCGGCGACGGCACCGCTGACATCACCGGCAACCTGACGCTCAACGGCGTGACCAAGCCGGTGGTGATCGCCGCCAAGTTCATCGGCGAGGGCGATGATCCCTGGGGTGGCTACCGTGCCGGTTTCGAGGGCAGTACCACACTGACGCTCAAGGACTTCGACATCAAGATGGACCTTGGGCCAGCGTCGCAAACGGTCGATCTGATCATCTCGGTCGAAGGTGTGCGCAAGTAAGCGCACCCGTGGAACCCGAACGCCGGCATCTTGCCGGCGTTCTGCGTTTGCCAAGATATGTATCGGCGCTTCTTGCGTGTCGAATGGGTCTATGACGCACCTTTTGCAACATTTGCAGCAGGCCCGACGAGTCTTTTCAGGTTTACAGACAGTCATGGATGTAAGTATATTTCGGTCCTTTCCGCTCTTCGCGTCTGCGGCGCGCTGTTGCCCATTCCCGCCTGCCAGGTTTTCAAGAGGTCTAACCATGCCAATCAAGTCAGCCAATGCTGCCCTGATCTCCATTCTCGCCGTGGCTGTGTTCCTCGCAGGCTGCGAGGAACAGGATGCTCCACCCCCCCAGGAGGCTCCACGGGTCGGCATCGTCACCCTGCAGGCTGAACCCTTATCGCTGACCACCGAGCTGCCGGGGCGTACCCGCGCCTACCGCATCGCCGAGGTGCGCCCGCAGGTCAACGGCATCATCCAGAAGCGCCTGTTCACCGAAGGCAGCGACGTCAAGGCCGGGCAACAGCTCTATCAGATCGATCCGTCGGTGTACGAGGCCACGCTGAAGAGTGCTCAGGCGAGCGTCGCTTCCAGCAAGTCGCTGGCCGACCGCTACGCCGACTTGGTCAAGGATCAGGCCGTCAGCAAGCAGGCCTATGACGAGGCGCGGGCCGCCAGCCTGCAGGCCGAAGCGGAGCTGGAGCGCGCGCGGATCGATGTGCGCTACACCAAGGTGCTGGCACCCATTTCCGGCCGCATCGGCCGTTCCGCCGTCACAGAGGGGGCGCTGGTCAGCAATGGCCAGGCGCAGGAGCTGGCGACCATTCAGCAGCTTGACCCGATCTACGTCGACGTGACCCAGCCGGCCCGTGATCTGCTCGCCTTGCGTCGCGACCTGGAAGAGGGCCGCCTGCAGAAGGCCGGCGAGAATGCCGCCAAGGTGACCCTGACGCTGGAAGACGGCAGCGCCTACCCCCATGAAGGCAAGCTTGAATTCAGCGAGGTCACGGTAGATTCCGGCACCGGTTCGGTGACCCTGCGGGCGGTGCTGCCCAACCCCGACAAGGTACTGCTGCCCGGCATGTTCGTGCATGCGCAACTGGTGGCGGGCCTGAAGAGCGAGGCGATCCTGGTGCCGCAGCAGGGCGTGACCCGCAATTCCAAGGGCGAGCCCACGGCAATGGTGGTCAATGCCGAGAACAAGGTCGAACTGCGCACGATCAAGACCGAGCGCACGATCGGCAATCGCTGGCTGGTGGGTGAGGGGCTGCAACCGGGCGATCGGGTGATCACCGAGGGGCTGCAGTTCATCCAGCCGGGCGTCGAGGTCGATGCCGTTCCGGCGACCAATGTCGACAATATTGGGGTGCCTGCCGGGCCCCAAGGCCAAGAAGGCTGAGGGGTTCCTAGTTCATGTCCAGATTCTTTATCGACCGGCCGATCTTCGCCTGGGTGATTGCCCTGGTGATCATGCTGGCTGGCGGCCTTTCCATCCTCAATCTGCCGGTCAACCAGTACCCCAGCATCGCGCCACCGGCGATCGGCATTCAGGTCACCTACCCGGGCGCCTCGGCGCAGACGGTGCAAGACACCGTGGTGCAGGTCATCGAGCAGCAGCTCAACGGCATCGACGGGCTGCGCTACATCAGCTCGGCGAGCAACTCCGACGGCAGCATGGAAATCACCGTGACCTTCAACCAGGGGGTCAATCCGGACATCGCCCAGGTGCAGGTGCAGAACAAGCTGCAGCTGGCCACGCCGCTGCTGCCGCAGGAGGTCCAGCAGCAGGGCATCCGCGTGACCAAGTCGGTGCGAAACTTCCTGATGGTGGTTGGGGTGGTTTCCAGTGATGGCAGCATGACCCAGAGCGACCTGGCCGACTACATCGTCTCCAACATCCAGGACCCGTTGTCGCGCACCAGCGGCGTCGGTGACTTCCAGGTCTTCGGTTCGCAATATGCGATGCGCATCTGGCTGGACCCGGGCAAGCTGAACAATTTCCAGCTGACCCCAATGGACGTGAGCAATGCCATTCGCGAGCAGAACGTGCAGATTTCCTCGGGGCAGTTCGGTGCGCTGCCGTCGGTTCCGGGACAGCAGCTGAGCGCGACCATTATCGGCAAGACCCGTCTGCAGACGCCCGAGCAGTTCCGTGAAATCCTGCTCAAGGTCAACAGCGACGGCTCCCAGGTGCGCCTGAAGGACGTCGGCCGGGTCGAGCTCGGCGCCGAGCGCACGGCCATCACCGCTCAGTACAACGGCAATCCCGCCGCCGGCATCGGTATCAAGCTGGCCACCGGCGCCAATGCGCTGGACACCGCCAAGGCAATACGCCAGACGCTGGCCGAGCTGCAGCCGTTCTTCCCGCCGGGCGTGGAAGTGGTATATCCCTACGACACCTCGCCGGTGGTGGCGACCTCGATCAACAACGTGGTGCACACGCTGTTCGAGGCCATCGTGCTGGTGTTCCTGGTGATGTACCTGTTCCTGCAGAACTTCCGCGCGACCCTGATCCCGACGCTGGCGGTTCCCGTGGTACTGCTGGGCACCTTCGGCCTGCTGGCCGCGTTCGGCTTCAGCATCAATACGCTGACCATGTTCGCCATGGTCCTGGCCATCGGCCTACTGGTGGACGATGCCATCGTGGTGGTGGAGAACGTCGAGCGGGTGATGGCCGAGGAAGGGCTGTCGCCGGTGGAGGCCACACGCAAGTCCATGGGGCAGATCCAAGGTGCGCTGGTGGGCATCGGCCTGGTGCTCTCGGCGGTGTTCGTGCCGATGGCGTTCTTCGGCGGTTCGACCGGTATCATCTATCGCCAGTTCTCCATCACCATCGCCTCGGCGATGGGGCTGTCGGTACTGGTGGCGCTGATCTTTACCCCGGCGTTGTGCGCCACCATGCTCAAGGCCAGCGATGGCGAGCATCAGCAGAAGCGCGGTTTCTTCGGCTGGTTCAACCGCACCTTCGACCGCGGCGTGCATCGCTACGAGCAGGGTGTGGCCGGGGTGCTCAAGCGCAAGCTGCCGTTCCTGTTGATCTACTTGGTGATCGTCGCGGCCATGGCGTTGCTGTTCACCCGCCTGCCCGGCGCTTTCCTGCCGGACGAGGACCAGGGTGTGCTGTTCGCCCAGATACAGACGCCGGCTGGTTCCACCGCCGAGCGAACCCAGCAGACCGTGGACGCCATGCGTAAGTACCTGCTGGACGAGGAAAGCGACGTGGTCAATTCGGTGTTCACCGTGACTGGCTTCAACTTCGCCGGGCGTGGACAGAACTCGGCCATGGCCTTCATCGGGCTCAAGCCATGGGACGAGCGTACCGCGGCCGGCACCAGCGTCTTCGATCTGGCGCAACGTGCGCAGGAGCGCTTCTTCCAGTTCCGCGACGCGCAGGTGTTCGCCTTCGCGCCACCGGCGGTCATGGAGCTGGGCAACGCCACCGGCTTCAACTTCTACCTGCAGGACCAGGCGGGCCTCGGCCACGAAACCCTGATGCAGGCACGTAACCAGTTCCTCGGGCTGGCGGCGCAGAGTCCGCTGCTGCAGGCCGTGCGACCCAACGGGCTGAACGACGAACCGCAGTACCAGTTGCTGATCGACGACGAGAAGGCCCGTGCGCTGGGTGTTTCGCTGGGCGAGATCAACAACGCGCTGGCGATCGGCTGGGGCTCCAGCTACGTCAACGACTTCATCGACCGTGGCCGGGTGAAGAAGGTGTACATGCAGGGCGACGCGCCCGCGCGCATGACGCCCGAGGACCTGGACAAGTGGTTCGTGCGCAACGCTCAGGGCGAAATGGTGCCGTTCAGCGCCTTCGGCAGCGGTGAATGGGTCTATGGCTCGCCGAAGCTCGCGCGTTACAACGGCGTGCCGGGGATGGAGATTCTCGGCGAGCCGGCGGCCGGCTACAGCACCGGCGATGCCATGGCCGAGGTCGAGCGCCTGGCGCAGCAGCTGCCGCCCGGGATCGGCGTGTCGTGGACCGGGCTTTCCTTCGAGGAGATCCTCTCCGGCGGCCAGGCGCCGGCGCTCTACGCGCTCTCGCTGCTGGTGGTGTTCCTCTGCCTGGCGGCGCTGTACGAGAGCTGGTCGATTCCCTTCGCGGTGATGCTGGTGGTGCCGCTGGGCGTCATCGGCGCCGTACTGGCGACCACCGGCCGTGGCCTGACCAACGACGTGTTCTTCCAGGTCGGCCTGCTGACCACCATCGGTCTGACGGCGAAGAATGCCATTCTGATCGTCGAGTTCGCCAAGGATCTGTACCGCGACGGCATGGGTCTGTTCGAGGCGACGGTGCAGGCTTGCCGCATGCGCCTGCGTCCTATCATCATGACCTCGCTGGCCTTCACTCTCGGCGTGGTGCCGCTGGCCATGGCCAGCGGCGCCGGCGCAGGCAGTTCGCACGCCATCGGTACCGGCGTGATCGGCGGGATGGTCACCGCCACCGTGCTGGTGATCTTCTGGGTGCCGCTGTTCTTCGTGCTGGTGACGTCGATTTCCAGTCGCAAAACCGAAGTAGGTGAAGAAACGAAGGGGAATGCCCAGTGAACAAGTCCTTATTGAGCCTGGCATTGCTGGCGGCCCTGAGCGGCTGCTCGCTGATACCCGACTACCAGCGGCCGCAGAGTCCGGCCGCCGAGGCCTGGCCCGAAGGGCCGGCCTATGCCGCGGGCGCGGCGCAGGCGCAGCGCGAACTGGGCTGGCGCGAATTCTTTAGCGACCCGGCGCTGCAGCAACTGATCGAGGTAGCGCTGGAGAACAACCGCGACCTGCGCGTGGCGGCGCTGAATGTCGACGCCTATCGCGCGCTGTACCGCATCCAGCGTGCCGATCTGCTGCCGGCGGTGAGCGCCGACGGTGTGGGGACGCGCAGCCGCACTCCTGGCGATTTGAACATGAGTGGCGAGCCGGCCATCAGCAGCCAGTACAGCGCCACCTTCGGCGTGTCCTGGGAGCTGGACCTGTTCGGTCGTCTGCGCAGTCTGCGCGACCAGGCGCTGGAAGAGTTCTTCGCCAGCGAGGCCGCACAGCGCAGCACCCAGATCAGTCTGATCGCCAGTGTCGCCAATGCCTGGCTGACGTTGCAGGCCGATCAGGCTTTGCTGCAGGTCACTCGCGATACGCTCAAGACCTATGAAGAGAGCTTTGGTCTGACCCAGCGCAGTTTCGACGTCGGGGTCGCTTCGGCGCTGGAGCTGCGTCAGGCGCGCAGCGCCGTCGATAGTGCGCGGGTGAACATCGAGCAGTACACCCGCCTGGTAGCGCAGGACCGCAACGCGCTGACGCTGTTGCTGGGGCAGAGCCTGCCGGCCGAGCTGCCATCAGGCGACGGTCTCGAACGTACCCAGCTGGCAACGTTGCCGGTCGGGTTGCCCTCCGATCTGCTTCAGCAACGCCCGGATATTCTTCAGGCCGAGTATCAGCTGCGCGCGATCAACGCCAGCATCGGCGCGGCGCGGGCGGCGTTCTTTCCACGCATCAGCCTGACCGGCGCTGCGGGTTCGGCGAGCAGCGAGCTGTCCGGGCTATTCGATGGCGGCTCCGGTTACTGGAGCTTCTCGCCGAGCATCAGCGTGCCGATCTTCAATGCCGGCCAGCTGCGGGCGAATCTGGACTACGCCCAGATCAGCAAGAACATCCAGGTCGCGCAATACGAGAAGGCGATCCAGACCGCCTTCCGCGAAGTGGCCGACGGGCTGGCGGCTCAGGCCACCTACACGCGGCAGGTGCAGGCACAGCGTGATCTGCTGCAGACCAGCGAGGACTACTACAACCTCGCCGAGCGCCGCTATCGCACGGGCATCGACAGCTACCTGACCGTGCTCGATGCGCAGCGCCAGCTGTTCAGCGTGCAGCAGCAGCTGATCACCGATCGCCTGGCGCAGATGACCAGCGAGGTCAATCTGTTCAAGGCGCTGGGCGGCGGCTGGCAGGAGGCGGCGCAGGCGCAGCCAGCAGAAGGTTGAGGCGATGCGGTGGCCGGTTACGGTACACCAGCACCGATAACACGCAGATACGAAAACGCCGCCCATCGGGCGTAATGCTGTTCACTTAAGCATTTGAGTCCAAGCCGGGCTTTCCAGAAAATCCGATATCAGTCTCCTGGTATCGGATTTTTTATGCCCATTCAGCAGCAACTGTTCGACCTTAGCGACCTCTTCAACTTCTCCGACCTCAGCACCTTCACTCAGAACATCCCTGTCGAATGGGTTGCCAGTGCGCTCAACCTCTCTGCTCAGGCCACCATAAGACGGCGACGCCTACCGAGTGACCAGGTGCTTTGGTTGGTGCTGGGCATGGCGCTGTTCCGCGATGAGCCCGTACATGAAGTAGCCAGGCGCCTGAATATTTGCGCTCAAGGCCTGGCATCTGATCAATTACTGGCGCGCAGCGGTGTGACTGAAGCGCGTAAAAGGCTGGGTGCCGACCCGGTCGAGTCCTTGTTCCGTCAGACAGGTAAACAATGGGGCTGCGAGCGATACGAAGGCGATGCTTGGCACGGCTTGCAAGTATTCGCAGTAGATGGCGCATTTCTGCGAACCCCTGACTCACCTGAGCTGAGAGAACATTTCGGTTCTGGCAATACGGGCAACGACCGCCAGACGCCTTTCCCAATGCTACGGCTTGTTGCCCTGATGAATGTGCGCTCCCACGTGATCCTCGATGCTCAGCTTAGTCCCTACCGGGACAGCGAAATGCGCCTGGCCGAAACCTTCCTGAGTCAGATCCCGGACAATTCGATCACATTGTTCGACAAGGGCTTCTGGGGTGCTGATCTGCTGTTGGGCGTGGTGGGTGGAGGAAGCAATCGGCACTGGCTGACGCCAGCGCGCAAGGGGCTGGTGATGGAGGAAGTCGAGCGTTATGGCGAACATGATCGCCGTGTTCGGATGAAGGTCTCGCCCAGGCACGCAAACGTAATCCCGAGCTGCCTACACACTGGGAGGTGCGTGAGGTCAGCTATGAAAGCCGAGGGCGCGTCAGATCGTTGCTCACTTCTCTGCCGGCCAAGGGGTACAGCACAAAAGCTGTCGCCGAGTTGTATCTGGAGCGTTGGGAGATTGAGTTGGGCTTCAGGGACATCAAAAGCTCAATGCAACAAAACGCGGTGACGCTACGGAGCAAGAAGGTCGAGCTGATTTATCAGGAGGTGTGGGGGCTCCTGCTCGCTTATAACATCATCCGTCGGGAGGCCAGCCAAGCCGCAGTCACCTTTGGCCGAACACCATCGGATATACGCTTCAAGCCCGCCTGCCAGTACATTGCGGTGCAACTGATCGTCATGGCAGCGGCCAATCCGGTATCGGCAACAGGTAGAAGGTTGGCTGAGTTAAGAGGAGGTGTCGGGGGGATGTTTCTGGATCACCGTCCAAGGCCAAAAAGGCCAAGGACGGTGAAGATTTCCAAAACCCGATATCCGGTGGATCGTAAGGCTGCCCCGCTTAAGTGAACAGCATTACGCCCATCGGGCGGCGTTTTCGTTTGTGGCTCAGACTTCGCGGTTGCGTGTCAGCAGGGCCGGTTTCTCACCCCGTGGACGGGTTGGCAGCTGCTCGAGCTGATCCAGGCTGGGCAGGCGATCGATCTTCGATTCCTTGTGGATGATCACTGGCTGCTTTTCACGCGGCTTGGCGGCTTCCTGACGCGCGACAGCCGGCTCTTCGATCCGTCGACCCTCGTTCTTGCGCCGTGGCTGGCCGTTGCGCGGCTGACCGTTGCGCGCCGCCTGACCTTGGCCTGCACCTGAGCGCTTGCCCTTGCCGGCGGGGGCGCCCGCAGCACCAGAACGTGCGGCACCGGCGGCACGAGGCGCACTACCAGGCTGAGCCGGGGAGCCGGGACGGCGACCGCGGTTCTGCTTGTTCTGGTAGGGGCTGACGTAGTCGACACGATTGCCGAAGTTGTCCACTTCGTCATCGAGAAACTCGTCCGGGGCACGGTTTGGTGGCAGCTGTGGCGGGCGAGCAACGGCTTGCGCTTCGCTGGCGGCGCCATCGCGAGCAGGCTTGCGCGCCTTGCTTTGGCCGCGGCGATTGCGTTCCTTCTGCTCGGCGTTTTTCTCTGCCGGCTTGTCGCGTTCGCCGCGTGCCTTGCGTTCGCCACGTTGCGGCCGCGGCTGGCGCGGTTCACGCACTTCCGGTTTCTCCGCCTCGATGGCGCTGGCATCGAAGCCCATCAGGTCGCCTTCGGGAATGCGCTGCTTGGTCATGCGCTCGATGCCCTTGAGCAGCTTTTCCTCGTCCGGCGCGACCAGCGAAATGGCTTCACCACTGCGCCCGGCACGGCCAGTACGGCCGATGCGGTGCACGTAGTCTTCCTCGACATTGGGCAGCTCGAAGTTGACCACATGCGGCAGCTGGTCGATGTCCAGGCCACGGGCGGCGATATCGGTGGCCACCAGGATGCGCACCTGGTTGGCCTTGAAGTCGGCCAGAGCCTTGGTGCGGGCGTTCTGGCTCTTGTTGCCATGGATCGCGGCAGCCGGCAGGCCATGCTTCTCCAGATACTCGGCCAGGCGGTTGGCGCCGTGCTTGGTACGGGTGAAGACCAGCACCTGCTCCCAGGCGCCCTGGGTGATCAGGTGGGCGAGCAGGGCGCGCTTGTGGCTGGCGGCGACGCGGAACACGCGCTGCTCGATGCGCTCGACGGTGGTGTTCGGCGGGGTGACCTCGATGCGCTCCGGGTTGTGCAGCAGCTTGGCGGCGAGGTCGGTGATGTCCTTGGAGAAGGTCGCCGAGAACGGCAGGTTCTGGCGTTTGGCCGGCAGCTTGGCCAGGACCTTCTTGACGTCATGGATGAAGCCCATGTCGAGCATGCGGTCGGCTTCGTCGAGGACGAGGATTTCCACGTGCGACAGATCGATGGCTTTCTGGTTGGCCAGGTCGAGCAAGCGACCTGGGCAGGCGACCAGCACGTCGAGGCCCTTGGCCACGGCCTGGATCTGCGGATTCATGCCGACGCCGCCGAAGATCACCGCGCTTTTCAGCGGCAGATCGCGAGCGTAGATCTTGAAACTGTCGTGAACCTGGGCGGCGAGCTCGCGGGTCGGTGTCAGCACCAGCACGCGCGGCTGTTTCGGGCCGTAGCGGTGTTCACGATCCGGGTGACCACCCGGGAACAGCAGTTCGAGTACCGGCAGGGCGAAACCGCCTGTCTTACCGGTTCCGGTCTGGGCGGCGACCATCAGGTCGCGGCCTTGCAACACGGCGGGAATGGCCCGCTGTTGCACGGGAGTAGGCTGGGTGTAACCGGCGGCCTCGACGGCACCGGCCAAAGCCTCGGAGAGACCGAGGGAAGCAAAGGACATGAGTAATCCTGTCTTGTTAGGGGCGAGGCCCTGGGATGATCATGCCTGGCTCGAATCGCGACTGGCGTGCGATCCCGTCCGGTCCTGCCGCGGGTCATATGTGCGGCATCCGGGCGTAAGCCTGGCGGAAGCGCGGAGTATAACAGAGCCTGTTAACGCCGCATTGCTCTGACAGTGTCGCAGGTCACGGGTTCATTAGCCAGCTCCGTATTTCTACGGAGCCGGCTGGTGCTCAGCGTGACAGCCCGAGGTTGTTCCAGATCGCCAGGCTCGGTTCGGCCTGGTTCAGCGTGTAGAAGTGTAGGCCTGGCGCACCGCCGGCCAGCAGCTTCTGACACATCTCGGTGATGACATGCTCGCCGAAGGCCTGGATGCTCTGCATGTCGTCGCCGTAGCTTTCGAGCTGTTTGCGCACCCAGCGCGGAATCTCGGCGCCGCAGGCATCGGAGAAGCGTGCCAGCTTGCTGTAGTTGGTGATCGGCATGATGCCAGGCACCACCGGGGTTTCCACGCCGAGTTCGCGCACGCGCTCGACGAAGTAGAAGTAGCAGTCGGCATTGAAGAAGTACTGGGTGATGGCACTGTCGGCGCCGGCCTTGGCCTTACGCACGAAGTTGGCCAGGTCGTCTTCGAAGTTGCGTGCCTGCGGATGCATTTCCGGGTAGGCGGCAATCTCGATATGGAAGTGATCGCCGGTCTCGCTACGGATGAATTCCACCAGCTCGTTGGCGTAGCGTAGCTCGCCGCTGGCCATGCCCATGCCGGACGGCAGGTCGCCGCGCAGGGCGACGATGCGCTGGATGCCAGCCTCCTTGTAGAGGTTCAGCAGTTCGCGCAATTCGGCCTTGGTGTCGCCGACGCAGGACAGGTGCGGAGCGGTCGGCACCTTCACCTCGCCGTCGAGCTGCAGCACGGTGTTGAGCGTGCGATCGCGGGTCGAGCCACCGGCACCGTAGGTGCAGGAGAAGAAATCGGGTTGGTAGCCGGCCAGCTGGCGGGCCACGTTCAGCAGTTTTTCGTGCCCGGCTTCGGTCTTGGTGGGGAAGAACTCGAAGCTGATGGATGGGCGGTTCGAAGCGGTCATTCGGTTATTCCTTGGGCTGCAGGCTGCTGGCGACGAATGCAGGGCGCAGTTCGTCGCCAGCAGCATGACCTGCTTAGTAGCGGTAGCTGTCCGGCTTGAACGGACCTTCGACGGTCACGCCGATGTATTCCGCCTGCTTGGTGGTCAGCTGGGTGACCACGCCACCGAAGCCCTTGACCATTTCCAGCGCCACTTCCTCGTCGAGCTTCTTCGGCAGCACCATGACGGTGACGTTCTGGCTCTTCTCGGCAACCGGCAGGTCGGCGAACTTCTCGTTGTAGAGGTGGATCTGCGCCAGTACCTGGTTGGCGAAGGAGCCGTCCATGATCCGGCTCGGATGACCGGTGGCGTTGCCCAGGTTCACCAGGCGGCCCTCGGCCAGCAGGATCAGGTAATCGTCGTTGGTCGGGTCGACGCTCTTGCCGGTGCGGTGGATCTTGTGCACCTGCGGCTTGACCTCTTCCCAGCCCCAGTTCTGGCGCATGAAGGCGGTGTCGATCTCGTTGTCGAAGTGGCCGATGTTGCACACCACGGCGCGCTTCTTCAGCGCCTTGAGCATGCCGGCGTCGCACACGTTGACGTTACCGGTGGTGGTGACGATCAGGTCGATCTTGCCCAGCAGTGCCGCGTCGACGCTGGCTTCGGTGCCGTCGTTGAGACCGTTCTTGTACGGCGAGACCAGCTCGAAGCCGTCCATGCAGGCCTGCATGGCGCAGATCGGGTCGACTTCCGAGACCTTGACGATCATGCCTTCCTGGCGCAGCGACTGCGCCGAGCCCTTGCCGACGTCGCCGTAGCCGACCACCAGCGCCTGCTTGCCCGACAGCAGATGGTCGGTGGCGCGCTTGATAGCGTCGTTGAGGCTGTGGCGGCAGCCGTACTTGTTGTCGTTCTTGCTCTTGGTGACCGAGTCGTTGACGTTGATTGCCGGGATCTTCAGCGTGCCGCCCTTGAGCATGTCGAGCAGACGGTGCACGCCGGTGGTGGTTTCCTCGGTCACGCCGTGGACGCGCTCGAGTGCCTGCGGGTACTTGTCGTGCAGAATCTGGGTCAGGTCACCGCCGTCGTCCAGCACCATGTTGGCGTCCCACGGCTGGCCGTCCTTGAGGATGGTCTGCTCGATGCACCACTCGTATTCCTCTTCGGTTTCGCCCTTCCAGGCGAATACCGGGATGCCGGCCGCGGCGATGGCGGCAGCGGCCTGATCCTGGGTGGAGAAGATGTTGCAGGAGGACCAGCGTACTTCGGCGCCGAGGGCGATCAGCGTCTCGATCAGCACGGCGGTCTGGATGGTCATGTGGATGCAGCCGAGGATCTTCGCGCCCTTGAGCGGCTGCTCGGCGGCGTATTTCTTGCGCAGGCCCATCAGCGCGGGCATTTCGGATTCGGCGATGATGATTTCGCGGCGGCCCCAGGCGGCCAGGGAAATATCGGCGACCTTGAAGTCGGTGAAACCGGCAGGCGTCATGACAGCACTCATCGAAGAGTTCTCCATTCGTAAGATGCGAATGGGCGCCGTTGATGCGTTCTGGAAACGCCCCATCCGAGCCTGACAGGTTTCATCCTGCTGCAGCGCCCCTCGGACGGGTGGCGGGCACGGTCGAAGCGGAGTCGACCGGGGAAAAGCCCGGCGATTATAGCTGTGCCGCGCGGCAATCCCAACCCCGCGCGGCGCGAACTACCGTGCGCGCAAGGGGGTCGAAAATCACAGGTTCGGTGACCCTTGCCGGGCGAAACCGTTTCAGGAGACCGCCATGAACCCCATGCTTCGCTTTGCGCCCGTGTTGCTTGTCGGCGCTTTCAGCCTGCCTGCCGCTGCCAAATCCTGTTATGTGCACAGCGAAACCTCCGGCGCGGTTCCTGCGCCAGTAGTGACCGAGCAGTGTTTCGAATTCCACGGCGTGGACAAGGACGATGCCATCGACTGGGTCTGCCAGGACAATGAAGCCGTGAGAAATTCCCACCGCGAGCTTCGCGACAGCTGTCCCGACGGCCACTTCGGTGTCTGCACCGCACCGATGACGGCGGAGACGCTGGCCAACGAGCGTGCCACCGGCTCCCAAGCGGAGAACGGTACCCTGCCCAGCCAGGTGGGCGGCGATGCGACGATCGTCACCTATCACTATCACGCCAGCGATCGGGCGCAGGCCAAGATCGATTGCGAAAGCGCTGGCGGCAGCTGGTCGCAATAAGCTTGCCGAGCAATCTTTGCTGACGAAGTCGAAACCCGACTGATTTGTTCAACCGCGCATGGGCGGGGATAATCCCGCGCTTTGCATCGACGAGTGGTTGAACCATGAAGCTGAGTCTGCTGAGCCTGCCCCTGATTGCTGTCCTGGCGCTGACGGGCTGCGACCGGGTCGACCCCAATTCCCCGTTGGGCAAGCGCAAGGCGATCTATCAGGCGATGCTCGATACCAAGGAAGACCTCGGCGGCATGCTGCGCGGGCGCATTCCCTTCGATGGCGACGCCTTTCGCTCCGGTGCGGTCAAGCTGGACGAGCTCTCGCGGCAGCCTTGGCAGCATTATCCCGAGGTGAAGGAAGAGCAGAGCGACGCGCGTGACGACGTCTGGCAGCGTCAGGAGCGATTCAACGAGATGGCCCGCGAACTGGAAGCGACTACGGCCGCACTGGCGAGTGTGACGACGGCCGCCCCGGTTACCGCACAAAGCGTGGCGCCGGCGTTCCAGCGGGTCGAGGATGCCTGTGAAGCCTGCCACAAGGAGTTCCGCGCCTACTGATGTGGGGTCAACGGCGCAGCGATTCGAGCTTTTCCCGGGACTTGGCCAGCTGATTGCGGCGCAGCTCGATCAGCTGGGTATCGCCGGTGCTCAAGGCCTCGCGTAGCAGCGTCTCGCGCCGTTCAACCTGGCGATTGGTGTGATCGTATTCGACCTGATGCGGATGCAGGGCAACCACGCCCTGGCACTGCTCGGTCAGGCTCTGCAGTTCACTGTTGAGTTGCGTCTGGCGCAGTTTGTCGCCCTGCAGGCGCGCCTGTTGCAGTTGCTCGCGCAAGGCCTGGCGCTGTTCGTGGCACTGGCGGTCAGCGTTGGGGGCCGCGGTAGCCAGCGGGCTGATGGCGGTAGCGCCGATCAGCAGGGCAATCGGCCAATGTCGCAAAGACATGCCTCGCCTCCATAATTGTTATCCAGCTCCTATCGACCGCGAAATTCGGGGAAAGTCCCTTCAGAACCCCGAAACACCGACAGCGCGCAGCCTGTGACGCAGCAGCTGCAGCTCTGGCGCATGAAAGAAGGCATACAGCTGTTCTGCGCGTGCCTTTCCCACGCCCGGTTCCGCCTGCCATTGCGCCACGCTGCGTGCCGCCAGTGCGTTCCAGTCGGACTGCACGGCGAGCGGCAGATTGACCGGCATGCCGAGCGCCTTGAGCCATTGGCTCGCCGGCTTCTGTCGGGCGAGAGCGAAGCTCGCGACCAGCTTGCTGGCGCGCGCCTTGCCGATGCCTGGGACCTGTTGCAACGTCTCCGCGTCCAGCTCCAGCCAGGCGAGCAGATCGGGCAGCAGTCCGGCGTCCAGCAGGGTCTGCCAGTTGCCTTGGCCTACGCCGGGAAGGCCGAGCCCCGGCTTGCCGCTCAGCCAGACCAGGCGGGCGATGAATTGCTGCTCGCAGCCCGGTGTCGGCCGCCAGCAGCTGTGCGCGTGATACTGCGACGGGTCCGGTGCCACCACCGCTGCGCGTTCGGCGCTGCGCCAGACCACCGAATCCAGTTGCGGGATGCTATGCCCGGCGAGCGCAACCGCGATCTGGTCGCCGGGGCGCACATCCAGTGCGCGCCAGCGCTCCAGCGAGCCGAGGCTGAGCGTACGGATTCGGCGATCGTCGAGCTGTACCGGCACCAGCTGCAGCATCGGCGTGATGCGCCCGGTGCGGCCGATGCGAAACTCCACGGCGCGCACCTCGCTCACTGCCTTGCGCAACGGATGCTTCCAGGCCGCCGCCCAGTGTGGCTCGGCCTGCCAGCGCTCGGCTGGTGGGCGCGTGCCTTGCCGCAATACCACGCCGTCGGTGGCGAATGGCAGCGGTTGCCGGTACCACTGTTCGCGCCAATGCCGCGCTTGCGCGAGATCCGGTAGCGGCAGGCTGAACCGTTGACTGTCGATGAACCCCATGGCGGCCAGCCGCTGCAGGCGGAGGTCTATCTGCTCCGGCCCGTTCGGCCAGTCCCAGACGAACAGGCCGATCTGCGCCGCCGTATCGGTATCCAGCCGGTTGCTGGCCATGGCGCCGGCGACACGGCTGCGCGCGCCTGCGCTGCCATGCGTGGCCTGCACGTGCTGCTCCAGACGCCAGTAGAGTTCGCCCTGCAGTATCACCTCGCCTGGCTCTGCAAGTCGCGACGGCACCGCAGGCAGCTGCCGGACGTGGGCGGTCCAGTCCTGCCCGCTGTGACCGTCGCCGCGGCTGACGGCTTGCTGCAGCAGACCGTCGCGATAGACCAGGCTGACCGCCACGCCGTCCACTTTCGGCTGAATCCACAGGTCCTCGCGGCGCTCGATCCAGGCGGCGACCGCCTGTTCATCGGCGAGCTTGGTCAGCCCGGTCTGCATCACCGGATGCCGTACCGGACCGCCGGCGCCGGCCAGCGGGTCCCGCGCCGCGACGGTGCCTGGGAAACAGCGCTGCCAGTCGTGCAGGCGCGCACGGCTCTGGTCGTAGATTTCGTCATCCACCAGCGACAGGCCGCGGCGGTGATAGGCCTCGTCCCAGTGCTGCAGTTGCCGTTGGAGGCTGGTGATTTCCTGTTGCGCTCGCACAGCGTTCCAGGCCGGACAGACGGCGAAGCAAAGGGGCGAAAAAAGGCACAGCGACAGTGCGATCAGGCGTTGCATGGCGAGCATCCTTGCTCTGATGAGTTGGGCGGGCCTCCGGTCGTTGGAGGCCGCTCATTGTCGCCGGCTCGACGCGGCGCGACCGTGCGTCAGCGCATATTGAACAATTCCTGGTGGAAATCCCGCGGTGGCAGACCGTGGCGCTGCAGGTCCTTGCGCAGATCCTGACCGAAGCCCGCCGGGCCGCAGAACCAGACATCGCTGTCGTGCCATTGCGGCGCCAGCTGGCGAAGACGTTCGGGCGTCAGCCGCCCGCCCTCGCTGGCGACCAGCACGTGCAGGCGCACCCGGGCGCGTTCGGCCAGTTCGCGGATACGCTCGAGGAAACGCTGGTCCGGCGCGCTGGTGCAGTAGAACAGATCGACGTTGTCGCCCCTGCCACTCGCGGCGAGCGCCTGCAGCCGGCCGATGAAGGGCGCGATGCCGATACCGCCAGCGATCCAGATCTGCCGTGGCTTGCGGCTGTGGAAATCGAAGCAGCCATAGGGGCCTTCGACCTTCACTGCATCGCCCACCTTCAGGGTGTCCGGCAGGGTACGGGTGTAGTCACCGAGGCCCTTGATGGAGAAGGCCAGCTTGCCGTCGTTGCACCAGGCCGAGGAGAGGCTGAAGGGGTGCGGCCCTTCCCTGTCGTCGAAGGTGACGAAGGCGAATTGCCCGGCCTTGTGCCCCGGCCAGGGGCCGTCGAGCTTGATATCGACGCGCAGTACGCGATTGTCACGGTGATAGGTCAGGCTCTCGATGCGACCGACTACCTGATGCTTGCGGCCGATGCGGCGCAGCAGCGAGATGCAGGCCGCTATGGAGCCCGAAACCATCAGCACGGCGAGGACCAGGCCCAGCGGCGAGGCCCAGTAGTCGGGTGGGGTCAGCACCACCGAGTGCGCCACCAGTGCCAGATAGACCAGCGCCAGCCAGCGGTGCGTCTTGAAGAACCAGCGGTAGGGGAAGCGCTTGACCAGCGCCAGCACGACCAGAATTGCCGCGGCATAGAAGGCCCATTCGCCGATCGTCTCGGCGAGGCCGCGAAAGCGCTGCAGCAGGGCGAAGATGCCTTCATGCAACTGGCCCTCGCCGGCGCGCCGGGCCGGCTTTGCCAGCCAGCCGAAGCCGACCAGCCATTTCGGAATCTGCCCCCAGCCCCAGTGGAAGATGGCGATCACCAGGGCGCTGATGCCCAGCCATTTGTGCAGGCGATAGGTCTTGTCCAGGCCGTCGAAGAGGCGCTCGAAGCGCCGCGGTCGCACCGCCAGCACCATCGCCACGCTCATCGCGACGATGCCGAACACGCCGCTGAAGTGCACCATCACCTTGCGTAACGGCCAGAACTGATAGCGCGCCATGATGAAGTCGTCCACCAGCAGCCAGAGCAGCGTCAGTCCGACGAACAGCGCGAAGTAAGTGAGTTTTATCTGTCTCATCTCGAGAAAGCCTCCTTGCTGGCGTCCCGTGTGCCAGCGCTTCCAAGCGTGTATTCAGCGCCGCGACGCCGCCATGATCACGGTCACTGCAAGCTGTGACTGGGAGACGGCGGGCGCCCTGCGTTGCGTTTTTATCTCTACAATTGCGCCCCTGATTCCTCGAAGAGACGAGCCCGTGCAGCCAGTGATCGCCATCGAGCAGCTCACCAAGACCTACGCATCCGGTCATCCAGCGCTGAAGCGGATCGACCTGGAGATCCGCAAGGGCGAGATCTTCGCCCTGCTCGGCCCCAACGGCGCCGGCAAGACCACGCTAATCAGCATCATCTGCGGCATCGTCAATCCCGGCAGCGGGCATGTGCGAGTGGATGGCCACGACATCATCCGCGACTACCGCGCCGCGCGCGCGAAGATCGGCCTGGTGCCGCAGGAGCTGTACAACGAGGGCTTCGAGAGCGTCTGGGCGACGGTGCGTTTTTCCCGCGGGTTGTTCGGCAAGGCGCCTGACGACGCCTATCTGGAACGGCTGCTGCGCGACCTGTCGCTGTGGGACAAGCGCGATGCCCGCATCCTCGAGCTTTCCGGCGGCATGAAGCGCCGCGTGATGATCGCCAAGGCGCTGTCACACGAGCCGTCGATCCTGTTTCTCGACGAGCCAACCGCCGGCGTCGACGTAGAGCTGCGCCGCGACATGTGGGAAATGGTTCGCGGTCTGCGTGACCGCGGCGTGACCATCATCCTCACCACCCACTACATCGAGGAGGCCGAGGAAATGGCCGACCGCATCGGGGTGATCAGCAAGGGCGAGATCATTCTCGTCGAGGACAAGGCCGTGCTGATGCACAAGCTCGGCAAGAAACAGCTGACGCTGCAACTGCAGCGGCCGCTGGCCGAGATTCCGGTGGAACTGGCCAGCTATCCCCTGGAGCTCATCGATGCCGGCAATCAGCTGGTGTTCACCTTTGACGCCCAGCATGAGGACACCGGCATCGCCGAGCTGCTTCGGCGCCTGACCGCCCACGGTATCGACTTCAAGGATCTGCAGTCGAGCCAGAGCTCGCTGGAAGAAATCTTCGTCAACCTCGTTCACGGTCGCTGAGGAAAAGCCCGCATGAATTTCTACGCGATCCGCGCGATCTACCTGTTCGAACTGGCGCGCACCTGGCGCACCCTGCTGCAGAGCATCGCCACGCCGGTGATCTCGACGTCGCTGTACTTCGTGGTATTCGGCTCGGCCATCGGCGCGCGCATGGAGGCGATGCACGGCATCCCCTACGGGGCGTTCATCATCCCCGGGCTGATCATGATGGCGCTGCTCACCGAGAGCATTTCCAATGCCTCGTTCGGCATCTACATGCCGCGCTACTCGGGGACGATCTACGAGGTGTTGTCGGCGCCGGTGTCCTATGTCGAGATCGTCATCGGCTATGTCGGCGCGGCGGCTACCAAGTCGCTGGTGCTCGGCGTGGTCATCCTGCTCACCGCCCGGCTGTTCGTCGATTACGAGATCCAGCATCCGCTGACGATGGCGCTGTTCCTGGTGCTGACGGCCGTCACCTTCTGCCTGTTCGGCTTCATCATCGGCATCTGGGCCGATGGCTGGGAGAAGCTGCAGATCGTTCCGGCGCTGATCGTCACGCCGCTGGCCTTTCTCGGCGGCAGCTTCTATTCCGTCGAGATGCTGCCGCCGCTCTGGCAGAAAGTCACCTTGTTCAACCCGGTGGTGTACCTGATCAGCGGCTTCCGTTGGAGCTTCTACGGCGTCTCGGACATCGACGTCGGCATCAGCCTGGCGATGATCCTCGGTTTTCTCGCCGCATGCCTGCTGGCGGTGTGGTGGATATTCAAGACCGGGTATCGGTTGAAGAACTAGCCGCAAATGAAAACGCCCGCAGATGCGGGCGTTCTCATCACGGCGTTGAGGCTTATTTGCCGAACATTTTGCCCAGGCCGAGAACCGCATCCTTCGCCTGGCTGACTGCCTGGAGCTTCTCGTTCACTGCGGCAGTGTCGTCACCATCGGCATTGGCTGCCAAGCCTTCGGTGTTGAGCTGGGCGCAGCCGCCTTCGACTTGATTCAAGGCCTTGTTGAGCTTCTCGTTGCCTAGCATCTGGCCGAGCAGTTTGCCGGCTTCCAGATTGCCTTTTTGAGCGGCCAGTTGTTCTTCGCACTTGACTTGAACGTCAGTGGCGGCGGCGTGCAGCGAGCTGGCGAGAAGCAGGGCGGCACAGCCGAGGATGTGGGAAATACGCATGGATAAGCTCCTGTGTAGTGCCGATCACGATAAGTGACCGATCGAGTCCATTCGAAAAGGGCGGCGATGATAGCTTTTTGCCCTTGCTGCGCAAAGGGTCTTTGGAAACAGGTTTCGTGACGCAGTGCTGGTAGTGAATGGTGTCTGCTGCGGTTCACCCTTGAAAGCAAAAAAGCCCCGCGCGGCTTGCGCCGGCGGGGCTTCTTGTCAGGTGGTCGCGCTTACAGCCCGGCAGCGGCACGCAAGGCGTCGGCCTTGTCGGTCTTTTCCCAGGTGAAGGCGGTGAAGGTGTCGGCACCCACCGTCATCTCGTACGGGTTGCGACCGAAGTGGCCGTAGGCCGCGGTGGCCTTGTACATCGGGTGCAGCAGGTCGAGCATGCGGGTGATCGCGTAAGGACGCAGATCGAAATGCTCGCGGACCAGGGCGATGATCTTGTCGTCGCTGAGCTTGCCGGTGCCGAAGGTGTTCAGCGAGATGGAGGTCGGCTGGGCCACGCCGATGGCGTAGGACACCTGAATCTCGCAGCGATCGGCGAGGCCGGCGGCGACGATGTTCTTCGCCACGTAGCGGCCGGCATAGGCGGCGCTGCGGTCGACCTTGGACGGGTCCTTGCCGGAGAACGCGCCACCGCCGTGGCGGGCCATGCCGCCGTAGGTGTCGACGATGATCTTGCGCCCGGTCAGGCCGCAGTCACCCACCGGGCCGCCGATGACGAACTGGCCGGTCGGGTTGATGTGGTATTGGGTGTCCTTGTGCAGCAGCTCGGCCGGCAGGCTGTGCTTGATGATCAGCTCCATCACCGCTTCGCGCAGGTCGCTCTGCTTGACTTCCGGGTTGTGCTGGGTGGACAGCACGATGGCGTCGATGCCGGCGACCTTGCCGTTCTCGTAGCGGCAGGTGACCTGGCTCTTGGCGTCCGGGCGCAGCCATGGCAGCAGGCCGTTCTTCCGTGCTTCGGCCTGGCGTTCGACCAGGGCGTGGGAGAAGCGGATCGGCGCCGGCATCAGCACGTCGGTTTCGTTGCTGGCGTAGCCGAACATCAGGCCCTGATCACCGGCACCCTGGTCTTCCGGCTTGGTGCGGTCGACGCCCTGGGCGATGTCCACCGACTGCTTGCCGATGATGTTGATGATGCCGCAGGTGGCGCCGTCGAAACCGACTTCCGAGCTGTTGTAGCCGATGTCGACGATGACGTCGCGCACCAGTTGTTCCAGATCGACCCAGGCCGAAGTGGTGACTTCACCGGCAACGATCGCCACACCGGTCTTGACCATGGTTTCGCAGGCCACGCGGGCATGCTTGTCCTCGGCGATGATGGCGTCGAGCACCGCATCGGAGATCTGGTCGGCGATCTTGTCCGGATGCCCTTCGGACACGGACTCGGAGGTAAAAATCGAGTATTCGCTCATCTATCGGTTTCCTATTACCGGTGGGTGAGTCGGTCGTCAGGGGCGGACCGGGAAAAGTACCGGGCCTGGATCTGAAAACCGTTCTTCAAGCCAATGTAGAGGCTCTCGCCGGGCGTGAGCCCCGCGGCATCGGCCCAACGGGCCAGATCGTCCTGTTCGAAGCCCAGCCAGAGATCGCCGCAGGCCTCCCTGGCCCAACTCTGGTTGTGGCTGCACAGCTCCGTGACCAGCAGACTGCCGCCCGCGTTCACCAGCCGTGCCAGTTGTTTGATCGCCTCGCCGGGCGCCGCCAGGTGATGCAGCACCATGTTCAGCACCACACAGTCGGCCGGCGGGCAGTCGTCGTGCAGTGCGTCGGCGAGCTTCAGCTCGACGTTTGTCAGCCCCGCTTCCTGACAGCGCGCACGCGCCAGGTCGAGCATGGCTGGGCTGTTGTCCAGCGCCACTACGTGTGCGAAGCGCCGCGCCAGCTCCGGCAGGAAGCTGCCATCACCAGGGCCGACTTCCAGTGCGGTGGCGCTGGCATCGAAGTTCAGCACATCGAGCAAGGCCACCACATTGTCGCGATATTGCGGCAGGCCGGCGATCAGGTCCTGGCGGGCCTGGAAGCTGTCAGCCATGCGCGCGAAGAAGTCCTCGCTGGCGGCGCTGCGCTGGGCATGCACGGCGGTGATGCGGGCTTCGATCTCGCGCGGCAGCTGCAACCGATCGGCTTCCTCGAGCAGCGCTGCGTGCAGCTTGCCGCCGGGGCTGTCGACCTGCGGCAGGCTGCGCCGGTAGAACACCGCGTTGCCTTCGCGGCGGGTCGCCAGCAGCCCGGCCTGGGTCAGCACCTTGAGGTGGTGGCTCATGCCCGACTGGCCGATGGCGAAGATCTGCGCCAGCTCCAGTACGCCGAACGAATCGTTGGCCAGCGCCCGCAGTACATTCAGACGCAATGCATCGCCGCCGGCCTTGCACAGGGCGGCGAGCGAATCACTGGCGTCGAAACGGATCTGTGGCATGCGCAGGCTCATAAGCCGCGCAGTCTAGTCGGTCACTTTTCGTACAGCAAGGGCAATATCAAAAAGTTTTGATATTGCCCTTGTGGGTGCAGGGTTACTGCAGCAGGCGGGACAATCCAAGGGTGCAGGACACCAGGCCGAGGCCGATGAGGAAGTAGTTCGGCAGGATATCCAGCAGGCGCTGGATCGGCCCTTCGTCGGCCAGACGGCGCGAGAGCAGGCTGTAAGCGAGCAGGATGCTCAGATCGATCACCGCCCAGATCACGATGAGCACCGTCGCCTGTGGCGCGAACGGTTGCGCGGGCAGGATGAAGCCGGGGAGGAAGGCGAGAAAGAACAGGATGTCCTTCGGGTTGGACAGGCCCACGGCCATCGCCCGCCAGAAATAATGCGCCTCGCTGCGCTTGGGTGTGGCGGCCTCGCTACGTCCGCCACAGAGGCTGTCGCAACCCAGCCAGATCAGGTACAGGCCGCCAAGGATCTGCCCGGCTTCGAGCACCAGCGGGTCGAGGTCCAGCGCCAGGTAGATCATCACCAGCGCGGCGATCATCAGGATCTGCGCAGACAGCGCACCGCCGAGAATCGTCCACAGCGGCCAGCGCCGGCGCGCATCGGATACCACCAGTGCGACCACCGGTCCGGGGGAGGCGATCAGCAGGGCGACTGCCGCGGCGAAGGCGAGATAGGTAGCGTTCATAGTTCGGTCACCAGGCCGAACACCCGGCTGCGTTTGCCCAGGCGCTCGGCATAGAAGTTCGGATTGGTGATGGCGAAGGCGCGCTGGATCCAGCGGTCGCTGCCGTCGAAGCGTGCACTGAAGGGGCTGCGCGCGTGAGCGGTGCGGCGATTGTCGATGATCAGCATGTCGCCACGATTCAGCCGCACCGGCTCGACCACCTCCCAGGCGATGGTGCGCAGCTTGTCCATCAGTTGCTGGGCGCGGCTGCTGAAGGCCAGCATGAAGTGCGGGTCGAAGCGGAAGAACGGCGCATTCGGGTCGCCATAGAGGATGGTCTGGTGGCGATTGATGTCGATGCGCTGGTTCTTTTCGGTGGGGCCGTAATCGGACAGGAAGTTGTACGGCTCGGTGAGGAAGAACGCCTGCTCTTCGAAGGTAAGTCGCTCGAGAATGCGCTCGATCGAGGCGATATAGGTGACCGCCTCGGCGTCCGGGTCCTGGCGCAGGCAGAGCAGCACCAGATAGTCGGGCAGTACGGCGTGGAAAGCGTTTTCCGTGTGCAGGTCCAGTTCGGTGTCGAAACTGTCCGACGTCGCGCCGCGGGAATGCGCCTGCTGCGGGAAGAAGTTGTTGACGATGCAGCCCTCGGACTCCTGCAGATAGCCGATCGGTTCGCCGAGCAGGGCGGTGGCCTGCAGCAGAAGACGCTCGCTGCTGTCGTCGGGTTTGCAGAGGTGCTCGCGGCTCAGCGGCGTTGGCGGGATGTCGCCAATGGGCAGGCTTTCGAGGGTCATGAAGCCTTTCTTGTTGCCGAACAGCCTGAAATTGATGATCTGGCCGATCTGCTCATGCTGCAGCGCGCTTTTCTCTACCGCATTGGCCAGGAGCGTCTCGTAGTATTTGTTCTGCATGGCATCCTTTCCTGAGTTTTTATTGGTGTGCGTGCGCGTTGAGGGAATGCAGAACCTGGCCCGTAACCCATTGCTGGCGCAGTATTGGGATGCTGGAAAAAATTGGAAAATGGAAAAAACAACCCCTAAGGATGAGTTTTAGTCATGCCGGATCCGGTTGTCGCAGCGCCACGCATGCCACCGCTCTATGCCTTGCGCGCCTTCGAGGTGGCGGCGCGTTTCGGCTCGTTCACCCAGGCCGCGCAGAGCCTGTTCATCACGCAGAGTGCGGTCAGCCGGCACGTGAAGACGCTGGAGGAACATCTGGGCTGCCAGCTGTTCGAGCGGCACGGCTCGCGTCTGACGCTGACCGATGCCGGACGACTGCTGGCGCAGGAGCTGAAGATCGGTTTTCGTACCATCGAAAACGCCTGCGTCGCGGTGACCCGTCAGCGCGGTGCGTTGCGCCTGAAGGCGCCGTCGACCCTGACCATGCGCTGGTTGCTGGGCACGCTGGAAGGCTTTCATATGGCCAATCCGCAGAACCGTGTGCAGCTGACCAGCGCCTGGATGGATCTGGACGCGGTGGATTTCAGTAGCGAGCCGTTCGACTGCGCAATTTTGCTCGGTAACGGCGGTTTCCCCGCTGATTGGCGACGGGTGAAGCTGTTCGACGAGTGGCTGGTGCCGGTCTGTGCCCCCGAACTGCTTGGCACTACGGCCTGGACCACGCAGCGGCTGGGCGAGGCCGAGCTGATCCATCCCTCGCGGGACTGCCGCGACTGGCGGCGCTGGCTGCAGCGTACCGGGCGCGCGGATCAGATCGCCTGGCAGCAGGGCAAGCTGTTCGACACCCTCGAGTTGGGCATCTCCGCAGCGGCGCAGGGGCATGGCGTATCGATCGGCGACCTGGCGCTGGTTGGCGCCGAGCTGCAGCGCGGCAGTCTGGTGCTGCCGTTCCATCAGGCGGTGAAGTCCGGCGACAGCTATTACCTGGTCTGGCCCGGTGGCGGCGATGAGTCGGCGACCCTGATGCGCATGAGCGATTACCTGCTCGAACACCTGCCGGACGTGACCAGTCAGGGTGTCGAGCTGTTGGATTGAGCGTGTGGGGCGGCCATTCAGTCATTGCCCCGGCCACCCTCGGTAGGGGAAAATGGCCGCCTTTTTCTACGTACACCCCGCAGGAGATTCAGCGATGCCCAGCCGTCGTGAGCGAGCCAATGCCATCCGCGCCCTCAGCATGGATGCTGTGCAGAAAGCCAACAGCGGCCACCCGGGTGCCCCCATGGGCATGGCGGACATCGCCGAAGTGCTCTGGCGCGATCATCTGAAGCACAGCCCGACCAACCCGCAGTGGGCCGACCGCGACCGCTTCGTGCTGTCCAACGGCCATGGCTCGATGCTGATCTACTCGCTGCTGCACCTGACCGGCTACGACCTGTCCATCGATGACCTGAAGAACTTCCGCCAGCTGCACAGCAAGACCCCGGGCCATCCGGAGTTCGGCTACACCGCCGGCGTCGAGACCACCACCGGTCCGCTCGGTCAGGGTCTGGCCAACGCCGTCGGTTTCGCCGTGGCCGAGAAGGTCATGGCGGCGCAGTTCAACCGCCCCGGCCACAACATCGTCGACCACAACACCTACGTGTTCCTTGGCGACGGCTGCATGATGGAGGGCATCAGCCACGAGGTCTGCTCGCTGGCCGGCACCCTGGGCCTGAACAAGCTGATCGCCTTCTACGACGACAATGGCATCTCCATCGACGGCGAAGTGCACGGCTGGTTCACCGATGACACCCCGCGGCGCTTCGAGGCCTATGGTTGGCAGGTGATCCGCAATGTCGACGGCCATGACGCCGACGAGATCCAGATGGCCCTGGAAACCGCGCGCAAGAGTGACCGCCCGACGCTGATCTGCTGCAAGACCATCATCGGCTTCGGCTCGCCGAACAAGCAGGGCAAGGAAGAATCCCACGGCGCCGCCCTCGGCGATGCGGAGATCGCCCTGACCCGCGAGGCGCTGGGCTGGAATCACCCGCCGTTCGAAATCCCCGCCGAGATCTACGCCGAGTGGGACGCCAAGCAGAAGGGTGCCGACGCCGAGAACGAATGGAACAAGCGTTTCGCCGCCTACGAGAGCGAATTCCCGGCGCTGGCCGCCGAGTTCAAGCGGCGCATGGCGGGCGAGCTGCCGGCCGACTTCGCCGAGAAGGCCAGCGAGTTCATCCGTGAAGTCGCGACCAAGGGCGAGACCATCGCCAGCCGCAAGGCCAGCCAGAATTGCCTGAACGCCTTCGGCCCGCTGCTGCCGGAACTGCTCGGCGGCTCGGCGGACCTGGCCGGCTCCAACCTGACCCTGTGGAAGGGCTGCAAGCCGGTGGTGCAGGAAGACGCCTCGGGCAACTACATGTACTACGGTGTGCGCGAGTTCGGCATGGCCGCGATCATGAACGGCGTCGCCCTGCACGGCGGCCTGATTCCCTACGGCGCGACCTTCCTGATGTTCATGGAATACGCGCGCAACGCCGTGCGCATGTCCGCGCTGATGAAGCAGCGCGTGCTCTACGTGTTCACCCACGACTCCATCGGCCTCGGCGAAGACGGTCCGACCCACCAGCCGATCGAGCAGTTGACCAGCCTGCGCACCACGCCGAACCTGGACACCTGGCGCCCGGCCGATACCGTCGAGTCCGCGGTGGCCTGGAAGCACGCGGTCGAGCGCAAGGACGGCCCGAGCGCGCTGATCTTCTCGCGGCAGAACCTGCCGTTCCATGTGCGTGATAACGAAACCGAAGCAGCCATCGCCCGCGGCGGTTACATCCTGAAGAACTGCGCCGGCGAGCCGGAACTGATCCTGATCGCCACCGGTTCGGAAGTCAGCCTGGCGGTGCAGGCCGCCGACAAGCTGGCCGAGCAGGGGCGCAAGGTGCGCGTCGTTTCGATGCCGTGCACCAGCGTGTTCGATGCCCAGGATGCCGCCTACAAGCAACAGGTGCTGCCGGTGGAAGTCGGTGCGCGCATCGCCATCGAGGCGGCGCATGCGGACTACTGGTACAAGTACGTCGGCCTCGACGGTCGCATCATCGGCATGACCACCTATGGTGAGTCGGCGCCGGCCAACCAGCTGTTCGAGGAATTCGGCTTCACCGTCGACAACATCCTCGCCGTCGCCGAAGAGCTGCTGGAAGACTGAACCGAGCGACAAGCTGCAAGCCTCAAGCCGCAAGTAAAAGCGGTGCGGATTGGCTTGCAGCTTGAAGCTTGTCGCTTGGAGCTGGCGAATGCCTGACCGCCCCTATCGCGTCGCCCTCAACGGCTACGGCCGCATCGGCCGTTGCGTGCTGCGTGCCTTCTATGAGCGTGGCGCCGCCTTCGATTTTCAGTTCGTTGCCCTCAACGATCTGGCCGACATGGCCAGCCTTGAATACCTCACCCGCTTCGACTCCACCCATGGCCGTTTCCCTGGCGAGGTCAGCGTGGACGGCGATTGCCTGCACCTCAACGGACACTGCGTGAAGGTGTTGCGCGAGTCGACGCCCGAGGCCATCGACTGGCGGGCGCTGGATGTCGATCTGGTGCTGGAGTGCTCGGGCGCCTACACCAGCCGTGCCGACGGCGAACGCTTTCTCGCCGCCGGGGTACCGCGGGTGCTGTTTTCCCAGCCGATGGCCAGCGCGGCGGATGTCGATGCCACGGTGGTCATGGGCATCAATCAGCAGCAACTGACGGGCTCAGAGCGACTGGTGTCCAATGCCTCCTGCACCACCAACTGCGGCGTGCCGTTGCTCAAGCTGCTCAACGACGCGGTGGGCATCGAATATGCCTCGATCACCACGATCCATTCGGCGATGAACGACCAGCCGGTGATCGACGCCTACCACCATGAGGATCTGCGTCGCACGCGCTCAGCCTTTCAATCGGTGATTCCGGTGTCCACCGGTCTGGCGCGCGGTATCGAACGCCTGCTCCCGGAACTCTCGGGGCGGATTCAGGCCAAAGCGGTGCGGGTGCCCACGGTGAACGTGTCCTGTCTGGACATCACGCTGCAGACCGCTTGCGATACCGATGCGCATACGATCAACCGGGTGCTGCGCGAGGCCGCCGAAGGCGGGCCGTTGCAGGGCTTGCTGGCGTACACCGAGCTGCCCCACGCCAGCTGCGATTTCAACCACGATCCGCACTCGGCGATCGTCGACGGCAGCCTGACGCGCGCGTCAGGGCCGCGCCTGTTGAACCTGTTGGCCTGGTTCGACAACGAATGGGGTTTTGCCAATCGCATGCTCGACGTCACCGACCACTATCTGCGCGTGGCCAATCGCAACTAGCACCCGCGCCTGGAACATCGCTGCTTCTCGACCTTAAGGAAGACCAACATGACCGTTTTGAAGATGACCGATCTCGACCTCCAGGGTAAGCGCGTGCTGATCCGCGAGGACCTCAACGTGCCGGTGAAGGATGGCGCGGTGAAGAGCGATGCACGCATCCTGGCCTCGTTGCCGACCATCAAGCTGGCGCTGGAGAAGGGCGCCGCGGTGCTGGTCTGCTCACACCTGGGTCGTCCGGAGGAGGGCGTCTACAGCGAGGAAGACAGCCTCAAGCCGGTCGCCGACTACCTATCCAAGGCTCTCGGTCGCGAAGTGCCGCTGGTCAAGGACTACCTCGGAGGTGTCGAGGTGCAGCCGGGTGAACTGGTGCTGCTGGAGAACGTGCGTTTCAACAAGGGCGAGAAGAAGAACACCGACGAGCTGGCGCAGAAATACGCCGCGCTGTGCGACGTCTTCGTCATGGACGCCTTCGGCACCGCCCACCGCGCCCAGGGTTCGACTCATGGCGTGGCCAAGTTCGCCAAGGTCGCCTGCGCCGGTCCGCTGCTGGCCGCCGAGCTGGAAGCGCTGGGCAAGGCGCTGGACAAGCCGGCGCGGCCGATGGTCGCCATCGTCGCCGGCTCCAAAGTGTCGACCAAACTCGACGTGCTGACCTCGCTGGCCGACATCTGCGACCAGTTGATCGTCGGCGGCGGCATCGCCAACACCTTCCTCGCCGCGGCCGGCTACAAGGTCGGCAAGTCGCTGCACGAGGCCGATCTGCTCGACACCGCCAAGGCCATCGCCGCCAAGGTCGCCGTGCCGCTGCCGGTGGATGTGGTGGTCGCCAAGGAGTTCGCCGAGAGCGCCGAGGCCACGGTCAAGGCCATCGGCGACGTCGCCGACGACGACATGATCCTCGACATCGGGCCGAAGACCGCCGCGATGTTCGGCGAGATGCTCAAGGCCTCTCAGACCATCCTCTGGAACGGCCCGGTCGGCGTGTTCGAGTTCGACCAGTTCGGCAACGGCACCCAGGTGCTGGCCCAGGCCATCGCGCAGAGCCCGGCATTCTCCATCGCCGGCGGTGGCGATACCCTGGCGGCCATCGACAAATATGGTGTGGCCGAGCAGATCTCCTATATCTCCACCGGCGGTGGCGCTTTCCTCGAGTTCGTCGAGGGCAAGGTGCTGCCGGCGGTCGAAGTGCTGGAACAGCGCGCCAACTGAACTTCGCGGGCGAGGTGAACGCCTCGCGCCGTTCGACTGCCGGCCCAGGACATGTCAGGCCGGCAGCGTATGGAGCAACCCCGGCGGCTCGCCGTGGTCTTTGTTCTATCTGGAACAAGGAAAGGGGATGCACCATGCGATATGCCGTTGTTGCTGTTTGCTGCCTGGGATTGGCCGGTTGCGCCGGGAATTCACCGGATAGCGCCTGCCAGGTACTCGACCCTCCACCTGTCCTCGGCCCGACTGCCGAGCATGACCAGCGCGTCGAAATGCAGGCCACGGGCGACCCGACCATCACCACGCAAGGCGGCCTGCAGGATTGCCCCTGATCACCATCTGCCAAGGAGAAGGAATGAACAAAGGCTTGTCCATGCTGATCGCGGCGTTGCTGCTCGCCGGCTGTGGCCACTGGCAATCCGGCCCGGATGCGCCGTTCGTGCGCTGGAAGTGCCAGAGTCAGCAGAACATCGCCTGGCGATACGCCGATGATCAACATTCGGCGATCGACCTGAAAGTAGGCAATGACGAACGCATTCATACCCTGCGAAAGGAACCTGCCACCCGTGGCAGTTTCTATAGCGATGGCGTACTCGCTTTCCACGACAAGGGTAACGAGGCGCTGGTGTACCGCGTCGCCGATGACAAGGTGCTGGCCCACGGCTGCAGTGCGTCAGTCATCAGCATCTAGCGGCTAACGATTCATACGGGCCTCGCCGATGCGAGGTTTTCGACTGAAAGCTGGCGGGACGCTGGCATTTGCCGCCCCCGCCACTACAATGCCGCGCCCAGCGTGCGGCGCTTGAACAGCGCCGGCCACTGCGGCAGGCTTTACACGATTAACGACCCAGTCCGGGAGAAAGGAAAACATGGCACTCATCAGCATGCGCCAGATGCTCGACCACGCCGCCGAGTTCGGCTACGGCGTGCCGGCCTTCAACGTCAACAACCTCGAGCAGATGCGCGCCATCATGGAAGCGGCCGACAAGACCGATTCCCCGGTGATCGTCCAGGCTTCCGCCGGTGCGCGCAAATACGCCGGTGCGCCGTTCCTGCGTCATCTGATCCTGGCGGCGATCGAAGAGTTTCCGCATATCCCGGTGTGCATGCACCAGGACCACGGCACCAGCCCCGACGTCTGCCAGCGTTCGATCCAACTGGGCTTCTCCTCGGTGATGATGGACGGCTCGCTGAAGGAAGACGGCAAGACCCCCGCCGACTACGATTACAACGTCCGCGTGACCCAGCAGACCGTGGCCTTCGCCCATGCCTGCGGTGTCTCCGTGGAAGGCGAGCTGGGCTGCCTGGGCAGCCTGGAGACCGGCATGGCCGGCGAGGAAGACGGCGTCGGCGCCGAGGGCGTGCTCGACCACAGCCAGCTGCTGACCGACCCGGAAGAAGCCGCCGACTTCGTCGCCAAGACCAGGGTCGACGCCCTGGCCATCGCCATCGGCACCAGCCACGGCGCCTACAAGTTCACCAAGCCGCCGACCGGCGACACCCTGTCGATCCAGCGCATCAAGGAGATCCATGCGCGCATCCCGGATACCCATCTGGTGATGCACGGCTCCTCCTCGGTGCCGCAGGAGTGGCTGAAAGTGATCAACGAATTCGGCGGCGACATCAAGGAAACCTACGGCGTGCCGGTCGAGGAAATCGTCGAGGGCATCAAGTACGGCGTGCGCAAGGTCAACATCGACACCGACCTGCGCCTGGCGTCCACCGGTGCGATCCGCGAGTTCATGGCGAAGAACCCCAGCGAGTTCGACCCGCGCAAGTACTTCGCCAAGACCGTCTCGGCCATGCGCGACATCTGTATCGCTCGCTACGAGGCCTTCGGTACCGCCGGCAACGCCAGCAAGATCAAGCCGATCTCCCTGGAAGGCATGTTCCAGCGCTACGCCAGCGGCGAACTGGACCCGAAGATCAACTGATCGCTCGGACGTGAAAAAGCCCGCTTATGCGGGCTTTTTCGTTTCTGCGCGGCGGCATCTGCTCAGCTGGCGAGCAATTCCTGGATCTGGCAGCGCAGGGTATCCAGCGCGAACGGTTTGGCCAGCACCGGTGCGGAGCGGGCGATGGGGCTGCCGGATTCGTAGATCTCGATGGGGTAGCCGCTGATGAAGATCACCTTGAGCTCCGGACGCAGCTTGAGCGCCGGTTCGGCAATCATCACCCCGGACACGTTGCCGGGCAGGCGGAAGTCGGTCACCAGCAGATCCAGCTGCGGTTTGCTCGCCAGGATTTCGAATGCCTTGGGCGCGCTGTCCGCTTCCAGTACCTGATAGCCCTCGCTGGCCAGATAGTCCGAGAGCAGGCTGAGGATATGCGGCTCGTCTTCGACGAGCAGAACGATTTTCGGCAGTGCGTGATTCATGGGAGTCTCGATGTTGCGTTTCGCTGCATTCCAGCCGTTGTGAAGCCGGACAGGATTTCGACAGGCTACGCGCTGCAAGTTTCAGTCCTGCAGCCGGACGGTCGTCGCTTTCCGCCGGCTACCGTGCGCTGGCGCACGTTAGTGAGCGCCATCCTCGCCGTTCCAGGCGCAATGCTCAATGCCTACCTTAGCTGGGGGCGCCTAGCCGGGGGCGCCTAGCTGGGGGCGCCTAGGGCGCTGGCCGGCCGTAGCACTGGCTCACGGCTCGAGGCCGCGCTAGGGTTGCGCCTTTCTCTTGCTGGAGCAACCCATGAACGATACCGAGACCGCCGCGCAGCGCACCCTCGATTACTACCGCCTCAATGCAGAGGCTTTCCGCGCGGGCACGCTCGACCACGACGTCAGCCAGAACATTGATGCCCTTCTGCGTCACATTCAGGCAGAACCGCCGCTGCGCATTCTCGACCTCGGCTGCGGCCCAGGTCGTGATCTGAAGGCCCTGAAAGCCCGTGGGCATGTGGCGATCGGTCTGGATGGAACCGAGGCGTTCGTTGAGATGGCGCGCGCCGACAGTGGTTGTGAAGTCTGGCATCAGGATCTGCTGCAACTGGAGCTTCCGGGCGAAGCGTTCGATGGCCTCTTTGCCAATGCGGTGCTGTTTCATGTGCCGAGCGTCGAACTGCCGAGGGTCCTCAGGGAGCTGCGCGACAGCTTGAAGCCAGGTGGCGTGTTGTTCTGCTCCAATCCGCGCGGTCAGGACCAGGAGGGCTGGAGCGGAGATCGCTATGGCGTCTGGTATGCCTGGCCGACCTGGCGCGAGCGCGTGCTGGCAGCCGGGTTCGTCGAACTGGAGCACTATTACCGCCCCGCCGGGTTGCCACGGGAGGAACAACCCTGGCTCGCGAGTGTCTGGCGTAAGGTCTGAACGGTCAGCGCAGACCGCAGAATGCAACCTGCGTCACACTTCGTATTGCGTTTTGCACGGCTTAATACCTAGGTGTATTTTTATAAGTCATTGTTTTTATTAGATAAAAATTAATTTACAAGTTGGCATGAACGCTGCTCCGTTAGGTTCGCTGGAACTTATTGGAGTACAGAACAATGACCGCTGCACAACAATTCCTCACTGCCGCATTCCCTGAGTTCGAAGTGCTCACCGAGCCCCGCCCGGATGGCGGGCTGCTGCTGACCCTGCGTAACGACGACCGTGTTCTGGTCAAGCGAGCGCTTTCCAAGGGTCAGACCCAGACCCGGATGCAACTGGAGTGGGTCGTCAGCTCGGTACGCCGGGACCTCGCGCTGGAGGCGGGGATGTCGCCTTCCATCGCACACCTGCAGAGCCAGAGCCGTACCGCACTGCCTACCTACGAGTACGCCTAAGCCGCCCGGCTGCGGGATGACCGCAGCCATATTTTCGAGACCGGGCCGCAGAGCCCGGTTCGTTTGCCGAGAAGCCGAAGAGGAATCACATGAACGCCATCGACCTGTTGATTGAGGATCATGAGCGCGTGAAGGACCTGCTGACGCGCCTGACCGATTCCACCGAGCGCGCCGTGAAGACGCGCACCGAACTGCTGAGCAAGCTGGAAATGGAAGTGACCATCCATACCCAGTTGGAAGAGCAGATTCTCTATCCCGCGTACAAGGAAGCCGGCGGTAAGGAAGAGAAGAAGATGTACCACGAGGCCAAGGAAGAACACCGTGCGGTGGATACGCTGGTACTGCCGGACCTGAAGGCGACCGATCCTGGCAGTCTCGAATTTTCCGGTCGTGCCAAGGTGTGCAAGGAGCTGCTTGAGCACCACCTCGAGGAAGAGGAATCGGAAATGTTCCCGCAGGCACGCGAACTTTTCGATACCAAGCGTCTCGAGGAAATGGGTGAGCAGATGAGTCAACTGCGCGCCCGCCTCAAGAAGGAGCTGACCGCCAAGATGGCGGCCTGAGTAGCCGGATGGGCCACCGGGGCGTCATGCCTCGGTCTGCCCAGCCCATCGTTGTAGGCAGACCCATCGCTTTGCTGACTTGCATCAATGATGCGACGAAGCGTCGCTGCGAACCTTGATGGCTTTATAGCATCAACCGGCGCCGCCCCTGAATGAAACCCCTGACTGGCAGATACGCCACGGCGAGGAGGTAACGCCGGGCGGCTGATCGCAGTGGGGCAGGGATGAAAGACGAGCTGAGGACGCTGTTGCAACGAGTCGGGCTGGGCCTCGACCAGATTCTTACGCGCAAGCGTTTCCTGCAATGGCAGGCCGCTGACGCGCTGCGCCTGAACCGAGCGGCGGCTGAGCTCGAGCCGGCGCATCGGGTCTTCATCGAAAAACTCTACGAACACCTTGCCGACTTCGGTCAGCCCTCGGCGATGCGCAGTGATCGCGCCGGTCTGAAACGCCTCAAACAGCGCCAGCAGGAATATTATCGGCGCCTCTGGAGCGGGCCGTATGAGCGCGACTATGTACATGATCGTCTGCTCGTCGGGCTGGTGCATCAGCGCGTCGGTGTCGATCTGGAGTGGTATCTCGGGGCTTACCGGCTCTATCTGTCGGAAATGCTGCGCGCCCTGGTTGGTGACGACGAGCAGCATGCGGTTTACGACAGCCTGCTGAAGATCGTCTTCTTCGACATGATTCTGGCCATCGACACCTACAGCGCGGCGCAGCGGCATGCGCTGGAGGATAGCGAAGCGCGGCTGACGCGCGCGTTGCGTGGCTCCGAGGACGGCATCTGGGAGTGGGACGTCGAGCACGACCAGCTGCACCTCTCCGAACGCTGGACCGCCATGCTGGCGATGCCATCGCAGCCCAGCTACTGCAGCCGCAGCTGGTTCGAGCGGGTGCATCCGGATGATCTGCCCGGGCTGCGCGAGGCCATCGCCGATCACCTGAACGGGCGCAGCTCTTCGCTGGTCCACGAGTACCGCGTTCGTACCGAGCACGGTGAATACCTCTGGGTGCTGGTGCGCGGTGTGGCCGAACGCTGCGAGCTGGGGACCTTGCGCATGGCCGGTTCGCAGACCGACATCAGCGCGCGTAAGGCGGCCGAGGAGTGTCTGCGCCATGCGGCTCGCCACGATGCGCTGACCGGTCTGGCCAACCGCCTGCATCTCGAGGAATTGCTCAAGGAGGTGCAACAGCGTCCCCATGGCCGCGCTGCCGCACTGCTGTTCGTGGACCTTGACCGCTTCAAGCTGATCAACGACAGCCTCGGGCATGGCGCCGGTGACCAGGTGCTGGTCGAGGTGGCGCAGCGCTTGTTGCGCTGCCTGCGCCCCGGTGATCACCTGGCGCGCTTCGGTGGCGACGAATTCGTCGCGCTGCTCGGCGATCTGGCCTGCGAGGCCGATGCCGAGCGTGTGGCGCAACGGATGCTGGTCGCGCTGCGTCAGCCGTTGCAGCTCGGCGAGCGTACGCTGTCGGTCAGCGCCAGCATCGGTATCGCGCCCTTGCAGCGTGACGGGCAGGCGTTGAACGCGCTGCAAGCGGCTGATCTGGCGCTGTACCGGGCCAAGAGCGCCGGCAAGGATCAGTTCGCGCTGTTCTGCGATGGACTGCATTCCAAGGCGGCGCGCCAGCTGGAGCTCGAGAGCGCACTGGCGCAGGCACTGACGCGCCGCGAATTCACTTTGCACTATCAGCCGATCTGCCGTGTGGCGGGCGATCAACCCTACCTGGTCGGTGTAGAAGCGCTGCTGCGCTGGCGCTTCAACGACCAGCCGGTGGCGCCCAACGAGTTCATTCCGGTGCTGGAAGAGTCGCGCGAAATCGTCCGAGTCGGCGAGTGGGTGCTGCGCGAGGCGTGTTGCCAGGTGCGCCGCTGGCAGCAGGCAGGGCAGACGCAGCTGTACTGTGCGGTCAACCTGTCGATTCGTCAGCTGCAGCAGCCCGGCTTCACCGCACTGCTGGCCCGTGTGCTGCGTGAAACCGGCCTGCCGCCCGCGAGTTTGTTGCTGGAGATCACCGAGACGCTGCTGATGCAGGACAGTGAGTTGATGATGGGCGCGCTGCAAGAGATTGCCGCGCTGGGTGTTCGCCTGGCGCTGGACGACTTCGGCACCGGCTACTGTTCGCTCGGCTATCTCAAGCGTTATCCGCTGCATGTGCTCAAGGTCGATCGCAGCTTCATCGCGGCTGCCCCGGACGACGCCGACTCGGTGGCGATCAGTCGTGCCGTCATCGGCCTGGGCCAAAGCCTGGGACTGGCTGTCGTCGCCGAAGGTGTGGAACGTCCCGAGCAGGTGGCGTTCCTGGTGAGCGAGGGATGTCAGCTGGTGCAGGGCTACTGGTTCAGTCGGCCGCTGCCGGCTATGGAGCTACAGGCACTGTTCGACGGCGAGCACTGCATCGACGGCCTCTGGCGGCTGCGCCCGGTGTAGCCGGCGGTCGCATCACGAGCACGACGCTCGTCGAGGCGACTGCTCGGCGTTGGGCTCCGCCGGGCTGGACAGGGCACTCTTGCGGCAAACGAGGGTCAACCTTCTGTGAATCTGCTGATTCAAGCACTCGCCGGCCATTGCCGGACCACTCTGAAGGAGGTTAACCATGCGTCTTACCTATCTGCTGCCCCCGGTTCTCGGGCTTCTGTTGGTCGGTTGCGGCCCGGATGAAGATCGCGAGCGCGAGCCGACCCCGCCGCCGGCGACTACCGAGCAGCCTGCCGCGCCTTCCACCAACACCACCACGCCGCCTGCAGACACCGGCACTGGTACCGGCACTGCGCCGAGCACTGGAACTGGCACCGGCACCTCCGGTGGCATGGCGACTCCGCCAGCCGACAACGGCAGCGGCCTGGGCACCGAGTCCGGCTCCGGCACCGCACCGAGCACTGGCACCGGCACTGGTACTTCGCAGTAAGTTCGGCACCACCTGATCCGGGCACCTTGCGCTTGCCGCGGGGTGCCTTCAGCAGGAGAAAGCGATGACGTGGAAATTTGCATTCGCTGGTGCGCTGACCGCGCTGGCTCTGGCCGGTTGCTCGCCGGATGATGAAAGATCGGCGCTGGACAACAACACGCGCAACCAGCAGGAATACCAGAACACCGCGACCGATCCCGCCGGGCCACGGGAAATCTCGCCGCCGTCCAACCGGACCAACGAATAAGCGCTCGATTCGGCGTCGCGCAGGCTAGACGAACTGGCCTGCGGCGTAGGCCGATGCCCAGGCCCACTGGAAATTGAAACCGCCCAGGTGACCGGTAACGTCCAGCACCTCGCCGATGAAGTAGAGCCCCGCTGACTTCTGCGATTCCATGGTCTTGGACGACACTTCCCGCGTATCTACCCCGCCCAGCGTCACTTCTGCCGTGCGATAACCTTCGGTGCCGGCAGGTACCAGCTGCCAGTCCGCGAGCTTCTCGGCAATCGCTTCCAGCTCGCTGGGTACGTATTGTTTCAGCGGTTTGGATACGAACCAGTGCTCGCAGAGCAGCCCGGCCATCTTGCGTGTGAAGACCTCGCCGAGCAGCGTCTTCAACTCGGCATTGGGGCGTTCCTGCTTCTGCGTCGCCAGCCACTCGTCGAGGTCGAGCTGTGGCAGCAGGTTGATATGCACCACCTCCCCCGGCTGCCAGTAGGACGAGATCTGCAGGATCGCCGGGCCGGAGAGTCCGCGATGGGTGAACAGGATGTTTTCGCGAAAGCTCTGGCCGTTGCAGCTGACCAGGCAATCCTCCACCGAGGTGCCGGACAGCTCGGTGCAGATCGTCTTGAGCTGCGGCTCGGTGATGGTGAAGGGCACCAGGCCTGCTCGCGTCGGCAGCACGTTGTGGCCGAACTGGCGCGCGATCTGGTAGCCGAAGCCGCTGGCACCGAGGGTCGGAATCGACAGGCCGCCGGTGGCGATCACCAGCGATTGGCAGCGTACCGGGCCGGCGCCGGTGTGCAGCAGATAGCCCTCAGCATGCTTGTCGATCGACTCGACCGCGGTATCCAGACGCAGATCCACGCCTGCCTGTGCGCATTCGTCCAGCAGCATCTCGAGGATGTCGCTGGACTTGTTGTCGCAGAACAGCTGGCCGAGCTTCTTCTCGTGATAGGGCACGCCGTGACGGCTGACCATCTCGATGAAATCCCACTGGGTGTAACGCGCCAGCGCCGACTTGCAGAAGTGCGAGTTGCTGGAGAGGAAATTCGATGGCTCGGTGTACAGATTGGTGAAATTGCAGCGTCCGCCGCCGGACATGAGGATCTTCTTGCCAGCCTTGTTGGCGTGGTCCAGCAGCAAGACCTGGCGACCCCGTGCAGCGGCGGTGAAGGCGCACATAAGTCCGGCCGCACCGGCGCCGATTACCACCACGTCAGTCTGCACCACTGCGTTACCTCGTCGGAAAACGCGCGATGGTACTCCTGCTGCGGTTTCGATGCAGCCCGGCATCCGACGAGGCGCTGGCGTCAACTGGCGCGCATTGTGCTTTGATGAGTTGATAGCGTTTCGCCAGAAGAGCGAGAGATTTTGACGGGCACACGACGGTTCATCGGTTTGATGCTGCTGCTGGCAAGCGCTTCGCTGCCGGCCGAAGTGCTTCGTCTGGCGGGCAATGTCTGGCCGCCTTACACCGACCGCAGCCTGCCCGGTGAAGGGTTGTCGGTCGAACTCATCCGCACCGCGCTCGGCCGTGGGGGTTACCAGGTGGAATACATCGAGGTGCCCTGGGAGCGCGCGTTGCTGGGGCTGCGCAACGGCAGCTACGACATGATCAACGGCTGGCCGACGGTCAGGCGCGTCGACTACACGCTCAGCTCACGCCCGTTTCTGAGCAACCGGATGCGCTGGGTCCAGCGTCGCGAGAGCAATTTCCGCTACGACGGGCTCGACAGCTTGGTTGGCCATCCCATCGCGCTGAGCCGGGGCTACATGTACAGCGATGAGCTGAACGAGGACACGCGGCTGCAGAAGGGCTATGCCGCCAACTTCGTCCAGGCGGCAAAGATGGTGATTGCCGGGCGTGTCGACCTGACGCTGGAGGACGAGCGCACTGCGCTGTTCCACCTCGAGCGCGAGCTGGGGCATGAGCGGGATGCGCTCCGCTTCGTGCCGGGCGAGTTCCGGCGTGTGGAGCTGTCGCTGGTGGTGCGCAGCAACCATCCTCGGCTGGCCGATATCGTCGCCACCTTCAATCGGGAGATTGCCGCGATGGTCGAGGATGGCAGCTACGCGACGATCTTCGCGCGTCACGGCATGCCGGTTCCCACGGCGTTGCCCTAGTGGCCTGTTTGGTAGGTTCAGTTGGTCAACTGCGGCGCCCAGGCCACTAGCGCGAATCCTGTCCCTGGCCTGCCGGTCGTTGCTTGATCAGGTGCGCGGCCATGCTGCGTAGTGGCGCCAGCTGCCGGCAGATCAGCCCGAGCTGGGTCTGCACCAGGCGATGGGCATCATCCATCTCGTCCGGGGTCTGCTCCAGCTGTTGCGCCAGCGTTTCTTCATCTTCGCTATAGATGGCGACGGGCTTGTTCTGCGCCAGCGCGCTGGCCAGGTCGTCGAGGCTGGTCGCCAGTTGCTGCGCGGCGCGCTCCAGCAGGGCATCGCTGGCGTCATCCGGCAGGCTCTCGCGATGGGCGCCAAGACCGGACAGGTAGTTGAGCAAGGTGTGCGAGAGGATCAGGAAGCGAAAGCCGGTTTCGGCATCCTTTCGGAAGTGTCCGGGTTCCAGCAGCATGTTCGACAGCGTGGTGGACAGCGCCGCATCGGCGTTGTGCGCGTTGCGTCGGGCCAGGCGATAGGCGAGGTCGTCGCGTTTGCCGCTGTCGTACTGACGCATGATCTGGCGCAAGTAGTCGCTGTTGCAGCTGAGGGTGTTGGCGACCACCTGATTGAGGCGCCGACCCTGCCAATCCGGCAGGATGAGGAACACCGCGGCGGCAGCGATCAGGCTGCCGAGCAGGGTATCGAACAGCCGCGGCCAGATCAGTCCGTAGCCATCGCCGACCTGGTTGAAGCAGAACAGCACCATCAGCGTGATCGCCGCCGTGGCCAGGGTGTAGCGCGTGCTGCGGGTGGCGAAGAACACCACGCCGGCGACGACTGCGAACAACGCCTGGATCGGCTGGCTGGGGAACAGATCGAACAGTGCCCAGCCGGCGACGAGGCCGAGCAAGGTGCCGCTGATGCGTTGCACCAGCTTGATCCGCGTGGCGCCGTAATTCGGCTGGCAGACGAAGACCGTGGTCAGCAGCACCCAGTAGCCCTGTTCGGGATGGATGGCATGCAGCACCGCGTAGCCGCAGACCAGGGCGATGGTCATGCGCAGGGCGTGGCGGAACAGCAGCGAAGTGGGCGTCAGCTGCAGGCGAATGCGATTGAATGCCTCGCGCAGGGACTGCGGTTGGCGATCCAGCAGGCTGCTGTCCTGTTCGCCTTCCAGGGTGCCGGGGTCGCTGGCGCTGGCGAGCTGGCGCTGTAGCGTGGAAAGGTTGCCTGACAGCGCGCGCAACGAGCGCAGCAGGCCGCGCCAGGCCGGATTGTTCTGCTCGCGCAGGTGCTCCAGCGAGGCCTGCAGGTCTTCCAGCGCCTGGCCGTTGGCTTCGCTGTAACGAAACACCTGGCGCATCTGGATGGCCTCGCCGAGTTCGGCGCAGGCACTGGCCTGCAGCCGCAGCAGGCGCTGGCAGCGAAACAGCACATCACTGTGGAAGAAGGCCTCGGCCAGCGCCTGGTAGGGATAATGCGACGAGCTGACCCGCTCGTGCAGATCCTGGGCGAGGAAATACAGCTTGAGGTAGTGGTTGATCTTGCCGCCGCCGCGGCCGTTGCCCAGGCGATTCAGCAGCGTTTCCTTGGCTGCGTTGAGCGCGCTGACGACTCGGCCGTTCTGCTGCGCCAGCTCCAGGCGACGCTGTTCCACGTCCAGCTGACGCACCGGCTCGAACAGTGCCGCCTTGTAGCGAAAATACAGGCCCAGCTCGCGATACAGCCGCGCCAGACTCTGCTGTACCGGCTGATGGGCGAACAACGCGTTCCAGCACACCGACAGCAGGCCATACCAGGCCGCACCCGCCACCAGCAGCATGGGGTCGCGCCACAGATGCTGCAGTGCACCGTCACGCTGGTCGGCCGCGATCATGCTGTAGATCGCGAGTATCAGGGTGGCCTGGGCAATGGCCCCGTAGCGCTCACCGAGCGCACCGAGCATGACCAGCGCGAAGGTGGAAAGCGCCAGGCCGGCAACGAACAGCCAGGGGTAGGGGAACAGCAGTTCGACGGCGACGGCGGCGATGCTGAAGCACAGCAGCGTCACCAGCAGCGCATTGAGACGGCCCAGCCAGCTGTCGTCGGTTTCCGCCAGGGCGCTGGCGATGATGCCGAGGAACAGCGGAATGATCAGCGTCGGCTGCCCGAGGTACCAGCTCAGGCCCATGCTGCCGGCCATGGCGATCAGTACGCGCAGGCTGTAGCCGAACTTCTCCAGCGCCCACAGGCGGCGTAAGAACTGGCTGAGCGAGGGTTGCGGCATGGAGCATTCCGTTGGGGGAGGCCAGATTGGACGAAGCTGCCGCGAACACTGTCACGGGCGGCTCGTGCGTTCAATCATCCGGGCCGCAGAAGACCGGCCCGGATACGCGCGTTCAGCAGCAGGCTGGCGTTCTCAGAGGACGCGGACCTTCAGCGAGCGGCCCTTGATCTTACCTTCGTTCAGACGTTTGAGCGCCTGCTTGGCAACGCCGCGCTCGACGGCGACGAACGCCTGGAAATCGAAGATGGCGATCTTGCCGACCTGGGTCCCGGGGATGCCGGCATCGCCGGTCAGCGCGCCGAGGATATCGCCCGGACGCAGCTTGTCCTTGCGCCCGGCGGCGATGCACAGGGTAGCCATCGGTGGTTGCAGCGGCGCGCCGGTCTTGGCCTTCAGGCTGTCTAGTTGCTGCCAGTTGAGCGGTGCCTGCTGCAGCTTTTCGATGGCCTGCGCGCGATGGGCCTCCGCCGGGGCGACCAGGCTCATGGCCAGGCCCTGGTTGCCGGCGCGGCCGGTCCGGCCCACCCGGTGCACGTGTATCTCCGGGTCGCGGGCTAGCTCGACATTGATCACCATGTCCAGCGCATCGATATCCAGCCCGCGCGCGGCGACATCGGTGGCCACCAGCACCGAAAGGCTGCGGTTGGCGAACATCGCCAGCACCTGGTCGCGATCACGCTGCTCCAGATCGCCATTGAGCGCCATGGCCGAGATGCCGGCAGCGTTCAGGCGATCGACCAGCTCCTGGCACTGCTGCTTGGTAAAGCAGAAGGCCACGCAGCTTTCCGGCCGGAAGCTGGCGAGCAGACGCACGACCGCGTCCATGCGCTGCTCGGAGGCGATTTCGTAGAAGCGCTGTTCGATCTGCGCATCGTCATGCAGGGCCTCGGCACGTACCTGCTGCGGGTCGCGCATGAAACTTGCGGACAGCTGCTTGATGCTGGCGGGGTAGGTGGCCGAGAACAGCAGGGTCTGCCGCTTGGCCGGTGTCTGGTCGATGATGTCGGCGATGGCGTCGTAGAAGCCCATGTCCAGCATGCGATCGGCTTCATCGAGCACCAGGGTGTTCAGTCCGTCGAGTTTCAGCGTGCCTTTTCTCAGGTGTTCCTGCACCCGGCCCGGCGTGCCGACGATGACGTGCGCGCCATGCTCCAGCGAAGCGATCTGCGGACCGATGGATACGCCGCCGCACAGCGTGAGGATCTTGATGTTGTCCGCCGCGCGCGCTAGCCGCCGCAGCTCCTTGGCGACCTGGTCGGCCAGCTCGCGCGTCGGGCACAGGACCAGTGCCTGGCAGCCGAAATAACGCGGATTGAGCGGGTCGAGCAGGGCGATGCCGAATGCGGCGGTCTTCCCGCTGCCGGTCTTGGCCTGAGCGATCAGGTCGTGGCCCTTGAGCATGACCGGCAGGCTCTGCGCCTGGATCGGCGTCATCGCTGTGTAGCCGAGGGCGTCGAGGTTGGCCAGCATGGCGGCGGAAAGGGGCAGGGAAGAGAAGGTACTGGACACGGGCAGGGTCTTCGGACGGGGAACGGCCTGCAGTCTATCAGGCTGACGCTGCACGCGCCGGTTGGTGGGCGCTGTGGTGGCTGTACGCCTGCACGGTGAAACGTTTTGCAAGACCGGCAGGCGGAACCCCACATCGTCCTTCTGATCGAAAATTGTCCATTACCCACTCCCAGGAGGTTGTTTTGTCTCGCGTTCTTTTCCTTGCCGGGCTGTTGGCGCTACCCGCTGTCGCTGCCGAGCCCACCCTCTATGGACGTTACGAACACATCAAGGTCGCGGAAATCGGCAAGACTTTGCCCGCCAAGATGGATACCGGTGCCATGACCGCATCCTTGTCAGCGCGTGATATCGAGCAGTTCAAGCGAGACGGCGAGGACTGGGTGCGTTTCCGCCTGGCCGTCGATGGTGCGGATGACACCCTCTATGAGCAGCGCCTGCTCGGCATCAGTCGAATCAAGACGCGTGCCGAAGAGGCCGGCAATGTCGATCCCGACAGTGAGCCGCCGCGGGCTGAGCGGCCGGTGATCGGCATGCAGCTGTGCATTGGCGATCGCCAGCGTGACGTCGAGGTCAACCTCACTGACCGCAGGCACTTCAGTTACCCGTTGTTGATCGGCGCCGAGACGATTCGTGATCTCAACGCGGCGATCTATCCAACCGAGAAGTACACGGCGGGTCGCCCGACCTGCTAGCACGGTATCGCTATCCAGCGCTCATCAGGGCCGGACGGCATTGCGTCTGGCCTGATCCTGGAGCTCCTGCGACGCACCTCATCGCATTGCTGCATGAGCTACCGTGTGGGCGTCTCATGGCCCGCTCTGGGACTGTTGGGTCGTTGCTGGGCTGGCAGTGCCCCCAAGAGGTATGACCGCCTTCACCCTTTGAATTGAACGATGACGGCCGGAAGGTGCGCCCGCCTATTCCGAGCCCTGCCAGACAGACTGAGTTTGCAGAAGAAGCTTTGCAACCTGAAGGCAATATATAAGCGGTAGTCTAATTATCGCCATTGCTGGTTTATAAATTAAGCATAAATTAACGGGTTATATTGCTTATATAGGTCTGCGCCTGTATTTTTTTGAATTCGTACTTTTTGATTGTTCGTTATTTATTCATCTGATCCATATGAGCCACGTGACCGGTCGGTCTCGCGAGTGCGCCAGCGAGATGCTCGTACCCGCTTCGAGTCTCCGTGTCAGCTCGCCGCACCGGTCGGTGTCCAAACCGTCTGCCGCGAAGGTTACGGCGAGCGGCTTGCACAATGGCTCTTGGCCACCCGAGACCCTCTTTCCAGGCGGCTTCCAGCGCGTGAACTGGTCTTCTCTTGGTTGTTTGTCAGACTAAAGTCGGGGCTTTCATTCATTAACCCACCCCTGTTAAATTCAGGATGTGGGTTCCCTTTACACGCAATAAAAATAAGGCGGAGAACGTCAATGGCCGACAACGATAAAGAAAATGCTGCTGCGTACTGGAAGGCGAATGTTCGCCTCATTACATGGAGCTTGGTGGTTTGGGCTCTGGTCTCTTATGGTTTTGCAATCCTCTTGCGTCCTCTGCTCTCCGGAATCCCAGTCGGGGGTACGGATCTAGGCTTCTGGTTCGCTCAACAGGGTTCCATCATCACGTTCATTTTGATCATCTTCCACTACGCGTGGCGGCTGAACAAACTGGACAAGGAATTCGGGGTTGAGGAGTAACCACAATGAGCCAATATTGGATCAACATGATGTTCGTGGGCGCCTCGTTCCTGCTTTATATCGGGATCGCGGTCTGGGCTCGCGCCGGGTCAACTAAAGAGTTCTATGTCGCTGGTGGGGGTGTTCACCCGGTAACCAACGGCATGGCAACGGCGGCAGACTGGATGTCTGCAGCTTCCTTCATTTCCATGGCCGGTCTGATCGCCTCTGGCGGTTACGCCACTTCGGTCTACCTGATGGGCTGGACCGGTGGCTACGTGCTGCTGGCAATGCTGCTGGCGCCCTACCTGCGCAAGTTCGGCAAGTTCACCGTGCCGGACTTCATCGGTGACCGTTTCTACAGCCGTGGCGCTCGCCTGGTAGCTGTCGTCTGCCTCATTCTCATCTCCGTCACCTACGTAATCGGTCAGATGGCCGGTGCTGGCGTGGCATTCTCCCGCTTCCTGGAAGTGAGCAACTCCGCTGGTATCTGGATCGCTGCGGCCATCGTGTTCGCCTACGCGGTATTCGGCGGCATGAAGGGCATCACCTACACCCAGGTGGCGCAGTACGTGGTTCTGATCATTGCCTACACCATTCCGGCCGTGTTCATCGCCATGCAGCTGACTGGCAACCCGATCCCGATGCTCGGCATGTTCGGCACCCACGTCGAGTCCGGTGTGCCGCTGCTGGACAAACTGGATCAGGTCGTTACTGACCTTGGCTTCGCTGCCTACACTGCTGACGTCGACAACAAGCTGAACATGTTCCTGTTCACCCTGTCGCTGATGATCGGTACCGCTGGTCTGCCGCACGTAATCATTCGCTTCTTCACCGTACCGAAGGTCGCTGATGCCCGCTGGTCCGCTGGCTGGACCCTGGTCTTCATCGCCCTGCTGTACCTCACCGCTCCGGCCGTTGCCTCCATGGCACGTCTGAACCTGGTTAACACCATCTATCCGGAAGGCCCGCAGGCTGAAGCGATCCGCTATGAAGATCGTCCGGAATGGGTGCAGACCTGGGAACAGACCGGTCTGATCAAGTGGGAAGACAAGAACGCCGACGGCCGTGTACAGATGTACAACGACGCCAACGCCGCCTTCACTCCGACCGCTACTGAGCGTGGCTGGAATGGCAACGAGCTGACCGTGAACAATGACATCATCGTTCTGGCCAATCCGGAAATCGCCAATCTGCCGAGCTGGGTCATCGGTCTGATCGCTGCGGGTGCTATTGCTGCTGCGCTCTCGACTGCTGCGGGTCTGTTGCTGGCGATCTCGTCTGCCATCAGTCATGACCTGATCAAGACTCTCATCAATCCGAAGATCAGCGAGAAGAACGAAATGCTGGCCGCCCGTCTGTCCATGACGGCAGCGATTCTGCTGGCAACGTGGCTGGGTCTGAATCCACCGGGCTTCGCTGCTCAGGTGGTGGCCCTGGCGTTCGGTCTTGCGGCAGCGAGCCTGTTCCCGGCGCTGATGATGGGTATCTTCTCCAAGCGTGTGAACAGCAAGGGTGCTGTCGCCGGTATGCTGGTCGGCGTGGTGAGTACTGCCGTGTACATCTTCCTGTACCTGGGCTGGTTCTTCATCCCTGGCACCGCAAGCATCCCGAACACGCCTGATCAGTGGTGGATGGGCATCTCCCCGCAGGCCTTCGGTGCCGTGGGTGCGATTCTGAACTTCGCTGTTGCCTACGTCGTTTCGATGGCTACCGAGGCTCCGCCGCAGGAGATTCAGGATCTGGTCGAGAGCGTTCGTACCCCGAAAGGTGCTGGCGTTGCACTTGATCACTAACTGATAATGCAGCCGGACGTCAGACCTGCTCTGACACGAGGTTGAGGTAGAAGTCGGGCTTCCATATGGAAGCCCGATTTTTTTAGGGGGAGTTGTATATGTTCTGGCATCTAATCGCGGCAATCGTCGCTGGTGTGGCAGGAGCCGGTATCGGCCTGTTGCTGCGCTCACTGACGCGTAAGCGACTGCCGAAATGGATCATTCCCGTCTGCGCCGGTCTGGGAATGCTGAGTTACACCATCCATTACGAGTACACCTGGTTCGAAACCAAGCAAGCGCGTCTGCCGGAAGGATCGCTGGTGGTCATGAGCGAAGAGGGCGAAATGCTCTGGCGCCCCTGGACGATGATCTATCCGATGCCGCTGGCCTATACGGTACTGGACGGCGCCAACGCTCAGGTGCAGGACACCGAACAGGGCCGTCTCGGCCGCTTCGTGCTGTACCGTTTCGAGAAGCAACACCTGACGTCGACCGTGAAGAGCGCCAGCTATCAGTTGATCTGCACCGAAAGGGCGATGTTCAGACTGAATGAAGCCGGCCAGGCGAAGATCGAAACGCTGACCGAGCTGGAAGCCGATTCACCGCTCTATCAGGCCATTTGCGAGGGCGGGCGTTAACGATACCGCCCACCATCTGCGGGTACCGCGCATCAGCAGCATCTGATGCGCGCCGCGAAGAGAGGATTGATCGGTTCCGCAATGGGGCCGAGTTGCCGGCAACAGGCGTCTGACAACCAATCCGGTAAGACAATGCTCCGTTCTGTCGGCCGGCAGTCTTCGGCGTTCAACAATGCAGTGAATCTGCATTCAGCCCGTTCAGATCGAGTTGAAGGCCGCCTTGCGCGCGCGTTGCCAGCAGCGCAGTCGCTGAGCCAGCTCGTCGAAGCTGGTCAGACCTGCACGCTGTGCGCGATTCATCAGGATCAGGGCGATTTCTGCGGTGGCCATGGCATCGGCGGAGGCATTGTGGCGCTGCGGGATATGGATGTTGAAGTAGTCGAGCCAGTGATCCAGGCCGCCTCGGTGGATCATCGCTTCGGGGAACAGCATGGGCGCCAGGTCAGCCACATCGAGGAAGGTGTGCTCCAGCGAGTAACCCAGTTCGTTCTTCAGCGCGCGACCGAGCATGCGCTGATCGAAGGGCGCGTGAAAGGCGAGGATGACGCTGTTCGCAGCGAACTCCATGAAGCTGAGCAGCGCTTCGGCCGGTGGCAAGCCGTTGGCCAGTTCGCTCGGGGCGATCCCGTGGATCAGTACGCTTTCGGTGACCTTGACCTGTCGGCAGAGGGTGCATTCGAACTGCTGGGAGTAGTCGATGGCGCCATCTTCGATGACCACCGCGCCGATGGCGATGACCAGATCGCGTTTGAGGTGCAGCCCGGTGGTTTCCAGGTCCAGCACCACCAGACGTTGCTGGCGCAGCGGAACCGCCTGTGGCGGCAGCGGGCGCGCCAGCTCGGCAACACGTTGCTGCTGCTCGGGCGGCAGTTTCGGACCGCGGGGGTTGAACCAGAACATGCTCATAGTTGATAGCGCACCGCGAGACTGGCCTGTAACCGCTGGGCCTGGCGGAAGGACTCGCGCAGGATTCGGCGGTCCAGTACGTTGAGAGTATCCGGATCCAGGCGGTTGGAATAGGGCAGCCCATCGCGTGCCTGCTGTTGGTGGTGCTGCATGCGTGTCTGCTGGATGAAGTGGTAGGCCTCTTCATAGGCCGCGCCATCCTTCTCTTCGATGATGCCTTTCTCCACCAGCTTGCGTAGTCGCTCAAGGGTGTTGCAGGTGCCGATGTCGTTGCTCAGCGCCAGCAGGCGGGCGCCGTCTACGAAGGGCGTCAGGCCCTGCACCTTGAGGTCCAGCGTGTCCTTGCCTTCGCCCTTGCGCGCCACCACGAAATCACGGAAGCGGCCCACCGGCGGCCGATGACGCAAGGCGTTCTCGGCCATCATGCGCTGGAACAGGCGGTTGTCGTTGATCTCCTCGAGCAGGTCCCGGCGCAGCTGCTCGCAGCCTTCCGAAGGGCCCCAGATGCTGCGCAGATCGAAATAGATGGTGCTGCCGAGCAGGTTTTCCGGGGTTGCCTCACGCACGAACGAGCTGAAGCGGCGGCTCCATTCCTGGCGCGACAGGCATAACTGCGGGTTGCTGGCCATGATGTTGCCTTTGCACAGCGTGAAGCCGCAGGTGTCGAGGTCACGGTTGATGCGCTCGGCCAGTGGCAGCAGACGTCCACGGATGTGCGCGGCCTCTGCAGCATCGACGGCTTCGAAGAGGATGCCGTTGTCCTGGTCGGTATGCAGGGTCTGTTCCTGGCGGCCCTCGCTGCCGAAACACAGCCAGGTGAAGGGCACGCCCGGGTCGCCGATGTGCTGGATGGCCAGCTCGATCACCCGGCACACGGTGTGATCGTTGAGCAGCGTGACGATGTGGGTGATCTGGGTCGACGAGGCGCCATGGGCCAGCATGTTGTCGACCAGCTGCTTGATGCGATCACGGATGACCACCAGCGCATCGATGCGATCGGCGTGCCGTATGGTCTGCGCCAGGTGCACCAGATCCACACGCTGCAGGGAAAACAGGTCGCGCTCGGAAATCACCCCACGCAGCAGGCCGTTCTCCACCACGCAGACGTGGGCGATGTGCCGCTCGGTCATGGCGATCGCTGCATCGAAGGCGGTGGCGTCCGGTGGCAGGTAGAACGGATCGTGCGTCATGAACTGCGAGATCGGCTGACTCAGGTCGGTGGTACCGGTACCGATCACCCGGCGCAGATCGCGCAGGGTGAAGATGCCCTGCGGGTGCAGCGCTTCATCGACGATGACGATGCTGCCGACATTGTTCTCCTGCATCATCGCCACCGCCTCGTTGATCGGCTTGGACGGCAGGCAGGACACCGGATGGTGAAGCGCCAGCTCGCCGATGCTGGTCTCGAGCGAATACTGCTCGCCGAGGTTTTCTACTGCGCGCATTTGCGCCTGCTGGTTGACCAGGTCGAGCAGGCTGCTGACGCCACGCATGGCGAAATCGCGGAATACCGGAGACTTGGAAACCAGCTGGACGAAGGCGGGCTTGCCGAGCAGGAAGCAGAAGGTGTCTTCGGCGGCCAGATGTGCGGTGCGGGTCGCCCGTTCACCCATGAGCGCGGCCATCGGGAAGCATTCGCCGACGATGACTTCGAAGGTGGTGTCGGTGCCGCGCTTGGCAGTATGCGGGCGCTGACCATGCACGCGGCCCTGCTTGACGATATAGAAGTGCTGCACCACCCCGTCCTCGGGGGAAATGATGCAATCGCCTTCGGCATAGAAGCGCAGCGCACAATTCTCCACCAGGTAGGCCAGGTGGGCCGGCTCCATCTGGTTGAACGGGGCGTACTTGCGCAGAAACTCCATGGTGCCGTGAATGTTCTGCAGTACAGCCGTCTTCCCTGCCTGGGAGAAGGCGTCGGGTGTGCTCATGGTTGGCTTCCATTTTTTGGTAATGGTGGGCTGCAGGTCGGTCGGACCCAATTGGACGTAAGTCTAGTCAGCTCAAGGGGCAGGGAAGCTGACCAGGGTCAGCCTCATGTTTCGTGCTGTTGCGGTGAATTTACGGCATGAAAAAGCCGGCCACTTGGGGCCGGCTCCTTTGCTTCGTCATTTCGCTCAGGGCAGGGTGAACAGCACCTTGACCGAGCCATTGACGGCCGCGCTGTCGACATAGCCGATGGCATCGGCTTCGGCGGCGACCTTGGCCACTACCGCGGCATCGTCAGCGACGCTGGGCAGCGGTTGGCCTTTGCCGGTGAAGATCAGCCCCGACCAGTAGGACTTGAGCTGCGACTCGTTCTTGCTGGTCACGCCGGCGTAGAAGGCTTCCTTGGCCGGGTTCCAGCCTGCCTGATCGACGCCCTTCATGGACTTGTCCTTGCCCAGGAAGATGTTGGCGACGTCGGACTGCGACGGTGCCTTGGCTGCGCCGGGATTGACGATCACGGCGACCTCGGCCTGAGCCAGGGAAGCCAGGCCGAACAGCGCGGCAGCGCCGAGGATGCGAATGGATGCTTTCATCGGGACGCTCCTCAGAATACGAAATCGACGCCGACGGAGATGATATCGCCGTCGTAGTTGCGGGCCGGGGCGATGCCAACAGCGTTATCGAACACCTCTTGTGCGCCACGGGTGAATACGCCGTCGTAGCCATTCTTGGTGTCGACGCGCTTGTATTCTCCCTTGATCACTACGGTCGGCGCGGCCTGGTAGTTGAGACCCAGGGTCCAGGAGCTCTGGCGACCGCCGTTGTCATCCAGCTGTGCGTAGGTGACGTGGGGCAGGAAGTCACCGAAACGACGGCCGCCCATCAGGTAGAACGAGTCGACGGACTCCATGTCATCGTTCTCGATCATGCGCGAGGTCCACTCGTTGCTGCTGATCCAGGTGCCGTTGTCGTACTGGTAGCCGATCGAGGTGAACTTGCCTTTCTCTTTGTCCAGATTCAGCAGCGACAGCGGTTCGCTGGCGCCAAAGCCAAGGGCGGTCGCGTCAACGGTTCCGGTGATGTCGGTCTTGATATCCGCCTCGACATAGCCGATGCGCAGCGTGCCGAAGTCGTTGCTGGCCAGGCTGACGCTGGCGCCGAACAGCTTGCCGTAGTCGATATCGAACTGCTCGTCGTAGGCGTAGTAGTCACGGTTTTTCGCCTGGCCGCCGGCGAGCTGGAAGGTGACCGAACCGTACGACAGCGGCACGGTGTAGACCGCATCGACGCCTTCATAGTTGGTCACCTGAACCTGGCTGTAGACCTCGTCGGGCAGGCGCAGCCAGGGGTAGCTGTAGCCGACGTCGAGGCTTTCGGAATACATGTAGACCGGGCTGCGCAGACGGCCGGCGCGGAGCATCAGGCGGTCGTTGGCCTGCAGCGACAGGTAGGCCCATTCCAGGTTGGCTTTCCACTCATCCTGCTGCGCCTTGGCCGTGGCCTGCACGGTCACGCCCAGGGTATCGGTGATGCCGTAGCTCAGCTGAGCACCGAACTTGGACAGCTGATCGCCGCGCCAGGAATCGTTGGTCTGACCCTGGACGCCATAGCTGCGACCGTCATCTTCGCCGCCGAGATGGGTGAAACCGACGGTACCGAAACCGTTGAAGCGATGTTCACCCTGTTCCAGGGCAAAGGCAGGGATGGCGGCCAGGCAGACAGCTGCCAGACCGGCGACACGAAGTGCAGTCATTGGATGCTCCAAAAAATCGTTAAACACGGAATTGGCTCGTAGCCGCGCGCAGGTGGTCTCCGGTACTCACCAGTTGTTCGCCAAGGCGGGCGGTGGCTTCGGCGCCGTTTGCGGTTGCTTGTGCGTCCTGCTGCAACACTTGGGTTTCTTGTCTGATGGAACTCGACAGGCCGATCTGTTCCTGTGTGAACTGGGCGATGCCGGCGTTGAGTTCGTCGATCTGGTTGACCGTGCCGGCGATGGCTTCCAGCAGCTGCGTGGCTTCGATGGAACGCTCGATGCTGGCGCGGGATTTCTCGCCGTTGCTGGTCATCACGTTGAGCACGGTGTTGGCGCTGTTCTGCAGGCGCTGGATGATCTGTTGGATCTCCGCGGTGGAGGCGGCGGTCTTCTGCGCCAGATTGCGCACTTCGTCGGCGACCACGGCGAAGCCGCGGCCCTGCTCGCCGGCGCGGGCGGCCTCGATGGCGGCGTTCAAGGCCAACAGGTTGGTCTGTTCGGCGATGCTGCGGATGACGGTCAGCACCGAGCCGACTTCCTGGGTCTCTTCCTCCAGCTGTTCCATGGCCTTGACCGCGCCCATCACGCTGTCGCCCAGGTCGCTGATGCCGGTCGACAGGCTGCCGACGTGCTCGCGGGCCGTGGCCGCCTGCAACGCCGCGGAATTGGCCTCGTCGGATGCCTGCTGCGAGCGCTGCGCGACTTCCTGAATGCTGCCGGTCATGGTGAGGATGTCGCGGGTGATCGAATCGGTGTGGTGCTGCTGCGACTTGGCGTTTTCTTCCGAGCCCTGGGTGAGCTTGTACAGCTCCTTGGAGACCTGACCCAGTGGGTTGGCGGCCTCGATGATCTGGCGGATGGTGCGCTGCAGCTTGTCGAGGAAGCTGTTGAACAGCTCGATCATCGCGCCGATCTCGTCGTTGGACTCGACATTGACGCGCTGGGTCAGATCGCCGTCGCCGCGGGCGATCGACTGCAGCGAGGTGATCACGCCGCGAATGTTGACCATTACGCTGCGAATCACCAGCCAGGCGCCGAGGCCGACCAGCACCACCAGAACCAGACTGAGAATGATGCCCAGACGGGTGGTCGCCGCATTGGCTTCGCGGGTCTGCACCAGGGTCTGCTGGAAATCGGCATAAGCCTGCGCACGGAAATCGCTGCCGAGTTTCTGCGCCTGCGCCAGATCGCTGGCCATGCGATCCAGGCTGGGGCGCAGGTCGTCGAACGAGGCGCTGCCGTCGATCAGCTTGGTCGAGGCAGCGAGCGCATTGTCGGCGTAGTCGCGCACCGCCTTGCGCCAGTCGCTCAGGGCCTGATGCTGCTGGCCTTGCTCGCTCAGCAGGCTGGCCAGGGCCTGCTGCTGGGTGTCGATCTGTTGCAGCACGTCGCGCGCTTCGTCGAGGATGCCTGGCTCGCCCGCCGCCACGGCGTTGTTCAGCAACGCCGGCACGCGGGAGAACTGGAAGATCACCGCGTCGGCCTTTTCCAGAGTCGGATAGCTGCGGGTCTCCAGCAGGACCAGCCGCGAGTCGGTCGTCGACAGCTGCAGCGATGTATAGACCACGTACAGCACGAGTCCGACCAGGGCGACGGCGGGTACCAGAGACAGCTTGGCGGTCAGCGAGAGGTTCTTCAGCATGCATCGAACTCCAGTGCAGGGCTACGGGTACTACGGCGAGCACGTTGATGGCCAAATGCCAGTTTCTTGAGCAATTGTGACCGAAAACCGTATTCGGGTCACGTTATCGGTTGTAACAGGGTGAACTTGAGGACCGCTGGGCGGATTCCGGGCATAAAAAAACCGCCCCGTAGGGCGGTTCCTGTGCAGCTTGGACGCCAGTTACAGGCCGTTCTTGGCCTTGAACTCGCGACGGCGGCGATGCAGTACTGGCTCGGTGTAGCCGTTGGGCTGCTTGGTGCCTTCGAGGACCAGCTCCAGGGCAGCCTGGAAGGCCACGCTGTTGTCGAAGTCCGGCGCCATCGGGCGGTACAGCGGGTCACCCTGGTTCTGACGGTCGACCACCGGGGCCATGCGCTTGAGGCTCTCGACCACCTGATCCTTGGTCACCACGCCGTGGCGCATCCAGTTGGCCACGTGCTGGCTGGAGATGCGCAGAGTGGCGCGGTCTTCCATCAGCGCGATGTCGTTGATGTCCGGGACCTTGGAGCAGCCGACGCCCTGCTCGACCCAGCGAACCATGTAGCCGAGGATGCCCTGCGAGTTGTTGTCCAGCTCGTTGCGCTTCTCTTCCTCGCTCCAGTCGGTGTTCGGTGCCAGCGGGATGGTGAGGATGTCGTCGATGGACGCCTTCTCGCGCTTGGCCAGTTCGACCTGACGCGCCTGCACGTCGATCTTGTGGTAGTGCATGGCGTGCAGGGTGGCAGCGGTCGGCGACGGTACCCAAGCGGTATTGGCACCGGCCATGGGGTGGCCGACCTTCTGCTCGAGCATCGCGGCCATCAGGTCAGGCATGGCCCACATGCCCTTGCCGATCTGCGCCTTGCCCTGCAGGCCGCAGGCCAGACCGACGTCGACGTTGTTGTTCTCGTAGGCGCTGATCCACTTCTCGGCTTTCATGGCCGCCTTGCGCACCATCGGGCCGGCTTCTATGGAGGTGTGGATTTCGTCGCCGGTGCGGTCGAGGAAGCCGGTGTTGATGAACACCACGCGCTCGCGCGCTTCCTTGATGCAGGCCTTGAGGTTGATCGTGGTACGACGCTCCTCGTCCATGATGCCGACCTTGAGGGTGTTGCGCGGCAGGCCGAGGACGTCCTCGACGCGGCCGAACAGTTCGGTGGCGAAGGCCACTTCTTCCGGGCCGTGCATCTTCGGCTTGACGATGTACATCGAGCCGGTGCGGGTGTTCTTGCGGCTGGTGTTGCCTTTGAGGTTGTGCACCGCGATCAGGCTGGTGAACAGGCCGTCCATGATGCCTTCTGGCACTTCGTTGCCTTCCTTGTCGAGGATGGCGTCGTTGGTCATCAGGTGACCGACGTTACGGATGAACAGCAGGGAGCGGCCATGCAGGGTCAGCTCGCCGTTGCCGTCGGCCTTGGTGTAGACGCGGTCCGGATTCATCGCGCGGGTGATGCGCTTGCCGCCCTTTTCCAGCTCCTCGACCAAGTCGCCCTTCATCAGGCCGAGCCAGTTGCGGTAGACGATGGTCTTGTCGTCGGCGTCGACGGCGGCGATGGAGTCTTCGCAGTCCATGATGGTGGTCAGCGCCGATTCCATCAGGATGTCTTTCACGCCGGCCGCGTCGGTCTGGCCGATCGGACTGGCCGGGTCGATCTGGATCTCGAAGTGAATGCCGTTGTTCTTCAGCAGTACGGCGATCGGTGCGCTGGCTTCGCCCTGGAAGCCTTGCAGCTGGGCCGGGTTCTTCAGGCTGGTGGTGCTGCCGTCCTTCAGCGAGACGACCAGCTTGCCGCCTTCGATTCGGTAGCCGGTGGAATCGACGTGGGAGCCGGTTTCCAGCGGTGCGGCTTCATCGAGGAAGTTGCGTGCGTAGGCGATGACCTTGTTGCCGCGGATCTCGTTGTAGCCCGGGCCCTTGCTGGCGCCGTCGTCTTCGGAGATCGCGTCGGTGCCGTACAGGGCGTCGTACAGCGAGCCCCAGCGGGCGTTGGCGGCGTTCAGGGCGAAGCGCGCGTTCATGATCGGCACCACCAGCTGCGGGCCGGCCATGCGGGCGATTTCTTCGTCGACGTTCTCGGTGGTGGCCTGGAAGTCTTCGGCTTCCGGCAGCAGGTAGCCGATTTCCTGGAGGAAGCTCTTGTACGCCACGGCGTCGTGGGCCTGACCGGCGCGGGCCTGGTGCCAGGCGTCGATCTGCGCCTGCAGCTCGTCACGCTTGGACAGCAGCGCGCGGTTCTTCGGCGCCAGGTCGTGGATGACGCTGTCGGCGCCGGCCCAGAAGGCGGCGGCATCGACGCCAGTACCGGGAATCGCTTCGTTGTTCACGAAGTCGTACAGGACTTTGGCGACCTGCAGGCCACCGACTTGAACGCGCTCAGTCATTACTCGCCTCACTTGGTTCTTCTAATTCGACGGACAGTTTCGTTTCTTGTAGTCCGAGTCGCCGGATACTACATGAAGCGCCGGGGAAAATCAGTCCGCCGAAAGCGCCGATGGTTTCGGCCTTGCGATGCCGGGCGAGGGCGCCGCAGACTGTCGTGGCGGCGGCTGCCTGCTATACCTAATGGGCCGTCGCCACCGCGTGAGCGCATTCCCAGCACAGGAGCCGTCCATGGATCACCTCGTTCTCACCGTCATTGCCGAAGATCAGCCCGGTCTGGTCGAACGACTGGCCAAGTGCATCGCCGATCATGGCGGCAACTGGCTGGAGAGCCGCATGTCGCGCATGGCCGGGCAGTTCGCCGGCATCCTGCGGGTGGCCGTGCCGCAGCAGGCGCATGCCGAGCTGACCGCCGCGTTGCAGGGGCTTGAGACGCAGGGCATTCGCGTCCTGCTGGCGCACAGCGGCACGGAGCCAGCGGCGAGCTGGCAGGAAATCCAGCTGGAGCTGGTCGGCAACGATCGCCCAGGCATCGTCCGCGACATCACCCGTCTGCTCGCCGAGCATGGGGTGAATCTGGAAAGCCTGGATACCGAAGTGCTGCCGGCACCAATGAGCAGCGAGCTGCTGTTCCGTGCCGAAGTGCGCCTGGCGGTGCCGAGCGAGCTGTCGCTGGAAATGCTGCAGCAGCGCCTGGAAACCCTGGCCGACGACCTGATGGTCGAACTCAAGCTGCAGCCGGCCGAAAAGCCCTAGACGGGCCGGCGTATTTCAGCCGGCGCTTTTGCGCATGATGCGCCAGGCGTCCAGGCTGTACACCGCAAGCCCGGCCCAGATGCAGAAGAAGGCCAATTGTCGGTCGACCGGGAACGGCTCGCCGAACAGCTGCACGGCGAGGATCAGCAGCAGCGTCGGCGTCAGATACTGCAAAAAGCCCAGGGTCGAATACGGCAAGTGGCGCGCGGCGGCGTTGAAGCCGAGCAGCGGGATCAGCGTCACCGGGCCTGCGGCCATCAGCCAGAGCGCGTCGGTGCTGGTCCAGAACGCAGGCTCCGTACTCGTGCCGCTGCTGAACCAGAACAGCCAGACCAGCGCTACCGGCAACAACATCCAGGTTTCCACCACCAGCCCGGGCAACGCGGCCACCGGTGCCAGCTTGCGTAGCAGGCCGTAGCTGCCGAAGCTCAGCGCCAGCACAAGGGAAATCCACGGAAATTCGCCGAGCATAAGCAACTGCAGGCTGACGCCGACGGTGGCCATGGCCACGGCCAGCCACTGCAGCGGGCGCAGCCGCTCGCGCAGCACGATCATGCCGAGCAGCACGTTGACCAGCGGGTTGATGTAGTAGCCCAGGCTGGCTTCGACCATCCGATCGTGGTTCACCGCCCAGACGTAGATCAGCCAGTTGGCGGCGATCAGCACGCTGGAGATGCCGAGCACGCCAAGCCGCCGCGGGTGCGCCAGCAGTTCGCGCCACCAGCCGGGGTGGCGCCAGACCAGCAGCACCAGCGAGCCGAACACCGCCGACCAGATCACCCGCTGGGTGACGATCTCCAGTGCACCGTATTGCTCGAGTGCCTTGAAGTAGAGCGGGAACATACCCCAGATGCTGAACGTGGCCAGCCCCAGCAGATAACCCTTGCGCAGATTGGCGGTAGCCATGACGTCCTTCGACGAGCAGCGGAGAGCCGGCCATTTTGCGCCTTTGTCCGGAGGAGAGAAAGATTAGGCGGCTAACGTAAAGCCACGACGCGACCAGCTGCGCCGATCTGGCGGATGAGGGAACGCGCGAAGGCTCGTTCCGTCTCATCTGCATCGCCAATCGAAACGGCGTCGCGTTCAGGCGACGTGCCTACGGAGGTCGCAATGCGCTTGCAGAATCAGGTGGCTCTGGTCACCGGCAGTACCCACGGCATCGGCCTCGGCATCGCCCTGCGCCTGGCCGAGGAGGGGGCTGACGTGGTCATCAACGGTCGCGAGGAAGATGACGAGGCCCGTGCGAGCCTGGAACAGGTACGCGCCGTCGGACGGCGGGTCTGCTTCATCGCCGCGGACGTCAGCCAGGTCGAACAGTGCCGCTGGCTGGTGCACGGGAGCGTCGAGCGCATGGGCCGCCTGGATATCCTGGTGAACAACGCCGGGGTGCAGACGCATGCTGCATTTCTCGACGCCGAGGAAGACGACTACGATCGGGTACTCGACGTCAACCTGCGCGGGCCGTTCTTCCTCGCCCAGGCCTTTGCCCGCTATCTGCGCGAGCAAGGCCGTGGCGGGCGCATCATCAACAACAGTTCGGTGCACGAGGAATTGCCGCACCCCAACTTCACCGCCTACTGTGCGAGCAAGGGCGGGCTGAAGATGCTCATGCGCAACATCGCCATCGAACTCGCGCCGCTGGGCATCACCGTGAACAACGTGGCACCCGGCGCCGTGGAAACGCCGATCAACCGCGAGCTGATGAACCAGCCGGAGAAACTCGCCAGCCTGCTACAGAACATCCCCGCCGGGCGCTTGGGCAGGCCGCACGACGTGGCCGGGGTCGTCGCCTTTCTGGCCTCGCCGGATGCCGAGTACATCACCGGGACTACCCTGGTGGTCGATGGCGGTCTGCTATGGAATTACAGCGAACAATGACCAGTAGCCAGTCATACCAGCCGTTCAGCCATGACGTCAGCACCATCTCGCTGGCCGATACCCTCAGCCCCGCCGATCGCTATCAGGAGCTGTTCGTCGCCGTGCAGATGCAGCGGGTGTTTGCCGACAGCAAGACCTTCGTCGACTGCGCGCCGCGACGCGATCCCGAAGCCATCCTCGAGGCCTACCGAGCCCGCTGCAACGAGCCGGGCTTCGATCTCGGCGCCTTCGTCCACGAGCACTTCAGCCTTTACGAGATGCCGGCCAGGGAGTTCGTCGCCAATCCCGACGACAGCCTGGCCGAACACATCGACCGGCTCTGGCCGGTGCTTACCCGGCAGCCGCAGGACCATCCCGAGCATTCCTCGCTGCTGCCGCTGCCGCACCCGTATGTGGTACCGGGTGGGCGCTTCACCGAGCTGTACTACTGGGATTCCTACTTCACCATGCTCGGCCTGGACGAGAGCGGGCACTGTGACCTGTTGCGCTCGATGGCGGACAACTTCGCCTACCTGATCGACACCTATGGCCACGTGCCCAACGGCAACCGCACCTATTATCTGGGCCGCTCGCAGCCGCCGGTGTTCGCCCTGATGACCGAGCTGTTCGAGGAAACCGGCGTGCACCGTGCCAGCGATTATCTGCCGCAGCTGCACAAGGAATATGCCTTCTGGATGGAGGGCGCCGATGCGCTGCGCCCCGGTGAGCGGCACCGGCGCTGCGTCTGCCTGGCCGACGGCGTGGTGCTCAACCGCTACTGGGACAAGCGCGATACACCGCGCGAGGAGTCCTATCGCGAAGACGTCGAGACCGCCCGCGCCAGCTGCCGACCGCGGCACGAGGTCTACCGCGATCTGCGCGCCGGTGCCGAGTCCGGCTGGGACTTCAGCTCGCGCTGGCTGGACGATGCCCATCGGCTGGCGACCATTCGCACCACCAGCATCCTGCCCATCGACCTCAACGCGCTGCTCTACAAGCTAGAGCGGCAGATCGCCGAGCTGTCGGCGGTGAAGGGCCAGCAGGCCTGTGCCGAGAATTTTGCCCGGCGCGCCGAAATTCGCCTGGCGGCGATCGACCACTACCTGTGGAATCCGCGCGCCGGCGCCTACTTCGACTATGACTGGCGGCGCGGCCGGCAGCGCGACAACCTCACCGCCGCGACCCTGGCGCCGCTGTTCGTGCATATGGCCAGTGCCGAGCAGGCGGCAGCGGTCGCGGATACCGTGCGTGCCCGCCTGCTGGCACCGGGAGGGCTGGCCACCACCGAGATCAGCGGCAGCGGCGAGCAATGGGATCGGCCCAACGGCTGGGCGCCGCTGCAGTGGATCGGCATTCGCGGCCTGCAGCACTACGGCCATGAGGCGCTGGCGCTGGATATCGAGGAGCGCTGGCTGACCATCGTCAGCCACCTGTTCGAGCGTGAGAACAAGCTGGTGGAGAAATACGTGCTGCGCCCCTGTACCGAGCACGCCGGTGGTGGCGAATATCCGCTGCAGGACGGCTTCGGCTGGACCAACGGCGTCACCCGCAAGCTCATGCAGGAAGACCCCAGTCACGAGGCCAACCGCTGTCGTGCCGGGCATTGCCGTAGCGCGCCGTTCTAGGGCATCCAGCATCGCGAGCGGGGCTTATTTCCACACGGATGCCATGGATCAATAGTTATCGTACAACTGCTGGGCTATGATGAACGTCGCTTCCGTTTTCAGAGATCGCCGCCCATGGATAACCAGAGCGCTCAGCCACGCGCCCGTCGCAAACACCGCAGCCTTGCTCAGGAGCTGGTCGCCGAACTGTCGCAGCAGATCCGCGACGGCATGCTCAAGCGCGGCGACAAGCTGCCGACCGAGTCCGCCATCATGCAGGCGCAGGGTGTGAGTCGCACCGTGGTGCGCGAGGCGATCTCGCGCCTGCAGGCCTCGGGGCTGGTGGAAACGCGGCACGGCATCGGCACCTTCGTGCTGGATACGCCGAGCACCACGGGGCTGCGCATCGACCCGGCGACCATCGGCACCCTGCGCGACCTGCTGGCGATTCTGGAATTGCGCATCAGCCTCGAAGTGGAGTCGGCCGGACTCGCCGCGCAGCGCCGTACACCCGAGCAGCTGGCGGCCATGCGCGCCTTTCTCGATCAGCTCAACCAGAGCGCGGCGCACTCCAGCGATGCGGTGTCATCGGATTTCCAGTTCCATCTGCAGATCGCCGAAGCCACCGGCAACCGCTACTTCACCGACATCATGAGTCATCTGGGCACCACGCTGATTCCGCGCAGCCGGGTCAATTCCGCGCGCCTGGCCCATGACGACCAGCAGCACTACCAGGCCCGCCTGGGTCGCGAGCACGAGCAGATCTACGAGGCCATCGAGCGTCAGGATCCGGAATCTGCCCGCGCCGCCATGCGGCTGCATCTGACCAACAGCCGCGAGCGGTTGCGTCAGGCCCATGAAGAGGCGGAGGCGAGCAAGGTCGGCTGAGCGCCGCGCGCCTTCGGCAAGGCCTAGCGGCGGTAGGCCAGCAGCACAATACCGCCGACCACGATCAGACCGCCGACCACCTGCATGGCCCCGAGCACCTGCCCGAGGATCAGCCAGCCCAGCAGCATGCCAGCCACCGGCTCCATGTTCATCACCGGCGCATTGCGTGCGATGTTCAGCCGCGGCATACAGATGAACAGGGTCGAAAAGGCCGCGCCATAGAGCAGCACCAGGCAACCCAGGGCGATCCAGCCGGCGGTGGCGTCGGGCAGGCCGAGACCACCGGGAATCAGGTCGCTGGCGCCGAGCAAGGCGGAGGCGGTGAATACCACGATCAGCGTCAGCATGCTGCGCACCGAGCCGGCCATGCTCGACAGCTTGTGCTCGGTCACCCACAGCGCCACCGCGAACACCGCGGCAGCGGTCAGGCTGAACAGGATCCCCGCGGTCCATTGTTCATCCGCTGTCGCGCTGCTGAGCAGGCGCCCCGGCACATCCAGCACCAGCACCAGGCCGAACAGGATCAGGCCCATGATCGCCAGTGCCTGGCGGGTCGGCCTTGGGCCGCCGAGGATCCAGGTGAGCAGCGCCAGCAGGATCGGCGAGAGGTTCACCACCAGCAGCGCCAGCGCCACCGGAATGCGCGCCACCGCCGAATAGATGCAGAAGCTCTGCACCGAGATCAGCAGGCCGAGCAGAAGCTGCCAGCGCCAGGTGGCGGGGCTCAGGCGCAGCGATTCACGCCGCCAGAACACCAGCGCCGCCAGCGCCAGCAGGGTCACCCCGGCGCGGCAGAGCATGGCCAGCAACAGGCCGGTGCCGTGATCGAAGGCGATGCGCGCGGCGATGTGGTTGGCGGCGAACGAACAGGCCAGGGTGGCCAGGACCAGTACGGCGATATGGCGGGGAAAGGGCGCTGCAGTTTGCATGGGAAAGCCAGTCCTTCTAGTGCCTGTGCAGAGTTCGAAGCGTTCGGTTGCAGGGTGACCTTGGGTTGGCGGCGGCCAGTTCAAGATCGGTGATCTGCTAATGCTCGTCGGCGAGCAAAGTAAAACGCCGCCCGGGTGGGCGGCGTCCTCGTTCCCATCTGCGTGCCGTCAGAGCACTACGCTCGGCAGCCACAGCGAAATCATCGGGATATAGGTCACCGCCATCAGCACGGCGAACAGCGCAGCGTAGAACGGCAGCAGCGCCTTCACGGTGTTCTCGATGCTGACCTTGCCGATGGCGGCACCGACGAAGAGTACCGCACCGACCGGCGGGGTAATCAGCCCGATCCCCAGATTGACCAGCATGATCATGCCGAAGTGCACCGGGTCGACGCCGAACGAGGTCACCACCGGCAGCAGGATCGGCGTGAGGATCAGGATCAGCGGCGCCATGTCCATCAGCGTGCCCAGCACCAGCAGCATCGCGTTGACGCACAGGAGAATCACATAGCGATTGTCCGACAGGGTCAGGAACGCGGTGGTGATCTTCGCCGGTATCTGCATCAACGTCATGATGTAGCCGAAGCTGGCGGCGAAGGCGATCAGGATCATCACGATGGAAAGCGTGCGCACCGTGCGGTGCAGCATCTTCGGCAGCTCACGCCACTGGTAGTCGCGGTAGATGAACATGGTGACGAAGAAGGCCCAGACCACGGCCACGGCGGCCGACTCGGTGGCGGTGAACACGCCGGAGAGAATGCCGCCCAGGATGATCACCATGGTCATCAGGCCCCACAGCGCCTCGACGCAGATCTTCAGTGCCTGGCGCAGCGGCACCACTTCGCCCTTGGGGTAGTTGCGCTTGCGCGCGAACAGCAGGCAGAGCGTGGCCATGGCGGTGCTGAGCAGCAGGCCAGGGCCGATGCCGGCGACGAACAGCGCGGAGATCGACACGGTGCCGCCGGCCGCCAGCGAGTAGATCACCGAGTTGTGGCTGGGCGGGGTGAGCAGCGCCTGCACCGAGCCGCTGACGGTCACCGCGGTGGAGAACTCGCGCGGATAGCCCTTCTTTTCCATTTCCGGAATCAGCACCGAGCCCACCGAGGCGGTATCAGCCAGCGAGGAGCCGGAAATCGCACCGAAGAAAGTCGAGGCGGTGATGTTGACCAGCGACAGCCCGCCACGGACGAAACCCACCAGGACCCCGGCGAAGGCCACCAGTCGGCGGGCCATGCCGCCCTCGGCCATGATCGCGCCGGCCAGGACGAAGAACGGGATGGCCAGCAGGGAGAATTTGTTCACGCCGCCGGCGATCTGGATCATCACGGCATGCAGCGGGATGTCGATGTACCAGGCGCCGACCAGGGTGGCCAGGCCGAGGGCGTAGGCTACCGGGACGCGTAGCAGGATAAGGACGATGAAGCTGCCCAGCAGGACGACGGCATCCATTACACGGACTCCTTGGACTCTTCGCGGGCTTCGTAGTCGACGACCCGGCGTTTGCTCTGGTCGCCGTACAGCAGTTGCTCGATGACGAACAGCAGGGTGATCAGCCCGCCCAATGGAATCGGCGCATAGCTGACGCCGACGCGCATCCAGGGAAGGGTGCTGAGGTACTGGTTCCAGGTGGCAACGCACAGCTTGTAGCCCCAGATCAGCATGAACAGGCTGATGGCCGCCATGGCCAGGCGCACGAACAGAACGACGAAGGGCTGGGCCAGCGGCGGCAGGCGATCACTGAGCACCTGCACGGCCATATGCGCGCCCGCGCGGTAGCTGGCGGCGGCGCCGACGAAGGTGAACAGCACCATCAGCAGGATGGCGATGGGCTCGGGCCAGCCGAGGCCCTGGCCCAGTGCGTAACGGCTGAACACGCCCCAGGGGATGATCGTCGCCATGACCACGATCGCCAGGGCGGCGACGATGACGCAGGCGCGATAGATGACGTCATTGACGCCCAGAACCAGGTTTTTCATGAGATTCCACCGGTTGCATCGCGGCGGTGCGGGCCGCCGCGATGCGCTTGCACGAGGATTACTGAACGGCTTCGATGCGCTTGATCAGCTCGGCGTAGGGCGCGCCGTACTTCTCGCGGATCGGCGCGGTGGCGTCGAAGAAGGGCTTCTTGTCGACTTCGATGAACTCGACCCCGGCTTCCTTGAGCTTGGCTTCGCTGGCGGCGGACTTCTCGTCCCACAGCTTGCGCTCTTCGAACTGCGCTTCCTTGGCGAACTTCTTCACCAGCTCCTGCTGCTCGGCGCTGAGCTTGTTCCAGGTGGTCTTGGAGATCACGATCGGCTCGGGCAGGATCAGGTGGCCGGTCAGGCTGTAGTACTTGGCGTTGCGGAAGTGGTTGTGCTCGAGCATGGTCGGCGGGTTGTTCTCGGCACCGTCGATCACGCCGCTCTGCAGCGCACTGAAGATCTCGCCGGTGTCCATGGCGATACCGCTGGCGCCCAGGGCGTTGAAGGTTTCGATGAACATCGGGTTGCCGATCACGCGGATCTTCATGCCCTTGAGGTCTTCCAGGCTGCGCACCGGCTCCTTGGTGTAGAGGTTGCGCACGCCGCCATCCATCCAGGCCAGGCCGACCATGTTGAATTCGGAATTGGTGATCTTGTCGAGGATCTCCTGGCCGATCTCGCCATCGATGACCTTGCGCATGTGTTCATGGTCGCGGAACACGAACGGCATGTTGAACACGTTGACGTCCGGGACCACCGGTCCGAGGGTGCCGAGGCTGACGCGGGTCATTTGCACGGCACCGAGCTGCACCTGCTCGACCACTTCCTTTTCTGAGCCGAGGACGCCACCGGAGAACATGCGGTAATCCAGCTCGCCCTCGGTGGCTTCGGCGATCTTCTTGCCCATGTTCTCCTGCGCGATCACCGTGGGGTAGCCGGCCGGGTGGATCTCGGCGATCTTCAGCGTCATGGCATGTGCCAGCCCGCTGACACAGAAGGCGAAGGGTAGGGCGGTAACGAGCAACTTGCGTTTGAGGTTCATGACACTCTCCATCTTGTTTTTGTTGGTGTGCAGCGTTGCGAGAAGCGAGGTCGGGCAAGCGGCGGCCCTTCCCTGGTGAGTCAGTTGAAAGTGGGTTCCTCCAGTCCGGTAACGCCCGGGTTCAGGGCGAAGACGCCCCCGGCCAGCGGCTGGTCGCCGAGATCGCCGCCGGGGCGGATCGAGGTGACGAACAGGGTGTCCAGACGCGAGCCGCCGAAGGCGCACATGGTCGGTTTCTTCACCGGTACCGCGAGCGAGCGGTCCAGGCGGCCATCGGGGGTGAAACGGTGGATCAGCCCGGCATCGTTGCCGCAGATCCAATAGCAACCGTCGGCATCCACCGCGGCGCCGTCGGGCCGGCCGGGGTGGTCGAGCATGTCGACGAACAGGCGTCGGCCGGTCGGCATGCCGCTGTCCGTGTCGTAATCGAAGGCCCAGATCTTCTGCACGCTGGGGTGCGAATCGGAGAGGTACATGGTGCGTCCATCCGGGCTGAAGGCCAGGCCGTTGGGCACGATGAAGCCGTCCAGCTGCGGCACCAGCGGCCCGCGCGCGGCCTGGTCATCGAGCCGGTAGAGCGCGCCGACCGGATGTCCGGCGGCCATGTCCAGCGCCATGCTGCCGGCCCAGAAACGTCCCTGGCGATCGCAGCGGCCATCGTTCATGCGCATCTCGGCCAACTGGTGCTCGATGGTCGCCAGCGCGCGGCTGTCGAGTCGGCCGTCCGGACGCGTCTGCAGCGCGAAGAAGCCGCTCTCCATGCCAGCCACCCAGCCATCGCCGTGGCACGCGATGCAGGCCAGCATCTGCTCGCCCTGCCAGTGGGAAACCTGGCCGTCGGCAGCGCTCCAGCGCAGCAGTTCGCGGTTGGGGATGTCGACCCAGTACAGCGCCTGTTCGGCGGCGACCCAGACCGGGCTTTCGCCGGTGGCGCAGCGCAGGTCGGCGATGAGTTCAGCTTCACTGGCCATTGCGTTTCTCTTTGTCGTTGTACGCGGGCGAAGGTGATTGATCAGTCGAAGGGGCCGGCCGCGACGAAGGCGCCGCCCTGGTAGATGCCGGCCGGGTCGTCGTCGCTGTACGGCGGTTGCTGCTCGACCTTGTCGCGGAACGCTTCGGAGCTGTCCTGCGCATGGAAGCCCAGGTGCGCCGCCAGATGGTTGTCCCACCACACGTCACGGTTGGCGGACATGCCGTAGACCACGGTATGGCCGACCTCTGGCGTGAACAGCGCGCAGCGCATCAGCTCGGAGAGGTCGCGGAAGCTGAGCCAGGTGCTCATCATCCGGCGGTTGGCCGGCTCGGGAAACGAGGAGCCAATGCGGATGCTGACGGTCTCGATGCCGTAGCGGTCGTAATAGAAATTCGCCATGTCCTCGCCGTAGGACTTGGACAGGCCGTAGTAGCCGTCCGGGCGCCGTGGTATGTGGGCGTCCAGGGTTTCGGTCTGTGGGTAGAAGCCGATCACATGGTTGGAGCTGGCGAAGACCACACGCTTGATGCCGTGCAGGCGGGCCGCTTCATAGATGTGAAAGGTGCCGCGGATATTGGCGTCGAGGATTTCCTCGAACGGCCGCTCGACGGAGACGCCGCCGAAGTGAGCGATGGCATCTACGCCTTCGCACAGGGCATGCACCGCCGCCTTGTCGGCGAGGTCGCAAGGCACGATTTCCTCGTGCTCGCCGGCTGCCGGAGCCATGGGTGCGATATCGGATAGTCGGATGATGCGGGCATAGGGCTGCAGACGTTCACGCAGTTCCTTGCCGAGGCCGCCTGCCGCACCGGTGAGCAGAAGGCGGCCGAACGGGGGATTTTGGGTGGTGGTCATCGGAGTGCCTGTCATTATTGTTTTGAAGTCATCTGTTGTCATATGACATGCAGCGAATATCAGCATCTGCTGACATGAATGTCAACACGCTTAAAGTCGTATTTAATGAGTCACGTCGCCTGTCAACGGCGCTATCGCTGAGTGGGCCAAGCTAAAGTGCTGTGACAGAGGGCTCCATGAAGGGCAGCGTGCGAACGGATGAAGACGGGGCGCCGTACCCCAATGGCTTCACTGGTTGTATGATGACTATTCGAAGGCGCGGTATCGCAACGAGGCCATTGCGCGGCCAATCGATGCCGAAGCGCTGTCGCTCAGATCTGCCTGACCAGCGCGGCGACCGCGATACCGGCGGCAATCGCTGGCAGCGGCTTTTTCAGCACCAGCATGGTCACTGCCGTGGCTAGCAGCGCTAATCGGGCGCCAGCATCACCCTGCAAGGCCATCGGCGCGACTATTGCCACGAGTACCGAGCCGGACATGGCGGTGATGAACTGGCGGACTCGGTCGCTGATGGGCACGAAGGCCATGACGAACACGCCGCCCCAGCGTGTCGCCAGAGTCACTAGGGCCATGACCAGCACCACGATCAGCGCGCCGGCGCCCGTCGCATCAAGATTCACGTGCTTTCTCCTTCCACAGCAGTCCGGTCGCGCCACCGGCGAGGGCGCCCACCACCACGTGGCTGTTCTCCGGCAGGTAACGGAAGGCGAGCAGCGAGGCGCCGGCGGCAACGCTCCAGATCACCAGCATGCGCAGGTTCTTTTCACCGCCCACCACCATGGCCAGCAGAAAGCAGCCCATCACCATGTCCAGCCCCAGGCGCTTCGGGTTGCTAACCGCACTGCCGAAATGGATGCCCAGCCAACTGCCGACCACCCAGAACGACCAGAGCGCCAGGCCGCCACCGAGCAGCAGGCCGAAGCCTGGGCGGTTGCGGTTGAAGGCCTGCATGGCCATCGCCCAGTTGGCGTCCGAGGCGATCAGCATCACCCCGTAGCGCCTGCCCGGCGGCAGCTGGCGCAACCAGGGATAGAGTGTGGCGCCCATCAGCAGGTGGCGGGCGTTGATGGCAAACACCGTGATCATCAGGGTGAGCAGCGGCACCTGCGTGCCCCACAGCTCCAGCGCAGCGAACTGCGAGGCGCCGGCGAACACCAGCGCGCTCATCGTCAGGATCACCGAATCGTCCAGGCCGGTCTGCACCGCGGCGAGGCCGAAGGCGGCGCCGAACAGGGTGACGAAGATGGAAATCGGCGCGAGCTGGCGAAAGCCGGCCCAGACCATGCGCCGGTCGAAATGATGCAGCTCGCTTTCTGCGTCAGTCATGCACGAATCCTCCAGGTGGCAGCGCTGGATCGATGTCATTCAACGTCCAGCCAGCCAGATTAGGGGGTGTTACCGCGACGGAACAGCGCAGTTGGCGTCGGATCGGGCGGTACAGATTCGCGCGAGCAGTCGATTGCGCGGCAATGAAGGCTTCGGCCTGTCGACGCTGCGCCTCGCCAGTCATCACCGATGCTATGGGTGGCTATGTCCGATTCTGATTTTGCAGTGTGATGGGCTGCCGACGGCTAGAAGCTGCCGGTCGCGGCAGAAGGCTTATCTGGCTGGAATGGTGCCGAACTGGACAGATCTAACGCCCGGAATCCAAGAATGATCTGTCGTGCTGGGGTTTTCGCCGTAATAAGATATCTTTTCATGACAGCTTATCGTATTTAAGATGTTATGAAATGACTGCTTATTATTCTTTAAGGGTTGTTTAGTGTGCGATTAGTAGTATCTTATCCTTCATAGGATGTCGCTTGGTATAACCTTATGAAAAGCTTTTTCCCTGTTCAAAGTGCCTCTCTGCTTTACCGTATAGGCCTTCTGGTGAAGGAGGCGCGTCTGCGCATGGTGCTGCGCCAGGCTGACCTTGCAGAGCGGGCTGGGATTTCTCTCCGAGCTGTTCGTCACATTGAGGGGGGCAAGGCTGAAGGTGTTTCGCTGCACGACTTCATGCTCGCGTTGTTCACCGTTGGGATTTCTGACCGGGTTTTCCAGGCGCTGATCGATGACCCAGCGCTTGATCTCGACGCTTTGGAAACCAATGCGACCAAGCGCGTCAGGCTGCCGCGCAGCAACGCGGAGGACTTCTAATGTCGCGCGCTTACATCTACATGGAATGTCCGGAAACGGGTGAGACTGTGACGCTGGGCAGGCTGACCCTTGCTGGTGGCACGGGAACCTTCGTCTATGCGCCGGAGATCGTGGAAGCCAAGCGTTGGGTGCCTGATCCGATACGGTATCCGCTTTCCACTCGACCCATTCAGGTACATAAGAATGGCGGCGTTCCCGGCTTCATTGATGATGCGATGCCAGATGGCTGGGGAGAACGCCTGTTGCGCCGCACCCGAAAGGGCGAGCTCACTCCGATCCAGCTCCTGCTGTTATCTCCTAACGAAGATCGCGCCGGAAACATCATGGCTGGCGAAGATCGCACACCGAGGCCGGGAATAGGCGAAAGGCCTGTGAAAATGCTTGAAGCCAAAGGGCTCGATCATTTCATAGATATTTGCGCTGCGATCTATGACAGCCAGCTGAGCGCTGAGCAGCTGGAGGCATTAAGAATACGGGACCAGCGCTCAGCTGTTGGTGGTGCCAGGCCCAAGCGCACGTACCGCTTTGATCACAAGCTGATTCTTGCCAAGCCACGCGACAAATTTGATCACTACGACCTGCCGAAATTTGAGTATGCCTGCATGACTTTTGCGGCTACCAAGGGGATGAATGTTGCCCGGACGGCACTCCATCAAAGTGAAAAAGGCAACACGTTGCTAGTGGAGCGATTCGACCGAGAATGGTCAGCGAATGATGCAAGGTTTCGCCGCATTCCGATGATGAGTGGCTTAACTCTTCTCGATGCCGAATGGCATGTGCAGCGCAGCAACGGATGGATCTACGCGGCGCTCGCCGATGAGCTGTACCGCAGAGGCGCGCCAGATTCTGATAGGCAGGCGCTCTACAGGCGAATGGCCTACAACGCTCTGGTCGGCAACAGTGACGATCATCCTCGCAATCACGCAGTGATCTGGCAGGAAGGCGCTTGGCGCCTCTCGCCCATGTATGACGTTCTTCCCGTGCTGGGAGAGGGGCCTGCGCAGGGGCTGGCGATGGAAGTTGGTATCAACGGTACTCTCCTAAGTCGAGCCAACCTGCTTAGCCAGCATGAGCATTTTGCACTGACGAAAGATGAGGCGGCCGGCATATTGGACGAGGTCGCTTCTTGGGAGTCGGAGCTGATGGAGCACTATGCAACGCATTTGGCTGGGGCTGAGCTGGATGCAGCAGTGGACGCAACAAGCAGCGAGAGACTGCTCGCTTAGGGCGCGCTGCGAAGGCTCCGCCTGCAAGCTTGGTCCTAGACTTAGCGTCGAGCAGTGCATTCGCCACAGGCCTGAATAGCGCCAGCTCTGGTCCACCATTTGAATGTCACTCGTGGCCGTCAGCAGTCCGTCCCATGGTGTAGGCCTTGGATTGGCGGCAGGTCCAGGGCGATATCGCGGGCCGCCTGACGCACGGCATTGCGCGCCGCCTCCAGCGCCGGGTTGTCGTTGTCGTCGCGCCAGGCCAGGTGCAGCTCGGCACAGATGCCCGCTGGCAGTGGCAGCTCGCGAAAGCGCACCTGTTGGAAGCGGATCGCACTGGCCCCGCGTGGCACCAGCGCCATGCCGAGGCCAGCGTTGACCAGCGAGAGGATGGTCAGCGTCGAGCCCAGCGACTGGACGAATTCGGGCTGGATACCGCTGGCGCGGAACAGCCCGGTGTGCAGCTCGTTGAACGGCTGCCAGGCGCCATGGGCATAGAGGATGAACGGCTCGCCGTGGAGCATTTCCAGGGTCGGCGCCGGATGCTGCGCCAGCGGATGATCGGCCGGCGTGGCCAGCACGAAGGGCTCGCGCAGCAGGCATTCACTGACCAGTCCCGGCTGCTGCAACGGCTCGCGCACCACCGCCAGGTCGACCCGACGCGCGCGCAGAGCCTGCAGTTGTTCGAAGGTGGTGGTCTCCAGCAGGTTGATGGCCACCCCTGGCCGTTCCCGGCGCACTTGGGTGATGGCGCGCGGCAGGAAGTCGTAGACCGCGCTGGCAACGAAGCTGATGGTCAGCGAGCCGCTCTCGCCCAGTGCAGCCAGCCGGGCACCCTGTGCGGCGCGGTGGGCCTGGTCGAGCAGGGCCTGGGCCTCGACGAAGAAGGCGCGACCGGCGGCGGTGAGCGCCACAGAACGCGTGCTGCGGGTGAACAGCGCGACGCCGAGCTGGTGTTCCAGCAACTGGATCTGCCGGCTCAGCGGCGGCTGGGTCATGTTCAGGCGCTCGGCCGCGCGACGGAAATTCAGTTCGCTGGCCAAGGTGGTAAAGCATCGCAGTTGGGCGAGTTCGAACATTGATCCGTTCCTGGTATCAATCAAAAGCGTTAATGAATTGGACCGTATCAATCAGCCGGCGGATTATCCAGCGCATCCCCTGACTGGCGAGGCGGCGGCACGAATGAGCGACCTGTACGAAGCGGACCGCATCACCTGGATCGGCCTGCGTGCGGTGGAGCTGCCGCTGCAGCGGCCGGTCAGCGACGCCAAGGTTCTTACCGGGCGACAGCTGCTCCTGGCGTCGGTCAGCCTGCTGTTCGTCGAGCTGCAGTCGCAGCAGGGGCATCACGGCATCGGCTTCAGCTACAGCCTGCGCACCGGCGGACCGGCGCAATATGCCCATGCGCGGGAGCTGGCGCCGCTGCTGCTGGGCGAAGACCCCAACGACATCGCCCGCCTGTGGAGCCGGCTGAGCTGGGCCAGCGCCTCGATCGGGCGCAGCGGCCTGGCGGTGCAGAGCATCGCCGCCTTCGACACCGCGCAGTGGGACCTCAAGGCGCGCCGCGCCGGCCTGCCGCTGGCCAAGCTGCTTGGTGCCCATCGCGATGCGGTGCCTTGCTACAACACATCCGGCGGCTACCTGCAGGCGCCCATCGAGGAGGTCATCGAAAAGGCCGAGGCGTCCCGCGCGCGCGGTATCGGCGGGATCAAGCTGAAGGTTGGCCAGCCCGACCGGCACGCCGACCTGCGGCGGGTCGCGGCGCTGCGCAGGCACTTCGGCGACGAGGTGGCGCTGATGGTGGACGTCAACCAGCAGTGGGACCGCACCACCGCGGCGCGCATGGGCAGGGCGCTGGAGGAGTTCGACCTGACCTGGATCGAGGAGCCGCTGGACGCCCACGACCTGGAAGGCCACGCTGCCCTGGCGGCACAGCTGATCACCCCGGTTGGCACTGGCGAGATGCTCGGCAGTGCGGCCGAAGCCTGCGCCTTCGTCGAGCGCGGGGCGGTGGATGTGATCATGCATGACGCGCCGCGCATCGGTGGTTTCACGCCGTTCCTGCAGGTGGCCGAGGCGGCGCGGCGGCGCGGAATCGTCATGGCGCCGCATTTCGTCATGGAGTTGCATATCCACCTCGCTGCGGCCTACGAACATGCCACCTGGGTCGAGCATTTCGAATGGCTCGAGCCGCTGTTCCAGGAGCGACTCGAGATCCGTGATGGCTGCATGCAGGTGCCGACCCGGCCCGGGCTGGGACTGAGCCTCAGCGAGCAGGTGGCGGGCTGGACGCTGGCAAGCGATGCGTTCGGTACCAAGCCGTGACGGCAGCCCCGCTGCTGGCGCAGAGGGGCGCTGGTTCAGGTACGTAGCGCCTGACCGAGCACGCCGCCCCGTGGCCGCAGCGCGCTGTACAGCTGCCAGAGCACGAAGGCCAGGGCCAGGCCGAGGAAGGTCGCGGCGATGGGGTTGGTGAAGAAGGAGGCGAAGTTGCCGTCCGAGAGCATCAGGCCACGGCGCAGGTTGGTCTCGGCCATCGGCCCGAGAATGAAGCCGATGATGAAGGGCGCGACCGGCATGCCCGCCTTGACGAAGCCATAGCCGAGCAGGCCGAACAGCAGGATCGACCAGACATCGAACAGCCGGCTGGAGAGGCCGAACGCACCGACCACACAGAGCACCAGGATGATCGGCAGGAGGATGTGCTTGGGCACGTCGAGCAGCTTGATGAACAGGCGCAGGCCGTAGAACTCCATGAACAGCATCATCACCGAGGCCACCAGCAGCGCGGCGAAGATGGTGTAGACCAGCGGCCCCTGGCTGACGAACAGCAGCGGCCCGGGCTGGATGCCGTGGATCAGGAAGCCGCCAAGCAGGATCGCCGTGGTGGTGTCGCCGGGGATGCCCAGGGTCATCAGCGGCATCATGGCGCCGCCGATGCCGGCGTTGTTCGCCGTCTCGCTGGCGACCACGCCGCCGATGTTGCCCTTGCCGTAGGTTTCCGGCTGCTTGGCGCGCTTCTTGGCGACGATGTAGGAGAGCAGGTTGGAGGTGCCGGCACCGATCCCCGGGAGGATGCCCACCGCCAGGCCGATCAGACCGGAACGGCTGGCGTTGGGCAGCTCCTGGCGGAACTCCCTGAGCGAGAAGCCGAAGCCCTTGATCTGCTTCATGCTCACCGAACCGGCCTTGTTGCGCACGGCATGCCGGCCGGTTTCGGCGAGCTTGATGACCTCGGCGACGGCGAACATGCCGATCATCACCGTGAGCATGGAGAAGCCGCCGTTCAGCTCGCTGACGCCGAAGGTGAAGCGGCGCACGGCCTCGACCGGGGCGATACCGACGGTGGATACGGCGATGCCCAGCGTGCCGGCGAACAGCCCCTTGACCATCGAGCCGGCGGAAAGGGTGGCGATCAGCGTCAGCGAGAACACCGCGATGGCGAAGTATTCGTGCGGGCCGAAGCTCAGCGCCACCTTGGCCAGCTGCGGGGCGATGAACATCAGCGCGATGATGCTGAAGATGGTGCCGAGAAAGGAGAACACGATGCCGACGCCGAGCGCCTTCACGCCCAGGCCCTGCTCCATCAGCGGGCCGCCGTCGAACACTGTGGCGATGGACGATGGTGTGCCGGGAATCTTCAGCAGGATCGCCGAGATCAGGCCACCGGAGGTGGCGCCGATGAACAGGGCGACGAGCAACGACAGGCCGGCCTGCGGACCCATGGTAAAGGTCAGCGGCAGGCACAGGGCGACCGCCATGGTCGCCGACAGCCCGGGCACGGCGCCGAAGACGATGCCGACCGCGACGCCGCCGAGCATGAGCAGTAGGATGTTGAGCGAGAAGACGGCACCGAAGCCTTGCTGCAGTAATTCGAGCATGGTCGATTCCTCAGAGGAAATTCAGCAGGCCGGCGGGCAGCAACAGGTCGAAGGCCTCGCGGAACAGCAGATAGATGACGATGGACGTGATCACCGCGATGGCCGCGTAGGGCAGATGACGGACCTTGTGGTCCACCGGCGTCAGCACGATGAACTGCAGGTAGAGGTACAGCGTGGTCATGATCGGAAAGCCCACCGGCCCCAGCAGCACCACGTAGAGCAGGATCAGGCCGAGGGTCTTGAGCACGGTCAGCGGCTCGACGACGCTGGTACGGGTCTGCTCCGTGGCGTCGGCGTCGCTCTCGGCCGCGGGTCGCGCGCGGTTGCCGAAGGCGCTGAGCGTCTGCAGCGCCCCGAGCAGGCAGAGCAGGATGGCCAGCAGGGTGGGGACGGTGGCGGCATCGATGCCATCGTGGCCGGGTACGCGGTAGGCCATCACCAGATAGGCGATGCTGGCGCCGAGCATGGCCACGCCGATGCTCAGTTCTTTCTTGTTCGCAGTGGTCATGGCGAACCTCCGTGCGCGAGGAGAGACAGCCAGCCGGCGTGGCCGGCTGGCGACACGTCAGTGATCAGTTCTTGGCCTGACGCAGCTCGTCCTTGAACTGCATGAAGTCCTCGCGGGTCTTGGCCAGGATCGCCTTGGCCTCTTCGGTGCCGTGGTAGGCCACCGGCTGCTTGAACTTCTTCAGTTCCTCGGCGTACTCGGGAATCTCGGTGATCTGCTTCATCACGTCGGCCATCTTCTTCACGATGGCCGGGTCGGTGCCCTTCGGGAAGGCGACCACGTAGGGCTTGTCCATGGTGATGTCGAGACCCTGCTCCTTGAGCGTCGGCACCTCGCCGAGCAGCGGGTTGCGCTCCTCGTTGGGCTGGCCAAGCGCGACCATCTGCCCGCCGTTGACGTAGTCCTGCACCGAGCCGTAGGTGATCGCGCCGAGATCGAGACGACCGCCGAGCATGCCCACCACGCGGTCGGACACCGTGCCGCCGTCGACCATCTTCAGCTTGGTATCGGTCAGCTTCTCCAGCATCAGCCCCTGCACGTGGGAGAAGCTGCCCATCTCGGTGCCGTAGGTAATGCTGCCCGGTTCGGCCTTCGACTTGGCGATCAGGTCCTGCATGCTGGTCACGCCGGACTGCTTGGAGGCGACGAACACGGTGCTCTTGTCGACACCAGCGATGCAGGACACGTCGAAGGTCTCGTAGCTGTCCTCGGTGAGACCGGCGACCTCGTTGACGATCAGCTGGCCGGGGTGGGTGAAGAGGATGGTGTTGCCATCCGCCGCCGCGCCCTTGACCTGCTCGGCGGCCAGGGTGCCGCCGCCGCCGGCGACGTTGGTCACCACCATGCTCTTGCCGGTGATCTGGTTGAAGTACTTGGCCATGGTGCGGGCGTTGAAATCGGTGTCGCCGCCGGGGTTGGCGATCACCACCACCTGTACCGGACGGGTCGGCCATTTCACCTCATCGGCAGAGAAGGCGCTGCTGCTGAAAGCCATGACGGCGGATACCAGGGAGGCGCATATCGCTTTTTTCATTGTTCGATCTCCAGTGGATGGGGGCTATGGGGTCAGGCGGGTGCGCGGCCGAAGCTCGGCCGCTTGGGGTGGTATTGCCAGCCCGGAATCAGGTACTGCATGGCCATGGCGTCGTCGCGGGCGCCGCTGGCGACCTTCCTGTACAACTCATGGGCGGCCATGATCCGGTCCATGTCCGGCTCGATGCCAAGGCCCGGACGCTCGGGCACGCGGACCTGGCCGTCGACGATCTGCAGCGGCTCGCGGGTCAGGCGCTCCTGGCCCTCCTGCCAGATCCAGTGGGTGTCGATGGCGGTGATGCGCCCCGGCGCGGCGGCCGCGGCATGGGTGAACATGGCCAGCGACACGTCGAAGTGGTTGTTCGAGTGCGAGCCCCAGGTCAGGCCGAACTGCTCGCACATCTGCGCCAGGCGCACCGAGCCCTGCATGGTCCAGAAATGCGGGTCGGCCAACGGGATGTCGACCGCCTCCAGGCGCAGCGAGTGGCCCATCTGCCGCCAGTCGGTGGCGACCATGTTGGTGGCGGTGGCAATGCCGGTGGCGCGCTTGAACTCGGCCATGATCTCGCGGCCGGAATAGCCGTTTTCCGGGCCGCAGGGGTCCTCGGCGTAGGCCAGCAGGTGGCCCTGGCCCTTGCACAGGGCGATGGCCTCGTCCAGCGACCAGGCGCCGTTGGGGTCCAGCGTCACGCGGGCGTCGGGGAAGCGCGTCTTGATCGCGGCGATCGCCTGCATCTCCTCCTCGCCACGCATCACGCCGCCCTTGAGCTTGAAGTCGGCGAAGCCGTAACGCGCGGCGGCACTTTCGGCCAGGCGGGCGATGGCATCCGGTGTCAGCGCCGGCTGATGGCGCAGCTGGTACCAGTCCTCGCCGGTGCTGGCCAGGTAGGGCAGGTCGGTGCGGCTGCGATCACCTATATAGAAGAGGTAAGCGAGCATCGGCACTGCGTCGCGCTGCTGGCCGCTGCCGAGCAGTTCGGCGAGCGGCACGTCGAGGTGCTGGCCGAGCAGGTCGAGCAGCGCGGCCTCGACCGCGGTGATCACGTTGTCCAGGCGCAGGTTGATTTCGTGGGGCTGCTTGAGTACCGCCGCCTCGGCTGCGGAGGTCACCTCGTGGCGGGTGTCGCGGCCATTGCCGGCGAGCATCGCGCGCAGGTGGTTGAGCACCCGGTTGTAGGCGCCGATCGGCTGACCGATCACCAGCGGGCAGCTACGCTCCAATGCCTGACGAATACCCTCGCCACCGGGTACTTCGCCGATGCCGGTGTGGCCGGCATTGTCGGTGAGCAGGATCAGGTTGCGGGTGAAATAGGGGGCGTGAGCGCCGCAGAGGTTGAGCAGCATGCTGTCGTAGCCGGCCACCGGGATGACCTGCATGCTCTGTACGCGGGGTGTCGTACTGGAGGGCCGATTCATTGTGTGCGGTCTCCGCTGCAGGTGAGGCAGGCGACCGGGGCGGGCGCTGTACGTACGTTTGCTGAGGCAGCGCGGCGGATGGCGTTATCGGCAGCCTGCAGCTGCGCAGGGGTCGGGCAATTGCGGAACATGTCCAGGGCCTCGCTATTGTTATTGTGGTCATAGGTCATCGTATGACTATGGAGGGTTTTTTACAGTTCGCTACGTCAGCTGTCAAACGAAATCATCGGTGCATTCAGCTGGGTCGTCTGCCGCTGCTTATGCTGTTTAAGCTGATGCTCTCTTGGGGTTTGACCTGGGCGGGCGAGTGAAAGGCAGAAAGCTTTCATTCAGCTTTCAGCGCTGAAGAAAATGCGCAGAAAAAACGGTTGGACTATTTTTAGTTGTACGATAACGTATCTCAAGGCTGATGCCCTTGTACCTCCTCAATCTGCATTCAGGATGCTCGAATAATGAACCCACAAGAATTGAAGGCCATCCTCTCTTCCGGCCTGCTGTCATTCCCGGTTACCGACTTCGACGCGCAGGGCGACTTCAATCGCGCCAGCTACGTCAAGCGTCTGGAATGGCTCGGCCCCTACGGAGCCTCGGCGCTGTTCGCTGCCGGCGGCACCGGTGAGTTCTTCTCGCTGGAGCCGCGCGAGTACAGCGAGATCATCAAGACCGCCGTCGATACCTGTGCCGGTACGGTGCCGATCCTCGCCGGCGTCGGGGGACCGACCCGTCTGGCCATCCAGATGGCGCAGGAAGCCGAGCGCCTGGGGGCCAAGGGGCTGCTGCTGCTGCCGCACTACCTCACCGAGGCCAGCCAGGAAGGCGTCGCCCTGCATGTCGAGCAGGTCTGCAAGTCGGTGAACATCGGCGTGGTGGTCTACAACCGTAACGTCTGCCGCCTGACCGCGACGCACCTGGAGCAGCTGGCCGAGCGCTGCCCGAACCTGATCGGCTACAAGGATGGCCTGGGCGACATCGAACTGATGGTGTCGATCCGCCGCCGCCTCGGCGATCGCTTCAGCTACCTCGGTGGTCTGCCGACCGCGGAAGTCTATGCCGCCGCCTACAAGGCGCTGGGCGTGCCGGTGTATTCCTCGGCGGTGTTCAACTTCATTCCGAAGACTGCGATGGATTTCTACAAGGCCATTGCCCGCGAGGATCATGAAACCGTCGGCAGGCTGATCGATGATTTCTTCCTGCCGTATCTGGACATCCGCAATCGCTGCAAGGGCTACGCGGTCAGCATCGTCAAGGCCGGTGCGCGTATTTCCGGCTACGACGCCGGCCCGGTGCGCGCGCCGCTGACCGAGCTGAAGCCCGACGAGTACGAGCGCCTGGCGGTGCTGATCGAGAAGCAGGGCGCCCAGTAAGCCTTTCCGAAATCGCCCCGGCGCCGTCCTGCCGAAGGGCCGCGCCGGGCATCATCAGAGGACACTTTGCATGGCTGACGTACAACGCTACGACAACTACATCGACGGCCAGTGGGTCGGCTCGGATCGTTACCAGGCCAACACCAATCCGTCCGACCTCTCTGACGTGATCGGCGAATACGCTCAGGCCGACACCGCCCAAGTCGAGCAGGCCATCGCCGCCGCCCGTCGCGCCTTCCCGGCCTGGGCCAGCTTCGGCATCCAGGCGCGCGCCGATGCGCTGGAAAAGGTCGGCCTGGAAATCCTCGCCCGCCGCGAGAAGCTCGGCAGGCTGCTGGCCCGTGAGGAGGGCAAGACGCTGCCGGAAGCGATCGGCGAAGTCGCCCGTGCCGGCAACATCTTCAAGTTCTTCGCCGGCGAATGCCTGCGCCAGGCTGGCGAGACGCTGCAGTCGGTGCGCCCCGGGGTCGGCGTCGAGGTCACCCGCGAACCGCTCGGCGTGATCGGCCTGATCACCCCCTGGAACTTCCCCATCGCCATTCCCGCCTGGAAGATCGCCCCGGCGCTGGCCTTCGGCAACTGCGTGGTGATCAAACCGGCCGACCTGGTGCCGGGCTGCGCCTGGGCCATCGCCGAGATCATCTCGCGCGCGGGTTTCCCGGCGGGCGTGTTCAACCTGGTGATGGGCAAGGGCCGTGAAGTGGGTGAGGTCATCGTCAATGCCAAGGACGTCGATGCCGTGAGCTTCACCGGCTCGGTGGGCGTCGGTCGTGGCATCGCCCAGGCCTGCGTGGCACGCGGCGCCAAGGTGCAGCTGGAGATGGGCGGCAAGAACCCGCAGATCGTGCTGGACGATGCCGACCTCGACGTCGCCGTCGAGCTGTGCACCCAGAGCGCCTTCTACTCCACCGGCCAGCGTTGCACGGCCTCGAGCCGCATCATCGTCACCGAAGGCATCTACGACCGTTTCGTCGAGGCGATGGTCGAGCGCATCAGCAAGATCAAGGTCGGCCCGGCGCTGGAGCAGGGCGTGGATGTCGGCCCGGTGGTGTCCCAGGCCCAGCTGGAGCAGGACCTGCGCTACATCGAGATCGGCAAGCAGGAGGGCGCGCGCCTGGCCTGTGGCGGTGAGCAGGTGACCTGCGGCACCGATGGCTATTTCCTGGCGCCGACGCTGTTCGTCGACAGCGACCCGAGCATGCGCATCAGCCGCGAGGAAATCTTCGGCCCGGTGGCCAATGTGGTGAAGGTCAAGGACTACGACGAGGCGCTGGCGATGGCCAATGACACCGAGTTCGGCCTGTCCGCCGGCATCTGCACCACCTCGTTGAAGTACGCCAACCACTTCAAGCGCCACGCCCAGGCCGGCATGGTGATGATCAACCTGCCCACCGCCGGGGTGGATTACCACGTGCCGTTCGGCGGCCGCAAAGGCTCGTCCTACGGCCCGCGCGAACAGGGCCGCTACGCCCAGGAGTTCTACACCACGGTGAAGACCACTTACATCGGCTGAGGTGAAAGCCGGTCGCAAGGCCGCGCTGCGAAACTGTGCAACGGCGCCCCGGTGGGCGCCGTATCCCCACAAGAACAACAGAGGGACACCCATGACCACCGCCATGCCGGGCACGCCCCGCATCACCGAACTCACCGTCGTGCCCGTCGCCGGGCAGGACAGCATGCTGATGAACCTCAGCGGCGCCCATGGGCCCTGGTTCACCCGCAACATCCTTATCCTCAAGGACAGCGCCGGGCGCGTCGGCGTCGGCGAAGTGCCGGGCGGCGAAGCCATCCGCCAGACTCTGGAAGACGCCCGCGCCCTGCTGGTCGGCGAACCGATCGGCCAGTACAACGCCCTGCTCAACCGTGCGCGCCGCGCCTTCGCCGACCGCGACTCCGGCGGCCGCGGCCTGCAGACCTTCGACCTGCGCATCGCCATTCACGCCGTCACCGCTCTGGAGTCGGCGCTGCTCGATCTGCTCGGCCAGTATCTGGATGTGCCGGTCGCCGCACTGCTCGGCGATGGTCAGCAGCGCGACGAAGTGGAGATGCTCGGCTACCTGTTCTTCATCGGCGACCGCAACAGGACTGACCTCGGCTACCGTGACGAGTCCAGCGCCGCCGACGCCTGGTTCCGCCTGCGCAACGAGGAGGCGATGACACCTCAGAGCATCGTCCGCCAGGCCGAGGCGGCCTACGCGCGCTACGGCTTCAAGGACTTCAAGCTCAAGGGCGGCGTGCTGCGCGGCGAAGAGGAAGTCGAGGCGATCCGCACCCTGGCGCAGCGCTTCCCCGAGGCCCGCGTGACGCTGGACCCCAACGGCGCCTGGTCGCTGGATGAGGCCATCGGCCTGTGTCGCGACCTGCACGGCGTGCTGGCCTATGCCGAAGACCCCTGCGGTGCCGAGAACGGCTACTCCGGTCGCGAGGTGATGGCTGAGTTCCGCCGCGCCACCGGCCTGCCCACCGCGACCAACATGATCGCCACCGACTGGCGGCAGATGAGCCATGCGGTGCAGCTGAACTCGGTGGACATCCCGCTGGCCGACCCGCATTTCTGGACCATGGCCGGCTCCGTGCGCGTGGCGCAGATGTGCGCCGACTTCGGGCTGACCTGGGGGTCGCACTCGAACAACCACTTCGACATCTCCCTGGCGATGTTCACCCACGTCGCCGCCGCCGCCCCGGGCCGCGTCACCGCCATCGACACCCACTGGATCTGGCAGGACGGCCAGCACCTGACCCGCGAGCCGCTGCAGATCGTCGGCGGCAAGGTGGCGGTGCCGCAGAAGCCTGGGCTGGGCGTCGAACTGGACTGGGATGCCTTGCGCAAGGCGCATGCGATGTACAAGGAAAAAGGCCTGGGTGCCCGCGACGACGCCATCGCCATGCAGTACCTGATCCCCAACTGGACCTTCAACAACAAGAAGCCCTGCATGGTGCGCTGAGCCGTCTGTCGCGTCGTAGGATGGGCACGGTTGTAGGGTGGGCTTCAGCCCACCAGCGCCCCACGCTGAAAGCCGGGGCGCGCGGCAGGGCGACAGGAAAGAAACGAAACAGAACAACAACCGGACCCTAACCGGAGCAGACATGAGCGAAACCGTGCAACTGATTCCCCACCAGGATTCTCCGCGCTGCATCCGCCTGAACGAGGCGGACAACGTCGCCGTGGTGGTCAATGACGGCGGTGTGCCGGTCGGCGCACGCTTCGAGGACGGGCTGGTTACCGTCGAGGCCGTGCCGCAGAGCCACAAGGTCGCGCTCGTGGACATTGCCGAAGGCGAGCCGGTGCGCCGCTACGGACAGATCATCGGTTATGCCCTCGAACCCCTGCGTCGTGGCAGCTGGGTCAAGGAAACCCAGTTGCGGATGCCCAGTGCGCCGCCGCTGGACAGCCTGCCGCGTGCCACGGCGGTGCCGGACCGGCTCGCGCCGCTGGAGGGCTACACCTTCGAGGGCTATCGCAATGCCGATGGCACCGTCGGCACGCGCAACATCCTCGGCATCAGCACCACGGTGCAGTGCGTCACCGGCGTGCTGGAACATGCGGTCACGCGCATCCGCGACGAGCTGCTGCCCAAGTACCCCAACGTCGACGACGTGGTCGCGCTGACCCACAGCTACGGCTGCGGCGTGGCGATCAACGCCCGCGACGCCTACATCCCCATCCGCACCGTGCGCAACCTGGCGCGCAATCCCAACCTGGGCGGCGAAGCGCTGGTCATCAGTCTCGGCTGCGAGAAGCTGCAGGCCGAGCAGGTGATGCACGAAGGCGATCCCTCGGTGGACCTGCGCGACCCCTGGCTGTACCGCCTGCAGGAGTCGAACAGCGGCTTCGGCGAGATGATCGAGCAGATCATGGCGCTGGCCGAAACGCGGCTGAAGAAGCTCGACCAGCGCCGTCGCGAAACCGTGCCGGCTTCCGAGCTGGTGCTGGGCATGCAATGCGGCGGCAGCGACGCCTTCTCCGGCATCACCGCCAACCCGGCGCTGGGTTATGCCGCGGACCTGCTGGTGCGCGCCGGTGCCACGGTGATGTTCTCGGAGAACACCGAGGTACGTGATGCGGTGTACATGCTCACCGCGCGGGCAGAAACCCCGGAAGTCGCCGACGCGCTGATCGCCGAGATGGACTGGTACGACCGCTACCTGGAACGTGGCGCCGCCGACCGCAGCGCCAATACCACACCGGGCAACAAGAAGGGCGGGTTGTCGAACATCGTCGAGAAATCCCTCGGCTCCATCGTCAAATCCGGCAGCGGCGCGATCAACGGCGTGGTCGGGCCGGGTGAGCGGGTCGAACGCAAGGGCCTGATCTTCTGCGCCACGCCGGCCTCGGACTTCGTCTGCGGCACGCTGCAGCTGGCCGCCGGGATGAACCTGCACGTGTTCACCACCGGTCGTGGCACGCCGTACGGCCTGGCCATGGCGCCGGTGGTCAAGGTGGCGACGCGCAGCGAACTGGCCGAGCGCTGGCCGGACCTGATCGACATCGACGCCGGACGCATCGCCAGTGGCCGCGCGAGCATCGAGGAGCTCGGCTGGGAGCTGTTCCACTACTACCTGGATGTCGCCAGCGGACTGAAGCAGACCTGGGCCGAGCGCCACCGGCTGCACAACGACATCGTCTTGTTCAATCCTGCGCCCATCACCTGAGGGGAACGTTCCCGCTGCGCTGATCGCGCAGCGAAGAGCGCCTCTTCCGGCAAGCGCCGCAAATACGCAATGCACTTCTTCTAAATTTGAACATTTATCAATATCATGCGCGTTCTCATAAAAATACAAGGTACAACTCATGAGCCGCGTTGTCGCTTCGCCCCCGTTTTCGCTGCGCCCGCTGGTGTTGGGCCTGCCAGTGCTGGTCGCCTGCTTTGCTGTCGACGCTGAGGAAGCGGTCGAGCTTGAGGCACAACAGATCACCGCGCCACGTGAAGTCGAGCGGGGCAATGGCCCGGTCGAAGGCTATGTCGCCAAGCGCAGCGTCGGTGCCACCAAGACCGATACACCGATCATCGAGACCCCACAGTCGATCAGCGTGATCACTGCAGATCGCATCCGGGACCAGGGCTCGCTGACCATCCAGGACTCGCTGCGCTATGTCGCCGGCATGCGTGGCGAGGCGTACGGGATTGATAGTCGGGGCGATTCGGCCTTGGTGCGCGGCACTTCGCCAGGAATCTTTCTCGACGGCTTGCAGAAGGGTGTCGGCTATTACAACAACACCCGTACTGATCCCTTTACCCTCGAACGTATCGAGGTGCTGAAGGGGCCGTCCTCGATGCTCTATGGGCAAAGTCCGGTAGGTGGTTTGCTCAATCTGGTGAGCAAGCGTCCGCAGGCCGAGCAGCGGAGTGAACTGCAGCTGCAATACGGCAGCTTCGACCGCAAGCAGATCGCCTTCGACAGCACCGGCCCGCTGGATGACGACGGCACGCTGCTCTATCGCGTGGTGGCGATCCAGCGTGACAGCCAGACCCAGGTCGACCACACCAAGGACAACCGACTGGTCTTCATGCCGTCGCTGACCTGGCGCCCCAACGAACAGTTCGAATGGACGCTGATGGCCAATGTGCAGAAGGACGACAGCGGCACTACCAGCTCCTTCCTGCCACATCGCGGTACTGTGCTCAGCGCACCTTACGGGAAAATCGACACTGATCGCTTTGTCAGCGAACCCGGTTTCGATGAGTACGACACCGAGCAGAAGGCGCTGACCTCGCAGATGTCGTGGCAGTTGGACGATACTTGGACGCTGCGGCAGAACCTGCGCTGGCAGAAAAGCAAGGTGAGTTACCAGACGATGTACGGTTATCCGTTCGGGTTGAATCCAGACGACCGTACGATCAACCGTGTGTATTCGGTCAGCAAGCCGGAAGTCACCATCTGGACTGCCGACCATCAGGCCGAGTCGCGCTTCAACACTGGCGAACTGCAGCATACGATGCTCGTGGGCGTCGACTACCAACACTCCGTGACTGACGAAAAAAGCGCATTCGACGTGGCCACTCCATTGGATGTCTATGCTCCAGTCTATGGTAGCTTCGACCCCTCCGTGGTCAGTCTCACGGATGTTCCGCAGCAGCGTACATCGCAAAAAGGACTATATGTCCAAGATCAGATTCGCTACCAGAAATGGCTGATGACACTCGGCCTGCGCAAGGACTGGGCCGATACCCGCGTCGAGGATGGAGACAGGCAGAAGGATGATGCCGTTACCGGGCGGGTAGGCCTGACCTATTTGTTCGATAATGGCGTGGCACCCTATATCAGCTACAGTGAGTCGTTCTCACCGATCATCGGCTTGAATGCCGATACCCAGCAATCATACAAACCTCTCGAAGGCGAGCAGTGGGAGCTCGGTGTCAAGTATCAGCCTCCCGGCAGCAATACGCTGCTGACTGCAGCGGTGTTCGACTTGCGTGAGCAGAATCGCCAGATTTTCGGTGTGACGCCGCGCGGCGATCGTCAGGCGGGTGAAACCCAGGTGAGAGGTGTCGAGCTCGAAGGGCTGGTGGAAGTCACGCCCGAATGGAACCTGATCGCCACCTATACCTACCTTGACAGCGAAATAGTCGAGGGTGAGGAGGGTGAACAAGGCAAGCGCATCGCCAGCGTGCCCGAGCACATGGCCTCGCTGTGGTCGCAGCACCGCTTCAGCATCGCCGGCATTTCCGGCTTCAGCGCCGGGGCCGGTGTGCGCTACGTCGGTGCCAGCTGGGATGGCACCGACAGCCTGAAGACGCCGTCGACGACGCTGTTCGACGCCATGCTCGGCTACGCCTATCAGGACTGGGCGTTCACCCTTAACGCCACCAACCTGGAAGACGAGACCTACTACACCACCTGCCTGTCGCGTGGCGACTGCTTCACCGGCAACCGCCGCACCGTGGTGGCAACCGCGAGCTACAGCTTTTGAACGTCGCTGGGCCACGCGCCACTTGCCGGCCTGCAAGGGAGGATTCGAGGTGAGTCGCAACGCATCCATCAATCGCTGGAACATCGCGTCGCGTGTGCTTGCGGCGCTGGTCGGCGGCTATGCGGTCGCCTACGCGGTGACCGCCTTTCTGGCGGTCTACCTGCCGCTGGCGCGGCCTGATCGTGTAGTGTTTTCCAGCCTGGCGAGCTTCGCCGTGTGGACCGCCGTGGTGATCTACGTGTTCGCCGCCCGCAGTGCCACGCGGGTATGGCTGTTGATCGTCGGTGTGACCGCGGTGCTGTGTCTGGCCGCGTTCTTTTCCGGCGACTGGAGGGTTCGTCCATGAAACTGCGCCAAAGCATGGCCGGTTTGCACACCTGGGGCGGCCTGCTGCCGAGCTGGCTGCTGTTCGTGATCATCTTTGCCGGCACCGTCGCCTGCTTCGACAAGGAACTCACCCGCTGGATGCGCCCGGCGCTGCATGACGGCGTGGTATCCAGCCTCGGTGCGGACGATGTGCGTGGCTGGTTGCAGCAGAACGTCAGCGACGAGTTGCATGCCTTCTGGATGCACGGCCCGACCGAGCGCGAGCCTTACTGGCGACTCGGTTGGGAAGTAGACGCCACCAAGACGATCCACAACATCGCCTTCGACCCGCGTAGCGCGCAGGCCGAGCCAATGCCGGAAACGCTGGGTGGCGAGTTCTTCTTCAAGTTGCACTACAACCTGCACGCCGGTGACATCGGCATGTACATCGTCGGCCTGGCCGGCATGTTCATGCTCGTCGCGCTGGTGTCGGGGGTGATCATCCACCGGCGCATCTTCAAGGATTTCTTCACCCTGCGGCCCAAGGCCAACGGCCAGCGTGCCTGGCTCGATGCGCACAACCTGTTCGGCGTGGTCGGCTTTCCGTTTCATCTGGTGCTGGCCTACACCGGCGTGGCGATCTTCGTCGCGTCCTACATGCCGGCCGCCGCGCAGGTGAGCTATTCCGGCAACGTCATGCAGTACTTCGGCGAGGTGATGGGCAGCTTCGAGCGCGAAGAAGTGGGCCAGCCGCCACCGGCTCCGGTGTCCCTCGATGCGCTGATTGTCGAGTCGCAGCGGCAGTGGGGCGGTGGCGAGGCGGGCTGGGTCAGCGTGCATCATCCCGATGATGCGTCGGCGGTGGTGGATGTTCGTCGCCGGGACCGTTCGCGGATCGGCTCGCCGCAGGACACCCTCAGCTATGACGCTGGCACCGGCGAGCTGCTCAATCGCCAGGACGCATCCACCGGCTACCGCGCCTACCTCTGGCTGGCGGGGCTGCACATGGCGCAGTTCGGCGGCACGCTGGTGCGCCTGCTCTATTTGCTGATGGGCCTTGCCGGTTGCGCCATGCTGGTTGGCGGGCTGCAGGTCTGGCTGGCCAAGCGCGAACAGCGCGGCGACCGCAGCGTGATCTGGGTGCGCGCGCTGAACGTCTCGGTGTTCGCCGGCCTGCCGCTGGCCAGCCTGGCGCTGCTGTGGGGCAATCGTCTGATTCCGGCAACATTCGCCGAACGCGCCGTGGCCGAAGGCTGGGTGTTCGTCGGTGCCTGGTTGCTAGCGGTGCTCTGGGCCGTTCTGCGCCGCCATCAGAGCCGCCGCCTGCTGCACGAGCAGCTGCTGCTCGGCGCCGTGCTCGCGCTCGGCTTGCCGATCATCAACGCGCTGACCACCGATGGCCACCTGATAGCCAGCCTCGGACGTGGCGACTGGGCCCTGGCATCGGTCGATCTGTTCATGATCGTCGCGGGGCTAGTCTGTGCGGCCTGCGCCTGGCGCCTGAACGCAACGCCGGCTGCCGCTGCGGTGCGCGGTCGCTCAACCCGTGTGCAGGAGGCTTGACCATGCTGCTATTGGCATTCGCGCTGGCCTACCTGGGCATGACGCTGCTCTGCCTGACCATGAACCGCCACCGTGGTGCGCTGCTGCGCGCCGATACGCGCCTGCCGGGCCCGGCGATCATCCGTTCGCTGGCCGTTGGCTGCTTTGGCTTCGCGCTGTGGCTCGGCGTCAACAGCCAGGGCGGCGAGATTGGCACGGTCATCTGGCTGTGCCTGGTCATGCTCTCCGGCTTGCTGCTGGTGCTGCTGCTGGCCTGGCGTTCGCGCTGGGTACTGCCAGCGGTACCGCTGCTGGCGGCATGCGGGGTGGTGCAGACCGTGCTGTAAACAACCCATGGGCCGCGGCCCGCCAACGCAGAGGAAAATCGATGAGCTGCATTCTCCAGATGGGCCCCTTGTCCGAGCGAGTCCAGCAACGCCTGAACGGGCATGAGGTGCTGGCCTACTGGCAGGGCGACGCCGAAGCGCTGCTCGCCGAGCATGCCGGGCGCATCGAGATCATGCTTACCTCTGCGCGCTTCGGCTGCCCGGCCTCGTTGATCGAACGGCTGCCCCGGTTGAAGGCAATCTGCAGTTTTGGCGTCGGCCATGACGCCATCGCCGTAGAAGCCGCCAGGGCGCGCGGCATTCCGGTGAGCAATACGCCGGATGTGCTCAACGAGTGCGTGGCGGATCTGGCCTTCGGCCTGATCATCGACAGCGCGCGACAGCTTGCCCTGGGCGACCGCTTCGTCCGCGAGGGGCGCTGGGCCGAGGCTAACCTCCAACTCGGCCGTCGCGTCAGCGGCAAGCGGCTGGGCATCGTCGGGCTAGGCCGCATCGGCGAGGTGGTGGCCAAGCGCTCGACGGGCTTCGACATGGCGGTGCGTTATCACAATCGTCGGCCGGTGGCCGGCAGCCCGTACGAGTACGAAGCAAACCTGCTGGAACTCGCGCGCTGGGCGGACTTTCTCGTGCTCAGCTGTCCCGGCGGGCCGCAGACGCAGAACCTCATCGACCGCGCAGTGCTCGACGCGCTGGGTCGCAAAGGCATCCTGATCAACGTCGCGCGCGGTTCGGTGGTGGACGAGCCGGCACTGGTCGCGGCACTGCGGGAGGGCCGGCTAGGCGGTGCCGGACTGGACGTCTTCGCCGACGAACCGAGGGTGCCGGCGGCTCTCTGCGAGCTGCCCAATGTCGTGCTGCTGCCGCACATTGGCAGCGCCACCCATGAAACCCGCGGCGCCATGGAGGATCTGCTGCTGGACAATCTCGACAGCTTTCTTCGCGAGGGACGGCTGCTGACGCCGGTCTGACTACGGCAGTCGACCGCTGGGTGGCGGCGTTTTGTCTACGCGAGAAATCGCAGCCTCATTCGCAAGCAACGTCGCTCCATCGCCGAGCGGCCACCATCAGGAGCGCGCATGGCTTCCCTCGATGAAGTGCACCTCGCCCACGCCGGTTTCCGGCTCTCGGTCTGCCCGGCGCTGGGCGGCACAATTACCCGCTTCGCCCTGGATGATTTCGACCTGCTACGTCCCTGGGATGGCAGCGAGCAGGTGCGTCGTACCAGTTGTTTCGTGCTGGCGCCGTACTCCAACCGGGTTGGCGGCGGCATGTTCCAGGCGGACGGCGAGTCGCACCGCTTGCGGCTGAATTCCGCGGAACATGCCTTGCCGATTCACGGCGTGGGCTGGAAGCGGTCGTGGACACTGGCTGCGCAGGAGGTCGACCGACTACTGCTGACACTGCTGCATCGGGCCGAAGGCGATGCCCGGCAGGACTGGCCGTTCTCCTTCGAGCTGGAGCATGAGCTCGGGCTCGACGAGCAGGGCGCCTGGCTGCGGCTGGCGCTGATCAACCGCAGCGAGCGGGTGATGCCGGCCGGGCTCGGCTGGCACCCGTACTTCCCGCGCCATGCAGGCGTGACGCTGCGTTTCGCTGCCGAGCAGGTCTGGCTGAGTGACGATCAGCAGTTGCCGAGCGAGGCGGTGGACATACCGTCACGCTGGGACTTTCGCCAGCCGCGGGAGCTGGGCGAGCCCGAGCTGGATCACTGCTTCGCCGGTTGGGATACCACGGCAACCTTGCAGTGGCCGACGGCAGGCGTGCGGCTTGAGCTTGAGGCGGACCCGTCGATGACGCATCTGGTGGTCTATACGCCGCCGGCCGTGCAGGGCTTCTTCGCCGTGGAGCCGGTGTCCCACCGCAACAACGCGCTGAATGCGCCGGACCCGGCCAGGCATGGCGTTTTGTATCTGCAGCCGGGCGAGCGACTGGAGCGCCGCTGCCGCCTGCGTGTCGCGCGCCGCTGAAGGCAGACGAAAAAAGGCCCGTCAACTGACGGGCCAAAGAGTTACCGCAACCGGAGCGAGGAGGGTTGCGTACAGCGCTACCGCTTACAGCAGAGACAACGGGTAGTTGAAGATCAGGCGGTTCTCGTCGAACTCGGTGGAGCTGTAGTCGCGACGGATGCTGGAGTTGCGCCACTTGATGTTGAGGCTCTTGAACAGCCCGCTCTGCACCGTGTAGGCCAGCTCGGACTCGCGGCCCCATTCCTTGCCATCGTCCACGCCACCGGCTTCGATCTGATCGCCGCTGATGTAGCGGTTCATGATGGTCAGGCCCGGAACGCCCATGCCGGCGAAGTTGTAGTCGTGGCGCAGCTGCCAGGAACGCTCGTTGGCGTTGTCGTAGGCGGAGTTGAACGAGTCGTTGGCGAGAGTACCGCCGCTGGTGCCGTTGACGCGCATCCAGCCGTTGTCGCCGCTGACCTTCTGTAGACCGACATAGAAGGTGTTGCCACCGACCTGCAGGCCGAACAGGCCGGAGTAGGTCTTGTTGTCCAGATCGCCGGCCAGCGCGCTGCCTTCTTCCTTGCCGGTGAAGTAGCCGAGGTTGGCGGTCAGCGCCACGCCTTCGCCGAGCGGCTGGGTGTGCAGCAGCTGGAAGTAGTTCTGCTGGTAGATATCTTCCAGACGCGCATGCCAGGCGCCGACCTTGGTCTTCGCGCCCAACTCGTATTCGCCACCGACGAAGTTGAAGCGGTCGGAACTCGCGCCGCCGTAGAACATGTCGTCCATGCTGCCGTCGTCGCGCGGGCTGTTCTGCCGCATCTGCCCGCCGTAGAGCGACAGACCCTTGATTTCCTTGGAGGTGATCATGCCGCCCTAGAAGGTCTGCGGCAGCGAGCGACCGTCGTCCGAACGCAGGATCGGCAGTACCACCATCCATTCACCGACGCGCACCTCGGTTTCGGAGAACTTGGCCTTCGCCGCGACTGCCAGGCGCGCGAAGTCATCCGGCGGATGCCGATCGCCGGGTGCGCCATGCACCGGCAGCAGGCCAGTGCCATAGGTACCGCCACCGCCATCCAGCTTGACCGCCAGCAGGCCCAGCGCGTCGACGCCGAAGCCCACCGGGCCGGGCGTGTAGCCGGATTGGAAATTGAGGATGAAGCTCTGCGTCCACTCTTCGCCCTTGCTCTGTGGGTAGTCGGAGTCGACGAAATTGCGGTTGATGTAGAAGTTGCGCAGGTTCAACGAAAAGTTCGCATCTTCGACAAAGCCTTCGGCTTGGGCGCCGGCAGTGAAGCCGAGCGATGCGAGGGTCATGCAGCCGCCCGCGAACAGTGCGACGGACGAGGTTGTGCGTGGGGTCATTATTGTTGTGCTCCCTTGCTTGATGGGCCGCCCCGGTGTGGCCACCGTGGGGGCGGTGGTCTATGCCTGATCGGCAAGTCTAATGACGTCAGTTGTCATATGACTGCAGGGATTATGACGATGAGCACGTCGTTGTCAATGTCGCTGAAAGTCGAAGGGGTCCCGCATGCACACACCGCTATTTCAGGCTATAAGCAGAATTAGAGGCGATAGGAGGAGATTTTCAGCGCGTCGAGAAAGCACAGGCGCCGCTCGTGCAGCGCCTAGGGAATCCTTATGGTTTTTGGTGGTGATCGTATGACTCAGCGGCGCTGGTAGGGAGAACCTGTTACCGGCGACAAGTCGAATGTGCCCTTCTCGACGAAGCGCTGGGTGCCGAACAGGCCGCCGGCAAGCTTGCCACGCAACACGTAGGGCACTTCGTCGAGCCCGATGTGTTCCGCCAGTCCCAGTGCCTGGCGCGCGGCCGAGAAGGCGGAAATGGTCACCGGCACGCTGAGCACGCTCTCGCCGAAACGCGGCACCGTGCCGCGCTGGTCGCTGACGCCACTGGCCAGCCGGCGACCGTTGACCTCCAGGTCCAGCGCGACGCCGTTGTAGTCGATGGCGCCATCGTTGGGGTTCTGCAGGCGCAGCTTGACCAGGAAGCGCACCTCCAGGCCTTCGCCTTGCAGCGGCTGGATGCCGGCGACCTGAACGTTGAGCGGGTCGCGCGGTGAAAATGCCGTGCAGGCGCCCAGCGCCGAGGCAAGCAGGGCGATCAACAGCAACCGCAGTGGTCGGTGAAACGTGGGGAATATGTGCACTCAGGGTTTCCTGTCGAGGTTCTTGATCCCCTGCTGCAGCTCGATGGGCAGCGGGAAGACGATGGTAGAGCTCTTGTCACCGGCGATGTTGCTCAGTGTCTGCATGTAGCGCAGCTGCATGGCGCCCGATTGCCGGCCAAGCATCTCGGCGGCCTGCATGAGTTTCTCCGACGCCTGCAGTTCGCCCTCCGCATGAATGACCTTCGCCCGCCGCTCGCGTTCCGCCTCGGCCTGCCGGGCGATGGCGCGGATCATCGATTCATCAAGGTCGACGTGCTTGATCTCGACGTTGGCCACCTTGATCCCCCAGGCGTCGGTCTGCGCATCCAGTACCTGCTGGATATCGCTGTTGAGCCGCTCGCGCTCGGCCAGCATGTCGTCCAGTTCGTGCTTGCCGAGCACCGCACGCAGGGTGGTTTGCGCCAGCTGGCTGGTCGCCGAGTGGTAGTCCTCGACCTGGATGATCGCCTTTTGCGCATCCAGCACGCGGTAATACACCACCGCGTTGACCTTCACCGAGACGTTATCGCGGGAGATCACGTCCTGGGTCGGCACGTCGAGCACCAGCGTGCGCAGATCGACCCGTACCATCTGCTGAATGCCAGGAATCACCAGGATCAAGCCCGGCCCCTTGACCTTCCAGAAGCGGCCGAGCATGAACACCACGCCGCGCTCGTATTCGCGCAGGATGCGAAAGGTCGACGCCAGCAGACCGAACAGCAGCACCAGCAACACCAGAAAACTCATTTCATAGCCCATGGTTCAGCTCCTCTCGATGGGTGGATGGCTGTGCGGTGACCTCCAGTTGCAGCCCGTGCCGGGCGATTACCCGTACCTGCTGGCCGGCCTGCAGCGGCGAGGCGCTGTGCACCTGCCAGTTCTCGCCCTGCAGGTGCAGCCAGCCACTGTGGGAATCCTGTACCGAGACCGAGGTGATCTGCGCGAGGCTGCCGATCAGCTCGCTGTCGCCGCCGACCAGGCGCTGCCGTCGCGCCTTCAGCGCCATGGCGACGATGCCGAACACCAGCAGTGCGCTGACCATGCCCAGCGGCACGATCAGGCTCAGCGGAATGCCGAAACCCGGCACCTCGGTATCGATGAGGATCACCGCGCCAGCGACGAACGCGGCCACGCCGCCGATGCCGAGCACGCCGAAGCTCGGCAGGAACGCTTCGGCGACCATGAAAGCGATGCCGAGCAGGATCAGCGCCACGCCGGCGTAGTTCACCGGCAGCAGCTGCAGCGAATACAGCGCCAGGATCAGACAGATGCCGCCGAGCACGCCGCCGGGGTTGGAGAATTCGAGGATCAGCCCGTAGATGCCGATCATCATCAGGATCAACGCGACGCTCGGGTTGGTGATCACCGCCAGCAGGCGCACCCGCCAGTCGGGTGCGTGCTCGATGAGCGGGGCGTCGGCGGTGCTCAGCGTGGCGTCACCCTCGACGGTGGCGAGGGTTTTGCCGTCGAGCTGGCGCAGCAGGTCGGCAACATCGCGCGCCAGGTAGTCGATCACCTTCTGTTCCAGCGCTTCGCTCGCCGACAGGCTGACCGCCTCGCGCACGGCCTGCTCGGCCCACTCGGCATTGCGTCCGCGCAACTGGGCCAGGCCGCGGATATAGGCGGCGGCGTCGTTGACCTGTTTGCGGCTCATGGCGTCGCCGGGGGGCTTGGATGGCTCGTCCTGCTTGCCTTGCGGCTGCTCGGGCGGTGCGCCGGGCATGCCACCGATCTGCACCGGCGTCGCCGCGCCAAGGTTGGTGCCCGGCGCCATCGCCGCGACATGGCTGGCGTAGAGCATGTAGGTGCCGGCGCTGGCGGCCCGGGCGCCACTGGGGGTGACGTAGGTGGCGACTGGGATCGGGCTGGCGAGGATCGCCTTGATGATCGCGCGCATCGACGTGTCCAGCCCGCCGGGGGGTGTCCAATTCCAGCACTACCAGTTGTGCCCCCTCGTCGCGGGCATGTTCGAGGCCGCGCAGCAGGTAGTCGGCGCTGGCCGGGCCGATTGCGCCGTCGACCCGCAGCAGCGTGACCGGCGCCGCAGCCAGTGCGGGGCCAGCCAGCAACAGCAGCAAGGCCAGCGACCAGCGCAGCAGGCGCATGGAGCGGAGCATGGCGCTCTCCTCGGGCAGTGCAGGATACTGCCGGTCATTTCAGCGTAGACGACGGCTGCTCGCGCGCCGATTGCTGCGCGAGTGTGTCGCGGTGCGGCGCAATCGCTGAACTCTGCTCGGTGTTAACACCTCACAGGTGCAGAGGGATGGTTGTCCGTCGCCTGCAGAAAGAGGAGATATGCCAATGATTCCTTGCCCCGACAAGCGCTCCGCGCCCGTATCGAGAAGCCGGCAGGATGGGCTGCGCTGATGCCCGCACCGCGCAGCAAGACCGTGGAGAAGATGATGGGCGCCGTGCGCTGGATCGGCTTCGCCGCCTGTTCGCTGGCGGCCGTCGGCTATGCCGCCATCGGCAACTACAACATGACCGGTGCGATGCTGGCGCTGGCCGTGCTGTCCTGGCTCAACATTCGTCGCAAGCGTTCGCCGCGGCCGCCTGAGCGCTAGCGTCGGCCTCGACCTCGACCCAATGCCCAACCCGCACCCAGTGCCAGCAGGGCGCCGGCGCCCAGGGCCAGCTTGCCTACATTCGCCGCGCTGATGGTCAGCGCATGTGACTGCGCCTGATCGCCGAAGCGGCCGTCGGTCGAGTGCAGGCCTTCGACTGGCTCGAAGAGGTTGTCCGGGCGGTTTTCCGCCACGCGTTCGGGCACCAGCTGTCCGTCCCAGGCCTGCCGCGCGAGCATGCGATCGAGCAAACCGGGCATGAACAGCGTGCCGATGATCGCCTTCAGGCTGGCCGTGCCGACCCACAGCTCCCGGGGTGCGTCACGGGCCGCACGAAGGATGGCCCGCGCCGCGACTTCCGGTGTGTGGATCGGCGGCACCGGCTGCGCGCGCCAGCCGATCTTGTTGCGTGCCCAATCGAACTGCGGCGTGTTGTGCGCCGGCAGCTGAACCATGCTCAGGCGAATGGCGCTGTTGTCGTGGATCAGCTCACAACGCAGCGAATCGATAAAGCCGCGAATGGCGAACTTGGCGCCGCAATAGGCCGACTGCAAGGGGATGGCGCGGTAGGCCAGTGCCGAGCCGACCTGGACGATGGTGCCGCTGTTGCGTGGGCGCATGTGGCGCAGCGCAGCCAGCGTGCCGTGCACGCTGCCGAGGTAGGTCACCTCGGTGACGCGGCGGATTTCCTCGGCGGTCAGGGACGCGAAGGGGCCGAACACTGTCGCCATCGCCGCGTTGACCCAGACATCGATCGGCCCCAGCTCCGACTCGATGCGGCTGGCCGCGGCATCCAGCGCCTTGGCATCGGCGACATCGGCGGAGATCGCCAGCACCGTCGCGCCCAGTGCTTCGAGTTGATCGCGGGTGTCGCGCAGGCCCTGTTCGCCTCGGGCGATCAGCGCGACCCGGTAGCCGGCCGTGGCAAAGGCCTCGGCGGTCGCGCGGCCGACGCCAGCGGTTGCGCCGCAGATCACCGCGATTGGTTCTGGCATGAGAAGTCCTCTGATCGTTGCAGTTGGCGGTCGCGCTCGGCGGCCCGCGGTCTGCTTAGACGACCCGTGCGGGCATGGGGGAGTTCGGATGAGCTCGAGCGAAATGCGCGGCTATCGACCAATGGCCAATGGCGTCTACGCCTTTCGTCTGAGATTGTTAGCAGGCTAAGCGATACGCTTGGCGCCGCCCCTTGGCTCAAAAGGCGAAGCGGCATGACGCAACGATGCCCACGTGAAAGACGGGCTGCGTCTTCCCCCTCCGTGCATCTAACCGATGCCCTCGGCGGCTTATCCGGTCGCCCTCGGACTTCAGCCCGCTGCCCTTCGGCAGCGGCGCTCCGCCAGCAGCGTGGAAGGAACCCCTCTGCGCTGTTCCGGTCGATTCAGGTAAGCCGCATATGGCCACACTTACCTGACGGAGACCATGATGGACCTCATCCGCATCATTATCGCGATACTGCTGCCACCGCTTGGCGTGTTCCTCCAGGTAGGGTTCGCCGGCGCGTTCTGGCTCAACATCCTGCTCACCTTGCTCGGCTATATCCCCGGCATCATCCACGCGGTCTGGATCATCGCTCGCCGTTGATGGTCAGCGGCCCGGCTCGACCGGGCTGCTTTTGAACTCCTTCCCCTGGCCGTGTAGAGTCGCGCTTCCTGCACTACGGAACCAATCACGCGCGAAACACTCAAGAAAACGCCGCTAACCGAGCGCGATCACCCGTGGGTGACGCCAGCGCTCAGCCGCCCGCGCCAGGTATACGGAAAGGAAACCAATGAGCGAGTCCTTCATCGATCAGAGCAATTTCAGGCGAATACTCAACCGCAACGTGGCCGTGCCACTGGGGTTCGGCTTTCTCAGCGCCTTCTTCTTCAGCGCCATCGTGTATTACCTGCTGAGCGTGAGCCAATGGGTCGAGCGTTCGGTTCAGGGCGTGGCCTACGCCCACGAGGCACAGAAGATGCTCAACGACATCGAGTCCTCGATGCGCGGCTACCTGATCGCCGGCGAGACGCGCTTTCTCGATCCCTACAAGCGCGAGTTGCCGCTGTTCGAAGAGCAGCTGGAACTGATGCGCGACTACTCTGCCGAGGACGCCGAGCAGCTCGAACGCATCGAGCGTATCGCCATGCTGCACAGCCAATGGCTGGTCTTTGCCGAGGATCTGATCGGCCAGCGCGGCCAGGGGCTGTCGATTATTGAGGAGGTGCAGAGCAAGCGTGGGCTCGAGCTGAAGGAGGATCAGCGCCGCCTGCTCAACGACTTCATTGCCCGCGAGCGTCAGCTGCGCAGCGAGCGCACCGACGTTTCGGAAGTGATCACCACCGCGCTGATCGGCGGCTTCCTGCTGTTCAGCCTGATCTTTAGCGGCATGCTCGTTTATCTCGGTCGTCGTGACCTGACCTCGCTGTCGGAGAGCTACTCGCAGTCGCTGCAGCGCCAGCAGGCGCATGCCGAGGCGCTTGAGCAGCAGGCCTGGTACCGCACCGGGCAGACCCAGCTCAGCGACTCCATCATCGGCGAGCTGGCCCTGCCGGCGCTCGGCCAGGGTGTGCTGAATTTTCTTTCGCGCTACATCGATGCGGCGGTCGGCGCGCTCTACGTGGTGCAGGATGGCAAGCTGCAGCGCGTCGCCGAATATGCCTACGACCCCGATCATCTGCAGAGTGCGCGCACGCTGGACATCGGCAACGGTCTGGTCGGCCAGGCCGCGCTGGAGCGGCGGGTAATGGCGCTCGAAGACCTGCCCGCGGACTACCTCAAGGTGACCTCCGGGCTGGGCAACACGGCGCCGCGCTCGGTGCTTATCGTGCCGGTGGAAGACAGCGGCATGCTCAACGGCGTGATCGAGCTGGGCTTCCTGCGGCCGCTGCGCGAGCAGGACAGCGAGCTGCTGCGGCGCATCGTTCCCAGCATCGGTTCGGCCATCGAGGCAGCGCGCTATCGTCAGCGCCTGCAGAAGGTGCTCGCCGAAACCCAGCAGCTCAACGAGGAGCTGCAGGTGCAGCAGGAAGAGCTACGTGCCGCCAACGAGGAACTGGAAGAACAATCCAACGCCCTGCGTGAATCCCAAGCGCACATGGAAGAACAACAGGCCGAACTGGAACAAACCAATGAACAGCTGGCCGAGCAGACTGAAGAGCTGGCCCGCCAGCGCGACCAGATGGACGAGAAGAATCAGCGCCTGAACGAGGTACAGCTGATGCTCGAACAGCGCGCTGACGAGTTGCAGCGCGCCAGTCGCTACAAGTCCGAATTCCTTGCCAACATGTCCCACGAGCTGCGCACGCCACTGAACAGCTCGCTGATCCTGGCCAAGCTGCTGGCCGACAACCCCGAGGGCAACCTCAGCGACGATCAGGTGCAGTTCGCCCGCTCCATCTATTCGGCTGGCAACGATCTGCTCACCCTGATCAACGACATCCTCGACATCTCCAAGGTGGAAGCCGGCAAGCTCGAGGTGCATCCAGAGCTGACCATCCTCACCCGCCTGGTCGACGGCATGAAGAATCTGTTCCTGCCGCTGGCCATGGAGAAATCCCTGCAGTTCAGCGTGGAGCTTGCCGATGACCTGCCGGCCAGCCTGTTCAGCGATCGCCAGCGCCTGGAGCAGATCATCAAGAACCTGCTGGCCAATGCCTTCAAGTTCACCGAGAAAGGCTCGGTGACGCTGCGCGTCGAACCGCGCGACGACGACCTGCTGGCCTTCGCCGTGCGCGACACCGGCATCGGCATCGCCCAGGAGCAGCAGGCGGCAATCTTCGAGGCATTCCGCCAGGCCGACGGCACCACCAACCGCCGTTACGGTGGCACCGGCCTGGGGCTGTCGATCTCCCGCGAGCTGGCCAATCTGCTCGGCGGAGAAATCGAAGTGCAGAGCCAGCCGGGCGCCGGCAGCACCTTTACCCTGGTCGTGCCGCAGAACTACAGCGAAGCGCTCGTCACCGAGCCGGAAGTGGCGCAACCGAGCCGCCAGCCGGAGCCGAGCAGCAAACTCGCGCCAGCACCGAGCACAGCACCGGCGCGTCCCGACGAGCGTGAGCTGCTCAATCGTGCCGCCGCGGTACCGCAGGCGCGCCTGGCCGATGACCGCGACCGGTTCCCGTTCAAGGAGCGCTGCGTGCTGGTGATCGAGGACGAGCCGCAGTTCGCGCGCATCCTCCACGATCTCGCGCATGAGCTGCAGTACAGCTGCCTGCTGGCGCAGAACGCCGACGATGGTTTCGATACCGCACTGCAGTATAAGCCGGACGCGATCCTGCTCGACATGCGTCTGCCGGATCACTCCGGTCTGACAGTGCTCGAACGGCTCAAGGAAAACCCCGCGACCCGGCATATCCCGGTGCATGTGGTATCGGTGGAGGATCGCAAGGAAGCGGCCCTGCAGATGGGCGCGGTGGGCTACGCGATGAAGCCGACCACCCGCGAAGAACTCAAGGACGTCTTCAGCCGGCTGGAGGCCAAGCTGGCGCAGAAGGTCAAACGCATCCTGCTGGTCGAGGACGACGCCCTGCAACGCGAGAGCATGTCGCGGCTGATCGAGGACGTGGACATCGAGATCACCGCCGTTGAGTTCGGTGCTCAGGCCCTGGAGCTGCTGCGCGACACGGTGTTCGACTGCATGATCATCGACCTCAAGCTGCCGGACATGGACGGCAGTGAACTGCTCGAACGCATGGCCAAGGAGGACATCTGCTCCTTCCCGCCGGTGATCGTCTACACCGGGCGCAACCTGACCCGCGACGAGGAGGCGGCGCTGCTCAAGTACTCGCGTTCGATCATCATCAAGGGAGCGCGCTCGCCGGAGCGTCTGCTCGACGAGGTAACGCTGTTCCTGCACAAGGTCGAGTCGGACATGCCGCCGGAGCGGCAGAAGATGCTGAAAAGCGCGCGCAGCCGCGAGAAGGCCTTCGAGGGCCGCAAGATCCTGGTGGTGGACGACGACGTGCGCAACGTCTTCGCCCTGACCAGCGCGCTGGAGCAGAAGGGCGCGCTGGTGGAGATCGCCCGCAACGGCCTGGAGGCCATCGACAAGCTGCAGCACGATGCCGGCATCGACCTGGTGCTGATGGACATCATGATGCCGGAGATGGATGGCTTCACCGCCATGCAGGAAATCCGCAAGGATGCCCGCTTCGCCAAGCTGCCGATCATCGCGGTGACCGCCAAGGCGATGAAGGATGATCAGGACCGCTGCCTGCGTTCGGGCGCCAATGATTACCTGGCCAAACCCATCGACCTCGACCGGCTGTTTTCGCTGATCCGCGTCTGGCTGCCGAAAGTGGAGCTGCTGTGAAATGGGCGACCGTAACGTCGAGATCGAACTCAAGCTGCTGATCGAGGCGATCTACCTCAAGTACAGCTATGACTTCCGTGACTACTCCGGCGCTTCGCTCAAGCGCCGGGTATTGCTGGCGTTGAAGCAGTTGCAGTGCGAGAGCATCTCGGCCTTGCAGCGCAAGATCCTCTATGACCCGCAGGCCTTCATGGACCTGCTGCAGTACCTCACCATCCCGGTCAGCGAGATGTTCCGCGATCCCGGCTATTTCCGCGCGCTGCGGGAACAGGTGGTGCCGGTGCTGCGCACCTATCCGTCGCTGAAGATCTGGATCGCCGGCTGCAGCACCGGCGAAGAGGTCTACTCGATGGCCATCCTGCTCAAGGAAGAGGGGCTGCTCGAGCGCTCGATCATCTACGCCACCGACATCAACCCGCGTTCGCTGGAGCAGGCGCGCCAGGGCATCTTCGCCATCGACCACCTGCGCCAGTACACGGCGAACTACCAGCAGGCCGGCGGCACGCGCAGTTTTTCCGACTATTACACTGCCGCGTACGACTCGGCGATCATGGACAAATCGTTGAAAGAAACGGTTACGTTTGCCGACCATAGCCTGGCAACCGATAGCGTATTTTCCGAAACGCATTTGATCTCCTGCCGCAACGTGCTGATCTATTTCAACAAGCCGCTGCAGGATCGTGCCTTCGGGTTGTTTCATGAATCGCTTTGCCATCGGGGCTTTCTCGGCCTCGGCAGCAAGGAAACCGTCGAGTTTTCCGGCTACGCCAATTACTACGAGCCGTTCGATAAATCGGAAAGGATCTTCCGCAAGCTATGAGCAGCTCCGAGCAGGCGCTTCTTCAGGCGAGACGCCAGCCGCCCATCGAGGCGGTGGTGATCGGTGCGTCCGCCGGTGGGCTGGAGGCCCTCGGCACGGTGCTCGAAGGCCTGCCGAGCGGTTACCGTCCACCGATTCTAGTGGTCCAGCACATACCGGCCAGCGGGCCCACCCATCTGGCCGAGATATTCGGGCGCAGAACCCGGCTGAGGGCCAAGGAAGCGGACGACAAGGACCAGCTGCACTCCGGAATGCTGTACTTTGCCGCACCCGGTTATCACTTGTTGGTCGAGAATGACGGCAGCCTGTCGCTGAGCCAGGACGATGCGGTGCATTTTTCCCGTCCATCGATCGACGTGCTATTCGAGTCGGCAGCCGATACATGGGGCGCGCAGGTCGCTGGTGTTCTGCTGACCGGCGCCAACGAGGATGGCGCCGCCGGCCTTGAGGCGATCCACCGCGGCGGCGGGTTGACCGTGATTCAGGACCCCGTCGAAGCGGCCGTACCAACCATGCCTCGCGCCGCCCTGCGGCGCTTCGCGCCGGATTACATCTTGCCCCTACGCGACATTCACCGATTGTTGCGAGAACTGGAGTGACCATGCCCGACCGTACCGACGAGGTAAATCTACTGATCGTCGATGACCTGCCGGAGAACCTGCTGGCCCTGGATGCGCTGTTGCAGGCGCCCGGCATACGGGTTCATCAGGCCGAATCGGCCGAGCAGGCGCTGGAGCTGTTGCTGCGGCACGAGTTCGCGCTGGCAATCCTCGACGTGCAGATGCCGGGCATGGATGGCTTCCAGCTGGCCGAGCTGATGCGCGGCACCGAACGCACCAAGCAGATCCCCATCGTCTTCGTCAGCGCCGCCGGCCGTGAGCTCAACTATGCCTTCAAGGGTTACGAGAGCGGTGCGGTGGACTTCATGCAGAAGCCGCTCGATGCTCATGCGGTGCGCAGCAAGGTCAGTGTGTTCGTCGATCTTTATCGCGGGCGCAAGCGCCTGGCGCGCCAGCTGGAGGCCCTGGAACGGAGCCGTCGTGAGCAGGAAGTGCTGCTCGACGAACTGCGCAGCACCCAGGCCGAGCTGGAGGGCGCCGTGCGCATGCGCGATGACTTCATGTCGATCGTCTCTCACGAGCTGAAAACGCCGCTCAACACCCTGATTCTCGAGGTGCAGCTGCGCAAGCTGCAGCTCAGCCGCAACAACTTCACTGCTTTTAGCGAAGAGCGGCTGCGCAACATGGTCGACAAGGACGAGCGGCAGATCCAGAGCCTGATCCGCCTGATCGACGACATGCTCGACGTTTCGCGCATTCGTACCGGCAAGCTATCGATTCGCCCGAGCCGCACCGACCTCAGCCAGCTGGTCGGCAATGTGGTGGAGAACTTCTCGGCGCAGATGGAAGCCTGCGGTTGCGAGCTGCGGCTGGAGCGCAACGAGCCGATCGCCGGCGTCTGGGATGCCTTCCGCATCGAACAGGTGCTGGCCAACCTGCTGACCAACGCCATGCGCTACGGCGCCGGCAAGCCGGTGCAGGTCAGCGTCACCTCATGCACAGAAGGCGCCTGCATCGAGGTGCGCGACCACGGCATCGGCATCAGCCCAAAGAGCCTGGAGCGGATCTTCTGCCAGTTCGAGCGCGCCGAGGGCAGCGAGGGCAGCGCTGGCCTGGGTCTGGGCCTGTTCATCGCCGACCAGATCGTCCGCGCCCACAACGGCCGCATCCAGGTGCAGAGCGAGGAAGGGCAGGGCTCGCAGTTCCGCGTCCTGCTGCCTCTGGGCGAATAGCCGAAGCTTGTCGGCTGGCCCGGTCAGCGGACCACACTCAGGACGAACAACTAATTTCCAGATGCTTGCCCCATTCCGGTGGGCGCTCGGCGTAACGCTGCATGCCGGGCTGCTCGTCGAACGGTCGACTGAGCACGGCGTGCAGTTCGCGCACCGGCGCGTAATCGCCTTTTTCCGCCGCCTCGATGGCCTGCTGTGCCAGGTAGTTGCGCAGGATGTACTTCGGATTGACCGCCTGCATCCGCGCCTGCCGCGCGGCGGGATCGCCGCCCTCCAGGGCCGTGCGTGCACAGTAATCCGCCGCCCAGGCATCGAAGCCCTGCAGATCGACGAAGTCCTCGCGCAGCCGCTGCACGGCCTGTTCGGCCGGGCGCTCGCCGAGTTCGCGGAAGAAGCGCGTGTAGTCCACCGCGCTGCCCTGCATCAACTGCAGCAGGCGGCGGATCAGCTCGGCGTCGCCATCCTCGGCCTGGCTGAAACCCAGCCGGCGGCGCATCAGATCGAGCCATTCGGCCTCGTACAGCGGCAGGAACAGCTCCATGGTTTCGCGCAGCACCTTGACCTCGACGAAGGGCGTCAGCGCCTGGGCCAGCGCAGCCAGGTTCCAGTGGGCGATGGGCACCTGATTCTCGAAGGAGTAGCGGCCGGTATCGTCGGAGTGGTTGCAGATGAAGCGAGCATCGAAGTCATCGAGGAAGGCGTAGGGGCCGAAGTCGAAGGTGATGCCGAGGATCGACATGTTGTCGGTATTCATCACCCCGTGGCAGAAGCCGTAGGCCTGCCAGCGGGCAATCAGCGCGGCGGTGCGTTCGAGCACCGTGCGGAAGAACATGTGGAACGGTTCGGGATGTTCCAGCAGTTCGGGGAAGTGCGCCTCGGCGACATGCTCGAACAGCTGCTTCAGTTCGCTGTGCTGGCGGGTGTAGTAGAAGAACTCGAAGTGGCCGAAACGCACGTGGCTCGGCGCCAGGCGCAGCAGCATGGCGCCACGCTCGGGGCGTTCGCGGTAGACCAGGGTGTCCGAACCGGTGACGCACAGCGCGCGGGAACTGGGGATGCCGAGGGCGTGCAGGTGCTCGCTGGCGAGGAATTCGCGGATCGACGAGCGCAGCACCGCGCGACCATCGCCCATACGCGAATAGGGCGTCTTGCCGGCGCCCTTGAGGTGCAGGTCCCAGTACTCGCCGGCCTCGTTCACCACCTCGCCGAGCAGCAGGCCTCGGCCGTCGCCGAGCTGCGGGTTATAACTGCCGAACTGGTGGCCGGAATAGACCATCGCGCGCGGCTCGGCGGTGGACCAGATCTTGTGCCCGGAGAACAGTTCGGCGAACAGCGGCTGCTCGGCTTCGGTCGGGTCGAGATCCAGCAGGGCCATCGCCGCCTCGCTTGCCACCACCAGGCGCGGCGCTTCCAGCGGCTGCGGCGATACCTGGGTGGAAAAGGTATCGCCGAGACGGGCGAAGCGATTGTCGAAGGTCAGTTGGGTCAGGCTTTTCAAGATGTCTCCGGCGGCGGCAGGCGGACGAGGAGTGCCCGGCCGCAGCCGGGCGTTCTGGACGTTGGAGAGTGCGCGGTGCCCGGACGTTCCTCAGCCGCGATCGTCGGTCGTCGGCTTCTGCTCATCGCCGGCAGGCTTCGGTGTGGCACTGAGCTGCAGCTGCTGACCGGCGAAGTTTTTCAGGAACACGTCGACCTGGCGGAAGGCGATGTTGATGCCGGCCTTGGTGAACTCGCTGTCGATGAAGCGGTTGATCTCGTCGGTGGCCGGGTTGCGGTCGCCCAGATCGCGTACATGGATGCGCAGCTCGTGGTCCAGCGTGCTCTCGCCGAAGTTGAGGAAGAACACCTGCGGCTCCGGGTCCTTGAGTACGCGCGGGTTGGCTTGAGCGGCCTTGTAGAGCAGCGCCTTCACCTGATCCAGGTCGGAGCCGTAGGCCACGCCGACCTTGACCGTCACGCGGGTCACGGTGTCGCTCAGCGACCAGTTGATCAGCTGACCGGTGATGAAGGTCTTGTTCGGGACGATGATGTCTTTGCGGTCGAAGTCGGTGATGGTGGTGGCACGGATGCGAATCCGGCTGACCGTGCCCGACAGGTTGCCGATGGTCACCACGTCGCCGATTCGTACCGGGCGTTCGAAGAGGATGATCAGGCCGGAGATGAAGTTGGCGAAGATCTCCTGCAAGCCGAAACCCAGGCCCACCGATAGCGCGGCTACCAGCCACTGCAGCTTGTCCCAGCTGACGCCGAGGGTGGACAGCGTGGTGACGATGCCGAAGCCGGCCAGCGCATAGGACAGCAGCGTGGTGGTGGCGTAGGCGCTGCCCTGCGCCAGACGCAGCTTGGACAGCACCATGACTTCCAGCAGGCCGGGCAGGTTGCGCGCCAGGGCCACCGTGATGGCGACGATCAGCAGTGCGCCGAGCAGGTTGTTCAGGCTGATCGCCGCGGTGGTCAGGGCATCGCCGCTGCCGGTGGTGTATTCGTACAGGGTGATGTTGTCCAGGTAGGACACCACCGAGATCAGGTCGGACCAGACCCAGTACAGCGCCACGAGGAACACGCCGAACATGGTCAGGCGGGTCAGGCGCAGCGACTGCTGGTTGACCTGTTCGATGTCCAGCCCCGGTTCGCCCTGGGTTTCCACCGTGTCGCTGCCATCGTCGCCCTGCGCCTGGCGCTTGGCCAGGGCGCGCTTGTAGGCCAGCCGCCGCGCCGCGACGGTGAGGCCGCGGACCAGCGCCGCTTCGACGACGATCCAGATCATCAGCAGGTAGAGCGTGTCGATCAGGCGGTCGGTCAGCTTCAGCGCCGTGTAGTAGTAGCCAAAGCCCACCGCGACGATCAGCGCGATCGGCAGCACGCTGAACAGCAGGCCGATCATCAGGCGCAGCGGCGGGGCGTTCTGGCTCGACGGGCCCTTGAGCAGCAGGCGGTTGAGGCGCCAGCTCATCAGGGCAAAGCAGGTCAGCACGACGAGAATGCCGAGCACGTCGTCGGCCAGCCGCGCCGGCTGATGTTCGGCGACGCTGACCACGGCAACCAGGGCCATGACGATCAGCCCCAGCCGGCGAATCTCGTCACGCAGGAAGGCCACCTGCGGCCGCGACCAGCCGAAGTGCAGCTCGGCCACGCGCCCTGGCGAGAGCATGCGGTAGGCGCTGTAGAACACCAGCCAGGCCTGGGCCATTTCGTACAGGGCGGCGCCGAGGACGTAGTTCTGCCCGCGCGCGTCCATCTGCAGCAGGTAGCCGCAAAGGGTCAGGAATAGCGCGCCGGGCAGCGCCAGCAGCAGGTTGAGCAGCAGCGCCAGCGGGGTGTGCAGCTGGCTGTCGTTGCGGAAATGGCCGATTTCCTCGCTCAGCGAGCTGAGCTTGGCGTCGATCTTCTTGCGCCACCAGAGCAGCGCGGCGATCAGCAGCAGCAGCGGCAGGAAGAACAGCGGGCGTTCCTTCAGCCCGGCACCCAGCTCTTGCACCGCGGATAGCCAGGGCATCGCCGCGAGCTGCGCCTTGAGTCGGCGAACCGAACCCTGCAGCCAGTCGAAGTCCAGCGGCTTGTTGCTGGGAATCCAGAACATCTGCTCGTCGAGGGTATTGCTAAGCGCGCTGGCGGTGTCCTGCAGCTGCTTCTGGTTGAGCTGCAGGGTGATCGAGGCGTTGAGCAGTGAGTCCAGCTCACGGTTGAGTCGGTCGAGCAGCTCGCTGCGGGTGGTGGCCAGGTCGAGCAGGGTGCGGCGCAGTTCGGGGGTCACTTCCTCCTCTTTCTGCTCGGCCAGCAACTGGTCGACATAGGCGGCGGCATTGCCCGCGGCTTCACGGCGCTGGTTGAGCTCGAACTGATAGAGACGGATATCGGCGATTTCGTCGGCGAGGTCCTTGTCCAGCTGCAGGCTCGGCAGCGCCTGTTTCTGCTGGTAGAGGATGCGCGACAGCAGCAGGCTGCCTTCGAGCACGGCGATCTGTTCTTCCAGCGCCTGGTCGGTTTGGTTGAGGGTATCGAGCTGCTGGCGGGTCTGCAGGTTCTGCTGGTTGAGGCGGTTGAGGCGCTCGGTGGCCCGCAACAGGTAGTCGGACAGCTTGAGGTTCTCGGCGCTTTCGGCGGCGAGCAGCTTGTCCGAGCCGGCCTGCTGCACCCGCGCGGAGAACTCGGCGACGGTCTGCTCCGATTCGGCACGGCGCTTCTCGTTGATCAGCCCTTGCAGGGCCTGGGTGTCCTGCTCGGCACGGGCGATGCGCTCGGCCAGCAGGTCGCGGCGGGCCTTGCCCAGGTCCTGCAGCAGGCTGTTGCCGGCCAGTTCCTGGCGTCGCAGTTCGATCTGCGCGCTGAGCGAGGCGATCTCCGCTTCCAGCAGCGCGCGACGTTCTTCGCTGAGCGGCTTGCCGGATTCGCGTCCGCCCTTGAGCAGGTTGTTGATTTCCTGGATGCGCGTCTGTGCCGTGCCGATCTGCGCCTGGGCGCGCTCGGGACGGGTCTGCGCGCTGATGATCATGCTGTTGGCGGCACTGAACTGCTTCTGCCATTCGGACAGCTCCTCGACCCGCGCGCTCAGGCGTTGCTCGAGTGCCTCCACCGACTGGCTGGCATAGCGCTTGGCGGGGTCTTCGTCCGGGCTGGCCTTGAGTTTCGCCAGCTCGCGCTGAGCCTCGGTGATTTCCTTCGGCGCCTGCGCCAGCTGCGCCTTCAGCTCGGCCAGGCGGGTTTCGCTGGTCGCGGTCTGCTCGCTCATGCGCTGGGTCTGCTCATCCAGCGAGGGCTGTGCGGATTTCGTCTCGCCTTCGCTGGCGGGAGGGGTGCCCGTCAGACTGTCCAGCGATTGGGCATGCAGGGGGGCGACAAACAGGCAGAACGTCGAGAGCAACAGGGCGCGCAGAAGGGACATGGGGGCAGTGACGCAGCGGATGACCAGAAAGTGCGAAAGTCTACGGGCTGCGCCTGCCCAGCGCGAGTACCGCGCAACCGGTCGAGTGATGAGCGGTGAGGCCGCGTCATCCGCCGGCCATGGTGGCTTTAGAACATCAGCTGTGGGCCTGGCTTGTCACCTTCCGGAAACTTCAGGCCGACCTTGCGCACTTCGCCGGCTTCCATTGCTGCCACGGTCCAGGTCAGCCCGTTCCATTCGATCTGGTCGCCCACCACCGGATTGCCATTGACCTGCTCGGCCATGAAGTTGCCGATGGTCTGGTTGCCGTCCACATCGCCGAGCTTGAGGCCGTAGAGCGCGGTGATGGCGCTGAGCTGGGCGTCGGCCTCGAGGATGAAGTCGCCGAAGAAACGCAGGTCCTGGCCGCGCTTGGGTGCCTGGCTGAACAGCTTGCCGAGGGCTGGCAGGTCTTCGTCATGCCCGATCACGCAGAGGATATCGTCCACCTGCAGTCGCGTGCTACCGGATGGATGCAGCAGGTTCTTGCCGCGGAACAGCGCGGCGATGCGCGTGCCGGGTGGCATCTTCAGTTCGCGCAGGGCGGCGCCGACGCACCATTTGCTGGCGCTCAGGCGGTAGACGAACATTTCCCACTGGCTGGTGGTGTGCACCTGCAGGCCGGTACGCGAGACCGGCATGGGCGACGGCGGTACCTCGACCTTGGCCTTCTTCGCCGCCCAGGCCAGCGTCGAACCCTGCAGCAGCAGCGACACCAGGACGATGAAGAACGCCACATTGAAGAACAGCTGGGCGTTTTCCAGCCCGGCCATCAGCGGGAACACCGCGAGGATCACCGGCACCGCGCCACGCAGGCCGATCCAGGAGATGAACAGGCGCTCGCGCAGGTGGAAGCTGCGGAACGGCAACAGGCTGACGAACACCGCCAGCGGGCGGGCGAACAGGATCATCCACAGCGACAGCGCCAGTGCCGGCAGGGCGATGGGCAGCAGTTCGCTGGGGGTGAGCAGCAGGCCGAGCACGAGAAACATGCCGATCTGGCTGAGCCAGGCCAGGCCGTCGAACATGTGCAGGATGCCGTGGCGGTTGCGAATCGGCCGGTTGCCCAGCAGCAGACCGCAGACGTAGATGGCGAGGATGCCGCTGCCGCCGATGGCGCCGGACAGGGCGAAGATCATCAGGCCGCCGGCCACTGCCAGCAGCGGGTAGAGCCCGTCGGCCACCGACAGCCGGTTGATCAGCTGCAGCAGCAGCCAGCCGCCAGCCAGACCGAGCACGGTGCCTATACCGAACTGCTGCAGCAGGGTCAGCAGGAAGTCCCAGCCGAAGGTGGTCTGCCCGGCGAGCAGCATGTCGATCAGCGCGACGGTAAGGAACATCGCCATCGGGTCGTTGCTGCCCGACTCGATTTCCAGCGTCGAACCGACCCGCTCGTTCAGGCCCTTGCCGTTGAGCAGGTTGAACACCACGGCGGCATCGGTGGAGCCGACGATCGCGCCGATCAGCAGGCCCTGCAGCAGCGGCAAATCGAATAGCCAGGCAGCGGCCAGCCCGGTAAAGCCGGAGGTGATCGCCACGCCCAGGGTCGCCAGCGAGAACGCCGGTTTCAGGGCCACGCGGAAGGTTGCGGTACGGGTACGCATGCCTCCGTCGAGGAGAATCACCGCCAGCGCCAGGTTGCTGATGACGAAGGCCAGCTGATAGTCCTCGAAGACGATACCGCCTACGCCATCGACCCCGGCAAGCATGCCGACGCCGAGGAAAATCACCAGGATCGGCACGCCGAGACGCGCCGAAAGTGAACTCATCAGGATGCTCGCCGCCACCAACAAGGCACCGATAAAGAACAGGTGGTTGATGTTGCCGACGTCCAAATGAAGTCTCCGCTAGAGAAAGCTGCCGCGTGCCCATGCACGGGATATGCCAGCGATTCTAACCTGATGATTTGACAGCCTGTCAAAAAAACGCCCCGCAGGAGCGGGGCGCTGTTACAGCATGTGCGGCACGCTCTAGAACCAGGCGTCCTGCATCGTCAGGCAGGTGTCGTCGCGTGCGTCGAGGATGGCCAGCTCGTGCGCGCAAGCCGGCACTTCCCAGGTCAGAAAGTAGCGCGCGGCCTGCAGCTTGCCACGGTAGAAGTCCGCATCCGCCGGATTGCCTTCGGCCAGCCCGCGTTCGGCGCGCAGTGCCTGTTCCAGCCAGCGCCAGCCGACCACCGCATGCCCGAAGACCTTCAGGTACAGCGCCGAGTTGGCCAACGCCTGGTTGACCTTGCCGGCTGCCAGATCGCCGAGCAGCGCCTGGGTCACGCTAGTCAGCCTGGCGATGTGCTGCTCCAGCGGCTGGCGCAGTGCGGTCAGCGAGTCGTACTCGGCTGCGCGTGCGCAGCTGGCCTGGATCAACCCGAGCAGCTGGCGCAGGCCGGCACCCTTGTTCTGCATCAGCTTGCGGCCGAGCAGGTCCAGCGACTGGATGCCGTGGGTGCCTTCGTGGATCGGATTGAGGCGGTTGTCGCGGTAGTACTGTTCCACCGGGTATTCGCGGGTGTAGCCATGCCCGCCGAGAATCTGGATGGCCAGTTCGTTGGCCTTCAGGCAGTACTCCGACGGCCAGGATTTGACGATCGGCGTCAGCAGGTCGAGCAGCTCGCTGGCGTTGCGCCGCTCCTCGTCGCTCTCGGCAGTGTGTTCGTCGTCCACCAGACGTGCCGAGTACAGGCCGAGATCGAAGGCGCCTTCGACATAGGCCTTCTGCATCAGCAGCATGCGCTTGACGTCGGTGTGCTCGATGATCGGCACCTGGGTCGAGGCCGGGTCCTTGCCGTCCGGCAGGCGGCCCTGCGGACGCTCGCGGGCGTAGTTCAGCGAGTAGAGGTAGCCGGCGTAGCCGAGCATGATCGCGCCCATGCCGACGCCGATGCGCGCCTCGTTCATCATCTGGAACATGTAGGCCAGGCCCTTGTGCGGCTCGCCGACCAGATAGCCGACGCACCCGCCGTTGTCGCCCCCCGCATTATCACCAAAGTTCAGCGCCGTGCTGGTGGTGCCGCGCCAACCCATCTTGTGGAACAAGCCGGCCAGCAGCACGTCGTTGCGCTCGCCCAGCGAGCCGTCGTCGTTGACCAGGAACTTCGGCACGATGAACAGGCTGATACCCTTCACCCCGGGCGGCGCGTCCGGCAGCTTGGCCAGCACCATGTGCACGATGTTTTCCGACAGCGGGTGGTCGCCGCCGGAAATGAAGATCTTGTTGCCCTTGAGGCGATAGCTGCCGTCACCGGCCGGTTCGGCGCGGGTGCGGATGTCCGACAGCGACGAGCCGGCATGCGGCTCGGTGAGCGCCATGGTGCCGAAGAAGCGGCCCTCGAGCATCGGCTGCAGGAAGCGCTGCTTCTGCTCGTCGGAGCCGAAGGCCTCGATCAGGTGCGAGGCGCCCATGCTCAGCATCGGGTAGGAACTGGTGGCGATGTTGGCCGACTGGAAATGCGCGAAGCAGGCCCGCGACAGCAGATTGGGCAGCTGCATGCCGCCGTCGTCGAAGCTGCGCTGCGCGTTGTGAAAGCCCGCCTCGATAAAGGCGTCGACCGCCGGCTTGACCTCGGGAATCAGCACCGCTTCGCCGTTGACGTACTGCGGCTCGTGCTCGTCGGACTTGCGGTTGTGTGGTGCGAAGTATTTTTCGGCGATGGTGCGCGCGGTTCCGATGGCGGCGTCGAAGGTCTCGCGGCTGTGATCGGCAAAGTGCTCGCGGCGGGTCAGGGCCTCGGCGTCCAGCACTTCGTAGAGTTCGAATGCCAGGTTACGCGGGCAGAGCAGGGTCTCGGTCATGGTCAACCTCCATTTTTATCGGCCCGAGTCTAAGGACCGCGGTTTTCCATTGCCTAGCTTCATCCATTGCACTGATGAAGCGTCAACACGGGGTCGCTTCATTCAGCCGAACAGCTGGCGCATGAGCGCGGCCAGTTCGCCATCGCCCAGGCCGGCGGCATCAAGATGGGTGAGGGCGGCATCTCGATGGGTTGCCAGCTGCTGCTCTGCCGCCTGCTGGCCAAGCAGCGAGACCACGGTCGCCTTGGCCCGGTCCTGCTGGCAGTCCTTGCCGGTCTGTTCGGGCGTCAGGCCATCGGCGATATCGTCGAGCAGCTGAAACGCCAGGCCCAGTTCGTTGGCAAAGCCTTGCAGATAGCGTGTCCGCGTCCGCTCAGCCCCCGGCGAGCAGGGCCGCAACTTCCAATGCGGCGGTGAACAGTGAGCCGGTTTTCAGCTGATTGGTGGCAATCACCGCATCGAGCTGCTGTGCTTCCTGTGCGCCATGCAGGTCGCGAAATTGCCCACGCACCAGGCCCTGCGCACCGACCGCTCGCGCCAGTGTGGCCACCGCGTCGTTGCGCTGCCTGGGCGTGAGTCTGGGCGCGGTGGCGGTTATGCCATAGGCATGGCTGAGCAGGGCCACTGAGGCGAGGACGGCGACATCCTCGCCGAAACGCAGATGAATGGTCGGCTGGCCGCGCCGCAGGCTGGCGTTGTCCATGCATGGCATGTCGTCGAGAAACAGCGAGGCGGCGTGGATCATCTCCAGCGCACAGGCCGGGTCCAGGCCGATATCGGGGTCGACGCCGAGATCTCCCAGCGCCAGCAGCAACAACAGGGGCCTGATTCGTTTGCCGGGAGCGAGGGTGCCTTCACGTAACGCCAGCGTGACCTTGTCCAGCTCCGACTCGGGTCGCGGCAGGCGCATGGCCAGGCGCTCGTCGACCTGTCGCCGCAGGCGCAGCAGGCTGTCGCATTGCGGAAGCGGGAGGGTGGAATTCTGCGTTTGCATGGCGGTGCCCTCGCTGGCGCCCCAGTTCGAGCACCAGGGTTGTGCAATGTTGTACAACGATTGGACGTTATGACAAAAACCTGTACAACTCGTTGCCATCGCATAGCACTTTTTTCAGGGCGTCACGTCCAAACAAGTCTTCCCGGGAGCCGATTTCCATGAGCAAACAATCGTTGGTCAGCCGCAAAAACGATCATCTGGATATCGTCCTGGACCCGACGCGGGCAGCCGGTGCGACGGGTACCGGTTTCGGCGCATTTCGCTTTGAGCACTGCGCCCTGCCCGAGTTGCACCTTGATGAGATCGACCTGCATAGCGCGCTGTTCGGGCGCCAGCTGCGGGCGCCGCTGCTGATCAGCTCGATGACAGGCGGCGCCGCACGTTCTGCTGCGATCAATGCGCACCTGGCGGAAGCTGCGCAACATTTGGGTATCGCCATGGCGGTGGGTTCGCAGCGGGTTGCGCTTGAAACCGCGGGAGATCAGGGCCTGACCGTGCAGCTGCGCCAGCTCGCGCCGGACATCCTCCTGCTGGCCAATTTCGGTGCCGCGCAGCTGGTACGCGGCTACGGTGTGGACGAGGCGCGGCGGGCGGTCGAGATGATCGATGGCGATGCGCTGATCGTGCACCTGAACCCGCTGCAGGAAGCGGTGCAGCCGGGTGGCGACCGTGATTGGCGAGGCGTGCTGCGGGCGATCGAAGCGCTTGCCAGCCGCCTGGCCGCGCCTGTGGTAATCAAGGAAGTCGGTGCCGGCATATCCGCAACGGTGGCACGGCAGCTGGTCGACGCCGGTGTTGCCGCCATCGATGTCGCCGGTTCCGGCGGGACCAGCTGGGCCGCGGTGGAAGCCGAGCGCGCCAGCGATGTCAGCCAGCGTGCGATCGCCCAGGTCTTCGCCGATTGGGGCATCCCCACGGCGCAGGCGCTGCAGGCCGTGCGCAAGGCCTGCCCGGATACGCCGCTGATCGCCTCCGGAGGCATTCGCGACGGCGTGGAGGCCGCCAAGGCGATCTGCCTGGGCGCCGATCTGGTCGGGCAGGCAGCGGGCGTGCTGCAAGCCGCGATGCTGAGCAGTGAGGCGGTGGTCAAGCACTTCGACGTGCTGATCGAGCAACTGCGGATCGCCTGCTTCTGTACAGGTTCGGCCGGCCTGGCCGAGCTGCGGCAGGCGCGGCTGCTGCAAGTGCCCACTGCCTGATGCCGGGCGGAGCCGCCAGATGACTCATTTCGCGGCAATCGCGCCGCCCTTTCTCAGCCACCTGCGCGCGTTCGAAGCAGTCGCCTGGGCGCTGACGCAGCGAGGCCACCGAGTGACTTTCGTTCAGCAGGCCGATGTCGGCGAGCTATTGACGTTGCCTTCGGCGGGATTTGCCACCATCGGCGCCGAGTCTCATCCGCCGGGCAGCCTGGCTGCGGTGGTCCGCCGCGCCGCGCAACCGGGGCCGTTCGGCATCCGCCGGGTCATTGCCGACATGGCGACGAGTACCGCATTGTTCTGTCGCGAGGCGCCGGGCGTGCTGCGTTCGCTGAAGGTCGACGCCGTGCTGGCCGACCAGATGGAGCCGGCGGGGGCACTGGTGGCCGAACATCTCGATCTGCCGTTCGTATCCATCGCCTGTGCCTTGCCGTTCAACCGCGAGCCGCTGGTGCCCTTGCCGGTGATGCCCTGGCGCTACCGGACGACCGACTGGGGCGAGCAGCTCAACCTGCACAGTAGCCGTGTCTACGACCGCCTGATGCGGCCCCATGCCAATGTGATTCAGCACTATTGCCAGGCGTTCGGCCTGACGCCGCGCTCAACCCTGAGCGAATGCCTGTCGCCGCTGCTGCAGATCAGCCAGACGGTGCCCGGCTTCGACTTTCCGCGCCGCCAGCTCCCGGCGAATTTTCATGCTGTCGGGCCGTTGCGGCGTCCGCTGGAAAACGAAGCCGAGCTGAACCTGCCAATCGATCCGACGCGGCCGTTCGTCTTCGCCTCGCTGGGCACCCTGCAGGGACATCGCTATACCTTGCTGCGCAATATCGCCCGCGCCTGCAAGCCGCTCGGCGTACAGCTGTTGATCGCCCATTGCGGCGGGTTGAATGCCGCGCAAGCGGCGCGGCTGCAGGATGAGGGCGCGCATTGGGTCACCGACTTCGCACCGCAGCGGGCAGCATTGGCCAGGGCTGCGGCGGTCATCACCCATGCCGGGCTGAATACCGTGCTCGATGCCCTGGAGGCCGGTGTGCCGATGCTGGCGCTGCCGATTGCCTTCGATCAGCCGGGTGTCGCAGCGCGTATCGAACATGCCGGCGTCGGCCTGCGCTTGCAGTCGCAACTGGCGAGCCCGGCGCGGATCGGCCACGCATTGCAGCGGCTGTTGAACGAAGGCGAGTTTCGCCAGCGGGCGGTGCGGCTCGGGGCGGAAGTGCGTGAGGCTGGCGGTGCGGTGCGTGCCGCCGAGCTGATCGAGGCGGCGCTCGGGACAGATGGACTACGACCGGAGGTGGCGAGTGGCGCTTGATGCGGACCTGATCCTGGTTGGCGGCGGGCTGGCCAACGGGCTCCTGGCCCTGCGCCTGCGTCAGCAGCGGCCCGATCTGCGCCTGCTGCTCGTCGAGCAGGGCGACACCCTGGGCGGCAATCACACCTGGTCCTTTCACCAGCACGATCTGACGCCGGCTCAGCACCGTTGGCTGGAGCCTATGGTGGGCAAGCGCTGGCCCGGCTATGAAGTGATCTTTCCCGACCTGCAGCGCCGGCTGGGCAGCGGTTACGCGAGCATCTTCTCGGAGCGCTTTCACCAGTACCTGATGCCAGAACTGAGCGATGGCGTGCGTTTGCGCACGACCGTCGCCAGCGTGGAGTCACAAAGGGTGCGTCTGGGCTCGGGGGACATCCTGCAGGCCGGCGCCGTGATCGATGGACGCGGCGTGCGCCGGACCGATCAGCTGGCCCTCGGATTTCAGAAGTTTCTCGGCCAGGAACTGCGCCTGCAACAGCCGCACGGCTTGCAGGAGCCGATCATCATGGACGCCAGTGTTGCCCAGCACGACGGCTATCGCTTCGTCTACGTGCTGCCGCTGAGTGCGGACACCCTACTGATCGAAGACACCTACTACGCCGACGGCGCTACCGTGGCCCCGGATACGCTGCGTGAGAACATCGGCAGCTACGCCAGTGCGCGCGGCTGGACCATCGTCGAAATGCTGCGCGAGGAGCAGGGCGTGCTGCCCATCGTGCTTTCCGGTGATCTGCCGGCGTTCTGGGACGAGGCGCGGGGCGTGCCGCAGACCGGGCTGTCCGCAGCGTTGTTCCATCCCACCACCGGCTACTCGCTGCCCGACGCGGTGCGTCTGGCCGATCACCTGATCGCGCTTGATCGCTGGGATGCCGCCAGCCTGTTCGAGGCGATCCGCGATTACTCGTTGGCGCAGTGGCGTCAGCGCGGCTTCTTCCGACTGCTCAATCGCATGCTGTTCATGGCTGGTCCCGCCGATCGCCGCTGGGCGGTGATGCAACGTTTCTATCGCCTGCGCGAACTGCTGATCCAGCGTTTCTATGCGGCCAAGCTGACCACCCGCGACCGCTTGCGCATCGTCTCGGGCAAGCCTCCTGTTCCGCTCGGCGAAGCGCTGCGCGCGCTCGCCGCCCATGATCTGCATCGCAAGGATTACCGATGAACCAAGCTAAACGAGCGGTGGTAATCGGCGCCGGCTTCGGCGGGCTGGCGCTGGCCATCCGTCTGCAGCGTGCCGGCATCCAGACCACCCTGTTGGAGAAGCGCGACAAGCCGGGTGGCCGCGCCTACGTCTATCACGACCAGGGCTTCACCTTTGATGCCGGCCCGACGGTGATCACCGATCCGCCAGCGCTGGAAGAACTCTTCAGCGGCGCCGGCAAGCGCATGGCCGACTACGTCGAGCTGCTGCCGGTCAGCCCCTTCTACCGGCTGTGCTGGGAGGACGGCTACAGCTTCGACTACGTCAACGACCAGGCCCAGCTGGATCGGCAGATCCATGCGCTCAACCCCCGTGACGTCGCCGGTTATCAGCGCTTTCTCGCCTATTCGCGGGCGGTGTACGAGGAGGGCTACGTCAAGCTCGGCACTGTGCCCTTCCTGTCGTTTCGCAGCATGATCGGTGTCGCCCCGCAGCTCGCCAAGCTGCAGGCCTGGCGCAACGTGTACAGCATGGTGGCCAAGTTCGTGGAGAACGACCGGCTGCGGCAGGCGCTTTCCTTTCACTCCCTGTTGGTCGGCGGCAACCCCTTCGAAACCTCGTCCATCTATGCGCTGATCCACGCGCTGGAGCGTCAGGGCGGCGTCTGGTTTCCGCGCGGCGGCACCGGGGCGCTGGTGCAGGGCATGGTCCGGCTGTTCGAGGATCTAGGCGGCAAACTGGAGCTGAACGCCGAGGTCGCGTGCATCGAGTTGGCCGAAGGGCGGGCGAAGGCGGTGATCACGGGTGACGGTCGGCGCTTCGATACCGATGCAGTGGCTTCCAACGCCGATGTGGTCAACACCTACAAGCAGCTGCTCGGCCACGAACAGCGTGGTCGCGACGAGGCCAAACGGCTATCCGGCAAGCGTTTCTCGATGTCGCTGTTCGTCATCCATTTCGGCCTCAAGCGCCGCCACGAGCACCTGCAGCATCACACGGTGTGCTTCGGGCCGCGCTACCGCGAGCTGATCGACGAGATTTTCAAGCGTGAGACCCTGGCCGATGATTTCTCCCTCTACTTGCATGCGCCCTGCGTAACCGATCCCTCGCTGGCGCCGGAAGGCTGTGCCAGCCACTACGTGCTGGCGCCGGTGCCACACCTGGGCACGGCAGATATCGATTGGGCGGTGGAGGGGCCGAAATACCGCGACCGCATTTTCGAGTACCTCGAGCGGCACTACATTCCCGGTCTGCGCGGCGATCTGGTCACGCACCGCATCTTCACGCCGCACGATTTCCGCGACGAGCTCAACGCTCATCTGGGCTCAGCGTTTTCGCTGGAGCCGATCCTTACCCAGAGCGCCTGGTTCCGCCCGCACAACCGCGACGATGTGATTCCCAACCTCTATATCGTCGGCGCCGGCACTCACCCCGGTGCCGGCGTGCCGGGGGTCGTCGGTTCGGCCAAGGCCACTGCCGGGCTGATGCTGGAGGACTTTCTATTGAAGGAGCAGGCCGGATGAACGACAAGGTCGTCGATCACTCGACCCAGGCGATCAACGTCGGCTCCAAGAGCTTCGCGGCGGCGGCAAAGCTGTTCGACGAGCGCACCCGCCAGAGCGCCGTGATGCTCTACGCCTGGTGCCGTCACTGTGATGACGTGATCGACGGGCAGACGCTGGGGCATGGTCAGCTCGCCGGCGATCGCAACAGCGGTGAGGCGCGGCTGGCCGAGCTGGTTGACCTGACCGAACGCGCCTATGCCGGCGAGCCGATGGCCTATCCGGCGTTCGCCGCCTTCCAGCAGGTGATCCAGCGTCATCGGATTCCCAAGGCCCATCCGCTGGAACATCTGGCCGGCTTTCGCATGGATGTGCAGGGCTACCGCTACCAGACCCTCGACGACACCCTGCTGTATTGCTATCGCGTTGCCGGCGTGGTCGGCCTGATGATGGCGCGGGTGATGGGCGCCGCAGCGGAGCCGACGCTGGATCGCGCCTGTGATCTGGGCTTGGCCTTTCAGCTCACCAACATTGCCCGTGATATCGTCGAGGATGCGCAGATCGGCCGTGTCTACCTGCCGGCCGAGTGGCTGGCCGAAGTGGGCATCCCTGAAGATGAGATCGCGCTACCTGAGCATCGTGCGGCATTGGCCACGCTGGCAGCGCGACTGGTGGATCTGGCCGAACCCTACTATCGCTCGGCGTCGCAGGGCCTGCGCGATCTGCCGCTGCGCTCGGCCTGGTCGATTGCCACGGCTCATGGCGTCTACCGGCAGATCGGCGTCGAGGTGAAAGCGCGCGGCGCGGCGGCGTGGGATGCGCGGGTGTCGACCAGCAAAGGGCAGAAGCTGCAGTTCCTACTGGGGGGTGGTGTGCTGGCGCTGGCCTCGCGGCGGATGCAGGTCAGGCCGCGTCCTGACGGTCTCTGGAGACGTCCTCGCTAGATGCACCCTGGTGCTTGCGCAACGGCCCGTCGTGCAGCTCGCGCAGCTGGCGCTTGAGCACCGCCAGCGGCGGCGCGTAGAGAAAGCCGAAGGATACGCAGCGCTCCTTGCCTTCGACCGCATGGTGCAGACGGTGCGCCTGATACAGCCGCTTGAGATAGCCGTTGCGCGGCACATAGCGCAGCGGCCAGCGGTGATGGACCAGCCCGTCATGAGCGACGAAATAGAGAAAGCCGTAGGCCGTCATCCCGGCGCCGATCCATTCCAGCGGGTGATAACCGGCCGTGCCGAGGGCGATCAGCCCGATCGCCACGCCAGCGAACACCACCGCATAGAGGTCGTTCTTCTCGAACCAGCCGTTGCGCGGCTCGTGGTGCGACTTGTGCCAGCCCCAGCCCCAGCCGTGCATCACGTACTTGTGTGCCCACCAGGCGAAGACTTCCATGCCGGCCAGGGTGGCGAGGAAGACGAGCGTATTGGTCAGTGGACTCATGGCGGGATTCCGTGTGACGTGCGGTCGATTCTACGCGCCGTCACGGCGGCTCAGGGCTCGCCGCGACGGACTGCGTAATGACTCAGGCCCGCCAGCCGCCGGCAAGTTCACGAGTCAGCTGGCCGGCCGGGATCTCCCGGCAGCCGCTGACATTTTGCCCGGCCCACAGCGGCGTACAGTGATCCAGGCCCTGCTTCTCGGTCTGGGCGCGCAGCGCGCCGATGGCGTTGCCGGCCAGCGGGAAGGGCGGCACGCCTTCGGGCAGCGGACCCAGCTCGCGCATGATGCGGTTGACGATGCCGCGCGCCGGGCGCCCGCTGAACAGGGTGGTCAGCGCCGTATGCGCTGCGTACGGGCTCTTCAGCGCGGCGCGATGCAGCGCATTGGTGCGGCTCTCCGGGCACAGCAGGTAGGCCGTGCCCAGTTGCACACCAGCCGCACCGAGCGTCTGCGCTGCAGCCACGCCCCCGGCATCGGCGATGCCGCCCGCGGCGACCACCGGCACGTTTAGCGCGGCGACCAGTTGCGGCAGCAGGGCAAAGGTGCCGAGTTGGGTGGTCAGGTCCTCGCTGAGAAAGATGCCACGGTGGCCGCCGGCTTCCAGGCCCTGGGCAATCACCAGGTCGACGTCGTGCTGCTGCAGCCAGAGGCCTTCGGCGACCGTAGTCGCGCTGGAGGCGATCTTCGCCCCGGTGGCGCGGGCGCGTTGCAGCAGATCGGGCGCCGGCAGGCCGAAGTGGAAGCTGATCAGCGCCGGCTTGTGCCGCTCCAGCACCGCGGCCATTGCCGCATCGAACGGCTGGCGGGTGGCGCCGGTGGGAATGCTCGCCGGGTTGATGGCGAATTCGGCGAACATGGGTGCGAGCATCCGGTGCCAGGCGTCGAAGGCCGTCGGGTCGGCAGCCGGCGTCTGGTGGCAGAAGAAGTTAACGTTGTAGGGCCGGTCGGTCAGCGCCTCGATGGCGGTCAGTTCGGCGTCCAGCGCCTCGGCATTGAGCATGCCGGCCGGGATCGAACCCAGCCCGCCGGCCTCGCAGACCGCCGCGGCCAGCAGGTGATTCTGTGCACCGGCCATGGGCGCCTGGATGATCGGGTGCTCGATGCCGAAGAGATCGCGTAGGTCCATGAGGTCAGCTCCGTTCAGTCGTCGTGGGTGGGCACTGTAGCCCTAGTCGGTGGCCGGGGAAAACGACGCTGGTCATGCCGGACCTGCGCGGCGCAAGGCGGACGGGTAAACTGCGCGGCTCTCGAGGAGGATCAGATGAACTACCGCCACGCCTTCCATGCCGGCAACCACGCCGATGTGCTCAAACACCTGGTGTTGAGCCGGATCTTCGCCCTGCTGTCGCGCAAGGAGGCGCCCTTCGCCTACCTCGACAGCCATGCCGGCGTCGGCCTCTACGACCTGGCCGGCGACCAGGCCAGCCGCACCGGCGAGTGGCTGCAAGGCATCGCCCGCATCTGGCAGGCCGAGGCGCACCCGGCGCTGCTCGATGACTACCTCGGCGTGATCCGCCAGCTCAACCCGGACGGCACGCTGCGCTATTACCCCGGTTCGCCGGAGCTGGCGCGGCAACTGACCCGCGAGCAGGATCGCCTGCAGCTCAACGAAAAGCATCCCGAGGACGGCGCGCTGCTCAAGGACAACATGGCCGGCGACCGCCGCGTGGCCGTGCACCGAGGAGAGGGCTGGCATGTACCGCGGGCCTTGATGCCGACGCAGGAAAAGCGTGTGGTGTTGTTGATCGATCCACCGTTCGAACAGGCCGACGAACTGAGCCGTTGTGTGACGGCGCTGAAGGAAGCGCTCGGCCGTATGCGCCAGACCATCGGTGTGATCTGGTATCCGATCAAGGACGAGCGCCAGCTCAAGCGCTTCTATCAGGACCTGGCGCGCAGCGGGGCGCCCAAGTTGCTGCGTGCCGAGCTGTTCGTCCACCCCGCCGACGACGCCAGCCGCCTGAGCGGTTCGGGCTTGGCCATCGTGAACCCGCCGTGGGGGCTGGAGGAAGAGCTGCGCGAGCTGTTGCCATGGCTGTCCGAGCAGCTGGCGCAGAGCCAGGGCAGCTGGCGCCTGGACTGGTTGATCGAAGAGGCTTGAGCCGCGGGATCGCCACCCGGTGGACCGCCACCCGGTGGATCGATAGAGCGCGATCCACCCTACGCAGACGCCGGGATTCGTAGGGTGGATTTCGCTTTTCACATCCACCGTCACGGGTCCGCAGCCACACCATGCCTCAGAACAACCTGAGCGGCTCTTCCTGCAGCGCCGATATCTGTTCGCGCAGGATCAGCACCTGGTCGCCCCAGTACCGTTCGCTGCCAAACCAAGGAAAGCTCATCGGAAAGGCCGGGTCATCCCAGCGGCGAGCCAGCCAGGCGCTGTAGTGCATCAGCCGCAGGGCGCGCAGCGCCTCGATCAGCGGCAGCTCGCGGGGGGCGAAATCATGGAATTCGTTGTAGCCGTCCACCAGTTCGGCCAGCTGACCAAGACGTTCATGGCGCTCGCCGGCGAGCATCATCCACAGGTCCTGCACCGATGGGCCCATGCGGCAATCATCGAGATCGACCAGATGAAAGGCATCGTCGCGGGCGAGGATGTTGCCCGGGTGGCAATCGCCATGCAGGCGGATCGGGGTGAAGTTGGTGCTGGCGAAGACGTCTTCGACCCGTTTGAGCAGATCGCGTGCCACCGACTCGTAGGCAGGCAGCAGGCTTTTGGGCACGAAGCCGCCTTCCAGCAAGCTATTCAGCGAATCGTGGCCGAAATTCTGTACGCCCAGCGTTTCGCGATGCTCGAACGGCCGGTTTGCACCTATCGCATGCATCCGCCCCAGCAGCTGGCCGAGACGATAGAGCTGGTCGAGATTGCCCGGCTCCGGCGCGCGGCCTCCTCTACGTGGAAATAGCGCAAAGCGGAAGCCGGCGTGCTCGAATAGCGTCGTGCCGTTGCGTTCCAGCGGCGCCACCACCGGCACCTCGTGCTCGACCAGTTCCAGGCTGAACTGGTGCTCCTCGAGAATCGCCTCGTTGCTCCAGCGACCGGGACGGTAGAACTTGGCGATCAGTGGTGTTTCATCTTCGATGCCCACCTGATAGACGCGGTTCTCGTAGCTGTTGAGCGCCAGCACGCGGGCATCGCTGAGATAACCGATGCTTTCCACAGCGTCGAGGACCAGGTCCGGCGTGAGTGTATCGAAGGGATGAGACATGACCGGCTCCGCAGAATAGACCGATCAGTGTATTGCACCGGGGCTTTTAAACAACCGCGCGTCCGCCGCTATCAGTCGCCTGGCTTGGGCGTGCGTGCCAGGCAGTAGACGTCCACTCGCACCGCACCCGCACGCTTGAGCAGTCGCGCCAGCGCCTCGGCGGTCGCACCGGTGGTCAGCACGTCGTCGATCAGCGCCAGATGGCGGCCCTTGATGTCGGTACCCGGCGCCAGGCAAAACGCCTGGCGCAGATTGCGTCGTCGCGTGGCGGCGTCCAGTTGCTGCTGCGGTGGCGTATCGACGACGCGTTCCAGCAGATGCTCGTCGACCGGCAGTTTCAGCGCTCCGCCCAGCCACCGCGCGAGCATCTGCGCCTGATTGAAGCCGCGCTGGCGCAGGCGTCGACGTGCCAGCGGTACCGGGACCAGAAGATCAGGCTGCGGCAGTCCCTCGGTGAAGGCGTGCTGCAGATGCAGCGCCAGGCGCTCGCCAAGCAGGCGGCCGAATGGCCAGCGCGCCTGGTGCTTGAAGCGGGTGATCAGTGCATCCACGGGAAAGGCGAAGCGCCAGGGCACCTCGACGTGGTCATAGCTTGGCGGCCTTTTCTGGCATTCGCCGCAGACCAGCCCGCGTGTCGGCATTGGCACGGCACAGGTTGCACACCGGCCATCGAGCCAGGGCAGTTCGGCTTCGCAAGGGCCGCACAGTGGGTGACCGTCGCAAGGTTCATCGCACAGCAGGCAGTGCTGTATATTAATTGACCAGTTGTAAACCATGATTCCTTTCCTGGTTGACAGCGTATCGAGCTTGGCTAACCATTCCGCATCCGTGCCAGGCCGCCGAGCCGCTATTAATTACAAGGAATGCCCATGAGCGCCACCTCCGCTTCCGTTACCCGCCACGATTGGACCCTCGCCGAGGTCAAGGCGCTCTTCGAGCAACCCTTCAATGATCTGCTGTTCCAGGCGCAGACCGTGCACCGCCAGCACTTCGATGCCAACCGCGTGCAGGTCTCCACGCTGCTGTCGATCAAGACCGGCGCCTGCCCGGAAGACTGCAAGTACTGTCCGCAATCCGGGCACTACAACACCGGCCTCGATAAAGAGAAGCTGATGGAAGTGCAGAAGGTGCTGGAGGCGGCGGCCGAAGCCAAGGCCATCGGCTCGACACGTTTCTGCATGGGTGCCGCCTGGAAGCATCCGTCGGCCAAGGACATGCCCTACGTGCTGAAGATGGTCGAGGGTGTGAAGGCGCTGGGCCTGGAAACCTGCATGACCCTCGGCAAGCTCGATCAGGAGCAGACCAAGGCGCTGGCGGCGGCGGGGCTGGACTACTACAACCACAACCTCGACACCTCGCCGGAGTACTACGGCAACATCATTACCACCCGCACCTATGGCGAGCGTCTGGAAACGCTGAGCTACGTGCGCGAGGCGGGGATGAAGATCTGTTCCGGCGGCATCCTCGGCATGGGCGAGTCGCTGGACGATCGCGCCGGCCTGCTGATCCAGCTGGCCAACCTGCCTGAGCACCCGGAATCTGTGCCGATCAACATGCTGGTCAAGGTCAAGGGCACGCCGCTGGCCGAGGAACAGGACGTCGATCCGTTCGACTTCATCCGCATGCTAGCCGTGGCGCGGATCATGATGCCGAAATCCCATGTGCGGCTGTCCGCCGGACGCGAGCAGATGAACGAGCAGATGCAGGCCTTGGCCTTCTTCGCTGGTGCCAACTCGATCTTCTACGGCGAGAAGCTGCTGACCACCGCCAATCCGCAGGCGGACAAGGACATGCAGCTGTTCGCGCGTCTGGGCATCAAGCCGGAAGAGCGCCACGAGCATGCCGACGAAGTACACCAGGCGGCCATCGAGCAGGCGCTGATCGAACAGCGCGACAGCAAGTTGTTCTACAACGCCGCTTCAGCCTGATGATTCGTTTCGGTGGACGGAGACGCCAACTGCGCCCCGATTCCCCCGACACTTAACGCGACTCTTCGTAAGGTGGATAAACCCGCTTGCGGTTATCCACCATTCGCCGGTATCCGAGTCCATGACTTTCGATCTCTCCGCCCGTCTTGCCGAGCGCCGCGCGGCCCATCTCTATCGTCAACGCCCGTTGCTGGAAACGCCGCAGCAGCCGGAAGTGATGGTCGATGGGCAGCGGCTGCTGGCGTTCTGCTCCAACGACTACCTGGGACTGGCCAGCCATCCCGAGGTGATCGCAGCCATGCAGCAGGGCGCCGCAAAGTGGGGTGTGGGCGGCGGCGCCTCGCATCTGGTGATCGGCCACAGCACGCCGCATCATCAGCTCGAAGAAGCGCTGGCGGCATTTACCGGACGACCACGGGCGCTGCTGTTTTCCACCGGTTATATGGCGAATCTGGCCGCGGTCACCGCGCTGGTCGGGCAGGGCGATACGGTGCTGGAGGATCGGCTCAATCACGCCTCCCTGCTCGATGCCGGTTTGCTCTCCGGCGCGCGTTTCTCGCGTTACCTGCACAACGACGCCGAAAGCCTCGGCAAACGCCTGGACAAGGCCAGCGGCAATACCCTGGTGGTGACCGATGGTGTGTTCAGCATGGACGGCGATCTTGCCGACCTCCCCGCGATCTGTGCCTCGGCGAAGCAGCACGGCGCCTGGGTGATGGTCGACGATGCCCATGGCTTCGGTCCGCTGGGCGCAACCGGCGGCGGCATCGTCGAGCACTTTGGCCTCGGCATCGATGACGTGCCGGTGCTGGTCGGTACGCTGGGCAAGGCGTTTGGCACCGCGGGCGCCTTTGTAGCCGGTAGCGAGGAGCTGATCGAAACGCTGATCCAGTTCGCGCGACCGTACATCTACACCACCAGCCAGCCGCCTGCGGTGGCCTGTGCCACACTGAAAAGCCTGGAGCTTTTACGTAGCGAGGGCTGGCGCCGCGAGCATCTGTGCCGGCTGGTTGCACGTTTCCGCGAAGGTGCGGCACAGATCGGCCTGACCCTAATGGACAGCCCGACGCCGATCCAGCCGGTGCTGGTCGGCAGCAGCGAACGGGCGTTGAGGCTGTCGGCATTGCTGCGCGAGCGCGGCATCCTGGTCGGCTCGATTCGCCCGCCAACCGTTCCGGCTGGCAGCGCACGGCTGCGGATCACCTTCACGGCGAGCCACAGTGAGGCACAGCTGGACCGCCTGCTGGAAGCGCTGGTCGAGTGCTGGGCCCTGTTGCCCAAGGAGAACGAGGATGCGTGATCGACTGATTCTTCTGCCGGGCTGGGCGTTCAGCTCGGCCGCCCTTGAACCCCTGACCGAGCTATTGCGCGACCGCGAGCCACGGCTGCAGGTCGACATTGCCCCACTGCCGACGCTGGATCACCCCGAGGCCTGGCTCGATGAGCTGGATGCGCGGCTGCCCGTCGACAGCTGGCTCGCCGGTTGGTCGCTTGGCGGCATGCTGGCGACGCAACTGGCCGCGCGGCGCGGCGACAACTGTCCGGGACTGATCACTATCTGCAGTAACCCCTGCTTCCGCAGCCGTGACGACTGGCCGACGGCGATGCCTGCCGAAGTGTTCGATGCCTTCGAGGAGGCCTTCCGCCTCGGGCCGGATGACACGCTCAAGCGCTTCAGCCTGCTGTGTAGCCGCAGTGCCTACGATCCGCGCACGCTGGCGCGGCAACTGCAGGTGAGCCTGCTCGAGCAGCCTTCGTCAGTGGCTGCCGCCGGGCTGCGTCTGCTCGCCGAGCTGGACGGTCGCGAGGCGCTGCAAGGTTATGTGGGGCCACAGCTGCATCTGTTCGCCGATGGTGATGCGCTGGTGCCGGAGTCAGCGGCAGATGCGCTGCTGGCCTGTCTGCCGGATGTGGAAGTCGATGTGCTGGCCAATGCCAGCCACGGCCTGCCGCTGGAGCGTGCCGACGACGTGGCGACGGCAATGCTGGCGTTTATGGGTGATGGCGAGGATGACTGAAGCATCGCTCAGCGAGCGTCCGCCGGCGCAGTTGCCTGATAAGCGCCAGGTCGCGGCATCGTTTTCCCGTGCTGCGGGCAGTTACGACAGCGTCGCCGCACTGCAGCGACAGGTCGGCAATCAATTGCTGGCCCGACTGCCCTCCACTCGGCAACCCGGCCGCTGGCTCGATCTTGGCAGCGGCACCGGCTACTTCTCCCGCGTCCTGGCTGCGGCCTTTCCGGAGGCCGATGGCCTGGCACTGGATATCGCCGAGGGCATGCTGCGTCATGCACGGCCGCAGGGCGGCGCACGGCATTTCGTCACCGGTGACGCCGAGCGGCTGCCGCTGCGTGATGGCACTGTCGACCTGATCTATTCGAGTCTGGCACTGCAGTGGTGCGAGGATTTCGCCAGCGTGCTGAGCGAAGTGCGGCGGGTGCTGCGTCCGGGCGGCATCTTTGCCTTCACCAGTCTGTGCAGCGGTACCCTGCAGGAGCTGCGGGACAGCTGGCAGGCGGTGGACGGCTTCGCTCACGTCAACCGCTTCCGCTCGCGGGAGGCCTACCAGACGCTGTGTAGGGGCTGCGGTCTGGGATTGGCGAGTCTCGAAGTGCGCCCGGAAGTGCTGCATTTCCCCGATCTGCGCCAGCTGACCCATGAGCTCAAGGCGCTGGGTGCGCACAACCTGAACCCGGGTCGCCCGGATGGACTGACCGGGCGTGCACGCATCCGCGCGCTGGTCGAGGCCTACGAAGGGTTCCGCCGTCCCGAGGGGCTTCCGGCGACCTACCAGGTGATCTACGGCATTCTGCACAAGGAGCCATGATGCATCGCGCTTTCTTCATTGCCGGCACCGATACCGATGTTGGCAAGACCACTATCGCCGCGGGCCTGCTGCATGCAGCGCGCCTGGCGGGGTTGTCCACCGCGGCGGTGAAGCCGGTCGCCTCAGGCTGCGAAAGGACCGAGCAGGGTTTACGTAACAGCGACGCGCTGGCCCTGCTGGCCGAGTGCAGCCTTGCGCTGGACTATGCGACGGTCAACCCGTTCGCGTTCGAGCCGGCCATTGCCCCGCACATAGCTGCCCGCGAAGCGGGTGTCGAACTGACCGCCGCTCGTCTGATCGAGGCCGTGCAACCGGTAATGGCCCGGCAGGCCGGCGTCACTCTGGTCGAGGGCGCGGGAGGCTGGCGAGTCCCGCTGAATGCGCGTGAGCATCTGTCGGCATTGCCCGCGGCGCTGGGTTTACCGGTCATTCTCGTAGTAGGGGTGCGCTTGGGTTGTATCAACCATGCGCTGCTCAGTGCCGAAGCGATCGCCCGCGACGGGCTGGCGCTGGCTGGCTGGGTGGCGAATATCATCGACCCTGCCACGTCGCGGCTGGATGACAACCTCGCCACGCTCGCTGAGCTGCTACCGGCACCCTGCCTTGGCCAGGTGCCTCGCCTCGCTGCGCCAACGGCGCGTCAGGTCGCGCGCTACCTGACGTTGCCCGCGTTGCAGCCGGTGTGAGCGGACGCGCATTGCGGCGACTCGCGCCTTGCGGTACGTGTCGGCATCTGCTTGAATGCTGGCAACCTGATAGCGCGTGGAGTCACCATGCAAATCACCAATAACCTTCTGGGCGCGGGTCTCAGTGCCTACCAGGGCGGTCAGCAGCGCGTCGAGCAGGCCGCTTCGTCCATCGCCTCCGCCAACGCGCCAGTGCTGGGCAACTCCCAGGCGGTCACCGAAATCACCGAGCAACTGATCCAGTTGAAGGTCGGTGAACACAGTGCCAAGGCAGGCGCCCGTATGATCCAAAGCGCTGACGAAGTTCTCGGCACGCTGATCGATACCCAGGCCTGATCGCGTACTCCGGCGCTCATCGATTCTCCTTGCTGATTCGAGTCGTCATTCATGCGCTCGGCCAGCTTCGCTTTTCTCCTTCCTGCATCTTCGTTCCCGCCAGTCAGCTCGGCAGGCGCCGGGCTTGCTGCGTCTTTGCAACATCAGATTTCCTATTCCCGAATTTCGCCAGGCGTGGCTTTCGCTCGACCTGAATTTGGCTGATTCAGCCGATAAGTGGTGCCCTGTTCCGCGCTTGACATCGCTCAGGTCGAAACGTATGTTTCAAACGCCTGTTTGACCCTTCGGGCTGGTAGTCCGACGGTCGAAATCGAATTCAGATGGCTGGGTCGCCCGGTCAGCTTGTTACAAGAACTCACCGCTGAGGTTTACGCTATGCCCGACTACAAGGCCCCCTTGCGCGATATCCGTTTCGTACGTGACGAGCTGCTCGGCTACGAAGCGCACTATCAGAGCCTTCCGGGATGTGAAGACGCCACCCCGGACATGGTCAACGCGATTCTCGATGAGGGCGCGAAGTTCTGTGAGCAGGTACTTGCTCCGCTGAATCGCGTCGGTGACATCGAAGGCTGCACCTGGAGCGAGTCGGGCGTGAAGACGCCGACCGGTTTCAAGGAAGCTTATGAGCAGTATGTGGCAGGCGGCTGGCCGAGCCTGGCCCATGACGTCGACCACGGCGGTCAGGGTCTGCCCGAGTCCCTCGGTCTGGCTATCAGCGAAATGATCGGTCAGGCCAACTGGTCCTGGGGCATGTACCCCGGCCTGTCTCATGGCTGCATGAACACCATCGCTACCCACGGTACCGACGATCAGAAGCACACCTATCTGAGCAAGCTTGTGTCCGGCCAGTGGACCGGCACCATGTGCCTGACCGAACCGCACTGCGGTACCGATCTGGGCATGTTGCGCACCAAGGCGGAGCCCCAGGCCGACGGCAGCTACAAGCTGAACGGGACCAAGATCTTCATCTCCTCCGGTGAACACGACATGGCCGAGAACATCGTCCATATCGTTCTGGCTCGCCTGCCCGATGCTCCGGCTGGCACCAAGGGCATCTCCCTGTTCATCGTGCCCAAGTTCCTGCCCAACGCCGAAGGCGAGAAGGGCGAGCGCAACGGTGTGAACTGCGGATCGCTTGAACACAAGATGGGCATCCACGGCAACGCGACCTGCGTCATGAACTTCGACGGCGCCACCGGCTTTCTGATCGGTCCGCCGAACAAGGGCCTGAACGCGATGTTCACCTTTATGAACACCGCACGTCTGGGTACCGCGCTGCAGGGGCTGGCACATGCCGAGATCGGTTTCCAGGGCGGCATCAAGTACGCTCGTGAGCGCCTGCAGATGCGTGCGCTGAGCGGCCCCAAGGCGCCGGAAAAGCCAGCCGACCCGATCATCGTGCATCCGGACGTGCGTCGCATGCTGTTGACCATGAAGGCCTTCGCCGAGGGCAACCGCGCGATGGTCTACTTCACCGCCAAGCAGGTCGACATCGTCAAGAACAGCCAGGATGAAGAGCAGAAGAAGCAGGCCGACACGCTGCTGGCCTTCCTCACGCCGATCGCCAAGGCGTTCATGACCGAAGTAGGCTTCGAAGCTGCCAACCACGGCGTGCAGATCTACGGTGGTCACGGCTTCATCGCCGAGTGGGGCATGGAGCAGAACGTGCGTGACGCGCGTATCTCCATGCTGTACGAGGGCACCACCGGTATCCAGGCGCTGGATCTGTTGGGCCGCAAGGTGCTGATGACCCAGGGCGAGGCGCTGAAGTCCTTCACCAAGATCGTGCACAAGTTCTGCCAGAACCAGGAAGGCAACGAAGCCATCAAGGAGTTCGTTACCCCCCTGAATCAGCTGAACAAGGAGTGGGGCGAGCTGACCATGAAGATCGGCATGGCCGCCATGAAGGATCGTGAAATGGTCGGTGCGGCGTCGGTCGACTACTGCATGTATTCCGGCTACGCCTGTCTCGCCTATTTCTGGGCTGACATGGCTCGGGTTGCTGCCGAGAAGCTGGCTGAGGGCACCTCCGAGGAGGCGTTCTACAAGGCCAAGCTGCAGACCGCGCGATTCTACTTCCAGCGCATCCTGCCGCGTACCCGCATGCATGTTGACGCCATGCTGTCCGGTGCCGACAACCTGATGCAGATGGCTGAGGAAGACTTCGCTCTCGGTTACTGACGGGTTGAGGTTGTAAAGGAAAGCCGCTGCTTTGCAGCGGCTTTTTTGTGCCCGATCCAGACGTTGTACTGCTTTTGCCGCATCTTCGCCGGTATTTCGGCTGCACAACGGGTAGCAAGAAGGCAAAATGCTAGCTTTTCTCGGCAGCATGCCGGAGTTGCCGTGTCGCGTGCCGTCCCGCCTCGCCTCAGCCATTTTCTCGCGCCATTGGCCCTGTTGCTCGGCGGAGAGGTCATCGCGCGTCAGGTTTCGCTGAGCGAGTTCTTCACGTCGCTCTATAACGTCCTGCCGACCGTACTGCTGTTGCTCGGCGGTGCGCTTTGCATGATGTACGGCCGCATCCGCGAGCTGTTTCTGCTGCTCTGCGTCTATCTTGCCTATTTCCTCCTCGATATCCACGCCGATCACTACCGGGCGCATGGCACTCTGCTGGACGATGCTGCACTGACCTTTCATCTCTGCAGCTTGCTGCTGCCGCTGCTTTACGGCCTGTATGGCGTGTGGCGAGAGCGCAGTCACCTGGCGCAGGACGGTCTGGCCCGTGCCGCCGTGCTGTTTGCCGTCGGTGTCGTCGCCGTGGCGCTGGCAAAGCGGTTTCCGGAAGCGTTACATGCCTGGCTGGTGGTGATTCGCTGGCCCGCGCTCAAGGCCGACTGGCTACCGCTCATCCAGCTGGCGTATCCGGTGTTCCTCGTGGCGCTGGTATTGCTGATCGTCCAGTACCTTCGCCAGCCGCGACCTTCCCATGCGGCGCAGATCATCGCGCTGCTCGGCATTCTGCTGATGCTGCCGCAGACGTTCAGCCGCTATGCCGCCCTCAACATTCTGAGCAGCCATGTGCTGCTGATGCTGGTGACGGCAATCGCTCATGAGGCTTATCTCATGGCCTTTCGTGACGAGCTGACCGGCTTGCCTGGGCGTCGCGCTCTGAATGAGCGACTGCAGCGCCTGGGGCGGCAGTACGTGCTGGCGATGGCTGATGTGGACCACTTCAAGCGCTTCAACGATACCTATGGTCACGACGTCGGTGATCAGGTGCTGAAGATGGTTGCCAGCCGGCTGCGCAAGATCGGCGGCGGTGGGCGCGCCTATCGTTATGGCGGTGAGGAATTCACTCTGGTATTTCCCGGGCACAGTATCGAGGAGTGCCTGCCGCACCTCGAGGCGGTACGCCAGTCGGTGGAGGCTTATGCCCTGCAGCTGCGTGACGCACACAATCGGCCGAAGGATGATCGTCGCGGCCGTATGGCCCGGGGAGCGGCGTCGGCGAACCAGGTCTCGGTGACCATCAGCATCGGAGTGGCGGAGCGACAAGGCGAGCAGCGCAGTCCGGAAGAGGTGATCAAGGCCGCCGACCAAGCGCTGTACAGTGCAAAAAAAGCAGGAAGAAACTGTTTGCGAGTGCATGGCGGTGGCCGCGGCGCGGTGCGCATGGCCGAGCATTCGCGTTAGGGTTGCATCGGTATTGATAGTGACTGGTCAAAACTATCTGGTCATAAAAAGACGCTTAATCCTGTCCTGGTTATTCGGTTAGACTCGCTGCAAACGGCCCATAGTGGTCGCAACCCAGTGTCTTGCGAGGAACCTTGCCATGGCTGACTACCAAGCGCCGCTGCGCGACATGCGTTTTGTCCTGAATGAAGTCTTCGACGCGCCGAAACTCTGGCAGTCGCTGCCAGCGCTGGCCGAAGTGGTCGATGCCGAGACGGCCGATGCAATTCTCGAGGAAGCTGGCAAGATCACCGCCAACAGCATCGCGCCGCTCAACCGCAGCGGTGACGAAGAAGGCTGCCGCTGGGACGCCGGGGCTGTTTCTACGCCCGCCGGCTACCGCGAGGCTTATCAGCTATATGCCGAAGGCGGCTGGGTCGGTGTCGGTGGCGATCCTGCGTTCGGCGGGATGGGTATGCCCAAGGTCATCTCGGCCCAAGTCGAAGAGATGATGAACTCCGCCAGCCTGGCCTTCGGCCTCTATCCGATGCTGACGTCCGGCGCCTGCCTGTCGATCTACGCCCACGCCAGTGAGGAGCTCAAGCAGAAGTACCTGCCGAACATGTATGCCGGTGTCTGGTCCGGCTCCATGTGTCTGACCGAACCTCATGCCGGTACCGACCTCGGCATTATCCGCACCAAGGCCGAGCCGCAGGCAGACGGCTCCTACAAGATCAGCGGCACCAAGATATTCATCACCGGTGGCGAGCATGACCTGACCGAGAACATCATCCACCTGGTGCTGGCCAAGCTGCCGGATGCGCCAGCTGGCTCCCGCGGCATCTCGTTGTTCCTGGTGCCGAAGGTGATGGTCAACGAGGACGGCACCCTGGGTGAGCGCAACTCGCTGTCCTGCGGTTCCATCGAGCACAAGATGGGTATCCAGGCCTCGGCGACCTGCGTGATGAACTTCGACGGTGCCACCGGCTGGATGGTCGGCGAGCCGAACAAGGGCCTCGCAGCGATGTTCACCATGATGAACTACGAGCGTCTGGGCGTCGGTATTCAGGGCCTGTCGACTGGCGAGCGCTCCTATCAGAGCGCCATCGAGTATGCCCGCGAGCGTATCCAGAGCCGCGCACCGACCGGACCGATTGCGCAGGACAAGGCAGCCGATCCGATCATCGTGCATCCGGATGTACGCCGCATGCTGCTGACCATGAAGGCGCTGAACGAGGGTGGTCGCGCGTTCTCCAGTTATGTCGCGCTGCAGCTCGATATCGCCAAGTTCAGCGACGACGACGAGGCGCGGCTGCGAGCCGAGGCGCAGGTGGCGCTGCTGACACCGGTAGCCAAGGCCTTCCTCACTGACATGGGGCTGGAAACCACGGTACATGGGCAGCAGATTTTCGGCGGCCATGGCTTCATCCGCGAGTGGGGCCAGGAGCAGCTGGTGCGTGACTGCCGCATTACTCAGATCTACGAGGGCACCAACGGCATTCAAGCGCTGGACCTGGTTGGGCGCAAGATTGTCGGCAGTGGTGGCACCATGTATCAGGCCTTCGTCGATGAAATTCGTACATTCATCGCTGATGCCGGTCCGGAGCTGGCGGAGTTCGCCGAGCCCCTCAAGGCTGCCATGGACAATCTGGATGAGCTGACCGCCTGGGTAATCGATCAGGCCAAGGTGAATCCGAACGAAATCGGCGCCGCCTCGGTGGAGTACCTGCACGTGTTCGGCTACACCGCTTATGCGTACATGTGGGCACGCATGGCGGTAGCGGCATTCGCCAAACAGGATGAAGGCGACTTCTACCAGAGCAAGCTGGGAACCGCGCGTTTCTACTTTGCTCGCCTGTTGCCGCGAATTCATTCGCTGAGCGCTTCGGTCAAGGCCGGAAGCGAGTCGCTGTACCTGCTCGACGCTGCTCAATTCTGAGAAGCCGCGGCTTAATCTAAAGGCAATATGAAATTATTTGGCCATGACGCGGAACGATTAAGCCGCCCTTCAGGTCATAAAAACCGCACCATGTAAGCCTGGACTTACAGCATTGCATCAAGGATGACGCGATGTAGGAAAAGGCTTACAAGGCGTGATGCACAATGGCTACTACAGGCTCACAAGGTCTGACGGTAATCTACTGCTTAAGGACGTGGCGCATGGAAAGCGCAAATCAATAAAACGGATCACACAGGGAGCGGCGCCAGGATGGCGCGCGATCATGGATGTCAGGATTCAGTCTGCAGAGCCCCGCTTCGGCGGGGTTTTTCTTTTCTGCTTAGTTCTTATGCCAGTAGTCAGCCATTCAAGCGGCCTTGCGACCGCTTAGGCTTAGGCCGATGTCCCGGCATCAACTCGGCAGGCACACACCAGTGCCGCCCAACCCGCAATATCCCCCAGGATTCTTTGCCAGATACTGCTGGTGGTAGGCCTCTGCGTAGAAGAAGGGCGGCGCGTCGTCGATCTCGGTGGTGATGGCCGGAAAGCCCGCTGCGCTCAGTTGCTGCTGGAAACGTTCACGACTCGTCTCCGCCTCGCTGCGCTGCTGTGCATCCATGCAGTAGATCGCCGAACGATACTGGCTGCCGACATCGTTACCCTGCCGCATTCCCTGAGTCGGGTTGTGAGCCTCCCAGAAAACGCGTAACAGCGTGCCGTAGTCGATCTGCTGAGGATCGAAGACCACCAGTACCGCCTCCGTATGCCCGGTAAGCCCGGAACAGACTTCATCGTACGTCGGGTTCGGGGTCAGGCCTCCGGCATAGCCGACAGCCGTCGTCCAGACTCCCGGCTGCTCCCAAAACCGGCGTTCCGCTCCCCAGAAGCAGCCCATGCCAAACACCGCCTGGCAAAGCCCTGCTGGAAAGGGCGGCTGCAGCGGGTTGCCATTGACGTAGTGGGCGGGGGGGACCGGTATGGGTGTCGAGCGGCCGGGCAAGGCCTGCTCGGCGGTGGGCAGTGCCTGTTTGTTGATCAGAATCTGCGAGCGTAGCGACATGCGAGCCTCGAGCGGGGAAGGTGGCTGACGAGCTAGGCTACAAAAGCCCGGGAGTCAGTGAAAGCGCCACGGCTACCACGCGTCGCAGAGTCCTGCGCAAACGACTGGCGCTTAGCACCATTGGGGATAGCGGCGCAGAGCCTCGGTCAGGATGTTGCCGGGGATCGGCTTGTCGAACAGGTAGCCCTGACCGATATCACAGCGATGACGACGCAGGAATTTCAGCTGCTCCGGTGTTTCGATTCCTTCAGCGACGACCTTCAGGTGCAGCTTGCGGGCCATGGCGATCACTGCCGAGGTGATCTCCACGTCGTCCTGGTTGCCCGGGATGTCCTTGATAAAGCTGCGATCGATCTTGATCACGTCGATGGGGAATTTCTTCAGGTAGCTCAGTGAGGAATACCCAGTGCCGAAGTCGTCCATGGCCAGCGTCAGGCCGAGCGCCTTGAGGCCGATCAGCTGCTGTCGGGTTTCCTCGGTGGCTTCGAGCAGGAGGCTTTCTGTCAGCTCCAGCTCCAGCTGCGCGGCGGGAAGTTGCTCTTCGAGCAGAATTGCGGCGATCGTGCCAAGCAGATCCGGATCCGAGAATTGCTTGGGTGAAAGGTTGATTGCGATCTGGGGCGTGCCAAGGCCTAGCGCGGAAAGGGTGACGCCCATCCGGCAAGCTTCCCGCGCGACCCACTTGCCGATCGGGATGATCAGCCCGGTTTCTTCCGCGACGCTGATGAACTGATCCGGGCGGATCATGCCCTTTTCCGGATGGTTCCAGCGCAGCAGCGCTTCCAGCCCCTGCAGCCGGCCGGTATGCAGGCATAGCTTGGGCTGGTAGAACACCTCCAACTCGTTCTGCAGCAGCGCACGGCGCAGGTTGTTCTCGACGAACAGCTTGTAGTTGGCTTCGGCATGCAGGGCTTCGGTAAATATCTGCACCTGGTTCTTGCCGTTCGCCTTGGCCTTGTGCAGCGCTTGCCCGGCATGCTTCATCAGCGTTTCCGGGTCACGCCCGTGCTGAGGCGAGCACGCCAGCCCCAGGGACCCGCTGACGCTGATCAGCTGCTTGTCGACGAATAGCGGCTTATCGAGGATGCGCAGCACCTGGTCTGCCAGGCGGACGCCTTCGTCCAGTCCCTTGTCATCGAACAGCAGGGCGAACTCGTTGCTGGCAAAGCGTGCCAGTACGGCCTGCTGGCTGAGTCCGTTGCGCAGTCGCCGGGCAAGGCTGGTGAGCAGCTTGTCGCCGGTCTGGTGGCCGAGGCTGTCGTTGATGCGCTTGAAGTTGTCGATGTCCACCAGCAACAGGCAGAGTCTGGGCTCGGCGCCGGCGGCAAAGCGCTCCTCGATGCTGCGAATGAAGTACGGGCGATTGCCCAGGTTGGTCAGGTTGTCGGTATAGGCCAGACGCTCGATATGCTGATGCGCCAGTTTGCTGCGGGTGATGTCCTCGTAGATACCGATGTAGTGGGTCAGCGCGCCTTCATCATTGAAGACCTTGGAGATGGAAAGCTGACCCCAGTACGGCTCGAGGTTCTTGCGTCGGGAGCGGAACTCGCCCTGCCAGCTGTTGCTGTGGGCAAGTACCGAAGAGGTGTCGAACAGTAGCTCGCCGAGGTTTTCCAGAGCCTTCAGATCGGCCAGACGCTGACCGCGTACCTCGGCTGAGGAAAACTGGCTGATGACGGTGAATGCCGGATTCACATATTCCACCCGGCCTTCTCGGTCGACCAGGATGAAAGCGCTGGCGCTCTGTTCCACGGCGCGCTGGAACAGGCCGAGCATATGGGTTGCGCTGAGCCGCTGCTGATTGGCCAGCACCTGCGCATACTGATCGGCCAGCTCGCCGGCGAAGGCGATCTCGTCGGCCTGCCATGCGCGCGGTTTGCCTGTGTGTTGCAGGCTGAGAACGCCGATTACCTCCCCACCGACTCGAATGCTGGCGTCCAGGATCGAGCGAACGCCCTGCGGGCGATAGATAAGCTGGTCAAGTTCGCAGGTGCGATGATCCTGGGACACGTCCTGCGCATCGACGGCGCGACCGCTCTGCAGCGCCTGCAAGTAGCGGGGAAAGGGTGCGAGTTCCAGGGCTGAGGGCGTTTCGTAATGGTCGCTGTCGAGTCGGTAGCACGACACCGGCTCCAGGCGCGTGCCGTCCAGATGCCAGATTGTCGCGCGGTTCAGCTCGTAGACTTCGCAGGCGGCCTGGGTGATCAGCTGTGCCGCTTCCAGTTCCGGATTGGCGGAGCCGTAGCGATGCCGAGCCAGCCTGACGATCAGGCTCTGCTGGGTGCGCGAGCGCAGCATGTGCTCGATGTGTTCGTCCTGGGCTTGCTGATGTTGCTGCAGCGCCGTGCGCAGTCGGGCGTTCTGCGCCCTGAGATCCTGATCCGATTCAGGCTGGCGTCCGGGCATCAGATAGCCCCTGAGCAGCTCGCGACCATACTGCTGGCAAACTTCGCCGAGTTCGGTGATGTCCTGCACGCCGTCAGGCGTGTGCAGTCGATAGCTGACTGAATAGTGGCTGCGGCCTGTCAGCTGTTGCTGAATCTCTTCGTGTAGCTGGTGACGGACGCTGGGCTCCATCAGGCTGGCGTAGGGGGCGTCGACCAGGGAGCAAAGGTCGCCGGCGGAAACACCGAGATAACGCTCGCAAGCGGGGTCGAGAAAAAGCAGTGTCCAGCTGGACTCGTTCAAGCGCTCGAAACGCAGCATGCCGAGCCGTGAAGGCACTGGCAACTGCGTCACAACCTCGGTCGCCAGACGGCTGGCGGCATCGGTATGTATTTTCATCGAGCGGTTGGCTTCCAGTATGCTCCACGGAGTCGGGCTGGCCTGTGCTCCAGGCGCCGTTCCAGCGAAGGGCGATGGCTAAATAATATTAATTTCGGCAAGGGTGCATCATGCGACAGGGACTGACAAGTCGGCTTGCAAAGTTAGTGATGGTCTCGGTTCTCTGCGTGATCGGAACACCTCTGATCGCGAGTGAAGTGGTGGAGTTCGGCTCGGATGAGTCGGCTCGCTATCTCACTGAATTGAAAAAGCTTTATCTCACCAGCAGCGATCGCGAAGCGCTGCTCGCGCATAGTAACGGATTGCTCGATACCTACGCATTGCGAGCGGGTTATCAGGTTGGTCAGGCCAATCCGCAGGACTTTCTCTACGAGCTGAGCGTGGCCGCTCCTGGGGAGTTGCGCATACGCGAGGAAGTCCGCAGCAGCAGCAGCGGTGTTGCCGTACGCAACCGCAGTCTGTCGGTATTCGGGCTTGATCCCTACCTGCAATATCAGTGTCCTGCGCAAGGGTTCAGTTGTTCGATCAGCAGCCCCATCGACGGCCTGCCCTTGCTGGTCATTCTGCGCGACCCCCCGGGTGCCGAAGAGCTGGCCAAGGCACTGTCTTTTCTGATTCGTAATCTGCAGAAGGGTTGACGCAGCAGTTGGTGCGCGTGATCCCTGCACAATAGAAAACGCCGCATCTTCTTCAGAGGATGCGGCGTTTTTCGTTTGGCTCAGCCGTTACAGCAGCAGGGTGCGGATATCCGCCAGCAGCTCCGACAGCCGTTTGGTGAAGCGTGCGGCAGCAGCCCCGTTGATTACACGGTGATCGTAGGACAGCGAGAGCGGCAACATCAGGCGCGGCTCGAATGCCTTGCCGTCCCAGACTGGCTGCATCGTCGCCTTGGATACCCCGAGAATCGCCACTTCCGGCGCGTTGACGATCGGCGTGAAGCCGGTGCCGCCAATGTGGCCAAGGCTGGAAATGGTGAAGCAGGCACCCTGCATGGCGTCAGGCGAGAGCTTCTTGCTGCGCGCTTTCTCTGCCAGCTCGGCCGCCTCGCCAGCCAACTGCAGCAAACTCTTCTGATCCACGTTCTTGATCACCGGGACCATCAGGCCATCCGGCGTATCCACGGCGAAGCCGATGTGCACGTACTTCTTGCGGATCAGTGCCTTGCCGCTTGGCGCCAGCGAGCTGTTGAAGTCCGGCAGCTCCTTGAGCAGGTGCGCACACGCCTTGAGCAACAACGGCAGCACGGTGAGCTTGACGCCGGCCTTCTCGGCGGCAGCCTTCTGGGAGACGCGGAAAGCCTCCAGTTCGGTGATGTCGGCCGATTCGAACTGGGTCACGTGCGGTACGTTCAGCCAGCTGCGGTGCAGGTTGGCTGCGCCGATCTGCATCAGGCGCGACATCGCGACTTCTTCGACTTCGCCGAACTTGCTGAAGTCCACGGCCGGGATCGGCGGAATGCCGGCACCGCCCGAGGCACCTTCGGCCGGAGCCTGCTTGGCCTTGTGCAGCATGTTCTTGACGTAGGCCTGGACATCTTCCTTGAGAATCCGACCCTTGGGACCGGTGGCCGGAACATCGGCCAGGTCGACACCATACTCTCGCGCAGTCATGCGTACCGCCGGCCCGGCGTGAACCTTGGTGCCGGCCTTGCTCGGGCCGCTGACGGCCGGAGCCGGCGTCGCCGCGGCCTTGGCTTCCGGTACGCCCTGCTTGTTCGGTGCGACGGCCTGCTGCTGGGAAACGGCCTCCTGCGGCCTGCTCTCGGCCTTTTTCGCTGGCGCCGAGCCCTGGACCTTGAGGGTCAGGATCAGGTCGCCGGTCTTGGCATCGTCACCCACCTTGATCGACAGCGACTCCACCACGCCCGCCTTGGGCGCCGGAATTTCCATGCTGGCCTTGTCGGATTCCAAGGTGATCAGCGACTGGTCCGCCTCGACGCTGTCGCCGGCCTTGATCATGACTTCGATGACCTTGGCGCTGCCGCTGGAACCGATGTCCGGAATACGAACCTCCTCCACTGACTCGCCTGCAGTTTCGGCCGGTGCTTCTGCGGCCTGCTCGGTCAGTTTCTCCTCGGCCGGGCTTTGTGCCTGGCTGGCCGGAGCACTGGCTGCTGCCGGCTTGCTCGAGGCGGTACCCTTGAGGATCAGGATCAGGTCGCCGGTACCGACTTCGTCGCCCACCTTGACCGAAATGCTCTCGACTACGCCAGCGGCTGGAGAGGGGATCTCCATGCTGGCCTTGTCGGACTCGAGAGTGATCAGCGGTTGCTCGGCGGCGATGGTATCGCCGGCCTTCACCGAAATCTCGATCACGCTGGCCTTGCCGGAGGAGCCGATGTCCGGAACCTTGATTTCCTGCGACTCGCTTTCCTCGGCGGAGGCCGAAGGATTGTCATCTCCCGGAGGCGTAGGTGCTTCGGCTTCATCAGTCGGGCCGCCAGTGCTGGCAGCTGCAGGCTCGGCCGCGGCTTGCGCCGGCGCTTCGCTGTCAGTTCCTTCTTCGCTTTCCAGCTCAAGTAGCTCGTCACCTTCTTTCAGGCGGTCGCCGAGCTTGACCTTCAAGGCCTTCACGACGCCAGCCTTGGGTGCCGGGATTTCCATGCTGGCCTTGTCGGACTCCAGCGTCAGGATGCTCTGGTCCGCTTCGATACGGTCGCCGACCTTGACGAACAACTCGATTACTTCACCCTCACCGCTGCCGATGTCGGGTACGCGTATGGTTTCACTCACAATAGGTTCTCCTGTGCGCACGCAGCATCAGCAATCCAGCGGATTGCGCTTCTCGGGGTCGATACCGAACTCGGTGATGGCATTGGCCACCACGGTGCGTTCGATGGCGCCGCGATCGGCGAGTGCCTGCAGTGCCGCGACGGCAACCCAGCGGCGGTCGACTTCGAAGAAGTCACGCAGCTTGGCGCGCGAGTCGCTGCGGCCGAAGCCGTCAGTGCCGAGCACCTGGTATTCGCGCGACGGAACCCACTGACGAATCTGATCGGCGAACAGCTTCATGTAGTCGGTCGAGGCCACTACCGGGCCTTCGCGGCCTTCCAGACACTGCTCGACATAGCTCTTGCGCGGCTCCTCGGTCGGATGCAGACGGTTCCAGCGGTCGACCGCCAGGCCATCGCGACGCAGCTCGTTGAAGCTGGTTACGCTCCAGACGTCGGCGCCGACACCCATCTTGGCGAGGATGTCCACCGCAGCACGCACTTCACGCAGGATGGTGCCGGAACCCAGCAGCTGTACGCGGTGCTTGAAGTCGCCCTTGGCTTCCTCGAGCAGGTACATGCCCTTGATGATGCCGTCCTCGACACCCTGCGGCATGGCCGGCTGCTGGTAGTTCTCGTTCATCACGGTGATGTAGTAGTAGACGCTCTTCTGCAGCTCCATCATCTCGTGCATGCCGTGATGCATGATCACCGCCAGCTCGTAGCCGTAGGTAGGGTCATAGCTGCGGCAGTTGGGGATGGTGCTGGCGAGGATGTGGCTATGCCCGTCCTCGTGCTGCAGGCCTTCGCCGTTCAGGGTGGTGCGCCCGGAGGTGCCACCGAGCAGGAAACCACGGGTCTGGGCATCGCCGGCCGCCCAGGCCAGGTCGCCGATGCGCTGGAAGCCAAACATCGAATAGAAGATGTAGACCGGCAGCATCGGCTGGTTGTAGTTGCTGTAGGCGGTACCCGCCGCGATGAATGAGGAGAAGGCACCCGCTTCGTTCAGGCCTTCCTGCAGGATTTGACCATCCTTTTCTTCGCGGTAATACATCACCTGGTCGCGGTCGACCGGCTCGTAAAGCTGCCCCACCGGGGAATAGATACCCAGCTGACGGAACATGCCTTCCATGCCGAAGGTGCGCGCCTCGTCGGCGAGGATCGGCACGATGCGCTTGCCCAGATCCTTGTCCTTGACCAGCTGCGACAGGATCCGACCGAACGCCATGGTGGTGGAGATCTCGCGATCACCGGAACCGTCGAGCACTGCTTTGAGGGTGTCCAATGGCGGCGTCGGGATGCTGAAGCTCTTCGGCCGGCGCTGCGGCAGCGAACCACCGAGTTTCTCGCGGCACTTGCGCAGGTAGCGCATCTCGGCGCTGTCTTCGGCCGGGCGGTAGAACGGCAGTTCTTCGAGCTGCGAATCGTTGACCGGGATGTCGAAGCGGTCGCGGAATTTCTTCAGGCTGTCGATATCGACTTTCTTGGTGTTGTGGGCGATGTTCTTCGCCTCTCCGGCACCGGTGCCGTAGCCCTTGATGGTCTTGGCCAGGATGACTGTCGGCTGGCCCTTGTGATTGACCGCCTGGTGGTAGGCCGCATAGACCTTGTACGGATCGTGGCCGCCGCGGTTGAGCTTCCAGACTTCCTCGTCGGACATGCTCTCGACACGCTTGAGCAGCTCAGGGTCAGCACCGAAGAAATGCTTGCGCACATAGGCGCCGTCTTTGGCCTTGTAGTTCTGGTATTCGCCGTCGATGGCTTCGTCCATGCGGCGCTGCATGCGGCCGTCTTCGTCGGCGGCGAACAGTGGGTCCCACAGGCGGCCCCAGACGACCTTGTTGACGTTCCAGTTGGCGCCTTTGAATACGCCTTCCAGCTCCTGGATGATCTTGCTGTTGCCGCGTACCGGGCCGTCCAGACGCTGCAGGTTGCAGTTGATGACGAACACCAGGTTGTCGAGATTTTCACGACCGGCCAGGGAAATGGCGCCGAGGGTTTCCGGCTCGTCGCACTCGCCGTCACCGATGAAGCACCAGACGCGTTGCTTGCCTTTCGGAATGAAGCCGCGGTTCTCCAGGTACTTCATGAAGCGCGCCTGGTAGATCGCAGTGATCGGGCCGAGACCCATGGACACGGTCGGGAACTGCCAGAAGTCCGGCATCAGGTGCGGATGCGGGTAGCTCGACAGGCCCTGTCCGTCCACTTCCTGGCGGAAGTTGAGCATCTGGTCTTCGCTCAGGCGGCCTTCGAGAAAGGCGCGGGCGTAAATGCCAGGGGAGGCATGCCCCTGATAGTAGATCAGGTCGCCGCCGTGCTCTTCCGTTGGGGCCTGGAAGAAATAGTTGAAACCGATGTCGTAGAGGGTCGCGCTGGAAGCGAAGGTGGAGATGTGCCCACCCAGATCCGGATCCTTGAGGTTGGCGCGCATCACCATGGCCAGTGCGTTCCAGCGGACCAGGGAGCGAATACGGCGCTCCATGAACAGGTCGCCGGGCATCTTGGCTTCGCGGGTGACGGGGATGGTATTGCGGTACGGCGTGGTGATGCCGTAGGGCAGGGGGGTGCCGCTACGTGTGGCCAGTTCACCCATCCGGGTCATCAGGTAGTGAGCGCGGTCTTCACCCTCGCGGTCGAGGACGGACTCGAGGGCGTCCAGCCATTCCTGGGTTTCGACGGGATCGAGATCTTGCATGGCTTGCTCCATGGCGGAAAGGCTTCCAGAATCGGTTGCCTGTTCGCGACCGGCTTTGTGGGCCGGTGCGTGTAATGTTCTTGGACGAGTGCCGGGGGTAGGACCGGGCGTCTGTAGTTTTACTACAAAATGACGTCGGGATCAGCCCCCTGAAATACTCTTTAGTAGTAAAACTACAGATCAGCGGCGCTGGCATTTTCCTGAGAAAGGCATCTGCGAGGCTCTGAATCGCGCGGTTTCACTGTGTTGCTGTGAAGGAAACCTCAATGAGTCTGCCATCGCTGGTTGCATTGCCGCCCTCGCTTCTGCCTTTTGTCAGCCGTGCCGAAGAGTCGTTCCTCGCTGCTGCCGGCAGCCTGTCGGATGCCATTGCGGCACGTTGCCGCGCCTGGCTGGTGGAGCAGCGCGAGGCGTTCGGCCGGGTCTGTGCGGCGAGCGACTTCGTCAGCGAACAGGTTAGTCGAGATCCGCAGATGCTGCTGCAGCTGGCCGAGCTGGGGTGGCTGGACAGATCGCTCGCGCCGGTCGAGATGCGTGACGCACTGAGCGAGCAGGTCGCCGCGTGCGACAGCGAGGATGCCCTGGCGCTGACCCTGCGCCGCTTCCGGACCCGCCAGCAGGTGCGGATCATCTGGCGCGACCTGACCCGTCAGGCCGACCTTGCCGAAACCTGTCGCGACCTTTCCGATCTCGCCGACGCTTCGGTCGATCTGGCGTATCACTGGCTGTACACACGCCATTGCGAGCAGTTCGGCGTACCCACCGGGCGTCGCAGCGGCAACCCGCAACACATGGTCATCCTTGGCATGGGCAAGCTGGGCGCCCACGAGCTGAATCTGTCCTCGGACATCGACCTGATCTTCGGATACCCCGAAGGTGGCGAAACCGTGGGCGCCAAGCGCTCGCTGGACAATCAGGAGTTCTTCGTCCGGCTCGGTCAGCGGCTGATCAAGTCGCTGGACGCCATCACCGTCGATGGCTTCGTCTTCCGCGTCGATATGCGCCTACGCCCGTACGGTTCGTCCGGTCCGCTGGTCTACAGCTTCAACGCGCTGGAACAGTACTACCAGGACCAGGGGCGTGACTGGGAGCGCTACGCGATGATCAAGGCGCGTGTCATCGGTGGCGACCAGCAGGCCGGCAAGGAGCTGCTGGAAATGCTGCGGCCGTTCGTCTATCGGCGCTACCTTGATTTCTCCGCCATCGAAGCGCTGCGCACCATGAAGCAGCTGATCCAGCAGGAAGTGCGGCGCAAGGGCATGGCTTCGAATATCAAGCTGGGTGCCGGTGGCATCCGCGAGGTGGAGTTCATCGCCCAGGCGTTTCAGCTGATTCACGGCGGGCGCGATCTCAGCCTGCAACAGCGGCCGTTGCTCAAGGTGCTGGCTACCCTGGAAGGTCAGGGCTATCTGCCGGGTGCGGCGGTGAAGGAGCTGCGCGAAGGCTATGAGTTTCTGCGCTATACCGAGCATGCGCTGCAGGCCATCGCCGATCGCCAGACGCAGATGCTGCCGGAGACTGAAGTCGACTGCGCGCGGGTCGCCTTCATGCTCGGTTTCGACAGCTGGCAGGCCTTCCACGAGCAGCTGTTGCACTGGCGTGGGCGTATCGACTGGCATTTTCACCAGGTCATCGCCGACCCGGACGAGGACGAGAATGCCGAAGGCGAGGCGCTGGTCGGCGGCGAGTGGCTGCCGCTGTGGGAGCAGGACTGGGACGAGGAGTTCGCCTGTCGACAGCTGTCCGAAGCCGGGTTCCGTGATGGTCAGGTTGCCTGTCAGCGCCTCGCCGCACTGCGTAATGCCAGTCAGGTCAGGACCATGCAGCGTCTCGGCCGCGAGCGTCTGGATGCCTTCATTCCTCGTTTGCTGGCACAGGCTGTCGAGCAGGACGACCCGGATCTGGTGCTCGAGCGCGTGCTGCCATTGGTCGAGGCGGTGGCCCGGCGTTCGGCCTATCTCGTATTGCTGACCGAAAATCCCGGCGCGCTGCAGCGGTTGCTCGAACTCTGCGCGGCCAGCCCGTGGGTCGCCGAGCAGATCGCGCGGTTCCCGTTGCTGCTCGACGAATTGCTCAACGCCGGTCGTTTGTATAGCCCGCCGCTGGCGCCGGAGCTGGCCGCAGAATTGCGCGAGCGGCTGATGCGTATTCCCGAGGATGACCTCGAGCAGCAGATGGAGGCGCTGCGTCATTTCAAGTTGGCGCATCGCCTGCGCGTCGCAGCCTCGGAGATCGCCGGGACGCTGCCGTTGATGAAGGTCAGTGACTACCTGACCTGGCTGGCGGAGGCCATTCTGCAGGAAGTACTGACCCTGGCCTGGCGCCACACTGTCGCGCGTCATGGTCAGCCGCAGCGCAGCGACGGCACGCTGTGCGATCCGGCCTTCGTCATCGTCGGTTACGGCAAGGTCGGCGGGATCGAGCTCGGTCACGGTTCCGACCTGGACCTGGTGTTCATCCATGACGGCGACCCTGCCGCCGAGACCAATGGCGCCAAGCCCATCGACACCGCGCAGTTCTTTACCCGTCTCGGTCAGCGCATCATTCATCTGCTGACCACCCAGACCACCTCCGGCCAGCTGTACGAGGTGGACATGCGCCTGCGTCCGTCCGGCGCTTCTGGGCTGCTGGTCAGCTCCCTCGGCGCCTTCGAGCGCTACCAGGGCCAGGAAGCCTGGACCTGGGAGCACCAGGCGCTGGTGCGTGCGCGGGTGCTGGTTGGCTGTCCGCAGCTGACTGCCGACTTCGAACGGGTGCGCGCCGGTGTGCTCGGTCGTGAACGTGATCTGGATGCGCTGCGTCGCGAAGTCAGCGACATGCGCGCGAAGATGCGCGACAACCTCGGGACCCGCGCGACACATGCGGGGACTGCCGAGCAAGCCTTCGACGGCGCCGCCGAGTTCAATCTCAAGCAGGACGCCGGTGGTATCGTGGATATCGAATTTATGGTGCAATACGCGGCTTTGGCGTGGTCGCACCAGCATCCCGAACTGCTGCGCTATACCGATAACATCCGCATCCTCGATGGGTTGGAGCAGGCCGGGTTGATGACCGGCGATGAGGTTCGGCTGCTGCAGGATGCCTACAAGGCCTACCGCGCCGCAGCGCACCGGCAATCACTGCAGAAGCAGCCCGGAGTGGTGAGTGGGGATCAATTCCACGACGAGCGCCGCGCTGTCATGCGTATCTGGCGTGAGTTGGGCCTAAGCTGAGCCCCTCGTCGGGCTACTGGGCAAATTCGAATTCTGAGGAGCTGGCAACGATGTCGATGGCCGATCGTGATGGCGTCATCTGGTATGACGGCGAACTGGTGCAGTGGCGTGATGCGACCACCCATGTGCTGACCCATACCCTGCACTACGGCATGGGCGTATTCGAAGGCGTACGCGCCTACAACACCCCGGACGGCACGGCGATCTTCCGCCTGCAGGCGCACACCGACCGCCTGTTCGATTCGGCACACATCATGAACATGCCGATGCCGTACTCGAAGGAAGAGATCAACGAAGCGACCCGCGCCGCAGTGCGCGAGAACAACCTGGAAAGCGCCTACATCCGCCCGATGGTGTTCTACGGAAGCGAAGGCATGGGCCTGCGCGCCAGCGGCCTGAAAGTGCACGTGATCGTCGCCGCCTGGCACTGGGGCGCCTACATGGGCGACGAGGCGCTGGAACTGGGCATCAAGGTGCGCACCAGCTCCTTCACCCGTCACCACGTCAACATCACCATGACCCGCGCCAAGTCCAACGGTGCCTACATCAACTCGATGCTGGCCCTGCAGGAAGCCATTTCCGGTGGCGCTGACGAAGCGTTGATGCTGGATCCTGAAGGCTACGTGGCCGAAGGTTCGGGCGAGAACATCTTCATCATCAAGGATGGCGTGATCTACACCCCGGAAGTGACCGCCTGCCTGAATGGCATCACGCGTGGCACCGTGCTGACCCTGGCCGCCGAGCACGGCCTGAAGGTGGTCGAGAAGCGCATCACCCGCGACGAGGTCTATATCGCCGACGAAGCCTTCTTCACCGGAACTGCCGCAGAGGTGACGCCGATTCGCGAAGTCGATGGCCGCGCCATCGGCATCGGTCGTCGTGGCCCAGTGACCGAAAAGTTGCAGAAGGCCTACTTCGATCTGGTCTCCGGCAAGACCGCGGCGTATGCCGAATGGCGGACACTGGTCAAGTAAGCGCAGGCGCCAAGCTGCACGCGGCCGATGGTTTGCCGCTTGCAGCTTGAGGCTCGTGGCTTGAAGCTGCCCTTATGAATATTCTGATTGTGGGACCCAGCTGGGTTGGCGACATGGTGATGGCGCAGACGTTGTTCGTCTGCCTGAAACAGCGCCATCCCGACTGCCAGATCGACGTGCTGGCGCCCGAGTGGAGCCGGCCGATTCTCGAGCGCATGCCCGAGGTACGCCAGGCGCTGAGCTTTCCGGTCGGGCACGGCGTGCTCGACATGGCGACCCGGCGCAAGGTGGCGCAGAGCCTGCGTGGTCAGTATGAGCAGGCGATCCTATTGCCCAATTCCTTGAAGTCGGCGCTGGTGCCGTTCTTCGCCGGTATTCCCAAGCGCACCGGCTGGCGCGGCGAAATGCGCTTCGGCCTGCTCAACGACATGCGCAAGCTCGACAAACAACGCTATCCGCTGATGATCGAACGCTTCATGGCGCTGGCGTTCGAGCCGGGCGCCGAGTTGCCCAGACCGTATCCGAACCCTTCGCTGCGTATCGACCCCGTGACTCGCGATGTGGCACTGGCACGTTTCGGCCTCAGTCTGGATCGTCCGGTACTGGCGCTCTGTCCGGGCGCCGAGTTCGGCGAATCCAAGCGCTGGCCGGCCGAGCACTTCGCCAAGGTCGCCGAGCTGAAGATTCGCGAGGGCTGGCAGGTCTGGCTGTTCGGCTCGAAAAACGACCACCCGGTGGGCGAGGAAATCCTCGCGCGATTGATTCCTGGGTTGCGCGAAGAGGCGGTGAACCTGGCCGGCGAGACCAGCCTGGCCGAGGCTATCGATCTGCTCTCCTGCGCTGACGCAGTGGTGTCCAACGACTCCGGCCTGATGCACGTGTCAGCCGCGCTGGGCCGGCCTCTGGCTGCAGTCTATGGCTCGACGTCACCGGCCTTCACCCCGCCGCTTTCCGAGCAGGTCGAGGTTGTGCGGCTGGGTCTCGACTGCAGCCCCTGTTTTGAACGCACCTGCCGCTTCGGCCACAACAACTGCATGCGCGAGCTGAAGCCGCGCGCGGTGATCGAGGCGCTGGATCGCCTGGCCCCGCAGTCAGTTGAGGTGCGCTGATTGAAGGTCCTGCTGGTCAAGACCTCGTCGTTGGGCGATGTCGTGCATACCCTGCCGGCGCTGACCGATGCGCAGCGGGCGCTGCCTGGCATCCAGGTCGACTGGGTCGTGGAGGAGGGCTTCGCCGAGATCCCGGCCTGGCATCCAGCGGTGGCGCAGGTGATTCCGGTGGCGATTCGTCGCTGGCGCAAACATCCGATCAATACCCTGCGCAGCGGCGAGTGGCGACGCTTCAAGGCGCGCTTGCGCGAAAGTCGTTATGACCTGGTGATCGACGCCCAGGGCTTGCTCAAGAGCGCCTGGCTGACCCGCTACGTCAAGGCGCCGGTCGCCGGGTTGGACCACGATTCGGCCCGCGAGCCGCTGGCGACACGCTTCTATGATCGGTGCTATGCCGTGCCGCGTGAGCAGCATGCGCTGGAGCGGGTGCGTCAGCTGTTCGCTCAGGCGCTCGGTTACCCGCTGCCGCAGGATGTTGCCGACTACGGCCTGAATCGCGAGCAGATGGCCGCGCCCAGCGATCAGCCGTATCTGCTGTTTCTGCACGGCACCACTTGGCCGAGCAAGCACTGGCCGGAAACCTACTGGCGCGAACTGGCCGAACGCATGAGCGATTTCGGCTGGGCGATCCGCCTGCCATGGGGCAATGCCGAAGAGAAGGCGCGGGCCGAACGCATCGTCAGCGGTGTGGCCAACGCCGCGGTGCTGCCGAAGCTCAATCTGGCCGGTGTTGCACGGGTCATCGCTGGTGCGCGGGCTTGTGTCGCAGTGGATACCGGCCTCGGTCATCTGGCCGCGGCGCTGGATGTGCCGAGCATTTCGCTTTATGGTCCGACCCTGCCCGGGCGGGTCGGCGCCTATGGGCGCTCGCAGGTGCACCTGTGCGCCGGCGGACCGAACGCCGGTCGCGGTGATCGGCACAAGCCCTGTTTCGACGATCTGCGCCCCGAGCGTGTCGTCACCGAACTGAAAGCCCTGCTGCGGGCCCCGGAGTCCGTCTGATGCAACTGGCGTTCATTCTTTACAAGTATTTCCCCTTCGGCGGGCTGCAGCGCGATTTCATGCGCATTGCCCTCGAATGTCAGCGTCGCGGCCATTCAATCCGCGTCTACGCGATGATCTGGGAAGGTGACGTGCCCGAAGGCTTCGAGGTGCTGATCGCGCCGGTCAAGGCGCTGTTCAACCACACCCGCAACGAGCGTTTCACTGCCTGGGTCGAGGCCGATCTGGCCAAACGGCCGGTCGACCGGGTGATCGGCTTTAACAAGATGCCGGGACTCGATGTGTATTACGCCGCCGACCCCTGCTTCGAGGACAAGGCGCAGACCCTGCGCAATCCGATCTACCGCCGCTGGGCTCGCTACAAGCACTTCGCCGAGTACGAGCGCGCGGTGTTTGCGCCCGAGGCGAAGACCGAAATCCTGATGATCTCCGAGGTACAGCAGCCGCTGTTCGTCAAACACTACGGCACGCCCGCCGAACGCTTTCACCTATTGCCGCCGGGCATCGCCCAGGATCGCCGCGCGCCGGCCAATGCCGCGCAAATCCGTACCGAGTTTCGCGAGGAATTCGAGGTGCGGCCCGAGGAGCTGCTGCTGGTGCAGATCGGTTCCGGTTTCAAGACCAAGGGTCTGGACCGCAGCCTCAAGGCGCTCGCCGCATTGCCGCGCGAACTGAGTCAGCGCACCCGGCTGCTGGTGATCGGCCAGGACGATCCCAAGCCGTTCAAGCTGCAGGCCAAGACGCTGGGCGTTTCCGGCATGGTCGAATTCCTCAAGGGGCGCAGCGATATACCGCGGTTCCTGCTGGGCGCCGATCTGCTGATCCACCCAGCCTACAACGAGAACACCGGTACCGTACTGCTGGAAGCGCTGGTCGCCGGGCTGCCGGTGCTGGTCACCGATGTATGTGGCTATGCGCACTACATTACCGACGCCGACTGCGGTCGCGTGGTACCCAGCCCCTTCGAGCAGCAGGTGCTCGACCAGATGCTGGTGCAGATGCTGGCCGATGATCAGCAGCGCGCGGTCTGGAGTCGCAATGCGCTGACGTTCGCCGACACGGCGGACCTTTATTCGATGCCGCAGAAGGCGGCAGACGTGATTCTCGGGGCAAGCGCATGAGCGCTGCAGCTCGGTCAGCGCCCTGCCGATTGGCGGAGGCTCCATGCGCCTGATGCTATTGGAGCCGTTCAAAAGCCTCTGGCACGGCGAGGACCCGTTCGTCGAAGTCGAGCGTCTCGACGGGCAGGTGTACCGCGAGCTGGAGGGGCGACGCACGCTGCGTACAGAAGTCGAAGGGCAGGGCTACTTCGTCAAGATTCATCGCGGTATCGGTTGGGGCGAGATCGCCAAGAACCTGCTTACCGCCAAGGCGCCCGTTCTCGGTGCTGGCCAGGAATGGCGAGCGATCCAGCGGTTGCACGAAGTGGGTGTGCCGACCATGACCGCGGTGGCTTACGGCGAGCGCGGAGCCAATCCGGCCAGCCAGCATTCGTTCATCATCACCGAAGAACTGGCCCCGACCGTCAGCCTCGAGGACTTCACGGCCAACTGGCTGGAACAGCCACCGGCACCGTCGCTCAAGCGCGCCCTTATCGCCGAAGTCGCCCGCATGGCCGGCACCATGCATCGCGCCGGCGTCAATCATCGCGATTTCTACATCTGCCACTTTCTGCTGCATACCGACAAACCGGTGATAGCAAGTGATTTCCGCCTGTCGCTGATCGACTTGCACCGTGCCCAGACCCGAGCGCAGACACCGCGCCGCTGGCGCGACAAGGATCTGGCCGGGCTGTACTTCTCGGCGCTGGGCATTGGCCTGACGCGCGGCGATAGGCTGCGCTTTCTGCGCGGCTATTTTCAGCGGCCCTTGCGCGACATCCTGCACGACGAGGCGCGTCTGCTCGCCTGGCTGCAGCGCAAGGCCGAGCGGCTATCCAGTCGCTATGCGCGCAGGTACGCACCGGGCGCACAGGCGTGAGTGGCTGGCAGCTCGCGACCGGCATGCCCGTCGAGGCAGCCTCGGCGTTCGCCGATCTGCCGACGGTGTTCGCGCTGACCGGCGAGGCGATTGCCCGCGATCCGTTATCCGAAGTGATTCGCGTCGAATGCGGCGGTTTGCGCTATTACGTCAAACGTTATTGGGCTGCCGGCAAAGGGCTGCGGCGCTTTCTCGGGCGGCCGCGGGTCAAGGCCGAATGGCAGAACCTGCGGCACTTTGCGCGCTGGGGTATTCCTGTCGCGCCGGTGGTGGCGTGGGGCATGGAGCGTCGCGGCGGCGTATTCCTGCGCGGGGCGCTGATCACGCTGGAGGTGCCCAATACCGTCGACATGGCGGCAATGGCGACGAACAACGACCCCCGTCTTGGCGATCCCCACTGGGTCGCGCGTATCAGTCGCCAACTGGCGCACGCCACCCGCACCCTGCATGACCATCATTTCGCCCACAACGACCTGAAATGGCGCAACCTGCTGATCAATGAGGACGGCGAGCTGTTCCTGATCGACTGCCCCTCGGGCAACTTCTGGTGGGGGCCTTTCCTGCGGCGGCGCATCATCAAGGATCTGGCCTGCCTGGACAAAGTGGCCAAGTACCATTTGAGTCGCACCCAGCGCCTGCGCTTCTACCTGCAGTACCAGCGGCGTGGGCGGCTGATACCGACTGATCGAGCGCTGATCGCGCAGGTGCTGGAGTATTTCGAGGGGCGCGAATGAACGAGTTTTTTTCTGTCGCTGATCGGCCCCTGCTCAAGGCGCACGGCCTGGCCAGCTTCGATGCACTCTGGGCCGTGCAGCTCGAATCGGTCGATATGCCCAATACCGGTCGCGGCGGCTGGAGTAGCGTGTTTCGCCTGGAGTTGGGCGATACGGCCTATTACCTGAAGCGACAGAGCAACTACCTGACCCACAGCCTGCGCCATCCGTTCGGCGAGCTGACCGTTGCTTGCGAATTTCGCAATATCCAGCGGTGTCGGAGTGATGCGACTAACGACCCCAGGCTGGAGATGATAGCCGGCCGCCAGCAGTGCAGGATGGCAAGCATATGGTACTGACGGATCTCACCCGTGGCGGCCGCTCGCCAACATTACCTCTGACACTCCTGCTGCCGGCCGGCGAACTGCGCATGCTGCAGTGGCTGCGTGTACTGCCGGGGCAGCGATATGTAGGTCGGGCCGAATGGCAGGGGCGTACTGTGCTGGCCAAGCTGCTGGTCGGCGCTAAGGCCGAGCGCCATTTTCAGCGCGAGCGCCAAGGTGCTCGCTTATTGGCCGAGCAGGGCATGATCACTCCGGCGTTGCTCGCTGAGGGCTTCGAGGCCGGGCAGGGTGGCTGGCTGCTCTTCGACTTCCTGGTCGGCGCCGAAAGTCTGGAGCAGGCCTGGCGGGCAGTGGAGCACGAACCGCCGTTGTCCGATCTCCAGCAGATGGTGCTGGGGGAAGCACTGGGCGCCATCGCGCAACTACACGCGCGCGGCCTGTGGCAGGATGATCTCCACCTAGACAATCTGCTGCGACATGATGGCCATCTCTTCATCATCGATGGCGGCGGCATTCAGGCGCAGACTCCGGGCCAGCCGCTGGCACGCGATAAGGTACTGGCTAACCTCGGCGTGTTCTTCGCGCAGCTGCCGGCTGGTCTGGAGCCGTACATCGAAGAACTGCTGGTGCACTACATCTTGGTCAACGGCGAGCATGCCCTGCCGTTGGAGGCTCTGCTGCGGGAGATCGCAGGCGTACGTCGCTGGCGACTGCGCGACTATCTCGGCAAGCTTGGCCGCGACTGCTCGCTGTTCAGCGCAAGGCGCAGCCTGAGTGAGCTACGCATCGTTCGTCGCAGCGAGGCGACTGTACTGGAGAGTCTGCTGGACGCGCCGGATATGGCGCTCGAGTCGGGACGTGCAATGAAGCGGGGCGGCAGTGCCAGCGTGGCGCTGATCGAGACAGCCGGCCGGCCGCTGGTCATCAAGCGCTACAACATAAAGGGCCTGGGCCACTGGCTGCGTCGCTGCTGGCGGCCCAGTCGTGCCTGGCACAGCTGGGTCGAGGGAAATCGCCTGGATTTTCTTGGCATCGCCACGCCACGACCGCTGGCCATGCTGGAGCGCCGTTGGCTGGGCCTGCGCCAACGCAGCTATCTGATTACCGAATACAGCGGCGGCGAGGATATAATTGCGCGTTTTCAGCCATACCTCGCCGGTTCGCCGCCCGAAATCGAGTTGCTGGCGCTTGATCAGTTGTTCGCCGCGCTACGTCGCGAGCGCATCAGCCACGGTGATCTTAAGGGCACCAACCTGCTCTGGAATCAGGGGCGCTGGACGCTGATCGATCTGGATGCTGCGCAGCAGCACCGCAGCGAGGCGGGCTTCAGTCGCGCCTATACGCGTGATCGCGCACGTTTTCTGCGCAACTGGCCGTCAGATTCTGCGCTGCATCGGCTACTGGCCGAACGAATACCGAAGGACAGCTTGGAGCCCGATGCTTGAAGCTGGAAGAACACGCTCTGCGGAGCTGAACTAAACATCCGCTGTTGCTTCAAGCCTCCGGCTTCAGGCGTTCAGCTCGCTTTTCAAGAGGCTTTCATCCGTGGCATTGACGATTCTCGGCCTTTCCGGCGCCCTCAGCCATGATCCTTCCGCTGCCCTCTACATCGACGGCAAGCTCATCGCTGCTGCCGAGGAGGAGCGCTTCGTGCGCGACAAGCACGCGAAGAACCGCATGCCCTACGAGTCCGCCAAGTTCTGCATGGAGCAGGCCGGCATCAAGCCGAGCGACGTCGACGTGGTGGCGATTCCCTTTGCGCCCATCAGCATTTTCGAGAAAGCCCGCTGGCACTATGCCAAGCGCTACTGGTACGCCCCGGACCGCGCGCTCGACGCCATTCTCATGGGCAACCGTCGCTATTATCGCTACAAGAAGCGCATCCAGTGGTGCCTGCAGCAGCTTGGCTTCGATCTGAAAAAGGTCAAGCTGCAGCCGGTCGAGCACCACCTGGCCCACGCCTCCAGTGCCTACCACTGCTCCGGCTTCACCGAGAAGACCGCGATCATGGGCATCGACGGCAAGGGTGAGTACGCCACGACGTTCTTCGGCTGGGGCGAGAACGGCAGGATCCACAAGATCAAGGAATTCTACGATCCGGATTCGCTGGGCGGCCTGTACGGAGCGATCACCGAGTACCTCGGCTTCGAGATGCTCGATGGCGAATTCAAAGTCATGGGCATGGCGCCCTACGGCGACGCGGCCAAGTACGATTTCTCTCGCCTGGCGAAATTCGAGAACGGCGAGCTGATCATCAATACCGATTACGCCAACGTTATCGGTTTCCGGCGCTACAAGGAAAACGGCAAGGGCTACTACTTCTCGCCCAAGCTGATCGACTGGCTCGGTCCCAAGCGCGAAGGCGACATCGCCGACGATCCATACATCCACTACGCCGCCAGTATGCAGGCGCTGTTCGAGAAGCTGGCGTTGGAGATGATGGACTACTACTTGGGCGACATCATCCGCGAAACCGGCAAGATCGCTTTCGCCGGCGGCTGCGCACTGAACGTCAAGCTCAACCAGAAGATCATTGCCCGCGAAGAGGTCAAGGAACTGTTCGTCCAGCCCGCCTCAGGCGACGCTGGTACTGCGGTCGGTGCTGCTGCCTACATCTCCCATCAGCGCGGCGTGCCGGTGGAAAAGATGGAGCACGTCTATCTCGGTCCGAGCTTCAGCAACGAGGACGTCATCGCGGCCTGCGCGCGCCACCCTAACAAGCCCGCGTGGCAGAAGATCGACAACGTGCCCGAGCGCATTGCCAAGATCATGGTCGACGGCAATCCGGTCGCCTGGTTTCAGGGCCGCATGGAATTTGGCCCGCGCGCCCTCGGCGGTCGCTCCATAATCGGCTGTCCCAGCGTGCCGGGCGTGGCCGACCGGATCAACGAGCAAATCAAGTTTCGCGAACGCTGGCGGCCGTTCTGCCCGTCGATGCTCGACACAGTCGCGCCGCAGATGCTCAAGGTCGACCACCCGAGCCCGTTCATGACCTTTACCTTCGAAGTCAACGAAGGCTGGAAAGAGCGCGTCGGCGAAGTCGTCCACGAGGACGGCACCTCTCGCGCCCAAGTGCTCAAGCGCGAATACAATCCGCGCTGGTACGACCTGATGCTCGAGCTGGAAAAGCTCACCGGCAACGGCGTGTCTTTGAATACATCTCTCAATCGCCGCGGCGAACCGATGATCTGCTCGCCGACCGATGCGCTGAATATGTTCTTTGGGTCGGATCTGCAGTATCTGATCATGGAGGATGTGTTGGTGGTGAAGGATGGGATGAGCCGGCATGAGCCCAGCTGAGCGGTGGGTGCTGCAGCTCTGTCATGGCTATGACGGCCCTTTTCTCGATTGCGCACGACAGTACGCGGTGCTTTTTGCCGGCACGCAATACAAGGTCTGCACGGTTTATTTGACGGGGGCGCCGAGTGAAGAGGTAGTGCAAGGCTCGGCTTCCGATGACGTCGTGTTTCTTGGCTATGATAGCCGGCATGTGCGGGGCCTCAAGCTCGGTGCCATACGCAAATTGCGTAAGATAGTTGCGGGTCGCAATTTCCGATTGTGCATCGCCCATCGCTTCAAGCCCATCTACATCGCGCTGCTAGCGACCAGACTGCCGGTGATCGGCGTGCACCACGCCTTCGGCGTTTATAACCGGCCCATGCGGCGCTGGTTCGTCAATCATTTTCGTGCGCGCTTGTTGCTACTCGGCGTTTCCAATGCGGTGCGTGACGAGATGCGTGCCGACCTCCCCGGCTGGGAAAGCACGCGCGTTGAAACTCTTTACAATCGCATCGACGTCGCCGCCGTGCAGACCGAGCAGATTTCTCGCCTCGGCGCCCGCACAGCGCTGCAACTGCCGCTGGATGCCTGGGTGGTTGGCAATGCCGGTCGCTTGCACCCAGATAAGGATCAGGCCACCTTGATCCGAGGATTCGCTCAGGCACTGCCACGACTGCCCGTCGGTAGCCTGCTTGCGATAATGGGTAGCGGTCGGCTGGAAGCGCCGCTTCGCCAACTGGCCGAGAGTCTGGGGATCGCCGATCAGGTGCGGTTTCTCGGGCATGTGCGGCACGGCAGGCGCTACTTCAAAGCGTTTGATCTCTTTGTATTGACCTCAGACCACGAGCCATTCGGCATGGTGTTGCTAGAAGCCATCGCGGCGAAGGTGCCGGTGGTCTGCACCGATTGCGGTGGTGGGCGTGAAGTGGTCGAGGGCGTCGGAAAGCTGTTTCCGTTGGGAGACAGCGCTGCTTTAGCCACCGAGTTGGTGAAAGCTGCACAACTGGATCCCGGTTCGGCTCAATCGGCAGCCTCGACCCTTGAGCATCTCACCGAACGTTTTTCCGATGCGCGTGCGCAGCGTGATTTCAATACAATTCTGTCGAAAGCGTTTTTCACGGATGATTCAGTGCGGCATGTTCATTTTTACGTTGAATAATTCATGAGAATAGCAGTCGCATTTTTTGGTATTCCTCGCAACAGTTCTATCTGCTTCCCGTCTATTGAGCAGAACATCTATCAGCGCCTGCCCGGTAATGCACAGGTGCGGTCGTACTATCACCTTTACGAGCCCCAGTCGGTCAATAATCCGAGGTCTGGAGAGAATGGCTTCATCGGTGAGTCCAATTATCTGCCTTTTGCTCGTATGGAGGGGCGTCTTGAGGCGGCTGGCGCCTGTCTGAAATGCTGGGATTTCGACGAGATCAAGAAGCACGGCGATGTATGGCGGGACGACTTCAAGTCCGTTTCCAATCTGATACATCAATTGAACTCTCTGCATGCGGTAACTGCGCTGGTCGATGGATTTGAGTCTGACGTCGTGCTTTTCGTACGTCCCGACCTGCTCTATCACGACACCTTGCCCAGGTTCGTGCTTAACGCCTGTGCAGCGGATAGCCGCGCGGTCTTCATCCCTCATTGGCAATGGTGGAATGGTCTGAATGATCGTTTTGCTGTTTGTGGTCGGGACGTATATGGCGCTTACGGTCGTCGTGCAGAACTTATGATCCCTTTCTGTCTGCAGGAGCAGCGAGGTCTGCATGCTGAGCGGTTGCTGCGCTTCTCCCTGGCGGAGTCCGGCGCTTTGGTACGCACACTTGATGTGCGGGCATCCCGGGTTGGATTGAATGGGGAGTTGGTCGAAGAATCTTTCTCATCCAAACATTCCATGGGGCGTCGGGAAAATCGTTTCATGCTGCCGATGGCGCGCCTGCGCTCGCAGTTCGACAAACTACGGTATCGGCAGGGCGGTATGCTTGGCTGATTTAGGGAATATCGTCCAATGTTGAAAGTTCTGCTACTTGTGCAAAAAGAGCAGCGCGTCATGCTTGACCGCTTGTATGAAAGTATTGCGTATAATTGCGAGTGTGATACGCGGTGGCTGAGTCGTGACGAGCAGGCCAATTTGAAGCGCTACTTCTCCGAGAGCGTAAACCCGCAGCAGTATGACCGCATTGTATTGTTCTTACGCTTCAAGCAGGAGATTCGGCAGGTTGGGTTTATTCGCAGCGTGCCAAATCTGGTGATACTTGAGCACGACGCTTATCAAAACTATATCGCCTGCAAGTACACGGGAAAGTTCAGCGCACATTATCGGCGTTTGCCGTGGGTGCGTGTGATCAGCTCCGGTTACATGGTCAGCGAGCGGCTTCGCCAGGAAGGCTTCGATACAGTCTTCGTGCCCAAGGGGTACGACCAGGCATTGCTGCGCGATCTGGGGCGGGAGCGAGATATCGAACTGGCCTTCGTTGGCAGCACCAAAAGCGGCGCCTATAGCGAGCGCAAGGCGTTGCTCGATGAGCTGGCAAAAGTTGAGGATCTGGTCGTTACGCGCACCAATTCTGGTGAAGACTATTGCAATACCCTCAATCGCATTCGCTTCTTCGTCAGTGCCGACGTCGGCATGGGCGAATACATGATCAAGAACTTCGAGGCTATGGCCTGTGGTTGTGTATTGCTGGCGTGGGATCAGGGCGAAGCAGAAAACAAGGCGCTGGGTTTCATCGATATGGAAAACCTTGTGCTTTACCGCAATGTCGATGAGCTGCGAAGCAAGTTGGCGATGCTGCGTTCCGATCTCGACCTAGCGGCGCGCATTGCTTCGGCGGGTAGGGCCTTGGCGGAGCGGGAATACAGCTTCTCGCGCATCGGACAGCGCATCGTCCAGGCCTTGGATAGGCCGCTACGCGATCATCCGCCGATGGGCCTGTTGGATCGGCTGCGCTTGTACTGGAGGTTTAAGTGAATCCATCACGTATTCGTTTGCTGATTCCCTATTTCGGCCGGTGGCCGTTCTGGATGCCGTTTTTCCTGCGGAGCTGTAAGCGGAACGCGGGCATCGACTGGCTCTTCTTCAGCGATTGTGGAGTGCCGGATGACCTTCCGGATAACGTACGGATCGTGCCGATTTCGTTTGCCGATTACTGTCAATTGGTCAGCGAGCGCCTGGGTATCTCCTTCAAGCCGGACAATCCTTACAAGCTCTGCGATATCAAGCCTGCGCTAGGTCATATCCACGCCGACCATTTGGATGGCTTCGATTTCTGGGGTTTCAGCGATATCGATCTCATATACGGCGACCTGCGCGGCTATTTTTCCGAGGATCGGCTCGCCCGATACGATCTGCTGTCCACCCACGCGCGTCGCGTTTCAGGACATCTGTGTTTGCTGCGTAATAACGAGCGTATGCGCCAGGCGTTCATGTGCGTTCCTGGCTGGCAGGCTTGTTTCGAAGACCCCAGGCACCATGCGTTCGACGAAGCGGCATTCAGCCGATTGTTCATTCGACGAAAAAACTGGCCCGAGCCGCTTCGGCGGGTGGCTGATCACTTCAATCCGTGGCGTCGATGCAGCGAGTTCAACGAGGCGTTCAGTACTCCGCACGCTCGGGTTCCATGGCTTAGCGGTAGCTTCGATTTTCCCGATTGCTGGGTCTGGAACGATGGGCGGCTGACCAACAACCGCGATGGCGCTCGAGACTTCCCCTATTTCCATTTTATAACCTGGAAGAACGCCAAATGGTCAGGCTGTACCCTCGAGTCACTGGTGCAGCCTGAAAATCTTGCCGCTCAGCAATCGTGGTGCGTTACAGAACAAGGGTTTCGGGCTTTAGACGGGCTGGCTGTTATCGGACGGAGAACGAGTACCGATGGCTCGCTTTAACCCCAGAGTGCTCATGCTGGAGCATTCGGCTTGAGTATCCTTAGTATTTTGTGGTCTTCCGGCAAGGCGCATACCTCCATTCATCGAGTGCATGAGGAGATTCTTTCCCTAGTGGCTGATGAAAGAGAAAAAATGCACACTTGGATGCTGATGGGGCGCGAGGCTGCGCGGAACTCTGATTGCGGGCAAATGCTGCATTGGCGGCTGAGCTCGAGGGCGCTCAAAGGTCGGGGCATCTGGAAACTATCGCAGTGGTGGTTGCAGCGGCACCTTGCCCGCGAGATCGAGCGACTCAATCCGAAAGTGTTGTTGCTCGATGGCATTGGCGTGGCTCGGTTGATCATTCCGGTGGTGGCGAGATTGCACCTTAAGTCCCGGGTCATCGTCGTGTTCCACGGGCAAAGCCGCATGCGTCGGAGCGATCCGAAGTTGTTCGACGCGATTGCTGCGCATCGTCTGAGGCTGGTCGCGGTGTCCGAGGCGCTCGCCGAATCTCTGGGCGCGAAGCTGGGTAGAGCGGTGTTCGCTGCACGAACAGCGATAAACCCGCATTCGTTCAAGCAGGAACTGATTTCTCGCGACGAAGCCAGGGGCAGACTGGGCCTTGATAGCGCAAGCATTGTCCTGGGCACGGTTGGGCGGCTGGTCGAGGAAAAGGGCTTTCTGCCCATGCTCGATGTGCTGAGTGAGTTGTCACGCGTGCGGACAAACATCCACCTGGTGCTCGTGGGCGAAGGGAGGCAACGACCGGAACTGGAGTCACGTATCCGACGCCTGAGCCTAGGCCGAATGGTTACGCTGGCGGGATATCGACAGGACGCTGCGCAGCTATATAAAGCGTTCGATGTGATGTTGATTCCGTCCCGCAGTGAAGGGTTGGGTTTGGTTTTGCAAGAAGCGGTGATGGCGGATGTGCCGGTCGTTGCCAGCGATCTGCCAGTCTTCGTCGAGCAGTTGGGGGTCAAGGGCATTTACGTCTCGCCGAACGATGTGTCCGGCTGGGTCACCGCCATTGAGCATGTGCTCGATTCGGATCGGCGATCGCTCGCCGTCGAGCAGGGGAATCACCTAGCATCGGAGCAGGCCTGGAAACGGTTCCGCAAGAGTTACGTTGAGCTGCTGGCCGATGACTCGGGAACGGTCAGCGCATCGCAGAACTGCGAAAACGGAAAGGCGTTCTGAAATTTTTCACGTTCGAGATATCGTTTGAAGTGCGCCAGATTACGTCGAATCATATGGTTCGGTAGAGATCGGCCCAGGAAACGCATATCGGCGATATCGATCAGCCCCAGCGAACCTTGCGGAGTAAGGACAATATTTCCCAAGTGCAGCGAGCGGAAATAAATACCCTTGCGATGCAGCTCGCGTACGAATCCAATCAGCTTGGGCAGGATTGTTGACCAACTGAAGCCAGGCTGCGTTGCAAGTTGACTTAGCGAGCTGCCCAGCAGCGGGGCATAAAGCACCGCGTCCGCCGATTTATCCGACAGTTCGTATATTGCCCGCACCTTTAGCGTAGCGATATCCAGGGCTTGGAGGCGTTCGGCGTTCTTGACGAATCGACGCGAATAAGGCCGCAGCAATGCCGAGGAAAGCCAGCGCTTTCGACGAAAGAATTTTAGAAATAGACCGCTCTCAAGCTGCAGGACCTTGGGACCCAGACCATCCGCTTCGAGAATTGCCGCATTATGGGTGAGTTGTTGCAAGTCTCGCTGGCATAATTGGCTTACATGCATGGTTGGCCTTAAGCAGTGTGCGAACGTCGGGACAAGGCGCGCATTCTAACATCGCTGGTGCTGGCGCATTCGCCGTTTTCCGAAGGGGTAGTATGGATAGCCGTCGTTTAGGGTTGACCTGGCTAACGCTGGGGTTGGTGTGGTTCCTGCTGGGCATAACCTGGATTTCGACGACTAAATTTTACCAACAAGGCTTGATCGTGTTTTTCTGGCTGCCGGCCATGTGGGCTTGTTGGTCCTGTCGTACGGTGCTGCTCGACCTCTGGCGCAAGGAAAAGTCGCTGCTGACAGCATTGGTCGCGCTGGTTGCGTGGGCTGCCGTTAGCTCGTTCTGGAGCGCCGCCGAGGAGCCTGCGCGCGAAGTCAAACGGCTGATATACGTGGTGCTTTTTTTGCTGGGCCTGGTATGCCTCATGCGACAGCCACGACGCGTCGTTTCGGTGTTGCAGTGGGCTGGTTTGGGACTGGCGCTTGCAGCGCTGGTAGCGCTGGTTCAGCGTTATGGGATCGAGGCGAAGCCTTGGGCCTGGCGGATGCAGGGTTATGGCCTGCTAGACCATCCGATTATCGGTGGATACGTGTTCGGTATAGCGCTGATTTGGTGGTTCTGTTTGCCACCCAGCCGCGCCATGCTGCGCATTGTGTGGGCGCTTGGTTTGTTGGCGCTGTTCACTTTTGTCGTGATGACGCAGAGCCGTGGCGTATGGGTTGCTCTGCTGGCGACTATCTTGCTGATGCCTGCTTGGCGGAGCGGCCGTGCCGACTTGTTCGTTGCGTTCCTGCTGCTGGTCGTGGCTGCGTTGGGGTACTGGTTGTTCGGCAGTTATGTTGTCGCCAGGGGCACCTCCTACCGCCCTGAAATATTCGCTGCAAGTCTCGCGATGATCGGAGATCGGCCTTGGTTAGGTTTGGGGTTGGGCAGCGATTATCAGGTCGGAGCCCTGGGGCGCATATTCGACCACACTCACAACCTGTTTACTCATGCTGCGGTAGAGCTTGGCTTGCCCGGACTCATTTTATGGCTGGCAGTTTGGCTGCGTTGCTTCGTCATCGCTGTGCGTGAGCGAGCCACCGTTCTCGGCGGCGCATTGTTGGGCATGTGGTTTTTCAGCACCTTTGCGTTGTTGTTCGATGGCGCGAATCTTTGGGATTCGCCTCGCCCGGAATGGTTCCTAACCTGGCTGCCAGTGGGGCTGGCGCTGGGGGCAGGGGCGGCCAGCTCGCTGTGTTACCATCCCAGGCCTTTGACAGACAGGCTGCATTCTCCTATGAGTGGCCCTCGGAAAGCCGACACGACATCCAGTCTGAGTATCTACCTGCGGTTGCTGCGTTATGTGGTCCCGTACTGGAGCCTGTTTGCAATCAGCATCCTCGGCTTCCTGCTCTTCGCCTCTACGCAGCCCATGCTGGGCTACATCCTCAAGTTCTTCGTCGATGGGCTGAACAACCCGGACGCCAGTTTTTTTGCCCAGGTACCTCATCTCAACGAGCTGGAGTGGCTGGCCGGGCTGAAGCTGCTGCAGGCGGTGCCCTTGCTGATCGTGGTCATCGCGCTGTTGCAGGGTGTCGGTTCGTTTCTTGGCAACTATTTCCTCGCCCGCGTCTCGCTGGGATTGGTACATGACCTGCGTGTAGCGCTGTTCAACAACCTGCTGACGCTCCCCAATCGCTACTTCGACAGCCACAACTCCGGGCATCTGATCTCGCGCATCACCTACAACGTGACCATGGTCACCGGAGCGGCGACCGATGCGATCAAGGTGGTGGTGCGCGAGGGTATGACGGTGATCTTTCTGTTCGCGACGCTGCTGTGGATGAACTGGAAGCTGACGCTGGTGATGGTGGCGATCCTGCCGGTGATCGGGGTGATGGTGTCCAGTGCCAGCAAGAAATTTCGCAAGCAGAGCAAGAAAATCCAGGTCGCGATGGGCGATGTCACCCATGTGGCCTCGGAAACCATCCAGGGCTACCGGGTCGTGCGCAGTTTCGGTGGCGAGGCCTACGAGCAGGCGCGTTTTCTCGGCGCGAGTCAGGACAACACCGGCAAGCAGCTGCGCATGGTCAAGACCAATGCGGTCTATACGCCGACGCTGCAACTGGTGATCTACAGCGCGATGGCAGTGCTGATGTTTCTGGTGCTGTACATGCGCGGCGATGCTTCTGCCGGCGATCTGGTTGCTTACATCACCCTGGCCGGCCTGCTGCCGAAACCGATCCGGCAGCTGTCCGAGGTCAGTTCCACCATACAAAAGGGTGTTTCCGGTGCCGAAAGCATCTTCGAGCAGCTGGACGAGGCCTCGGAAGTCGATGGCGGTACGCTGGAGCGTGAGCGAGTGGCGGGGCGCCTGGAGATCAACGGGCTGAGCTTCGTCTATCCGGGCACCGACAAGCAGGTGCTGCACGACATCAGCTTCAATGTCGAGCCGGGGCAGATGGTCGCGCTGGTCGGCCGTTCGGGCAGTGGCAAATCCACCCTGGCCAATCTTATTCCGCGGTTCTACCACCACGATCAAGGGCAGATTCTGCTCGACGGTGTGGATATCGAGGACTACACGCTGCGCAACCTGCGCCGGCATATCGCTCTGGTGACTCAGCAGGTGACCTTGTTCAACGACACTGTTGCTAACAACATCGCCTACGGCGATCTGGCTGGTGCCCCGTTGGAAAATATTCAGCGCGCGGCTCGCGATGCCTATGCGGACGAGTTCATCCAGCAGATGCCGCAAGGCTACCAGACGCTGGTTGGCGAGAATGGTGTGTTGCTTTCCGGCGGTCAGCGCCAGCGTCTGGCGATCGCCCGCGCGCTGTTGAAGAACGCGCCGGTACTGATCCTCGACGAGGCGACTTCGGCGCTGGACACCGAATCCGAGCGGCATATCCAGAGCGCGCTGGACCACGCCATGAGTGGACGCACCACGCTGGTCATCGCCCATCGTCTAAGCACCATCGAGAAGGCCGATCTGATTCTGGTGATGGAGCAGGGGCGTATCGTCGAGCGCGGCAACCATGCGCAGCTGCTGGCGGCCAACGGTGCTTATGCTCGTTTGCACGAGAAGCAGTTCAAAGACGACGAGCCGGCGTGATCCGCGTGTCCGCTGGGGCGCGCGAGCCGCGGCGCGCCGGCATGCTATGATCCGCGGCGTTTTCCAGCGCCCCGGAGCCCTCTCAATGAAGCTGTCCATGCCCCGTTTCGACCAAGCCCCCGTCCTGGTGGTGGGTGACGTCATGCTCGATCGCTATTGGCATGGCGGCACGTCGCGGATTTCGCCGGAGGCGCCGGTGCCGGTGGTCAAGGTCGAGCAGATCGAGGATCGCCCCGGTGGCGCAGCCAACGTTGCGCTGAACATCGCTGCACTGGGCGCGCCTGCCCGGTTGGTCGGCGTGACCGGCGAGGACGAGGCGCGTCAGAGCCTGGTCGACAGCCTCGCAGCCGCCGGCGTTGAAGCGCATTTCCAATGCATTGAGCACCAGCCGACCATCGTCAAGCTGCGCGTGATGAGCCGCCATCAGCAATTGCTGCGCATGGATTTCGAGGAGCCGTTCGATACCGATCCGGCGGCGATCCTGGCTGAGGTCGAGGCGCTGTTGGCCGGGGTCAAGGTGCTAGTGCTGTCTGACTACGGCAAGGGCGCGCTGAGGAATCATCAGGCGTTGATCCAGGCGGCGCGACGCCGTGGCATTCCGGTGCTAGCCGACCCCAAGGGCAAGGACTTCGACATCTACCGCGGTGCCACGCTGATCACGCCGAACCTGGGCGAATTCGAGGCAATCGTCGGGCATTGCGCCGATGAGGCCGAACTGGTCGCCAAGGGCGCCGAGCTGATGAGCCGGCTCGAGCTGGATGCGTTGCTGGTCACCCGTGGCGAGCACGGCATGACCCTGCTGCGTCCCGATCACGCGCCGCTGCACCTGCCGGCTCGTGCCCGTGAAGTGTTCGATGTCACCGGTGCCGGCGATACCGTCATCTCGACGCTGGCCGCTGCGATCGCGGCCGGCGAGGAACTGCCACAGGCCGTGGCATTGGCCAACCTGGCCGCCGGGATCGTGGTCGGCAAGCTGGGCACCGCCTGCATCAGCGCGCCGGAGCTGCGCCGCGCGGTGCAACGCGAGGAAGGCTCCGAGCGCGGCGTGATGACCGTCGAGCAACTGCTCACCGCGGTCGAGGATGCCCGCGCCGAGGGCGAGAAGATCGTCTTCACCAATGGCTGTTTCGACATCCTGCACGCCGGCCATGTGACCTACCTCGAGCAGGCCCGCGCCCAGGGCGACCGGCTGGTGGTGGCGGTGAACGATGATGGTTCGGTGAGCCGCCTCAAAGGCCCGGGCCGGCCGATCAACTCGGTGGACCGCCGCATGGCGGTGCTCGCCGGTCTGGAAGCGGTGGATTGGGTGGTGTGCTTCGCCGAGGACACGCCGGAAAACCTGCTGGCCCAGGTCCGTCCCGATGTGCTGGTCAAGGGCGGCGACTATGGCGTCGATCAGGTCGTCGGTGCCGATCTGGTCAAGTCCTACGGCGGTGTGGTGAAGGTGCTGGGGCTGGTGGAAAACAGCTCGACCACCGCCATCGTCGAGAAGATTCGCAGCCGCTGAGTCCTTTGGATACGCCTATCGCGTATCGCGTCAGTAGGTGGATAGCCGCTTTGCGCGGCTACCCACTACGCGTTAACGGGCGGCTGCCATCGGCCGTGCCGCCCACCAATCCCGCCAGCGAACGCGCTCGTCGCGCACCACCCAGCCTTCCTGCGGCGCAAAGCTTTCCGATAGCCACAGGCCGCGAGTGTTCACCGGGCTGAACTGGCCATTGCGCAGTTGCAACAGCTGATCCTGCGGCTGGCCCTGATGCAGCGGTATCAGGTAGATGTCGGGCCGGCTGCGCTCCAGGCGCGCAACCAGTTGCCCGTCTTCCAAGCGTTCGTCGACATGAAACAGGCTCAGCTGTCGCGTCTCTTTCGGTAGCTCCATGCGCATGTCATATACCAGCTGCAACGATGCGGTCGGCAGGTGTACATAGGCGCGTGGACGCTCCATCAGCACCATGTTGCCGCACTGCACCGGGCGCGTGGCGCCGGATTGTGAGGCGAGCTTGAAGTGCACCGCCTCGCGGTAGTGCAGGCTGGCCTGGTAAGGGGTGGGCAGCCAGGTATCGCCGAAACGTCCGGCGAGCCAGCCTTCAGGGGTTTCCAGCAGGCATTCTTCGGCGATTTCCTGGATGGCGGTGAGCAGCGGCAGGTTCAGCTCATGCGCCGGGATGTAGCCGGAAATCAGCTTGAGGACAACGTCACCACGGTCCGGCCGCTGCTGACGGACCAGCACCCAGTATTCGCGGCCCTGCCAGCTCATGGTCAGACGCACCGAAACGCCGAGATTGGCCAGTTCGATGGCAAAACGGCCCGGATCGGACACCTCCACCGGGCGGCGGCGCTCGATCACTTCGCTGAAGTTCAACGGCCGGCCCAGACTCTGATAGCTCAGGTTGTCCTGGCTGGCCTCGACGTAGAGAGGCAGGGTCTTGAATGCGGCAGGGCTCTTGCGCACCAGAACTCTTGGCATTCGGATTCTCCTTGCGGCGAAGAAAGTAACCGCGCGGCATCAGCGTAATGCGCTCCCGCGCAGCGGATGAACGTTGCCGCTAGGACCGTTTCAGTTGCCGGTCAGAACGGTAGCAGCAGTCCGTACGTTAGCCGTCAAATGCTGCGGATTGATAGTGCCGATGATCGCACCACTGACGCCGGGGTGGCTGAACAGCAGCTCGAAGCTGCGGCGCACCGGGTCTTCACCTGGCTTGAGGCAGGCGTGGCCGCTGGCCAGGGCTTTCTTGATCAGAATGCCCTTGCCGTGGGCTGCAGCGTAGTCGAGCACCGGTCGCTCGGCCTGCTCGTTGAGGTTGTAGGTGACCATCGCACAGTCGCCTTGCTGCAGCGCCAGCAGTCCGCCGTCCACGGTCTTCCCGGAGAGGCCGTAGCCGAGAATCTTGCCCTCGCGCTTGAGCTCGGCGAGGGTCTGGTAGACCTCGGCATGCTGCAGGATGTCCAGATCGTTGCCATCGGAATGCACCAGCACCAGCTCGATGCGGTCGGTGCGCAGGCGCTTGAGGCTGCGTTCGACCGAAAAGCGCGTGTGCGCGGCGGAAAAGTCGAAGTGCGACTGGCCGTTCTCGAACTCCTCGCCGACCTTGCTGACGACCACCCACTCATCGCGCTGGTCAGCCAGCAACGGACCGAGCCGTTCTTCGCTGACGCCGTAGGCCGGGGCGGTATCGATCAGATTGATACCCAGATCGCGGGCCAGCGCCAGCAGCTGGCGAGCCTGGGTATCGTCGGGAATGGCGAAACCGCTGGGGTACTTCACGCCCTGGTCACGTCCGAGCTTCACCGTTCCCAGGCCCAGTGGCGAGATGTTCAGGCCAGTGCTGCCCAGCGGGCGGTGCAACTCATGCAGCGTTGCACTCATGGCAGCAGCCCTTCCCAGAACGGGCCGGTCAACGGTGGTCGCGGCAGTTCCGGTAGCGCAGGATGCTGGCCGGGGCGAATGCCGTCGCGGGCGAGAGTGGCTTCGACGCGGTCGGAAAAGTCCGGTGACAGCGCCAGTTTGGTCGGCCAGCCGACCAGCAGGCGGCCCTGCTCGGCGAGAAAGGCATTGTCCGGACGGGCGAGGGCCGATTGCGCAGGCTCGGCGCGGTCGATGCGTAGCGTGGCCCAGTGCGCGGTAGACAGGTCGATCCAGGGCACCAGCTCGGCCAGTTCTTTCTTCGCCACGGCGATCTGGCTGGCTTCGTCGCGCGCCACGCCGTCGGCTTCGGCCAGATCGCCGCCGAGATACCAGACCCACTCGCCATCTGCTGCCGGATGGCTGGTCACGGTGATGCGCGGCTTGGTTCCGCCGCCCAGACAGTGAGCGTAGAGCGGCTTGAGCGTGGGCGCCTTGAGGATAACCATGTGCAACGGACGGCGCTGCATGGCCGGTTGCTGCAGGCCGAGCGACGCGAGCAGCTCGGCAGTCCCGCCACCGGCGCTGAAGACGATGCGCTGAGCGCGGATCTCGCGACCATCGACGCGTAGGCCGACCAGTTCGTCGCCGTCGAGTAGTGGTTCGATCTGCTGGCAGGCCAGCAGGGTGTCGCCAGCCAGCTCGGCCAGCCGGGCGATCAGGCTGGGCACGTCCAGCACCAGCTCGCTGAGGCGATAGACCTTGCCCTTGAACCGCGGATGCTGCAGCGCAGGCGGCAGCTCATCGCCCTTGACCTGGCCGACCCGCGAGCGCACTGCCTTGCTGGCGAAGAAGCTGGTGAGATTGCCGGCCAGCGTGCCGGGCGACCAGAGGTAATGCGCATCGGACAGCAGGCGCACGCCGCTGAGATCCAGCTCGCCCTTGCCTGCAAGAGCCTCGCGCCAGCGCCGTGGCATGTCGGCGATGGCTTCGGATGCGCCGGTGAGGGCGCCGCTCAAGGCGTATTTGGTACCGCCATGAATGATGCCTTGGGACTTCACGCTCTGCCCGCCACCCAGCGTTCCCTTGTCCACCAGCAACGTGGCAAAACCTTGCCTGCGCAGGCGCGCGTTGAGCCAGAGGCCGGCGACGCCGCCGCCAACGATCAGGACATCGGTGCTGAGGGATTCAGGCATGTGCAGGCCTCATACGGGGAAACGGACGCGCAGTATAACTGCATGCAGTTCGCGGGGTGCTCAGTGGCCGGTGCTGCCGGAGAACAGCTGAATGACCACCACGCCAGCGATGATCAGGGCCATACCGAGCACTGCCGGCAGGTCCAGGTGCTGGCGATAGATCAGCGCCGCAGCGATGCTGACCAGCACGATGCCCAGGCCCGCCCAGATGGCGTAGGCGATCCCCACCGGAATGGTCTTCACCACCAGCGCCAGCATCCAGAAGGACAGGCTATAGCCACAGATCACCAGCAACAGGGGCAGCGGGCGGCTGAAGCCGGCCAGGGCTTTCATCGAGGTGGTGGCGATCACTTCGGCGCAGATGGCGATGGCCAGGTAAACGTAACCGGACATGGGAAATCCTGATCGTGGGCTGGAGGAGGTCAACTTCGTTCGGTCGCGTCCTCGTCAACTAGTTCGCCAGCCGTGGCGATTGTGGCTCGCCGGCAGGCGGCTTGCTAAGCTCCGCGCCCATGAATCGCACCCTCTATACCCTGCTGTTCCACCTCGGCCTGCCGCTGGTATTTCTGCGCCTGCTCTGGCGCGCCTGGCGCGCGCCGGCCTACTCCCGTCGTATCGGCGAACGTTTCGCCTTTGGTTTGCCGCCGCTTCGTCCGGGTGGCATCTGGGTGCATGCGGTGTCGGTCGGCGAGAGCATCGCCGCGGCGCCGATGGTCCGTGAGCTGATGGCACGCTACCCGCAGCTGCCGATCACCATCACCTGCATGACGCCGACCGGCTCCGAGCGCATCCAGGCGCTGTTCGGAGACAGCGTGCAGCATTGCTACCTGCCCTATGACCTGCCTTGGGCGGCGGCGCGCTTTCTGGATCGCCTGCAGCCGAAGCTGGCGGTGGTGATGGAGACCGAGCTCTGGCCCAACCATATCCATCAGTGCGCCCGGCGCGGCATTCCGGTAGCGCTGGCCAATGCTCGCTTGTCCGAGCGCTCGGCTCGCGGCTACGCGCGCTTCGCCCGTCTGACCGCGCCGATGCTGGCCGAGCTGAGCCTGATTGCCGTGCAGACAGAGACTGAAGCCGAGCGTTTTCGCCAGCTCGGCGCACGCCACGAATGCGTCGAAGTGACTGGCTCGATCAAGTTCGACCTGGCCATCGACCCGGCACTGCTGGCGCGGGCGACCGAATTGCGCGATCAATGGGCGGCGCAGGATCGGCCGCTGTGGATTGCCGCCAGCACCCATGCCGGCGAGGACGAAATCATCCTGGCCGCGCACCGACGCTTGCTGGAGCGGTTTCCGCAGGCCCTGCTGCTCCTGGTACCACGGCATCCGGAACGCTTCATCTCGGTGTTTGAACTGGCGTGCAAGGAAGGCTTTGCCGCGGTGCGCCGCTCGACGGGCGAGACGGTTGGCGCCGGCACGCAGGTGCTGGTCGGCGACACCATGGGCGAGCTGCTGTTTCTCTATGCCTTGGCCGACGTGGCCTTCGTCGGTGGCAGCCTGGTGCCCAATGGCGGACACAACCTGCTGGAGCCTGCGGCGTTGGGCAAGCCGGTCCTCAGTGGTCCGCATCTGTTCAACTTTCTCGAAATCTCCGCGCAGCTGCGCGATGCCGGCGCCCTGCGCGAAGTGCAGGATGCCGATCAGCTGGCGGATGCTGTCGGTGAAATCTGGCGCGATTCGGCTGCCGCGCAACGGATGCGTGACGCCGGGCTGGGCGTGCTCAAGGCCAATCAGGGCGCCTTGCAGCGTCTGCTGACAGGGCTGGCGAGGCTGCTCGGCTAGCTGGTGTGTCTGGTCCGCGAGGAAGCCGGATCAACTGTCGGCGTCATTGCGCCGTCTGGGGGGCGAGCGCCTGGTGGGCTTTAGCCCACCCAACCGCGGTTCAAGCGAGCCCCCTGGCTCAATAATCCACCCGCACCGGCTGACCGATGGTCTGCGGCAGATCCGGCGGCAGGAAGTCGGTGTCCGGGTTGTAATCGGGTTTCAGGTAGGCCGCCAGCTGCTGCAGGTCGTCCGGATTCAGCGTGCCGGCCGCCTGCTTCAGGCGCAGGTTGTCGAGAATGTAGTCGTAGCGGGCGTTGTTGTAGTCGCGTACCGCGGCATACAGGCGCCGCTGGGTGTCGAGCACATCGACGATGTTGCGGGTGCCGACCTGATAGCCGATCTCCGTGGCTTCCAACGCACTCTGGTTGGAGATGATCGACTGCCGGCGGGCCTGGACCTGTTCGATATCGGTGTTCACCGCGCGGTGCAGGTTGCGTGTGGCCTCCACCACCTGGCGGCGCAGGCTTTCGCGCTGCTGCTCGCTCTGGCTGAGCTGGTAATAGGCCTCGCGGCTCTGCGAGGTGGTCAGCCCGCCGCTGTAGAGCGGGATGTTCAGCTGCAGGCCGATGCTGCGCTGCTCGACGTCGCCGGTATAGCGCGGCATGTCGAAGCCGGGGATGCTCTGGGTGTTGCTGAAGCCGAGCGCGTCGTTGTCGCCCTTGCGGTACGAGGCCACGGCGTCGAGTGTTGGCGCATGGCCGGAGCGGCGCTGGCGCAGGGTTTCCTCGGCGGCGGTCACGGCGTAATTGACCGCCAGCAGGTTGAGGTTCTGCCGCGTCGCCGTATCCACCCACGCCTTGGCCTCGTTTGGCACCGGCGCCAGCACCGGCAGGGTATGGCGGATGCCCTCCAGTGCCACGTACTCGCGGTTGGTTAGGGTGAACAACGCCTGGAAGGCGTCCTCGACCTGGCGTTGGGCGATGGAGCGATTGGCGCGCGCGGTATCGAAGCCGGCCTGGGCTTCGAGCACATCGGTCTTGTCGGAAAGGCCCACCTCGAAGCGTTCGTTGGCCTGGTCGAGCTGGCGCTTGAACGCGGCTTCCTCGGCCTTTACCGCGGCCAGATTGTCCTGCGCGCGCAACACGGCGAAGTAGGCCTGGGCGCTCTGCAGGATCAGGTCCTGCTCGGCGATGGAGTATTCGATTGCGGCCTGCTCGCTCACGGCTTCCGCAGCCTTGAGCTGGAACCAGCGGTCGGCACGGAAGATCGGCTGGCTCAGCGTCGCCTGATAGGCGGTGCCACTGCGTGATAGCGACGTGGAGCCCATGCTGGTGTCGACGTCCGTTTCGGTGTCGCTCAGCTCGGCGCCGGCGCTGAGGTTGGGCAGCAGGCCGGCGCGTGCCTGTGGCACCACTTCCTGGCGTGCGCGGAACTGCGCCCGGGCTGCCGCCAGGTCGGCGTTGTTGTTGACGGCTTGCTGGTAGACGCTGACCAGATCGGTCTTGCTGGCGAGGGGGGCGGTCTCTTGCGCCCAGGCTCCTCCGGCAGTGAGGGTGGCCACGGCGAGAGCCAGGGGGAGTCTGCGCAGCATGTTGGGTCCATCCTGAATAGAGCTGATGGGCAAGGCTAAGCGGCAGCTGTCAGGGGGTCAAGGCGCGCGTGCGCCGTGGTGTGAGGCGGCGATGGCGGTCCGGGCAAATGACCGAACGGTCGACTAGTTTCGTCGTTGCCATGGTGTTCGCCCAAGGTCTTGATTAGACTCGACGGCGTTCTTGTCGGGGTGCCTTGAAGCGAAGGCTGAGATCGGAAAGTTCCGGATCCCGTTGAACCTGATCAGGTTAAGGCCTGCGTAGGGAACAAGATGTCCTCGTCTAGAACGTGACGAGTCTCTCCACCGCAGTTGCGGTGCCCGACGCCCTTGATCCGCCGTGTTGCTCAGGTTCGCTCCGACACATCCCAGGAGAAGCCGATGAGCGTGCAAAGCAACAAGAACCTGAGTGAATCCGCCCAGGTCGACCAGCAGTCCATTCAACCCTTCCCGCGTTCGCAGAAAATCTATGTCCAGGGTTCACGCCCGGACATCCGCGTACCCATGCGCGAGATCAGCCTGGACGTGACACCCACCGACTTCGGCGGCGAGATCAACGCGCCGGTCACCGTCTACGACACCTCCGGCCCCTACACCGACCCGAACGTCACCATCGACGTGCGCAAGGGCCTGGCCGACGTGCGCAGCGCCTGGATCGAGGACCGCGGCGACACCGAGAAGCTGCCGGGGTTGTCCTCCGAGTTCGGCCAGCGCCGCCTCAACGATGCCGAACTATCCGCCATGCGCTTCGCCCATGTGCGCAACCCGCGTCGCGCGAAGGCCGGGCACAACGTCAGCCAGATGCACTATGCAAAGAAGGGCATCATCACGCCGGAGATGGAGTACGTCGCCATCCGCGAGAACATGAAGCTCGCCGAGGCGCGCGAAGCCGGCCTGCTGGCCGAGCAGCATGCCGGGCAGAGCTTCGGCGCCGCGATTCCCAAGGAGATCACCCCCGAATTCGTCCGCTCGGAAGTCGCGCGCGGCCGCGCCATCATCCCGGCGAACATCAACCACACCGAGCTGGAGCCGATGATCATCGGCCGCAACTTCCTGGTGAAGATCAACGGCAACATCGGTAACTCGGCGCTGGGCTCCTCCATCGAGGAAGAAGTGGCCAAGCTGACCTGGGGCATCCGCTGGGGTTCGGACACCGTGATGGACCTGTCCACCGGCAAGCACATCCACGAGACGCGCGAGTGGATCATCCGCAACTCGCCGGTACCGATCGGCACTGTGCCGATCTACCAGGCGCTGGAAAAGGTCAACGGCGTTGCCGAAGACCTGACCTGGGAGCTGTTCCGCGACACCCTGATCGAACAGGCCGAGCAGGGTGTGGACTACTTCACCATCCATGCCGGCGTCTTGCTGCGCTATGTGCCGCTGACTGCCAAGCGCGTGACCGGCATCGTCAGCCGCGGCGGCTCGATCATGGCCAAATGGTGCCTGGCGCATCACAAGGAGAATTTCCTCTACACCCATTTCGAGGAAATCTGCGAAATCATGAAGGCCTACGACGTCAGCTTCAGCCTCGGCGATGGCCTGCGTCCGGGCTCGATTGCCGATGCCAACGACGCCGCGCAGTTCGGCGAGCTGGAGACCCTCGGCGAACTGACCAAGATCGCCTGGAAGCATGACGTGCAATGCATGATCGAAGGCCCCGGCCATGTGCCGATGCACATGATCAAGGAGAACATGGACAAGCAGCTGGAATGCTGCGACGAGGCGCCGTTCTACACCCTCGGCCCGCTGACCACCGACATCGCCCCTGGTTACGACCACATCACCTCCGGCATCGGTGCCGCGATGATCGGCTGGTTCGGCTGCGCCATGCTCTGCTACGTCACGCCGAAGGAGCACCTGGGCCTGCCGAACAAGGATGACGTCAAGACCGGCATCATCACCTACAAGATCGCGGCCCACGCCGCCGACCTCGCCAAGGGCCATCCGGGCGCGCAGGTCCGCGACAACGCCCTGTCCAAGGCGCGTTTCGAGTTCCGCTGGGAAGACCAGTTCAACCTCGGCCTGGACCCGGACACCGCCCGCGCCTTCCACGACGAGACGCTGCCGAAGGAATCGGCGAAGGTGGCGCATTTCTGCTCCATGTGCGGGCCGAAGTTCTGCTCGATGAAGATCACCCAGGAAGTGCGCGAGTACGCTGCCGAGCACGGCCTGACCGATGAGCAGAAAGCCATCGAGGCGGGTTTCGCCGAGCAGTCCTCGCGCTTCAAGGACGAAGGCTCGGTGATCTACAAACAGGTGTGACCGGCGAGGGCGGGCCTGCGCTGATCATGAGCGCGGCTAACGCTGTGCGGTTATCCACCCTGCGGGAAGCTTCGCCTTGTGCTGCCGGCAGGCGTAGGGTGGATGGCCGAAGCCATCCACCGAATTGCCCGCCCAGCGCTACCCGAGGCGACCTGCAACTTATTGATTTTCCTGCATTAGACGCTTAGAGTGCTCGCCCTTCGCGATGCCCATGTAGCTCAGCGGTAGAGCACTCCCTTGGTAAGGGAGAGGTCGGCGGTTCAAGTCCGCCCATGGGCTCCATTGTTTGGCGGGTGCAGTCGTTAACTGTGACTTGGCCAATGGCCGCTGCAGCATTTTCCGGCTAAGGTCCCCTGTGTTTTCGACACTCAGGGACGAGTCATGGAAATCCTTCATCACGGCGCCGCCGATGGCGTCACCGGCTCCTGTCATCAGCTGCGCCTGGATACCGGTTTCAGCCTGCTGGTCGATTGTGGGCTGTTCCAGGGGGCCGATACCTCGCCGGGACGGGCCGGGGCCGGCAGTCTGGATATCGAGTTCGACCTGGCCGGCATTCGTGCGCTGGTCGCAACCCACGTGCATATCGACCACGTCGGCCGCATTCCCTACCTGCTGGCCGCAGGCTTCGGTGGCCCCATCCTCTGCAGTGAGCCTTCTGCCCGGCTGCTGCCGATCGTGCTCGAGGACGCCTTTCGTCTCGGCATCAGTCGTGACCAGCACAAGGTCGAGCAATATCTTGCGCTCGTCGAGCGGCGTCTGATCGCGTTGCCCTACAACCGCTGGTTCACCCTCAGCGACACGTCGTCGTTGCGGGCGCGCATCCGCCTGCGGCGCGCCGGGCATATCCTCGGCTCGGCCTATGTCGAGGTGGACATCAGGCGTCCTGGCCAGGCACGTCGGCGTGTGCTGTTCTCGGGTGATCTCGGTGCGCCTCATGCGCCTTTGCTGCGCCCGCCGCAAGTGGCGGCAGGCGCCGACGTGGTGGTGCTGGAGAGCACCTATGGCGACCGCCAGCACGAGGATCGAACCCGGCGCCGACAACGCCTGAAACGACTGATCGAGAAGGCGCTGGCCGACGACGGCAGCGTGCTGATCCCGGCCTTCAGCATTGGCCGCACTCAGGAGCTGCTCTACGAGCTGGAACAGATCATCTTCGAGGCCCATGCCGGGGCCGGCCCTGCGTCTGGTGCCGGCTGGCGGCAGCTGCCGATCATCCTCGACTCGCCGCTGGCCAGTCGCTTCACCGAGGCATACCGCGAGCTGCGCCCGTTCTGGAATGACGAAGCGCAGGGTCGGCTGCGCGAGGGGCGCGATCCGATGGCATTCGACCAGCTGCTCACCGTCGACAGCCACGACCAGCATCTGAGCATGGTCCGCCACCTGGCCGAAACGGCGCGGCCGGCCGTGGTCATCGCCGGTGGCGGCATGTGCGCCGGCGGGCGCATCGTCAACTATCTGAAGGCGATGCTCGAAGATCGGCGGCACAACGTTCTTTTCGTCGGTTACCAGGCTGCCGGCACCCCTGGGCACGCCATCCAGCGCTTCGGCCCTCGCGGTGGCTACGTCGAGCTCGATGGCCAGCGGCTGGACATCCGCGCCGGTATTGAAAGCATTGGTGGCTACTCGGCGCATGCCGATCGGAATGGGCTGCTTGGCTTCATCACCACGATGCGGCGCTGGCCGAGCGAGGTGCGGCTGGTGCATGGCGAGGCGCGCGCCAAGCAGCAACTGCGCGAGGGCCTTATGTCAGCCTATGCGGCCAAGGGGCGTAGGGTAGACGTGCTGGTCCCCGAGCGCTGAGCTTCGCTCTAGCGGCCCTGCAGTACGTCCCGGTAGACCTGTACCGTTTGCTCGCACATGCGCTGCGCACTGAACTTCTCCCCGAAGCGGCGCGCCGCATTCGCGCCCAGCTCGGCGGCCAGAGCCGGATTCTCCCAGAGTTGGCTCATGGCCCGTCGCAATGCTGGCGAGTCGGCCGGCGGGACGGCCATACCGGTAACGCCGTCCAGGTTGACGAATGTCGTCCCCGTGCCGATCTCGCAGGAGATCATCGGCTTGCCATACATGGCTGCCTCCAGCAGAGAAATGCCGAATGCCTCCGAGCGCAGGTGTGATGGAAAGACGAATGCGTGGCAGAGTTGCAACAGGCAGGCCTTGTCCTCATCGGTGATCCGCCCGGTCCAGATCAGATGTGCAAGTCCGAGCTGGCGTGCCTGTTCCTTGAGGTTGGCTTCCTCAGGACCTGCGCCAGCGATCACTACTGGCCAGCCAGTGCCGGCCACCGCCTCGAGCAAATACTCCAGCCCCTTGTAGTAACGCAGTACGCCGACAAACAGGAAAAAGCGCGCCGGCAGGCGTCCGCGCCAATAGGTCAAGCGCTCGGTCGAAGGCTCGGGGTAGGCCTGGCGATCCAGGCCATAGGGTATGACTACCGTCTTGCCGCCAAACCGACCCAGGACCTCGCTGCTTTCAAGATAGTTCGGCGAGGAAGCGATGATGCGGTCCACGCCCGCCAGGAAGCGCTGCATCAGCGGCTTATAAAGGGCGAGCAGTGTGCGCTGGCGGACGATGTCCGAATGATAGCTGACGACGCATGGCCGCTTGTGCCGGCTCACGAAGTGCACTAGATCCATTACCGGCCAGGGAAAATGGAAATGGATGATATCGGCCTGCCTAGCCGCATCGCTGAACAACGCGAATGCTTCCCGGGAAAAGCCGGTGGAGGCAATGAACAGATCCTGACGCGCCCTGATCACCTCGTGGTCAGCGACCCATAGGCGTTGCGGCGAAGCATCAGAGCTCAGTGTCAGTACTCGGCTTTCAACCCCCAGTTCGCGGTTGCCTTGGCACAGCTGATAGATGACCTGTTCTATACCGCCGGTGGTATCCGGCAGGTAGGTCTTGAAAAAGTGAAGGACGCGCATGGGGGCTCGAGGCAGGTTGTGGGGCGCCTGAATACGCTGAGCGATCGGGCTGGCGCCAAAAGGGATAGAGGCCGGCATGGGGCCCCGGGCCGGAAATCTACCTTGCGTCCCAGTGTCCCGACAAGGGAGTCATTCATCGTACCAGCTCGGTTTACATTCTCCGGTGGATATAACGATGGTAGACTCCGCCGCTTTCGAATATGCCAGGCAGTACCGAATCCATGCGTAATGTTCGCGAAAACAGCCTGAAGACCGCGCTCAAAGCGTGCAAGGGCAGTTTCCTCTCGGTCGGCTTCTTCAGCTTCTTCGTCAATGCCCTGATGCTGGTGCCGTCGTTCTACATGCTGCAGGTCTATGGTCGTGTCGTGACCAGCGGCAGCATCCCGACGCTGGTGATGCTCACGCTCATCATGACCATTCTGATGGGCACCATGGGCTCGCTGGAGTGGGTGCGTTCGCGCATCATGGTGCGCCTGAGCACCCGGCTGGATGTCTTGCTGAGTCGTGACGTCTACCGGGCGAGCTTCAAAAAGGCCCTGGACAGCGGTGGCATGGATGCGTCGGCGCAGCCTCTTAATGACCTTACTGGGCTGCGCCAGTTCCTCACGGGTAACGGTCTTTTTGCATTTTTCGATACCCCCTGGCTACCGGTCTACATCGGCGTGATGTTCCTCTTTCACCCCTGGTACGGCTGGTTCGCCATCGGCTGCGCCATCGTTCTGCTCATGCTTGCGGTAGTCAACGAAAAGCTGACCGGCAAGGCCATCGCCGATGCCAACAAGCAGAACATCGCTGCGAACCTGCACACCAACAAGAATCTGCGCAACGCCGAAGTGATCGAATCCATGGGTATGCTGGAAACGCTCATGGGGCGCTGGGGCGAGCGTCAGCGTCAGGTTCTGCTGTTGCAATCGCAGGCTAGCGACAAGGGTGGAATGGTTACCTCGTTCTCCAAGACATTCCGCATGCTGTCGCAGTCGCTCATTCTGGGCATTGGTGCCTATCTGGCGGTCAAGCAGGAAATCACTCCCGGCCTGATGATTGCCGGCTCCATTCTCCTCGGTCGGGCGCTGGCGCCGATCGACCTGATGATCGGCAGCTGGAAGGGCTTCATTTCGGCGCGTTCCCAGTACGCACGGCTGAACGAAATCCTCGACGAGCAGCAGGCTGAGCCGCAACGCATGTCCTTGCCCGCACCCGAGGGCCATGTGCTGGTAGAAAACCTCATCGTCAGTGCGCCCGGTTCCAAGACGCCGATTCTCAAGAACATCAGCTTCGCCGTACCGGCAGGCTCGGTAGTGGGTGTCATAGGCCCGAGCGCCTCCGGCAAGTCCACATTGGCCCGCGCCCTGCTTGGCGTCTGGGCGCCGCAGCATGGTGTGGTGCGGCTCGATGGCGCGGATATCAACAATTGGGACAAGCGCGAGCTGGGCCCCTACGTCGGTTATCTGCCGCAGGACATCGAACTGTTCGAAGGCAGCATCAGCGAAAACATCGCCCGCTTCCGCGAAATAGAGCCGGACAAGGTCATCCAGGCAGCCAAGGCTGCCGGCGTGCACGAGATGATCCTGCAACTGCCTGAAGGCTATGACACGGTGATCGGCTCGGACGGCGTCAACCTGTCCGGTGGCCAGCGCCAGCGCGTCGGCTTGGCGCGGGCGATCTACGGCAGCCCTCGGCTGATTATCCTTGACGAGCCCAACTCCAACCTCGACGAGGTCGGAGAGCGCGCACTGGCCATGGCCATCCAGCAGCTAAAGGCCAGTGGCGCCACGGTGTTCATCATTACCCACCGCACCAGCATCCTGGCCCAGCTTGATCGCCTGCTGGTTATGAGCAACGGAGCAATCGGCCTGTATGGGCCGCGCGACAAGGTCATGGCCGAACTCAACAAGCAACAAGCCAGCGCCCAGAAGATTGCCCAGGTAACGCCTGGGCAATCTGCGGCACGCTCGTAACCGAGACCATCATGACCAGCATGAACAATGCCATCGAAGATCGCCTTGCCAGCCTGCCGGCGTCGGACCGCAAGGCTCGCCTGATCGGTTTTGCCATCGTTTTCGTGACGTTTGGGCTCTTTGGTGCCTGGGCCACCTTCGCCCCTTTAGGCAGCGCCGCACTGGCGCCCGGTGTAGTGACCGTGCAGTCCTATCGCAAGACCATCCAGCACTTGGAAGGCGGCATCGTCAAGGAACTGCATGCCCGTGACGGAGACGTCGTGGCTGCAGGCGATCCGCTGATCGTGCTTGACGACACCCAGGTCCGTGCCGAATACGGCATGACGCTCAGCCAGCTGGTGGCTGCCCAGGCCATGGAAGCGCGGCTGCAGGCCGAGCGCGACGGGCGGGAGCAGATCGACTTCAGCGCAATGATCGAAACCAGCAGCCATCGCGCGATCGAGGCCCAGGACGGGGAAACCCAGGTGTTCAATGCCCGTCGTGGTTCCCGGCTTGGAGAAGTCGCGGTTCTGCAGAAGCGTGTCGGACAGCTGCAGGAGCAGATTTCTGGCTTGCAATCAATGGTCGCTACCAAGCGCAATCTGGAAAAGTCCTACCGCGATGAAATTGGCGAACTGACGGAGCTCTTGGCAGAGGGTTATGTCGACAAGCAGCGCCTGCTCGAACAGCAGCGCCGCCTCGACATGCTCAAGGCCGAGATTGCCGACCATCAGTCCGAAGTCACCAAGACCCGGTTGCAGATCAGTGAGACCGAGCTGCAGATACTCCAGCTGAATAAGGACTTCAATTCGGAGGTGGTGTCGCAGCTCTCCGAGGTGCAGACAAAGGTGTTCGACCTGCAGGAGCGCAAGGCCGCGCTGGAAGATCGCCTGAGCCGCATCGTCATCCGTGCCCCCGAAGACGGCATGATCCTGGGCATGAAGGTCCACACGATCGGAGGTGTCGTCAGCCCGGCCACGCCGTTGCTCGATATCGTGCCCTCGGTGTCCGACCTTATCGTCGAGGCTCAGGTGTCGCCTATCGATATTGACCGTGTAAGCGTGGGCAAGCCCGCCGATATCCGCTTCAGTGCCTTCAAGAGTTCGACCACTCCGGTGATCAAGGGTGTTGTCCGGCATGTATCGGCGGACCGCCTGATCAATGAGGAAACGGGCATGCCCTACTACCTGGCGCGCGTCGCGCTGACCGAAGAGGGCGCGCGGGCGCTGGGCTCGCTCACGCTCCAGCCGGGCATGCCCGCGGAGGTGCTGATCAATACCGGCAACCGGACGATGTTGCAGTATCTGATGCAGCCCGCGACCGATGCCTTTGCCAGATCATTGATCGAGGACTGATGGTGCGCTGCTTCGCTTCTCTTTGCTTCAGCCTGTTCTTCGGCCTCGTTCATGCCCAGGCCGCCGAAACACCGGCGGCGCCGCCGGGCGAGGTTACGGCCTCGAACTACTCGGCCAACCTGATGCAACTCTATCGCGAGTCCCGCCTCGAGGATCCGCGTGTGCTCGCCGCCTACGCTCGCGCCCAGGCTGGCAAGGAGCGCGAGCGCGAAGCTTTCGGCGGACTGCTGCCGCAGGTCACCGCCAGCAGCAGCTTCAACCGCACCAACCGCGACGTGGAAACCTACACCGAGAGCTTCAACAACGAACGCTACGCCCTCTCGCTGAGCCAGCACTTGTATAACAAGCAGGCCTGGGAGAATTACCAGGAGTTCAAGGCCCGGGCGCGGCAGGGCGAGTACGAAGCGGAAGATGCGCAGGCGGAGGCGACCGTTGACCTGGCTCAGCGCTATTTTGTTGCCCTGGCGTCGGACGACGAACTGGAGCTGGTGCTGGCCGAGCGCCGTGCCACGCAGAAGAATCTCGACCGCGTTGAGGCAATGTACGAGCGACAGCTCGCCATGGTGACCGACGTACTCGATTTGCGGGCGCGCGTCGATGCATTGGCTGCGCAGGAGGTCGAGGCGCGCAATCAGGTACGCGTCAGCCGCGAGGAGTTGTCCGAAATCATCGGTCGCCCCGTGACCGAGCGCCTCAGTCGTATACGCGAGGACATCGAGCTGCAGGTGCCGGGCGAAAGCGTCAGCGTCTGGGTCGAACGTGCTGTCGCCGCGAACCCTGCGCTCAAGGCCCAGGAGCAGGCTCTGGCGGCTGCCGAGGCCGCCCTTCGTGAAGGGCGGGGTGGGCATTACCCTTCGGTAAGTCTCAACCTCAGCGCTCAGCGCAGTGATGTCGGTTACGACAATACCCTTGCGCCTCGCTCGGATAGCTATGTCGCCAGCCTTGGCGTGCAGATCCCGATCTACAGTGGCGGCTCCACCTCGGCCCGTAGCCGCGCGCTCTACAACGACCGGCTTTCGACCGAGCAGCAGATGGAAGCGGTGCGGCGAGAAGTTGTCAAGGAAACAACCAGCGCCTACCTGACCGCCCAATCCAGCGTGGAAAGGATCCGTGCCTCACGTAATGCGCTGGAGTCGGCAGAGCGGTCCAGCGTGGCTGCCGAGCGCGGCTTCGAGTTCGGCGTCGTCAACGCGGTTGATGTGCTGACTGCGGTACAGAATGAATACAAGGCTCGGCGTGATCTGCTCAAGGCTCAGTACGATTTCATCACCAACCTTCTGGTGTTGAATCGTTGGGCCGGCGGCTTGTCCGAGCAGAGCGTTGCCAACGTTAATCTCTGGTTGGCTCGTGGCGAATCTGCACGGGCTTTGGAAGAAAAACAACGGAATGAGCATGAACAGTAAAACCGCGATCATCACCGGCGTCACCGGCCAGGACGGCGCCTACCTGACCGAACTGCTGCTGAACAAGGGCTACAAGGTCTACGGCACCTATCGCCGGACCAGCTCGGTCAACTTCTGGCGACTTGAGGAGGTCGGCGTGCTCGAGCACCCCTCACTGGAGCTGGTCGAGCATGACCTGACGGACCTGTCATCGAGCATCCGCCTGATGCAGCGCGCGCAGCCCTCCGAGGTCTACAACCTTGCCGCACAAAGTTTCGTCGGCGTGTCCTTCGATCAGCCGATCACCACCGCTGAAATTACCGGTGTTGGCGCGGTGAACCTGCTCGAGGCTATCCGTATCGTCAACCCGGCGATTCGTTACTACCAGGCCTCGACCTCTGAGATGTTCGGCAAGGTTCAGCAGATACCGCAGACCGAAGCCACTCCTTTCTATCCGCGCAGCCCCTATGGTGTGGCCAAGCTGTATGCCCACTGGATGACGGTCAATTACCGTGAGTCCTACGGCATATTCGGCGCGAGCGGCATTCTCTTCAACCACGAGTCTCCACTGCGCGGTAAGGAATTCGTGACGCGCAAGATCACCGACGCCGCTGCGCGTATCTCGCTCGGGAAACAGGATTGCCTGCAGCTCGGCAATCTCGATGCCAAGCGCGACTGGGGATTCGCCAAGGAATATGTCGAGGGCATGTGGCGCATGCTGCAGGTCGATACGCCAGATACCTTCGTGCTGGCCACCAACCGCACCGAGACCGTGCGCGACTTCGTTTCGCTGGCATTCAAGGCCGTGGATATCCAGCTCGACTGGCAGGGGGCCGCGGAGGGCGAGCGCGGGATTGACAGTCGTACCGGCAAGACCCTCGTTGAGGTCAACCCGCGCTTCTATCGCCCGGCTGAAGTGGACCTGCTCATTGGCAATCCTGAAAAGGCCAGGGCAGCCCTGGGTTGGGAGCCGAAGACCACGCTTGAAGAGCTTTGCCAGTTGATGGTCGACGCCGATCTGCAGCGCGTGCAAAACGGTAAGTCATTCTAAGTAACCGTACGCTTCGCTTTTTATGGGAGTCGGCCATGTCCGTGGAGGGGCCACGTGCTTCGCGGGCACGGCACGCTCCTGCGGTGGCTACGCGCTTTGCTTTTATGTGAATGAGGGTGGGGTGGCGGTATGGTTCCGAGCGTCATCCGGAGCGACCAATTGTCGTAATGGATGCCGGGGCTGGTTGTCGCCGCTTGCCAATGGCCGAAGGGGGAGTGATGGGGCTGCTGCGTTTTTTATTGGCCAGCCTGGTGCTTGTCAGCCATATGGGCATTACCGTTGCGGGCGTCAATCCCGGTGTCGTGGCCGTCATCGTCTTTTATATGCTTGCGGGCCACGTGGTGGCCTCGTTGTGGCGCCGCCGCCCTGAAGGTGGCTGGCTGTCCGGCGCGCTCTGGTTCTGGCATGACCGGGCCTGGCGCATTCTACCCTTGTACTTCGCCTGCCTGATCTTCGCCATAGTGGTCTGGTGGCTCGGCGCACAATCCTATTTCCTGTCACGCGAGCCGCAGTTGCAGGATTGGCTGGCGAATCTGCTGATCATTCCGCTCAACTACTATATGTATGGCGGGCAGGACACCTTTACCCTGCTCCCGCCAGCCTGGTCGCTGGCCGCTGAATTGCAGTTCTATCTGCTGGTGCCCTTTCTACTGTGCCGCTCGCGCTGGGCTGTCATCGCTGCCATGGCCAGTTTCCTGGTCTTCCTGTGCGCGCAAATCGGCTGGCTGCACACCGATGTCTTTGGCTATCGCCTACTGGCCGGGGTTGGCTTCATCTTCCTGGCCGGCACCCTCCTGAGCAACCCCGCCACATGGGCGCGCCGCCTGCTGCTGGTGCTCTGGCTGGGAAGCAGCCTGTATGCCGTCTGGCTGCTCACGTTCGGCCAGCATGTGCCGCACAACATAGAGGTAGCGCTCGGGCTGGCGTTCGGGTTGCCTATTCTTGTGCTGCTTCAGCGCTATCGCTTCACAGGTCGCTTTCAATCGCTGCAGCGGGCAGCCGGCAATCTGTCCTATGGCCTGTTCTTGCTGCACTTTCCGGTCATCTGGTTGCTGGAGCTGGCTGGCTGGAGTGGTCCCGGGGCGGTTTGGGCTGTGTGGTTGATCAGCGCACTGCTGGCCGGGCTAGGCCATTACGGGCTGGAGCTGCCCTTGTGGAAACGTTTCAGAAAGCAGCTGCCGGCACAAGCGCAGCCCAAGGGCGCCATTGCCGGCTGAGGGCCGTGTGCACCATTCGTCAGGCTGGCTGTAGTACTGCCGCAACCTGCCGATAGCACCATGCAACCTGGATATGAATCGCCAAAGGTCTACAAGTTCCACCTTTGGCTTGTCACTTGAAAGGTTTTTCGGCATCTTGTCGGCCACGGTGCTTGGCGTGGATGCTTAAGCTGAACCCCTTCGGGTTGCTTGCCCGTTATTGTGTCGTCATAATCGCCCCCGTCTGAGTCGCCCTCAGGCCAAGCGAACGCTTGCATTAATCCTTAAGGAGTTACAAATGGCCGTTACCGTTCAACAAGAAGTAGCTGCGCTGTACAGTGCGATTTTCAATCGTGCGCCCGATCAGGAAGGTCTGAACAACTGGGTTAACCTCATTCAGGGCGGTGCCTCCCTGTCCCAGGCTGCTGATGGTTTCGTTCAGCATCCGGTATTCACCGAGCTGTACGCTGGCCTGACCAATATTCAGTTCGTTCAGCAGCTGTACATCAACGTGCTGGGCTCCGAGGGCGATGCCAAGGGCATCCAGAACTGGGCCAACCTGCTGGCCAGCGGCGTGAGCAAGGCTCAGGTCGTGGCTGATTTCGTTCAGGGCGCACTGAGCGTCGATCTGGACGCCATGCTGGCTTCTGGCGAACTGACCCAGGCCGAGTACGACGCAGCAGTCGTTCGTCAGGACACCCTGACCAACAAAGCCAACGTCGGCATTTACTTCGCCGAAACCTTCGGCGCTGCCTCTAACCTGAACCCGGCCACCGACACCAGCACCGTTGCCGGCCTGCAAGCCGATCCGGCCTACCTGGCCTCCCAGGCTGCCATCGCCAACGTCACCGCCGATGCTGCCAGCGTTACCGCCGCTCAAGGCCGTATCGACGTAGCTGTTGGCACCGACGATCCGGCTGGTTCGCTGATTGGTCAGAACAGTGCGCTGACTGCTGCTCTGGTTGATCTGGCTGAAGCGCAGAAGGCTGCAGCTGACTTCCTCGAGGAGAATGAGCTGGCTGACCAAGCAGCAGTTAATACGGCTGTAACTAACGCACAGAGTAAGCTGGATACCGAAGTATCGGGGACTAATATTTCTCTTGCTGTTGCTAATGGTTACCTGACCGACCGTAAAGCTGCTGTGGTTACAGCTCAAAATGACGTAGCTGCCAAGCAGAAGGCTGTTAACGAAGTAGAGGGTGCCGCCGCAGCCATTGCTGCTCGTGATGCGACCGCTATCGCTAAAACAGCTGCAGATGCTTCTGCTCTTACTGCCAAGGCTGCTGCAGCCGGTGCGGAAACCAATTTCCTCACGCTGAATAGCACTGTGGGTAGCGTTGGCTATACCGACGGTGTTGCTGTGACTCCGGCAGCTAAAGCACCTGTGGTCACGGTGGGTACTGAGGTTACCACTGGCGCAGGTACAGACGTCATTACGTTCGACGCTGATGGCAAGAACTTGATCATCGTCGAAGCCTACAAAGAAGTTGCCGGTGTTAATGAACTGCTGGCTGCAGTCAAAGCCGACCAGGCGGCGGTAGCTGCTGCTGCTAAAGCCACAACAGATGCCAGTAACGCTGCTAATGCAGTTACAAGCAACACCAAAATCAATGCTGTTGATGTTGCTTTGACTGCAGCCAAAGGCACCCTAAAAAACGCCAATGATGAAGTCACTGAGCTTACAACTGCTATCAATGAACTTGAAGCTGCATTGAAAGTGCAGGCTGACTACAAAGGTTTGACTGATGCGATTGAAAGTGCTGTTGAGGCCGTAGAGGCTCTGGGTGTGACGATTGTTACTGGTACAGGCACTGCGGAAGACGATCTTTTCCTAGCCTCCGATGCCGCCAATGCCTCAATCGGCAGCTTCGGTACTGCCGGTAACGATCTGCTCTTTATCGGCACCGAGTACAAGGCCGGCACTGGTGACTACTCTAAGCTTGAAGGTGACGCTAACGCATTGGAGGTGTTCATCATTCAGGGTGCTACTGGCGCTGAGATCCAAATCGAAACTGAAACTTTTGCCAGCAATGCTACTGGCCAGGCGGATGTCACTACCATCACCCTGACTGGCGTCAACGCTGCGGACCTGGTCTTCGAAAACGGCTTCGTCAGCTTCGCCTAAGTTCTACGCTGGCCTTCGGGTCAGCTTGAGCTGATAAAAAACCCGGCTTCGGCCGGGTTTTTTCTTTATAAATACTGGCGACACTCGCTCAAGCCAGCTATGGCATGCGACTAAAGACATTCCGCACACAGCGCTGTAGCATCCGCGACTTTCGTGCCATCTCCGAGAGGTTATTACCCGTGCCCGCAGTTTCCTTACGGCCAACCGGCCCTGTCGGCCTGGTAGTGGCCCTAACCTTGGGTATCGGCTTTGTCGCGGTGACCTTCGGCCTGTCTTTCGTGCTGGGGGTGTCCGGCTTCTGGCAGACCGATGTCGATGACGTGACCCAGTATGTCGCGGGGTTCAACCATTATTTCGCAGCGCCCTGGCAGTTTCCGCTGCTGGCGTTCGACAGCCTCAATTACCCGCAGGGCACGCGCGCGACCTTCGTCGATGCGATTCCGCTGTATGCCTTGCTGCTCAAGGCCTTGCTGCCGGCCAGCCTGGCGCCGTTGAACCCCTATGGGGTATGGGTCGCGCTGTGCTTTATCCTGCAGCCGGTGGGTGCCTGGTGGATCGTCCGGGAGCTGCGCATCAACTCCTGGACGCTGCTTATCGGCCTGGCGCTGGTGCTGCTGGTTTCGCCGGCACTGATGGCGCGTATCGGCCATATATCGCTGATGTCGCACTGGATTCTGCTGTTCGCCCTGGCCTTGTACGTTCGCGGCTTGCGCCTGGCGGCGTTGCCCGTTGGCGGCTGGGCCGTGCTGCTGCTGGCCGCGTTCTATATCAACATCTATCTGTTTGTGATGGCCGCCGGCATATACCTGGCCGGGGCGCTGGCGGTGGGGGTCTACCGGCACTGGCGCAGCCTGCTGTTTTTTATGCTGCCGTTTGGGCTGCTGCTGGCCAGCCTGCTCGTGACCCTGCTGCCGATGCCGCTGGCCGAGGTGACCCGCGAGTGGGGCTTTGGCTATTACTCGATGAACCTGCTCTCGCCGCTGCTGGGCGGGCATTTCCTGCAGGTGCAGGCCGAGGCGGGGCCCGGCCAGTACGAGGGCTTCAATTACCTGGGGCTGGGGCTGCTGGTCGCTTTTGCCCTGGCCCTGGGGCTGTGCCGGCGCCACGACCGGGGCTTCTTCAGGCGCCACTGGCCGTTGACGCTGCTGATGCTGGGCTACAGCCTGTATGCGCTGTCCAATCAGGTCTATCTGGGCGGCACCGAGATTCTGGTGATCCGCTATCCGGAATTTCTGGGCGGGCTTACCGCGCAGTTTCGCGCCTCCGGGCGCTTCTTCTGGGCGGTGGGCTACTGTGTGGCGATCTTCTCGTTGCTGACCCTCTACCGCCGCCTGGGCCGTGTGGCCTTCACGGCGACCGCGGCCGTGCTGGTCGCACTGCAGCTGGCGGATCTGCGACCCCACTATCGATCGCTGAAGGATGAGATTTCCGTTCAGGCCTCTCCGAAGATGGATGCCTCGGCATGGGACGCGGTACTGGGTGCGAACGTTCGCAACCTGTACTTCTATCCGAAGTTCAAGTGCGGGCAGCATCCGCCCCATGACAGTCTGCTACCGGTGATGAAGTATTCCGGCGAGCGGCAGCTGAAACTCAACACGGGCTATATTGCCCGCTACACCCCGCGCTGTGACGATATTGCCGAGGAGATCAGCGGCTCGGCGCTGGAGGCTTCGGCCTTTATCTTCGTGCGCAAGGAGTTCGAAAGCCTCGCCAGGGTCGAAGCGCTGTTGCCAGCGGGTGCGGCGCTGGGCTGCCAGGCGCTGGACTTTGCTTATGTTTGTCTACAACCGACTGAGTGACTGGGATGGTTCAGAAGAAGAAAATCACGCTTGTCGCACCCTTCTATAACGAGGAGGCGGGCGTGGTCCGGTTCTTCGAGCGTATCGACACAGCGCTCGCGCCGATCCGTGATCACTATGACCTGGAGGTTGTGTGCGTCAACGATGGCAGCCGCGACCGCACGCTGGAGATGCTGAAGCAGGCGCGAGAGGGGCGCAGCTATATCCGTATCGTCGATTTCTCGCGCAACTTCGGCAAGGAGGCCGCCATCACTGCCGGGTTGGATTTCGCTACTGGCGATGCCGTGGTGCCAATCGATTCGGATTTGCAGCACCCGCCCGAACTGGTGCTGAAAATGATCGACGAATGGGAGGCTGGTTATGAGGTGGTCCTGGCGCGCCGGGTAGACCGCAATACCGATCGGGCAATTCAGAAGGTCAGCGCGCGGGCGTTCTATGCCGTCAGCCGGAGTATTTCCCATATCGAGATTCCGGCGGACGTGGGTGACTTTCGTCTTATGGATCGCAAGGTGGTCGAGGCGATCAGGTCGCTGCGCGAGAACTCCCGCTTCATGAAGGGGATCTTTGCCTGGGTTGGCTTCAAAAGTACCGTTGTCGATTATCAGGTAGAGCCGCGCGAGCATGGCAAGTCGAGCTTCAATACCTGGAAGTTGTGGAATTTTGCCCTGGAGGGCATTACCAGTTTCAGCACTGTGCCGCTGCGCATCTGGACTTACATCGGCGGATTCGTCTCGCTGCTGGCCTTCGTGTATGCCCTGTACCTGATCATCAAGACGTTGATCTATGGGGGCGATACGCCCGGTTATGCCTCGCTGATGGTCGTCATGCTGTTTACGGCCGGGGTACAGCTGATCGGAATCGGTGTGCTCGGCGAATATATCGGGAGGGTCTTTTCCGAGGTCAAAAGGCGGCCTTCCTATATCGTCCGGGAGGTCATCGACGAGTGATACGCGCACTCTTTGCACGTCATGCCCAGCTCATGTGTTTTGCGCTGATAGGGGTAGCCAATACCCTGGTTCACGGGGCTATTCTGGTCGTGGCGGTCGAATGGGTAGCGTTGGGCGTGACGGTTGCGCATCTGCTGGCTTTCTGTGTTGCCAATATCTTTTCTTATCTGATGAACAGTTGGCTGACCTTCAAGGCGGCGCTCTCGCCAGGCCGTTATGCGCGGTTCTTCCTGGCCTCGCTGCTGTCGCTGGGGCTTACGTTGCTGCTGGCCTGGATGTCAGAACTCTACGGGCTGCATTATCTGCTGGGCTTTATATTGATCGTGGTGGTGGTGCCGTTGTTGAGCTTCGCCGTTATGAAGTTCTGGACCTTCGCCCATGTGGGTGAGGCGCGCTCATTGCGTTGAGGCGGGCGCGCTGGCGTGTTTCGCAGGCATGGCCCGCTCCTACGTGGTGTGGGGCTCGGATTGTAGTGCCGGCCGCTGGCCGCGGCTGGTGGCTTTTGTGGGAACGGGCCATGCCCGTGAATGGCGCCACGCCGATGTGTGATTTTTTCGCGGGCATGGCCCGCTCCTACCAGGGCGAGCCTCGGCTTTATAGGAGCGGGCCGCCCGCGAACACGGCCATGCGGTGGTTGGTGGTTACTGTGCCTTGAAGGCTTCTGTATCTTCAGCCGTTGCCGCGAGCAACTGCTGCTGGAGCCGCTGCGCGCTGGCCGCCCAGGTAAGCCAGGGCATGGCGTCTGAACGGGGGTGTTTGTTCTCCTGATAAAGCGCTATCCAGTCCTTGAGCGAAGCGGCCAGGCGCGCCGGGTCTCCATGCTGAAAGTAATAGGCGTGTTCACCGGCGACCTCGCGGAACACGGGGATATCGCGCGCGAAGATCGGCAACCGGTGCTGGGCGGCTTCGATCAGTGGCAGGCCGAAGCCTTCGCCAAATGAGGCTGCGATCAGGCAGGCGCTGTTGGCGTAGAGCTTTTCGAGATATTCGTCGCTGGCATTTTCGAGCCAGACAAGCCGCTTGCCCCGTTCCGGGTGTTCACGTAGAGCCTTGACCGTTTCAGGAATGTTTCGGCGTACGGCGTCAGGCAGGCCTTTCCAGCCTTCCTTGCCGACGATCACCAGATTGGCTTCGACCCCCTGTTGCCAGAGCGCGCTGAAGGCCTGGAGAACCTGCAGGTGGCCCTTGCGTGGTTCGATGGTTCCCACAAGCAGGAAGCTTGGGCATGTGCGGAGTTTTTCCAGGGTCCGTGCGGCATCATCAGGCAGGCCGCCGGAAGGTGCGGAATTGCCTAGATCTGCCCCATGGTGCGACCAGCCGATGTAAAACGACTTTTGCCGTTTGCTCTGGCTGGCGGGCTGTTCTTTCATCCAGGCGGCATAGTCATCGGCAACCTGCCTGGTCACGCCGATGATGCCGTCAAGTTGCGCGGTGCTCTGCAGCCATTCGGTAAACCCCTGGGTTGCGCCATCCGGAAACACCTCGGGCATTCTCACTGGCAGCAGGTCGTGAACCATGAAAAAGGTCCGGACGCCCTGGGCGCGGAGCCTGCTGAACAACCCCGAGCGTTGCGCCTGGGTCAGGACCGTGCCGGATACATCCAGCCCCAGCACGATGTCGCCACTATAGGGCGATACTTTCTCTTCGTTCAGTGCGCTTGAAGGGCAACCAAGCAGCTGCAGGGTGTAGTGGCTGGCATGGCGATAATGCCAGTTGCCGCCTGTTTCACTGAGATAGACGGGCTCGATGCGGTAGCCAGCTGGGGGGGATTCGAGCAAGGCAAGCAACAAGGCCCGTGCGACCCGTTCGATGCCGGTGTTGAGGCCGTTGCTGCAGGTGGCGGTTATGTCGAGGTATAGGCGTTTGGCCGAGCGTGGCAGTGGCAGTGATGTGTCGATGGCCGTTGCCAGCTGCAGCAGGTCCGTGTCTGTCAGTGACGAGCCGCAAGTCGCAGCAATCGCGTCTGCCAGGCCGGGCGCCGTGGGTGTTGTGTTGAGATGGAAGCGCTCGATGGCATCCTTATAGCGCAAGGCACATTCGGCGGGTGAGTGGTGCTCGGCAATGATTTGTTGGGCCCGTTGGCCTATCGCGCTGCGCCTGTCGGCGGCTTGCCACAGTGTTTCTAGCGCCTCCACAAGCGCGCAATCCTGGTATTCATCAGGCAGCATCCAGACGGCCGCTGGGTCGAGTTCAGCCATGGAGCCATTGGCGTTGGTGATGACGGGTAGTGCATGGTTCATGCAGTCCAGCACGGCTGCTGACGTTTCGCCGCGTGAGCGGGTGCGCAACTGGACTGCCATGTCCGCTGCTGCCAGATAGTGCTGGAACAATTCGGGCGCTGCGAAGCCGGTGATACGCACGCGGTCTTCAAGGCCGTAAGATCGGATAGTTTCCAGCAGCTGGAAGCCGTAGTCGCCGCTGTGGTTCTCGCCAACGAAAATCAGGGTGCAGCGCTTGTCTTCGGATAGCTTGCTGGCGATCCAGGCCTGCAGCAGCCGGTGGTTGAGCTTGGTTGGATCGAGAAAGCCGAAACTGCAGATGACGAAGCTGTCCGGCGCGATGTTGAGGTGGCGGCGCGCCATCGTTCTGTCGATGCTTTCTGCAGGGCAGCGCAGGAGCGGGATGACTTCGCACGCCTCGGGAAGGCGTCCAGCGTACCAGTGTTCGGCGAGCTTTCTGGAATACTCGGAGTGGACTATTACCCCTTGCGCGTAGCGCAGGATGTCGATATTGGCCGGGTATTCATACTTCGCCGCTTGTGGATTGAGGAAGCGCTCACGTACCGCCAGGTAGCCATGCGACTCGAAGAGCGCTTCCGTCCATGCGCGGCCTGCGCCGGCAGTATCTTCCAGCCAGGCCAGCAAGCCGCTCAGGTAAAAGTCGTGCAGGACAACGGTCCCCGGTATGTCCCGTAGCAGCTTCAGCATGTGTTTGTGGAAGGGGGAATTACCCATCTGGTAGATCACGCGATCCATTTCATGGGAGTGCGCGCGCAACCAGTCTATATCGCGCACGTTGTAGCTCGTGCTGGGGGCCTGTTTTCCCATCTCGTCGGGACAGACAATGACCTCAATGCTGTAGTGCTGCGCCAGTGCTGGCAGCAATTGTTCGCTGTAGTCGGCGATACCGCTGCGCTCGGGAGGCAAGGGAGATACGAACGCTAGCCTGGGTTTTTGAGTGGCGGGGGAGGCGGTGACGTGCTTGCTTGTATGCAGTGCATGCCAGGCTTGAAATGCTCGCCGCGCGGTTTCATCCCAGGAAAAACGTTTTGCTTGCTGCAGGCCGTGCTGGCGCAGTTCGGCGGTAAAGCTCGCGTCTCCGAGGGCTCTGGACATTGTTGCTGTGATGGCGTTCGTATCGGTGGGATCGAACAGTGCCGAGGGCAGTCCAATGACTTCGGGTAGGCTGGTTGTGCCTGCGCCAATCACGGCAGCCCCGCATGCCATGGCTTCAAGCGCTGGCAAACCGAAGCCCTCATGCCACGAGGGAAATACAAACAGCTTGCACAGGTTGTACAGCTGGATGAGTTCCACATCGGTTACATAGCCACTGAAACATAACTCACCGGGTTGCAGGCCTGCCTGGGCTGCCTCGCGCTGGAGGTTGGCGACACACCCTTCGGACATTTTTCCAGCGAGCAGCAGTTGATGCGTGGTGCGCTGTTCTGCAGGCAGGGCTGCGTAGGCCTGGAGCAGGCGGGGCAGGTTTTTGCGTTCGTCACTTCCGCCGGTATACAAGAGGAACGGGCGGCTCAGGCCTAGTCGTTGCTTAAGGTGATCGGCGCTTCCGTCATCAATGGAAAGAGGGCGAAAATCCGCTTCGATGGCGGTCGAAACATTGGTCACTCGCTCCGCTGGCGTTTCCAGGTGGCTCAAGGCTTCTTCCCTGGCGAAGTCTGAAATGGCCAGCAATGCTCCTGCCTGTTTCAGGTGGCTTATCTTGCGCTGGTAATAGCTGGCGTATTGGGGGCGCGGCTTAAGGTATTGGTCGGGGTTAAGCAGCGGGATCAGGTCGTAGAACGAGACGCTAGTGGCCGTCGTGCTGCTGAACTGTCCGATGCTGGTTACGGCATCGTCGATATAGCCCTCGAACAGGCTGCTGAGGTGAACAATGTCGGGTCGCAAGCTGGCGATGAATGCCTCGCGAATCAGCTCCGCCGCCTGGCGGCGGCCATCATTTTTTGGATTGTCGGCGCTTACCGGGCCCGGCGCCCACCAGGTGAGGATATTGGCTTGCGGCAGCAGGCCAGTGAATGCGATGCGGATGGGCTCGATCGTTTCGTGGAATAGGCCGTTGAGGATCAAAAATATTTCATGCTCGCCATGGTTGCGTGCGATCGCTTGGGCGAAAGACAGGGTGTAGCGACCGATTCCACGAAACCGGCTTTCCGTTTGCGCGCCCTGCATGTCAATCACAATACGCATCAGTGGTCGCCCTTTCCTTTTTCAATACTGTTTTTCAATTCAAGGTAGATGTCGCGCGCGCGCGGTGTTAGTGCCTGAAGTGAGGCGGGATAGTCCGCCTTGTATATTCCCGAGTCTGGGCTAGCCCATCTCGCCACTCGCGATACGGCCTGGTGCAGACGAGGAAACCTGTGCAGGATGTGGCGCAAACTGCGCAGGAGTTCGGGATGCTTGTGGACCCGCTGAATGGCGGCAGTACGCAAAAGGTGCAGCAACCTTTTGATGGGCACAACGTCGCCGGAGGCCAAGCGCTTAAGTAGGCGAATGGGCTTGGTGATTTTCCAGGAAGTGCTTTGGTGAATGGCTAAGACCTGCTGGTGCCGGTGTTGCGCTTCTTGATGCCAGTATTGAGCTGAAGCCTCAATTGCTTGTGTGCGTTGTGCCAGTCCAAGCGCTAACGCTTCAGCCCTGCGGGCGATGTCTTCAGCTTGCCTGATACTGGTCACTACTGCCGTATGGTAGCGACCGGCGAGTACATCGAGCCGCAGGCCGTATTCCTTACTGAAGGCTTCATCAAGCATCGACAGCGTTTCAACGGAAGCGGCCTTTTGCGCGATCACCGCATAGTCGGGACTTGCGCCTTCAAATACGTCGTTAAGTGTCGGAGATGCTTTGTTCGCAAGCTCCTTCGACTCTTGCAGGCGTACGACTTTGGAACGGGCAAAGCCATAGTGCTCTGGCAAAAACGATAATAATAGAGAGGGGAGTGGGCGCTGATGTGTAGGGTCCAGATAGAAGTTTCGTGTGGCGACCACGATATTCTCAGGATTAGGGGTCTCCATGATCAACAGGCCGCCAGGTTTCAAGACGCGGAGCGCTTCTGAAACAACAGTTTGTAGTTGATCGAAGCTGATATGTTCAACTACATGGAAAGCGCTGATTAGTGCCTGGCTTTCAGAAGGAAGTGTGCTCAAGTATGCGACGGCATCCCCTTGTTTTGCTGGCAAACCATGGTCACGGCAGCCCGCCAGCATTCCGTCGTCAAGGTCCACGCCCAGAGGTTGCATGCCCATTTCAAGCATCAACTCCAGCCACTCTCCACGACCACAACCGATATCGAATGTCTCAGAGGCCGGATAGAGCAAGGTAATTGGAGTAACGAATGGCAGATATTGCTTCCGCAGTTCTTTAATTTTGCTGCGCGAGGCGTAATAACGCTCTTCAAATGCGCGGTAGAAGCCATCGCTCATTCGTAGTGCTCCACGGTAGGGGGAAGCCAGGCGGTCCCGATGAATGTGTTCTGGTCAATATTCACCACATTGAAGATGGCAGCCAGATCTCTCCATTCGTAGTTCTTTCCGATATGTGTATCGGTAGTGTGCAGTGCGATTGCAATGGAATAGCTGCCTGGCCCCAGGTTGGCAGCGAAGCTGAAAACAAATGTATTGATGGCGCCGCTTCGGATGTCGGTCAGTTTGTGATTGAGGTGATAAGTGTTGGTTCCGAATGCGGGTTGTCCAAGGCGGTCTTTGATCATGTAGCCAATTACCAGTTCCGGCAGCGGCGCTGTGGCTTCAATGGTAACTTTCAGTTTGACCGGTTGCCCCACGTTGACAACATCCAGGGGTTGATCGTGTTCGTCGAGAAGGGCAATTTTATTGATTTTGGCTTCGCCGCTTCCTGAGATGGTTTGTACCTTGCCGGTCTCGGTGATCTGCTGACGAACGGTCTGGTTGTCACGCTCAGCGAGCATCGCGTTGTAATAGTCCATGACTACTTCCGGCTCGCCTTCCATTACCAACTGGCCTGCGTTGAGCAATATGGCACGATCACAGATGGACTGGATGGCGGTCTTATCGTGAGATACGAGCAGCAAAGTGGTGCCTTTTTCGCGGAAATTTCGGATGCGATCAAAGCTTTTGTGCTGAAAATAGGCGTCCCCTACAGACAGCGCTTCGTCTACAATCAGCACGTCCGGACGATGTGCCGTAGCGACGCTGAAGGCTAGCCGCATTTGCATTCCGCTGGAATAAACTCGCACCGGCTGGTCGATATAGTCTCCAATTTCGGCGAATTCTTCGATTTGCGGCATCATTTTTTGGATGTCTTCTGCACTGTAGCCGAGGAGTTGGCCTGCCATCAGCGCATTTTGACGGCCAGTAAAGTCCGGATGAAACCCCATTCCTAGTTCCAATAGGGCAGCGATGCGACCGGTAAGCTGGACGTGGCCAGTCGTGGGCTGCGTAGTTCCGGTGATGATTTTCAATAGGGTACTTTTTCCGGCCCCGTTGATGCCAATAATTCCTACAGCCTCACCCGGAGCAATCTGAAAATTGATGTTCTGTAGCACCCATTTCAGCGTATGGCGAGGTTTTCTCAGGGGAAGCAGCCATTCGGCAAGACGCCCCCATCTGCTGGGGTACTGTTTGTAGGCTTTGCCCAGATTGGTAATGGTTATATTGCCCATCAGAGTTCATCCACCAATTCGCCGGAGTTCTGCCTGAACAATCTCAAACCCCAGAAGCAAAGGATCAAGCCAAGGGCCAGTGGAAGCCACAGGTGGTTCCATTCTGGCCAATGGCCGAATACCAGTATTTTTTGATAGGCGCCTATTATCGAGGCCATTGGATTGAACTGCATCAGCTTTTGCAGGCTCTCCGGTAGGATTTCCACTGGATAGACGATCGGGGTCAGCCAGAACCAGAATTGGAGGATCACGCTAAATAGCTGTCCTATATCGCGAAAGAATACGTTTAGCACGCCGAGCGTCATCCCGAGCCCTATGGCGAACAATGTTTGTATTGCTAGTACAGGGAATATTGCCAGGAAAACCCAGCCAGGAAATTGATTCGTGACCAGTAGGAAGATAACGAACAGAGAGAAAATGATCGTGAAATTTAAGCTTGCGCTAAAGACCAGAGTCACCGGCAGGCACAGGCGCGGGAAATTAATCTTTTTCAGTAAGTTTGCGTTCTCTATGAATACATTCTGGGCGCGGCTGGTTATTTCAGCAAAGAATCCCCAGGTTATAACGCCGGCGCACAGGTAAATGCTGTAGGCGAAGGTGCTTTCGGTGCCCGGCAGCCTGGCGCGCATTAATTGAGCAAATATTACCGTGTATACAACAATCATTGCGAGAGGCTGGATAATAGTCCAGGTCGCCCCTAGTAGTGAGTTTCGATATTTTGACTGAAACTCGCGCTTGGCACTGCCGAGAATGAAATCTCTATATGCCCATAGCAGTCTTGCCGTACTTAGCATGGTGGTGCCTTAAAAATATATTCTACAATTGGCTTCGGCTGCAGTAGCCGCATATGAAAGTTGTTTTTCACGCGCTGGCACCCGAGACCACGCGATAGACGGCGAGTGTCTCACTGGCGCAGCGCTGCCAGGAAAAAACCTTGGCGCGCTCCAGGCCGGCTTTACCCAGGGTGGCTCGTCGAGCATCGTCTTCGAGTAATTTTTGCATCAAGTCCTTCAATTGCTCTGAATTGCCCGGCTCACACAGCATGGTGGCGCCAGCACTGAATTCTGCCATCGTTGTTTCAGTCGTGCAGATGACCGGGGTGCCGCAATTCATGGCCTCCAGTACAGGCAAACCGAAGCCTTCATATAGGGAGGGGTAAACGAATATGCTTGCGCCTGCATAAAGTGACGGTAGCGCTTCAATGGGTACGAACTGCAGATGGCGTAGCCCATGTGTCATGGCCAGCGAGTCGATTCGCGCCTGGAGATCATGATTGTTCCAGCCCTGCGCGCCGGCTAGTACCAAGGGATACTCCTGGCGCATGGGCTCAGGGAGGCGTGACCAAGCCTCAATCAGTGTATCGACGCCCTTGCGTGGCTCCAGTGTGCCCACGAACAGCAGATAGCGGTCATGCTCAAGGCCATATTCAGCCAATGTCGCCGAGGTCTGGCTGGCTGGCAGTTCGGTGTAGCAATCTGCTGCTCCTAGGTAGATGGCTCGGACGCGTTGTTCATCTACAGCATATCTGGCGATCAATTCCTGCCTTACCTGCTCGGAATCCGTGATCAGCATGTCCGCCCGAGCCAGCGTCCTTGGCAGTTCACGGGTCAGCCAGGCCACTCGTTTAGGGGGGTGGTAGTGCGGGTAATGAATGAAGGAGAGATCGTGGATGGTGGCAACGCAAGGTCCCTTGTGCGTACGCAAAATGAAGTTGGGCTCGTGATATACGAAATTGCGCAAGCGTGCGGACTTCAGGCGCAGCAAGCTGTTGCGTAGCGTTTCGCGAGCGCGGTAAGCCAGGCTCGAGTTGCGTAGAAACTGAACCAGATGGCCTCGCGATGATACTAACGGTGCGGCGCGCTCTATGCTGGCGCCGCATTGTTGCAGGGCCTGAGTAGCTGAGGTGAAGTGGTGCCCGGAGAAGCACTCGATGGTTTCAAGTGCTTGCATCGCTACAAATTGTTCAAGCAGGTTCTGCGTATAGGTGCCAATTCCGGTAATGGGCGGCAGTAGTGACTCGGTGTTGATCAACAGTTTCAATGATTGTTACCTGGGTGCGCTTGGCGTGAGCGTTTAGGCGGTATTGGTTAAAGAGCGAACTGCGCGCGCCAGTATTGCAGAAGCCTTTCCAGAGTCTCGTGCAACGGCGTTGTCGGTTGCCAGCCTGTTGCTTGCTTGATGGCCATGCTGTTTCCGGTGGCGATAGGGATGTCCGATGGGCGCAGGCGTTTGGGGTCCTGTTCGATGCTTATCGCTCGCGGGCTCATTGCCAATAGTGCTTCGAGTACGTCGCGGATGCGGTGCGTTTGCCCTGAAGCAATATTGAAGCAGCGTGCGGGCCCGGTGTTCTCGCGCAACGGTTTCAACAATTGCAGGTACGCGTTGCACACATCCCGGACGTCGAGAAAATCCCGGCGAGCTTCAAGGTTGCCGACTTGTATGATCGGCGGCTGCAGCCCGGCTTCGGCCATGGCGATCTGACGTGCGAAAGAGGCGGTCACGAACTTGGGAGACTGGTGTTCACCAATGTGGTTGAACGGCCGCGCTATTACGCCGCGCATGCCTTGACGGAAATATTCGTTGACCGCTATCTCGCCAGCGAGCTTGCTGGCAGCGTAAGGGTTCATGGGGTGGCAGGCTGTCTGTTCATCGACGGCCTGCCCTTGCTTGAAGCTTGCGCCATAGACTTCCGAGGAACTGACATAAAGCGTAAATGCCTCGGGTGCATGAAGACGCAACGCCTCCATCAGGTTGAGGCTGCCCAGCACGTTGGTCTGCCAGGTCAACTGTGGGTTAGCGAAGCTTGTCGGTACGTTCGAGATGGCGGCCAGGTGTACTACATGTGTCGGGCGGGCCAGTGCTATGGCACGCGCCAGTGCCTCGGGATCGCGTATGTCGCACTGCAGCTGCGGACAGGCGGCCCCAGGCGATGCCGGTGTGCCGGAAGTCAACGCGATGACATGCTGGCCGTCCTCCAGCAGCGCTCTGCAGAGTTGCTGCCCCACGAACCCATTTGCGCCTGTGACTAGCGTGCGTTGCATGACCTTCCCTCCCGACCCGTGAGTGCGAGTTAGTTTACAGAGCGTTCCAAAGGCAAGCGAGCTGACCGGTACCGATCTCAGGCTGGGTACAGACGTTGCATCGTCACGGGAGCGCTTTGATAATGACCCGCTTTGCCATTGATGGCTTTTCGGAGTTCCTATGTTCACGCCCGTAATCCTTGCTGGCGGCAGCGGTACACGCCTCTGGCCGCTGTCGCGCCAGCGTATGCCCAAGCAGTTTCTGGAGCTTGACGGTCAGGCGCAGGGCACCATGTTTCAGCGCACGTTGGCTCGTTTGGACGGGTTGGAGCACACCGCGCCGCTGGTCGTAAGCAACAAGGATCATCGTTTTGTCGTTGCAGAGCAGTTGCGCCTGGCAAAGCGTACAAGCCGCCGCATCATCTTGGAGCCCATGGCACGCAATACGGCCCCGGCCATTGCGTTGGCGGCGCTCGATGCCATTGCTGAGGGGGATGATCCTGTTTTGCTTGTACTGGCGGCCGATCACTATATTCAGGATGTGACTGCCTTCCGTGAGGCGATAAAGATCGCACTAGGCCAAGCCCATGAGGGGCGCCTGGTTACCTTCGGCATTATGCCGACTCATGCAGAATCCGGCTTTGGTTATATCCAGTGTGGTGATGTGCTTGGAGAGGGTGGCCATGCCATTTCCGCTTTCAAGGAAAAGCCATCTGCCGAGCTGGCGCAGGAATATCTGACCGCGGGCAACTACCTCTGGAACAGCGGCATGTTCATGTTTCGTGCTTCGCGCTTTCTGGCGGAGCTGGAGCGCCATCGCCCTGACAACCTCGCTGCGTGCCGAGACGCGCTGGCGGCTTCTGAGCAAGACAGCCACTTCCTGCATGTGCCGGCCGAGCAATTTGCCCGCTGCGATGACGAGTCGGTGGACTATGCGGTGATGGAGCATACCGATGCCGGTGTAGTGGTACCGCTGGACGCCGGCTGGAACGATCTGGGCAGCTGGGCGGCGATTCTCGATGTGAGCGAGCGCGATGCGGATGGCAATGGCCTTCAGGGCGATGTCATGGCCGTCGATACTCGAAACAGCCTTGTGCAGTCCCATCATCGTCTGGTCACAACGGTGGGAGTCGAGGGGCTAGTGATTATTGAAACCAAGGATGCGGTACTGGTAGCGCACAAGGAGCAGTGCCAGCAGGTCAAGGCCATCGTTCAGCGTTTGCAGGCCGAGGAGCGGGAAGAGCATGCCAGCCATCCACTGGTAAGCCGTCCGTGGGGCCATTACGACACGGTCGACAAGGGTGAGCGCTATCAGGTCAAGCGCATCACCGTGCTGCCCGGTGAGTGCCTGTCATTACAGTTGCATTATCACCGCGCCGAGCACTGGATCGTCGTATCCGGAACTGCCAAGGTCGTATGTGGCGACAAGGAGATGATTCTTTCGGAGAATCAGTCGACCTATATCCCGCTGGGCATTAAGCACTCGTTGTCGAATCCAGGCAAGGTGCCGCTGGAACTCATCGAGGTGCAGTCCGGCGCGTATCTGGGTGAGGATGACATCGTTCGCTTCGAGGACCGCTATGGACGCGTTCCGGCCAACTGAGCGTTGTTATGTGCCCCGCTCTATCGCCGCAAGGTGTCGGTGGTGACTGGACCTTCCAGCAGGGAATCGTGGAATTGACTACAAAGCAGAAGGTGTTGGTCACTGGCGGCTCAGGTTTCGTCGGAGCGGCACTGCTGCGCCGGCTGGCCACGCAACCCGGCCTGGAAGTGCTGGGCTGGGTTCGGCGAAGCGATGCGTCACTGCCGGCCGGGGTTGTGCCGGTGCCTGCGTCGCGGGAGCGTCTGTTCGCCGCCGGGGCGGCCCCGGAGAAGCTGGATGTCCTGGTCCACTGCGCTGGTCGAGCGCATGTGCTGCAGGAGCGTTCAACAGACCCACTTGCAGAATATCGCCAGGTCAATCTCGAGCTCACCGTGGAATTGGCTCGGGAGGCCGCACGGCTGGGCGCCCGGCGCTTCGTATTTGTCAGCACCATCAAGGTCAACGGTGAGCAGACGTCGGTGAAGCCTTTCACCGCTTCGGATGTTGCCGCTCCGGTCGAGCCCTATGCGCTGTCGAAGCTGGAGGCCGAGCGGGCACTCGGCACCCTGGCCGCCGAGACAGGCATGGAAATCGTCATCGTGCGACCGCCGTTGATCTATGGGCCAGGCGTGAAAGCCAACTTCTTGAGTCTCTTTCGGGCGGTGCAGCATGGATGGCCTTTGCCGCTGGGTGGTGTTCGCAATCGGCGCAGCCTGGTCGCGCTGGACAATCTGGTGGATCTGCTGGTGGTCTGCATGGACCATCCTGCCGCAGCGAGTCAGGTGCTGCTGATCAGTGACGGCGAGCCGATGTCCACTCCCGAGTTATTGAGAGGCATCGGGCGTGCGCTTGGGCGCCCGGCACGCTTAGTGGGGGTGCCGCCAATATGGCTCAAGGCCGGGGCCAGTCTGGTCCGTCGCCCTGCTTTGTACGAGCGTCTGTGTGGCTCGTTGGAGGTGGACGATGCCGCGACACGGCAGTTGCTGCAGTGGCGGCCCCCGGTTTCGGTAGACCAGGCATTGGCTGCCACCGCTCGATGGTTTCTTGCGGAGCGCCACCTGTGATCGAACCGGTGATCCTGCTTGCGGTATTGGCTTCCTGGGCGCTGACAGGCGGGCTTCGAATTTATGCAGAACGTCGTCGGCTGATCGATATTCCGAATGCGCGCAGCTCGCATCGCATAGCCACTCCCCGCGGTGGCGGGCTGGCTATTGTGCTCGTCGTGCTGGCTGGCATCGCAGCCTTGCTCCTTTGGGGCTCCGTGGGTCGGGAGCTTGCCTGGGCGGTGCTAGGGGGCGGAGCCGGCGTCGCGCTACTTGGATTTGTCGACGATCATGGGCACGTTGCGGCCGGCTGGCGGTTGCTTGGCCATTTTGTCGCGGCCATCTGGGTGGTTGCCTGGCTTGGCGGGTTGCCGGCAATTGCACTATTCGGCCATACGCTTGACCTTGGGCCGATGGGGTTTGCATTGGCGAGTGTGGGCCTGGTCTGGGGGCTCAATCTGTTCAACTTCATGGATGGGATCGATGGCATCGCTGGTGCCGAGGCGCTCACCCTCGGCCTGCTCGCATCGCTGTGTTATACGCTTGCCGGCATGCCGGGTGATGCCTCGGTCGAGTGGCTGGTTGCTGCGGCGACGCTGGGTTTCCTGTTCTGGAACTTTCCACGTGCGCGAATTTTCATGGGCGATGTGGGTAGTGGCTTTCTTGGGTTGGTTTTCGGCGCACTTGCGCTGCATGCCGCTTGGCAGGCACCGGTGCTGTTGTGGTGTTGGATGGTTCTGGCTGGCGTATTCGTTGTCGATGCAACTTTTACGCTGCTGCGTCGTCTGCAGCGGGGCGAGGCTATCCATCAGGCCCATCGCAGTCACGCGTATCAGATCGCCGCGCGACGGGTCGGCCGGCATGTGCCGATCACGCTCGGTGTGGTGGCTATCAATCTGGGCTGGCTGGGCCCGATTGCGGCGCTGGTAGCCGTGGGCAGGCTAGAGGGCTTAGCGGGACTGATTGTAGCCTATTTGCCCTTGCTGGCTCTCGCCATTTGGCTTGGCGCAGGCACCCCGGAGCGAACCAGGTGAAAGAGAACCGCGATGCTGCGTGACAGATTGCTGAACCTGCCGCGGCGCTACAAGCGCCTTCTGCAGGTGCTGACCGATGTGGTGCTGGTTTGGCTGGCGCTTTGGCTAGCCTTCGTCGTGCGGCTGGGTTCGTTCAGCAAGGTCGAGCCGCTCTCGGGGCATGCCTGGCTATTCCTCGCCGCGCCGCTGATCGCCGTTCCGATCTTCATCCGCATTGGTATGTATCGCGCGGTGATGCGCTACTTGGGTAACGACGCCCTATTGGCCATTGCGAAGGCCGTCACGCTGTCTTCGCTGCTACTGGCGCTGGTCATCTACTGGTACCGCGGAGCACCGGCGATTGTGCCGCGCTCGTTGGTGTTCAACTATTGGTGGCTGAGCCTGATCCTGCTTGGAGGGCTGCGCCTGCTTTTGCGGCAGTACGTGCTCGGCGACTGGTACAGCGTTCGTCTTATTAATCCGCTTTCCCGGCAGGATGGATTGCCCCGGGTGGCAATCTACGGGGCAGGTGCGGCCGGTAATCAACTGGCCGCTGCCCTGCGTGCCGGCCGCTCCATGCGTCCGATGGCCTTTATCGATGACGATCCTGACATCGTCAATCGAGTGATTGCCGGCCTGCAAGTATATAAACCTAGCCGCATCGATCAGCTGATCGAGGAAACTGGTGCCAGCGAAGTGCTGCTTGCCATCCCTTCGGCGAGCCGAGCGCGGCGGCGCGAGATCCTCGCCGCTCTGGAGGGGTACCCTGTTCATGTACGCTCTGTGCCAGGGTTCATGGATCTGGCAAGCGGGCGGGTCAAGGTCGAGGATATTCAGGAAGTCGACATCGCCGACCTGCTAGGGCGTGACGCAGTGGCACCTAACATCGATCTGCTTGAGTCGTGCATACGCACCAAGGTGGTTCTGGTGACCGGCGCCGGTGGATCGATCGGCTCGGAGCTGAGTCGTCAGATCCTGGATCTTGCCCCCCGCGTTCTCATCCTACTTGATCACAATGAATATGGTTTGTACCAAATCCATGCTGAGCTCGAGCGCTTGTCGCTGCAACGCGGGGCAGCTTTGGAGCTGGTGCCGGTGCTGGGCTCGGTCCGACATTCGCAACGACTGCTTGACGTGATGCAGAGCTGGAAGGTCGATACCGTCTACCACGCGGCGGCCTACAAGCATGTGCCGATGGTCGAGCACAATGTCGGCGAAGGCGTACTGAACAACCTGTTTGGCACGCTCTACTGCGCCCAGGCAGCGGTTCGCTCAGGCGTGCGTAACTTCGTGCTTATTTCTACCGATAAGGCCGTGCGACCAACCAATGTAATGGGGGGTACCAAGCGGCTCGCGGAAATGGCGCTGCAGGCGCTCAGTGCCGAAGCTGCGCCTGTGCTGTTCGGTGACGAGGCAGGTATCAACCATGTCAATCAGACCCGCTTCACCATGGTGCGATTCGGCAATGTGCTGGGGTCGTCCGGTTCGGTGATTCCGCTATTTCGCGAGCAGATCCGCGCTGGTGGTCCGGTGACCGTCACGCATCCCAACATAACCCGTTACTTCATGACTATTCCCGAGGCTGCCCAGCTTGTGTTGCAGGCTGGGTCCATGGGGCAAGGGGGCGACGTGTTTGTGCTGGACATGGGGCAGCCGGTAAAGATCCTCGAGTTGGCCTGCAAAATGATCCACCTGTCCGGCTGCTCCGTGCGCGACGCTGACAACCCCGCAGGCGACATCGCCATCGAGTTCACCGGCTTGCGGCCGGGAGAAAAGTTGTATGAGGAGTTGCTGATCGGGGAAAATGTGACGCCGACCGCGCATCCGATGATCATGCGTGCGAACGAACGATTTATGCCATGGAGCGAGTTCTGCTCCATCATCGCTGCTCTTGGGCAAGCGGTGGAGCAGAACGATTTAGCGCATGTGCGGCAGGTCCTGCACGGCGTGGTCGATGGTTATCACCCCGAGGGCGATATTGTCGATTGGCTCTTTTGCCAGCGGCACGGAAAGGGCAGCCCATAGTGGCACCTGCGGCTTGGTGGCCAGTCTATCGGTAGGCCGGCGCTAGCACATCGACCAATGCCTCGCGTGGAATCACCAGTTCAGGGTGCCCGCTCGAATAGGGCGCGATGCTGTAGACGTCGTACTTGAGCAACACGCTGTCTTTCAGCAGTGCAATATTCGGCGTCTGCTGGAAGGGCCAGAAGTCGACGAACTCGGCGTCCTGATCGTGTTCGTTCTCCACCAGCCAACGCTGGTGCGCCTGGCGTGCGACGCGCCAGAAGTTACCTTCCTGCCCCGGAATCAGCAGGTCCTCCAGGCGCAGCTCGCGGTTCTGCTCGCGATCGTAGTTGATGAAGCCGCGTCCGGGCATGCCGTGGGCGCCACCGACATACAGGTAGCTGGAGAACTCGACCACCAGGATGTCGCCATGCTGCTCGCGCAGCTTGGCCTGCAGGTAGCTGCTCCAGCCCGGCTCGGCGGTGCTCAGAAAGCGCTGCTGGTAATCCTGTAGCGACGCGGGCAGACGGTCATCCGGGCCGTTGATGGTCATCCGCCGCAGCCGTGCATCGATCAGGCGGTCGAGTTCAGGTTCGTTGGCGAAGGTCAGGGTATCGATGTTCACCAGTGGGCAGCTGTCGCCCTCGCAGCCTTGCGGACGATGCTCGGTGACGATTTGACGGACTTCGACGGGGCGTTCGGCGATCAGGTGCTGGCAGCCCCCGAGCAGCAGGAGAAGGCTGCCCAGCAGGATGAGGTGGCGGATGGATGCGATTGAATACATGGTTGGTCCAGGCATGACAGTGCGCTTTCGATCGCCGCGCTTGCGCGAAGTTCGTGCGCTGGCGGCAGTGGAGCGATCTTCGGTTACGGCGGTCTGCAAAGGGCTGCGTCAGAGACGATGCCGCGTTAGGATGGCCACAAAGCCGCTCACGACGTGACGGTTGCAGTCATTCGCCGCCGGCAAGGCGCGAATCAAACCGATATGAGTGGTACCCATGAGCGAGACCTTCAAACCCGGTCCGGATGATGTCCAGATCCTTCGTCGAGAGCAATGCTTCAGCGGTTTCTATCGGCTGGAGCGCGTCCACCTGCGCCACCGTCAGTTCAGTGGTGCCATGGGCGCCGAGTTGAGCCGCGAACTGTTCGTGCGCCACGATGCCGTATGCGTGCTGCCCTACGATCCGCTGCGCGACCGTGTGGTGCTGATCGAGCAGTTTCGTGTCGGGGCGCTGGGCAAGGTCGACAATCCCTGGCTGATCGAACTGGTCGCCGGGCTGATCGACAAAGACGAGGCGCCGGATCAAGTCGCCCGTCGCGAGGCGGTGGAAGAGGCCGGGCTGGAGCTGGGCGAGTTGTGGCCGATTACGCGTTACTTTCCATCGCCGGGCGGCAGTGACGAGCGCGTACACCTCTATATAGGCCGCTGCGACAGCGAAGGGGTCGATGGTGTGTTCGGGCTGGCCGAAGAGGGCGAGGACATCCGTGTGCATGTCTGGTCGTTGCAAGAGGCACTGCGCGCCATTTCCGACGGTCGAATCGACAACGCGGCCAGCATCATTGCACTGCAGTGGCTGGCCTTGAATCGCGAGCAGGTGCGGGGGGAGTGGGCATGAGGAAGACGCGCGAGCGATACCGAGTCGATCTGCTCGAACTGCAGGCGGCCTGCGAAGCCAACTATCTGCGTCTGATGCGTCTGTTGCCGGGCATGCGCAGCGGCTGCGAAGCGCGGCGCATCGCCATCAGCCAGGGTGACCTGCTGCTCGGCGTACTGGTACTCGAGGTGCTGGAGAGCTGCCCTTACACCACCACCGTGCGGGTGAGTCAGGAGCACTGTCTGACCTGGTTGCCGGTGCCGAAGATGGAAGTGCGCGTCTATCACGATGCACGCATGGCCGAAGTGGTTCGTGCCGAGAACGCCCGGCGCTTCCGCGGCATCTATCACTACCCCAACGCGCAGATGCACCAGCCTGATGAGAAGAACCAGCTCAATCTCTTTCTCGGCGAGTGGCTGGGGCACTGCCTGGCCTGTGGCCATGAGCTGGAGCCCGTGCTCTGAAGCCGTTGATCTATTGACGAAGCAGGCACACGCGCATCGCAACGCGGTTCTGTGACCCAGGCCCACAACCCGAGGTTTACCCTCCGGATGGGCTCCTACCATAATTCCGTTTCGATTTCGCTCAAGGAGAAGGGCCTTGCCTGGTGCGCCCCTGACTGCTGTTGAAGATTCGGTTCTGCTGGTGCAGCTCACCGATAGCCACCTGTTTGCCGAAGCGGACGGCAAGCTGCTGGGCATGAATACCTGCGACAGTCTGAAGCGGGTGGTCGAGCTGGCCATCGAAGAGCAGCCGCGCATCGACCTGATCCTGGCTACCGGTGATCTGTCCCAGGACGGTTCGGTGGCGTCCTACCAGCGCTTCCGCCAGTTGGCCGGGCGCATCGAGGCGCCAGCGCGCTGGTGTCCCGGCAACCATGATGAACTCGGCGCCATGCGCGAGGCCACCCGTGGCAGTGAGCTGATGGAGCCAGTGCTTGAGATCGGTGGCTGGCGCGTCGTGATGCTCGACACCCTGGTTGCCGGCTCGGTGTATGGCATGCTGCGTGGCGATCAACTCGAGCTGCTGGATCGCGCCCTGGGCGAGGCGCCCGAGCGGCATCACCTGGTCTGTTTGCATCACCATCCCGTATCCATTGGCAGCCGCTGGATGGACGGCATCGGGCTGCGCAATCCCGAGGCGCTGTTCGAGGTGCTGGACCGCCACGACAACGTGCGTGCGCTGCTTTGGGGCCACATCCATCAGGCGTTCGATCAGTCGCGCAATGGGGTTCGGCTGCTGGCCACGCCGTCGACGGGCGTGCAGTTCACGCCGCAGAGCGAAGACTTCCAGGTCGATAGCGTAGCGCCGGGGTATCGCTGGTTGCGGCTGTACGCCGATGGGAAGCTGGAAACCGCGGTTTCCCGGGTAAGCGGTATCGAGTTTGAAATCGATTACAGCGTGAAGGGCTATTGAGGCCTACGGTTCCTGAGCCGGCGCAGTGAACCATGGTGCCAGGCCGCAGCGAAGCGTTTCTGGTTGTTTCCTATCCGTCGAATGTCGTGCGTAGCCTCGCTGCCGGTCTGCTTGCAGATGGCAGCGTGTGCCTTGTAGCCTTGCGCTTTTCCAGCGAACTGTATCCATGTCCAGCTATTCACCTTCGATTCTCTATATCCACGGTCTCAACAGCTCACCGGTCTCGCAGAAGGCCAGCCAGTTGTCCGCTGCGCTGGAGAAACTGGGCATGGCCGAACGCTTGCGGGTCCCCGCACTGCACCATCATCCGCGTCAGGCCATTGCCCAACTCGAAGCATGCCTGGCCGAGCTCGGCCGGTCGTTGCTGGTCGGCAGCTCGCTTGGCGGCTACTATGCGACGCACCTCGCCGAGCGCCATGGCCTCAAGGCATTGCTCATCAATCCGGCCGTGACACCGCACCGCCGGTTCGACGGTTATCTTGGGCCGCAGACCAATCTGTATAGCGGGGAAGTCTGGGACCTCACCGACGATCATGTAACCGCCTTGGCGGAACTGGAAACCGCGCCACCACAGGATGCCGAGCGCTATCAGGTCTGGCTGCAGACGGGCGACGAGACACTGGATTACCGTGACGCCGCGCAGTTCTATCGTGGCTGTGCACTGCGCATTCAGGCCGGTGGTGACCATGGCTTCCAGGGATTTGCCGAGCGTCTGCCGGCGCTGCTGGCCTTCGCCGGCTTCGAGCCGCAGGCATGGCTTGATCGGCTCTGAAGGGATGCTGATGCGCGGCGCAACGTTAGCGCGGCTGGTCGGCGGTCAGGGTGGTTTCGCGAACGCGGACCGGCCATTTCATTCTGGCGTTGCGCGGATTCCGCTGCCCGCAAGGGCTGATTCATTCAGAACATAAGGACAGTGCCAGACAGATGTCTTATACCGCAGAAGCCATCGAGGTTCTTTCCGGCCTCGACCCGGTGCGCAAGCGCCCGGGCATGTACACCGATACCTCGCGGCCCAATCACCTGGCCCAGGAAGTCATCGACAACAGCGTCGACGAAGCCCTCGCCGGCCATGCCCGCTCGGTCCAGGTGATCCTGCATCAAGACAATTCGCTGGAAGTGATCGACGACGGCCGTGGCATGCCGGTGGACATTCACCCGGAAGAGGGTGTGCCGGGCGTCGAGCTGATCCTCACCAAGCTCCACGCGGGCGGTAAGTTCTCCAACAAGAACTATCAGTTCTCCGGTGGTCTGCACGGCGTCGGCATCTCGGTGGTCAACGCGTTGTCGACGCGGGTCGAAGTGACCGTCAAGCGCGACGGCAACGAGTACCGCATGAGCTTCGCCGATGGCTTCAAAGCCACCGACCTGGAAGTCATCGGCAGCGTCGGCAAGCGCAACACCGGTACCAGCGTGCGCTTCTGGGCCGATCCGAAATACTTCGATTCCCCCAAATTCTCCATCAGCCGGCTCAAGCATGTACTCAAGGCCAAGGCTGTGCTCTGTCCGGGGCTGAGCGTCAGCTTCGAGGACAAGGCCAGCGGTGAGAAGGTCGAGTGGCATTACGAGGATGGTCTTCGTTCGTACTTGGTGGACTCGGTCAGCGAGTATGTGCGCCTGCCGGACGAACCCTTTGTCGGCGCCCTGGCCGGCAATACCGAGGCGGTGGACTGGGCGCTGCTGTGGCTGCCGGAGGGCGGCGAGAGCGTTCAGGAGAGCTACGTCAACCTGATTCCAACGGCTCAGGGCGGCACCCATGTCAATGGCCTGCGCCAAGGCCTGCTGGATGCCATGCGTGAGTTCTGCGAATTCCGCAACCTGCTGCCGCGTGGGCTCAAGCTGGCGCCGGAAGACATCTGGGAGCGCATCGCCTTCGTCCTCTCGATGAAAATGCAGGAGCCGCAGTTCTCCGGGCAGACCAAGGAACGCCTGTCGTCCCGCGAGGCCGCCGCCTTCGTCTCCGGCGTGGTCAAGGATGCCTTCAGCCTCTGGCTCAACGCCCATCCGGAGCTGGGCATGCAGCTGGCGGAACTGGCGATCAGCAACGCCGGGCGCCGGCTCAAGGCCGGCAAGAAGGTCGAGCGCAAGAAGATCACCCAAGGCCCGGCGCTGCCCGGCAAGCTGGCCGACTGCGCCGGGCAGGACCCGATGCGCGCCGAGCTGTTCCTGGTCGAGGGCGACTCGGCCGGCGGCTCCGCCAAGCAGGCACGGGACAAGGAGTTCCAGGCGATCATGCCGCTGCGCGGCAAGATCCTGAACACCTGGGAAGTCGACGGCGGCGAGGTGCTCGCCAGCCAGGAGGTGCACGACATCGCCGTGGCCATCGGCGTCGACCCGGGCGCCACCGATCTGGCCCAGCTGCGCTACGGCAAGATCTGCATCCTCGCCGATGCCGACTCCGACGGCCTGCATATCGCCACGTTGCTCTGCGCCCTGTTCGTTCAGCATTTCCGCCCTTTGGTCGAGGCCGGCCATGTCTATGTCGCCATGCCGCCGCTGTACCGCATCGACCTGGGCAAGGACATCTTCTATGCGCTCGACGAGGCCGAGCGCGACGGCATTCTCGAGCGGCTGGTGGCCGAGAAACGCCGCGGCAAACCTCAGGTGACGCGCTTCAAGGGCCTTGGTGAAATGAACCCGCCGCAGCTGCGGGAAACCACCATGGACCCCAATACTCGCCGCCTGGTGCAGCTGACCCTGGATGATTTCGAGGGTACCCGCGAAATCATGGACATGCTGCTGGCGAAGAAGCGCGCCGGCGATCGCAAGAGCTGGCTCGAGTCCAAGGGCAACCTGGCGGAGGTGCTGGTTTGATCCGTCGCTGGCTAGCGCTGCTGAGTCTGGCCTCGGCACCGCTCTGGGCCAACGAGCCGGCGCCCGAGCTGAAGCTGTTGAGCGAGCATCCGGTGGCGGGTATGAGCGGTGGCAACCTGTCCGGAATAGCCTGGTGTGGCGATGCGCTGTGGGCCGTTTCCGACCGCGAGGATGACGTTCTCTATCGTCTGGATACCAGCGTATCGCCCTGGCAGGCGGAGCCCGAGCGCTTCGAAGCCGGCCCTCCGCCGGATAGCGGTTTGCCTTGGGGCATGCGCATGCGCACCTGGCTCAGTGGCCACGTACGCGGTGGTCACCTGGATTTCGAAGGGCTGAGCTGCGACAGCCTGGGCAATCGCTATCTGGTCAGCGAGGCGCATGCCGCCGTGCTGCGGGTGAGCCCGGCGGGCACGGCGGAGTGGCTGCGCCTGCCCGAATCGCTGGTGCGCCAGGCGCGGGCCAGCGGCATGCTCTGGCATTTCAATGCATTGTTCGAGGGCATCGCCGTCGATCCGAAGGCCGAGCGCCTCTGGCTCGCCGCCGAGCGTGAGCGCCGAGGGTTGCTGGTACTGCATCGCCAGCAGAGCAGTTGGCAGTGCACTGGCGGCTGCGTGCTGATGGCCGAGGGTGGCGATCAGCCGCCACCCCCTGCACTGGGCGATGCACCGCTGCCGAAAAGCTTCTCGGCGGTGGCGTTCTTCGGTGACAAGGTCTTCGTGCTGGAACCCTCGGCCTACCGCGTCTGCCGTCGCAGCCTCAGCACTGGTGCGGTCGAGCGCTGCTGGTCATTCGCCGAGGAGGCTTTGACCGAGGAGCGCCGTTACGCAGAGCCCTACGGTAATGCCGAAGCGCTGTGGATCGACGAAGAGGGCGCCTGGATTGGCGTCGACAACAACGGCAAGGCTCGCGGTGACGGCGAGAAGCGTCCCATTGTCTGGCGATTCTCCGCGCCGAAAGGCGGCTGGGGTGCGAAGCCTTGAGCCAGACGGCCGGGCGTCGTGCCGGGCGGGTGATGCTGGTGCTCGCCTGGGGTATCGGGCTGTTCCTGGCCACACGCTTCTTTGCCGCCTGGGAGGCAGATCGCGTCAACCCCAACCGCCAACCGGTATCCCAGCTGCAGGGCGAGCAGATCGAGGTGCAGCTGGCTGGCAACGTCCAGGGACATTTCGTCGCCAGCGGCAAGATCAACGGCGAGGCGGTCACCTTTCTGCTCGACACCGGCGCCACTGATGTCGCGGTGCCGGCCGAACTGGCCGAAAGGCTGGGGCTGGAGCGTGGCGCACCGGTGATGCTGCACACCGCCAACGGCCAGACCACCGGTTATCGCACCGTGCTGTCGAGCCTCGATCTGGGTGACATCCGGCTGCACGACGTGCGCGCTATCGTCGCCCCCGGCTTTCGCAGCGAACAGGTTCTGCTCGGTATGAGCGCACTGAAGCAGCTTGAATTCACCCAGCGCGCTGGCACCCTGGTGCTGCGCCAGCAACTACCTCAGGGGCAAGACCGATGAGGGCGCTCATACAGTCCACGGTGCCTGTCCTGGCTTCGTTGAATCTCGATGAAAGCCGCGGCTTCTACACGACCTATCTGGGTTTCCAGGTCGTGCTGCAGGCCACTGACTACCTGATCGTGGAGCGCGACGGTGCGCAGCTGCATTTCTGGCTTTGCACTGAGCGCCACGTTGCCGAGAACACCTCCTGCTACATACGTACCGGCGATTGCCAGGCGCTGTACCGGGAGTTCTGTCAGCGTGGCCTGGTCCTGGACGCGCCCGTTATGCAGCCCTGGGGCATGCAAGAACTTTATGTCATCGACGCCCACGGCAACTTGCTCAAGTTCGGCGAGCAACCAGCTGTGAGTCATCCATCCTTTGCTGAAGAAAATTGCTGATGAGCGAATCCCTCGACCTGAGCCTGGACGGCGTGGAGCGTCGCTCCCTCGCCGATTTCACCGAGCAGGCCTACCTCAACTACTCCATGTACGTGATCATGGATCGCGCACTGCCGCATATTGGCGACGGTTTGAAGCCGGTGCAGCGGCGCATCATCTATGCCATGAGCGAACTCGGCCTGAACGCCGATGCCAAGCACAAGAAGTCCGCACGTACCGTCGGTGACGTACTCGGCAAGTTCCATCCGCATGGCGACAGTGCCTGCTACGAGGCGATGGTGCTGATGGCGCAGCCATTCAGCTATCGCTACACGCTGGTCGATGGCCAGGGCAACTGGGGTGCGCCGGACGATCCCAAGTCCTTCGCCGCCATGCGTTATACCGAGGCGCGGCTGTCGCGTTATTCCGAGGTGCTGCTCAGCGAGCTGGGGCAGGGCACGGTGGACTGGGTGCCGAACTTCGATGGCACCCTTGACGAGCCGGCGACGCTACCGGCGCGCCTGCCCAACCTGCTGCTCAATGGCACCACCGGTATTGCCGTGGGCATGGCCACCGATGTGCCGCCGCACAACCTGCGCGAAGTGGCGAGCGCCTGCGTGCGTCTGCTCGACGAGCCGAGCGCCAGCGTCGAGCAGCTTTGCGAGCACGTGCTGGGGCCGGATTTCCCGACCGAGGCGGAGATCATCACGCCGCGTGCGGACCTGCTGAAGATCTATGAGACAGGTCGAGGTTCCGTTCGCATGCGGGCCGTCTACCGTGTCGAAGACGGCGACGTCGTAGTCACCGCGCTGCCGCACCAGGTGTCCGGCTCCAAGGTGCTCGAGCAGATCGCCGGGCAGATGCAGGCCAAGAAGCTGCCGATGGTCGCCGACCTGCGCGATGAGTCGGATCATGAGAACCCCTGTCGCATCGTCATCATCCCGCGCTCCAACCGGGTCGATGTCGAAGCGCTGATGCAGCACCTGTTCGCCACCACCGATCTGGAGTCCAGCTACCGGGTCAACACCAACGTGATCGGGCTCGATGGTCGCCCACAGGTGAAGAACCTGCGCACCCTGCTCAGCGAGTGGCTGACCTATCGCATCGGCACCGTGCGCCGTCGCCTGCAGTTCCGCCTGGACAAGGTCGAGAGGCGTCTGCACCTGTTGGAAGGCTTGCTGGTGGCCTTCCTCAATCTGGATGAAGTGATCCACATCATCCGTACTGAAGATCAGCCCAAACCGGTGCTGATGGCGCGCTTCGAACTCTCCGAGCTGCAGGCCGACTACATCCTCGACACCCGCCTGCGTCAGCTGGCGCGGCTGGAAGAGATGAAGATCCGCGGCGAGCAGGACGAGCTGGCCAAGGAGCGTGAGAAGTTGCTGGCGCTGCTGGGTAGTGAAACCAAGCTGAAGAAACTGGTGCGCAAGGAGCTGATCGAGGACGCGGAAACCTACGGCGACGATCGCCGCTCGCCGATCGTCGAGCGTGCCGAGGCGCGGGCGCTGTCGGAAAACGAGCTGCTGCCGTCCGAGCCGGTGACCGTGGTGATCTCCGATAAAGGCTGGGCGCGCTGCGCCAAGGGCCATGATGTCGATGCCAGCGGGCTGTCCTACAAGGCCGGAGATGGCTTCAAGGCAGCTGCGGCCGGGCGCTCGAATCAATATGCGGTGTTCATCGACTCCACTGGGCGCAGCTATTCGCTGGCGGCGCACTCGCTGCCTTCGGCGCGAGGCCAGGGCGAGCCGCTCACCGGCCGGCTGACGCCACCGCCGGGCGCGAGTTTCGAATGCGTGATGCTGCCCGATGATGAGGCGCTCTACGTGATCGCCTCGGACGCCGGCTACGGTTTCGTGGTCAAGGGCGAAGACCTGCAGGCCAAGAACAAGGCAGGCAAGGCGCTGCTCTCGCTGCCGAAAGGCGCCAAGGTCGTCGCGCCGCGGCCGCTGGCCAGTCGCGAGGAGGATTGGCTGGCTGCAGTGACGACCGAGGGCCGTCTACTGGTGTTCCCGGTGCGGGATCTGCCGCAGCTGGGCAAGGGCAAGGGCAACAAGATCATTGGCATCCCCGGCGAGCGGGTCGCGAGCCGCGAGGAGTATCTGGTCGATCTCGCCGTGTTGCCGACCGGTGCGACACTGGTGTTGCAGGCGGGCAAGCGCACGCTGTCGCTCAAGGCCGAGGATCTGGAGCACTACAAAGGAGAGCGTGGCAGGCGCGGCAACAAGCTGCCACGAGGCTTCCAACGCGTCGAAGGCTTGCTGGTCGAAGCATGACCAAACGTATTGGCGCTGGAATCGAAGGCCGCTTTCACGGAAGATAGCGGCCTTTCCAGCCTGCGGCATGTTGCCCGGTGCTTTCTTTCGCGTCGGCGGAGTCGATTGTCCGACGAGACATATGCACGAGGCATTGGCGATCTGGTGATCGCGAGCGGCCTGAACTCTGGTGTTATGACGGTAATGAAGAATTTGCTGCGTGTTCCGACTGTTTTGTTGCTGGCCAGCATGGGGCTGACAGGCTGCATCGGCCTGCAGCCTGCGCCAATGTACCGACTGGACAGCGGTACGACTGAAGTGCCTGAGCGAACCGATGGCGCCGCCGTGCTGCTGGCACCGGTGACGCTTGCCGATTATCTGCAGCGTGACGCCTTGCTCCAGCGCCTGTCAGACGGCAGCCTGGCCGTCGACGGGCAGCGCGCCCACTGGGCGGGCAGCCTGAAGGCCGATGTCGAGCAGGTGTTGCTGCGCCAGCTGGCCTGGCGTCTGGATACGCAAAGCCTGGTGCTCGGCCCGGCCGACGAAGGCTTTACGCCTGAAGTGCAGATCGAGCTATCCATCACACGCCTCGATTCTGGCCCCGAATTCCCAGCGGTACTCGAGGCGCAATGGCGTCTGCGCGACAAGGCCGGCAAGCATCTGGGCAGTCGACTGGTGCGCCTGCAGGAGGAGCACCAGGGCAGCGCGACCGACCAGGTGCGGGCGCAGAGTGTCCTGCTGCAGCGTCTGAGCGAGATGGTCGCCGATGCGGTCGAGCCTACACTGGTAGCCAAGACCGCACCCAAGGTTGCGCCTGCCAGGCCTCAGGTAAGCAAGTCTGCCGAGGCGCCGGCACCGCGCATCCCGGCTGCCGAACCCATTCGTACGGATATGGAAGTGTTCCGCTTCTGACCCTGTCGCGGCTGCTGTTGCAGGCAGCAGTGAAGAAGCCCGGCCAGTGATCTGGTCGGGCTTTTTCGTTTTCTCGGTCTGGTTGCCAATGCGGGCATGCGCGGCGTGCGACTGACCGAAAGGTCATGGTCGCTTGAAAACGACCGCATGGTTTGCGTCAGTGGATGCGGCTGCGTAGTTCGTGCATGCGCGTCAGCTGGCGTTCCAGCAGCGAGGGGTAAGGGTCCAGCAGGCGCTCGACGCAGCAGGCGCCTTCCGGGCTGGCAATCGGACGGATACGCGCGCGCTGCTGAATCAGCCGGTCTTCGCTGATGCTGCCCTCTACCAACAGAAGATTGCGGCTGTGCAGCGACATATCCAGCGCGGCCTGCGCCGGCTGGCTGAGCAGCAGGTCGCCCTGGCTCAGGTCGAACAGACCGTCGCCCTGGGTCAGGGCGAGCTGCAGTTGCAGCGTGATGCCGCTGTCGGCGACGTCGATCTGCAAAGCGTGGCCCAGCGCGCGCATCAGCTCGCCGCAGCAGATGGCATGGGTGAGGTAGTTCTGCTCGTCGTCCTGGCTATGAAACAGCATCAGACTGCTGCCATCGTTGAGCGTGTGCAGCTCGGCCTGGTAGAGCGTCGCGGCTTGTTGCAGGCAGTCGCGATAACGCTGCAGCAGTTCGGTCAGGCGCGGTCGCGGCAAGCGGCGCAATTGCTCCTGCCCGCCGAGCTGGATGGCCAGCACGGCGCTGCGGGTAGGTTGTGGCGGGGCAGGTGGTTGTACGCTCGGGGTAGCCAGTGGCGGGAGCTCGAACGGAACGTCGTCGTCCAGCGGCTGCATGTCGTCATCAGCATTGGCGGAAAAGCCGCGTGAACGCTGTGGCTCGTCGTCCAGCTCGATATCGAAGCGCTCCGGCTGCGTTGCGGCAGGCCGTGCATCGACGCTGCGCTCGTCATCCTGGTCGAAATAGTCGTCGTCCAGAGCATCGCTCAGATCAAGCTCCGGCTCGGGCTTCTCCGGCACCAGGCGTGCCTGCAATTGCCGCGCAAGGTCGCCAATCTCATCCTGCCGCCCGGCACCCGGGGCGGGATCGTCCGGGTCACGCAACCACAGTCGCAGCTGCATCAGGGGCGTCGCCAATTGCCGACCCAGGCGCAGACTCAGCATCAGCGTCAACGCCAGCAGGATCAGGCTGAGCAGCCCCATGCTCTGCAGGCTGATGGTCATTGGCTGCTGAAACTGCTGCATGTCCAGGCTCACGCGCAGATGCCCGGCAATCACTTCCTGAAAGCTGATTGGTGTCGAATAAAGCCCGTTATCGTCCCCGAGCAGGCCCTGCTGAGGCCGGGTTCCGGACTCGGCGAGCACGCGATTGTCCACGCTGTAGATCGCTGCGTGAGCGACCAGCGGGTTCTTCACCAGATTGCTCAGCAGCACGTTGAGGCTGAGGATGTCGTTGGCCACCAGCAGATCGGTGGCCGATGCCGCCGTCTGGGTGACCAGACTCTGGCCGAGCGCATCGGCCTGCTGCTCCATGGCATGCTTGAACTGCATGCCGATCACCCACGCGTAGATGATCAGTGCCAGCGCCACCAGCAGCAGCGTATGGCTGGCAATACGCAGCACCAGCGGCACGCGATGCTGGCGTACTGCGCGATAGAGCATGAGGAAGAAATTGTCTGGCTTTACGGATGCGGGCCGGTTCACAGAGCGCGGCTCTTCTCGTCGGGAAATTGCCGAGCAGTATACGGAAAGCACGGGGGGCGCTGAAGGTCTGCGACGGTAAGCTGACGAATTGCGTCCAAGGCCATTGCGGTGGAGCGCGACATGCCTGCCGCGGCGCTTGTCCAGCGCGCTGGTCAGCTGATGTAGAATGCCCGCCTTCATTGCCTGCCATGGGAGCTGCGCCTTGCGCGAAATCGTCCTGATCAATATCACCGGTGAAGACCGCCCGGGCCTGACCGCGGCCATCACCGGCGTGCTCGCCCAGGGTGGCGTGAACATTCTCGACATCGGCCAGGCGGTGATCCATGACACCCTGTCGTTCGGCATCCTGATCGAGATTCCGGATAACGAGCGCGCCTCGTCGGTACTCAAGGACGTGCTGTTCATGGGCTACAAGCATGACCAGCAGGTGCGCTTCACCCCGGTGGCCGAAGCCGACTACCAGCACTGGGTGGCCGGGCAGGGCAAGTCCCGGCACATCGTCACCCTGCTCACGCGCAAGGTCACCGCCGAGCAATTGCAGCGGGTCAGCTCGATCACGGCGAAGTACGGGCTCAACATCGACCATATCGACCGCCTGTCCGGACGTATGCCGCTGGACATGCCGGAGGAGTTGGGCAAGGGCTGCATCGAGTTTTCGGTGCGCGGCGAGCCGGCCGATACCGCGGCGCTGCGCGCCGAGTTTCTCAGTGTGGCGCAGGAGCTCAATGTCGATATCGCCTTCCAGCGCGATTCGGTCTACCGCCGCAATCGTCGGTTGGCCGTGTTCGACATGGACTCGACGCTGATCGAGGCCGAGGTCATCGACGAGCTGGCCAAGGCCGCTGGCGTTGGCGAGCAGGTCTCCGAGATCACCGAACGGGCGATGCGTGGCGAGCTGGATTTCCGCGCCAGCTTCAAGGAACGCCTGGCGCTGCTGGAAGGCTTGTCGGAGAGCGTGCTGGCGGACATCGGTGCCAGCCTGCGCCTGACCGAGGGCGCCGAAGTGCTGTTCGCCGAGCTCAAGCGCCTGGGCTACAAGACGGCGATCCTGTCCGGCGGCTTCAGCTATTTCGCCAAGCAGCTGCAGGCCAAGCTCGGCATCGACTATGTGTTCGCCAACGAATTGCAGATCGAGAACGGCAAGGTCACCGGCGTGGCGGTCGAGCCGATCGTCGATGCCCAGCGCAAGGCCGATCTGCTGCGTCAGCTGGCCGAGCAGGAAGGGCTGTGTCTGGAGCAGACCATCGCCGTGGGTGATGGCGCCAACGACCTGCCGATGCTCGGGCTGGCCGGTCTGGGCGTTGCCTTCCGCGCCAAGCCGCTGGTCAAGCAGTCGGCCAAGCAGGCGATTTCCACCCTGGGGTTGGACGGCATCCTCTATCTGCTGGGCTTCAGGGATCGGGACGGGACGGAATAAGAACAGCTGCAAGCTGTAGGTTGGGTTGAGCGCAGCGAAGCCCAACGAGCGGAACATCAGACACCGCTTTGGCATGAGTTGGGCTTCGGCGCTTCGCGCCTCAACCCAACCTACCTTCTGCCGCTTGCTTGCCGCTGCCGTCAGGGCTTGATCGCCACCTTCAGCACGCCGTCGCGCTGATTGGCGAACAGGTCGTAGGCATCGGTGATGTCGTCCAGCGCATATTGATGGGTGACCAGCGGGCCGAGATCGACCCGCCCCGAGGCGACCACGTTGAGTAGCCGGCGCATGCGCTCCTTGCCGCCTGGACAGAGCGAGGTGACGATCTTGTTGTCGCCAAGCCCAGCATGAAAAGCGCCGAGCGGAATGGTCAGGTCACTGGAGTAGACGCCGAGGCTGGACAGCGTTCCGCCCGGCTTGAGTACCCGCAGTGCGCTCTCGAACGTCGATTGCAGGCCCAGCGCCTCGATGGCGGCGTCGACGCCGCGGCCGCCGGTCAGCTTGAGCACTTCTTCCACCACATCGACATTGCGGAAGTTGAGCGTCACATCGGCGCCCATCTTCCGGGCGATATCCAGCCGCGCATCCACGCCGTCCACGGCGATGATGGTGCCGGCACCGCGCAGCCTGGCGCCGGCGGTGGCGCAGAGGCCGATGGGGCCTTGGGCGAAGATCACCACGATGTCGCCGATCTTGATATTGGCCGCCTCGGCGCCGGCAAAGCCGGTGGACATGATGTCCGGGCACATCAGCACCTGTTCGTCGGTCAGGCCGTCCGGCACGGGGGCCAGGTTGGCCATGGCGTCGGGTACCAGTACATATTCGGCCTGGGTGCCATCGATGCTGTTGCCGAAACGCCAGCCGCCCATGGGCTTGTAGCCGTGGCAGGAGCAGCCGCCGTCCTGCGAGGGAAGGCCGTCCTGACAGGCGTAGGAGGTGAAGCTCGGGCAGATCGCCCCGGCGATGACGCGTTGACCTTCTTGGTAGCCCTTGACGTTGCTGCCCAGCTTTTCGATGACGCCTACCGGCTCGTGGCCGATGGTCAGGCCGGGCGCGACCGGATACTCGCCCTTGAGAATATGCACGTCGGTGCCGCAGATGGTGGTTGTGGTGATGCGTAGCAGGGCATCGTTGGGGCCGATCTCGGGGATGGGCTTGTCCTGCAGTTCGATGCGGCCCGGTTCGACGAACACGGCAGCTTTCATCATGACCATGGTGCGGCTCCTCTTCGAGTTGAAGGCGTCCGGACACTCTAGCTCAGCGCTGCGGCTGGCCGGTGATCGTAGTCAAGTTGAGGTGGATTGTCTGGCGACATTCGGGTTGGCGGGAGCTTGCCAGTCCGGCGGCGATCACTCCTCGTCGGAGGCGAAGTCGTAATCCATCGACTGGCTCGGGCCCTGCAGGTAGTGGCCCTGAATGTAGCTGACGCCGGCTTGCCACAGCGTGGCCAGCACGGTCGCGCTTTCGACGAAAGGCACGATGCTCTGCTTCTGCTGCTCGTGCAATTCGGCGAGCAGGGCCTTGAGCGCTTCCTGGTTTTCCTGGCGAGTCAGATCCTGGGTGTAGGAGCCATCGACCTTGATGAACTCGGCATCCAGATGCTTGAGCGTATTGAATGGATTGAGTATGCAGCCGAACTGGGCGAGCGCGGTGCGGCATCCGAGGCCGTTGAGTCCCTGGGCCAGCGCTTTGGCCGGTTTGAGGTAGGCGACAGCATCGGCCTCACCGAACTCGAAGGCCAGCGAGTCCCCTGGCAGGCGCGAAGCCTTGAGCACGACGCCGAGCCAGGGCAACAGGCTGGGGTCCTGGATACTGGCGGCGGACAGGTGCAGGAACAGTCGCGTGCGATGGCCCTTGGCGCGGTGCTCGGCGAGCAGTTTGATGGAGTTGAGAATGACCCAGCGGTCGATCTTGGCCGCTAGGCCGGCGTCGGCCGCGGTGCTGAGGAACTCGTTCGGTGGGACTTCCACGCCCTGCGGATCGAGCAGTCGCAATAGCACTTCGTAATGCTCGAAGCTGTCGCCGCGCAGGCTGATGATCGGCTGGAACAGCAGGCGGAAGCTGTTGCTTTCCAACGCCTGCTTGAGCATCGCGATTATATCGCCGCGATTGGCCGCTGCCGCCAGTTCGTCGGCCGGGTTGTAGAGCTTCAGCGCATTGCCGTCGCTCAGCTCATCGGCACAGCGGTGTGCGCGCTCGATCGCCTCTTGAGCCTTGGCGGTCTTCTCGTCGAGGCCGGCAACGCCGATGCTGAGGGTGGTTTGCACCGTGCGCCCGCCGACATCGAGCAGCTGGCCTTCGACCTTGGTCAGTAGCTTGCGCAGTTCCGGTTCGGTCTGCTGCGGAATGACGCCGGGTTGCAGGACTGCAAAGACATCATCGGCGAAGCGAGCCAGCTGAGCTTCGCCGGGGAAGTGGCCGCGCAGCAGCGTAGCGAGCTGGTTGAGCAACTGGTCGGAGTCGCTCAGGCCGATGTCTGCCTGCAGCGCGGCGAAGCGATCGACGCGGATGTAGGCGAGGCTGGCGGGCTGGCTGGCGTTGACCGCGCGCTCTACCGCGGCGTCCATCACTTCGAGGAAGCTGTTGCGGTTGAGCAGGCCGGTTACCGGATCCTGGCTGCTGATCTCGCGCAGCTTCTGCAGTTCGGCACTGTCGTTCTCGGCGCGGATCACCACCTGAATGCAGGGCTCGCCGTCATAGGCCGCTGGCGAGAAATGCATGCGCGTCTTCAGCGTGTCGCCATCGGCGCGCACGCCACCACAGCCCAGTTCGGCGCTGCCTTCCATGCTCTGGTAGTTCTTCAGGAAGGTCTTGAAACGGCTCTGGTCGGCGCCGCTGATCAGATCGATCATGGGCATGCCTTCCAGGTCTTCCACGTCGTCGTAGCCGAACAGCTCGAGGTAGGCGCGGTTGGCATAGATGTGCATGCCGTCGTGCACATAGGCAATGGCGTCCACCGAACTGTCGAGCAGCAGCTGGCAGCGTTTTTCCGCTTCACGCAGGGCCACTTCCGCTGAGCGGCGCGCGCGGCGCTCTTCGAGATTGGCCAGTTCGCGATTGGCCACCAGCAGCAGCCATTCGTCCTCGCCCTGCGGCAGGGCATCCTGGGCGCCGAGCATCAGCGCTTCGGTGATGGCTTCGGCGTCGTTGCTCGCGGTGAGCTGGAGGATCGGGATGTCCTTGGCCTGCCGGCGAATGGCGCTGATTGCCTCGCTGGGGTCGAGATTCTCGCTCTGCGGTGCGTTGATCAGCAGATCCCAGGTCTGCTTCAGGGCTTCGGCCAGATCGTCGCTGGAGGTGAGTCGATGCACCCGGGTCGCCTGTCCGGCATTGCGGAAGAGGCTGACCAGGCGCTCGGCCTCGTTCTGCGAGTCTTCGAGAATCAGCAGGCGGATGGTTTTCTTTTGCAGGACCATGGCAACAGCTTAAGTGCGCGCCAAAGCGGCGCGGGCAGGCAGGAATGCGAGACTCGGCAATCTACAGCGACTTCCAGAGTGAGTCAAAATCTTCATCCCCGCCTGCTGTGTGGGTTTTCCAGCCTGTGACAGGCGTCTCTCGCTCCGGCACGACCTGGCCAAGGGAGCGGTATTCGAACTGATTGTAGTTGCCCGTGGTCGCTCGGCGCTGGTTCAGCACGGCACGTTCTTCCTCGCCGTTACGGTTGATCTGAACCTTGTGCCCCTCCTGGAAGGGCAGGCGTGGCGCGATCAGCGTTGCCGGCTGGGAGATGGCGCCTATCTCCGGCAACAGCAGGGCGCGCAGGTACTCGCTGCCTTGGTCGACCTTGCGCAGCAGGCGCAGACCACAGGGCTTGGCCTGCGGTGCGATCAGTTCGATGCCCAGCTGCGTGCTGCCGCCGCGCACCTGACGAATCCAGCGCACAACGGCGACGCTCCAGGTTTGCCCGGTGTCTTCTCGCAGTCCCAAGAGTTCGCCGGTCTGCAGCAGGCTGGGCACCTCACCTTCCCAGGCCAGGCAGTAACCGCCGGGGCTATGGTCGACCAACTGGACCTGATAGATCGGATGATCTTCGTTGCTGGTGGATCTGTCTTTCGCCGGTGCTGGCGCAGTTGTTCTGGTCGCTGGCGCTGCCCGTGAAACATCGGGTCTGACGAACTCGATGTGGTCGTGGCCCGGCAGGAGTTCGATGCTGGTGCTCTGTGCGTCGAAGGCGTTGGCCCAGACATCCGCGGCGCCGTTGTGCAGCTTGAAGACCGCGCGATTCGAGGTGCCGGGCAGCTCGAGCACTTCGTTGAAGGCGCGCTGACCGGCGAGTTGATAGTGTAGCGCGGTCATGCCGATGCACAGCGTCAGCGTGCCCTTTGCCGGCGTGCGCTGGAAGGTTCGTTCGGATATGGCGCCCCAGGCCGAACTCAGGTGGCGCAGCAGATCGTCGTCGAGTCCTGCGGCGGCCGGAAGACGGCTCATTCGGCGATTGTCGGGGGCCAGGCGCAGGTGTTCATCGATGACGCTGACCAGCATCCGGGTATCGATGCCGAGCAGGTTCTGCTGATTCCTGTCGGGAAACAGCGAGCGGTAGCGCGGCGGCCCGTCCACCAGCGGAGACAGGAGGAAAAGGCTGCTGACTGAACTGGCCGCCTGGATCTGCGCCATGGCGCCCCAGGCCTCCAGCGCTGCGGCCAGTTTGACGATGCTCTGCTGACGCAATTGGTTGCAGCGCGCGCAACCGAGCAGCAGCGCTGCCAGATAACTCTGTTCAGCGGTGAGATCCTTGGAGTGTCGCGCCAGCGGGTCGCGCAGCAGCAGGCGCTCGGTGCCATGCTCGACCGCCAGTTGATAGAGCTGGTGCAGTTCGAGCCACAACCCGGCGGCTGCCGGGCTGTACAGCTGAGTGGAGCGGATCAGCAAGGCGCCGAGGCTGTGAATGGCGCGTTGCAGCGCGATCGACAGCAGTTGATGACGATCGCGCTCGGGTTGCGATACCACGCGCACCACGATCAGCTTGTAGCCGACCGCCAAGTGATTCTGCAGCGCCTGACAGAGACCGGCGACCTTGCGCGGTCGCTCGCTGAGCACGATTGGCTGGTTGACGAAGTGCTTTTCCAGCTGGGTGCAGACGAACTGCACGTCCGGCCGCAGCAGTTCCAGGATCTGCAGGCGGGTTTCCGTGGCGATCCGCAGTTGATTGAGTTCGATCAGCGCCTGGTAGAGCTGGCGCGCGGTTTCGCCGATGTTGGCTTTCGGCAAGCCAGTAAGCCAGCGGGTTACGCCGCGCACGCTGGCGTCGCAGAAGGACAGGGTCTGCCGGGTAGGCGCTGGTGCGCGCAGCAGCAGATGATGGCTCTGTCTATCCAAACGGTTGGCTCCGCGGCGGTCAGGGCATGGTTAATGAGAACTCTATCAATATCTGCCGCAGTGGGCAGGACTAAATGATGGCTTCATGATGTTAGCCGACGTTCGGCAGTTATGGGCTGCCGAACGTCGTTGGGGCGGGAATCAGAGGGTTTCGAGCGATTCGGTGACGGTTGGGTTGGATGTCGCCTGCCCCAGTGCTTCGCCCATGCACACCGGGCTCAACGGGCCCAGTTGTTCAGCCCAGCGCACCTGTTCCGGCCCGAACAGCAGAATCACTGTCGAACCCAGCTTGAAGCGACCCATCTCGGCGCCTTTCTCAAGATGGATGGGCGCGCGCGCCGCTTCGTCGTAGCGGAAGGTCTTCAAGGTACGCTTGGGTGGCGTGACCAGCCCTGCCCAGACGGTTTCGATGCTGGCGACGATCATTGCGCCGACCAGCACCATGGCCATTGGCCCATGCTCGGTGTCGAACAGGCAGACCACCCGTTCGTTGCGTGCGAACAGCTCCGGCACGCCCTGCGCCGTCACCGTGTTGACCGAGAAGATGCGCCCTGGCACGTAGACCATTTCCCGCAGCGTGCCGCTGACCGGCATGTGCACGCGGTGATAATCCTTGGGCGAGAGGTAGACGGTGGCGAACGCGCCGCCCATGAACGGTGCGGCACGTTCGTGATCGCCGCCGAGCAGTTCCATGGCGCTGTAACTGTGGCCCTTGGCCTGGAATATGCGACCTTGCTCGATCTTTCCGAGCTGGCTGATGGCGCCGTCGCAGGGGTTGAGGATGGCGCCGGGCGTGCTGTCCAGCGGGCGGGCACCGTCCTTCAATGCACGGGTGAAGAAGGCATTGAAGTGTTCGTAGGCGGTGGGCTCCTCGACCTGCGCCTCGTGCATGTCGACCTGAAAATGCCGGACGAACCACTTGATGAAGGTGTTCTTCACCCACGGCAGCCGGCACTCGGCCAGGCTGCCGGCCAGGCGGGAGATGAGGTGATGGGGCAGCACGTACTGGCTGATGACGAACAGGCGATCTTTCATGTGGGTCCTTTTCATTGCTGCACCGGTGTATCAGGCAGGTTGCCCCACTCGGACCAGGAGCCGGCGTAGCCCTTGACGCGTGGGTAGCCGAGCGCTTTGGCCAGGAGGTAGGTGAGGCCGGAACGATGATGGGTTTGGCAGTGGGTGACGACTTCCTTTTCCGGGACGATGCCCAATGCCTCCAGCTGCTCGGCGATGTCCTCGCGGATTCGGAGGTCGCGAGCGGGGTCCATGGCGGCGGTCCACTCGAAGTTGATTGCCCCGGGAATGTGGCCGCCCCGCGCGGCAAAGAGTTTTTCGCCACGGAATTCGGCCGGCGAGCGCGCGTCCCAGATCACCAGATCGTCTGCGCCAAGGCGGCTTTCGATGTAGCTGCGGGTTGCGGTCGGCGTGGGGTCGAGCGTCAGGTTCGGCAGGCCGGGCACCGCCTCGGGTAACTGCTGGGTCAGCGGTCGGGCTTCGCCGCGCCAGGCGTGCAGACCGCCGTTGAGGTAGTGGTAGCGGTGATGGCCGATCACGTCGAGCAGCCAGATGAAACGACCGGCCCAGCCGCCGCCTTCGTCGTCATACACCACGTACACCGCGTCGGGCTTATGACCCAGTGCGCCGAACAGCTGTTGCAGTTGCACAATATCCGGAAGCAACCCCGGTGCTGGCGGCTGGCCGAGCTGGGTCTGTTTGGGATCGACGAAGCGAGCGCCCGGCAGGTGGCCTTCGGCATAACGGGCGGCGCTGGTCAGGTCGACCAGAATCAGCTCCGGCGCGTCCAGGCGTGCGGCCAGGTCGGCTGGCTCGATCACCAGCGGCAGGTTGGAAAAGGCAGGCACGGCAGCCCTCATCTAGTCGTAGAAGGGGCGAAGTCTAGCGAAAAAGCTCAGACCCCGCGCCTGCTGAAGGTAGCCAATGCGCGCTCGATGCACTGCGTTGTTTTAGCGAATGTTTGCAGGGTAGTGTCGGAGAAGGGTGCGCCGTTCTGGTCGGAAACCACCAGCATCAGCACGCGCCCGTCGATGCCCAGCGAGCGCAACAGCAGATGTTCGCCGCTGAAAAGCGCTTTCAGGCTGCCGGGCAGCAAGGCCGAGAACTGTGCCATGTTGGCCGGCTGCAGGCGCAGCTGTGCCGGTTTTTCCAGCAGGCGGCGCACGATCTGGCTCTGCTCGGGGGTGAGGGTAAGTCGCGCAGCATCGCTTGGCAGGCCGGCCGATTGCTGGGCGACCAGGCGGTTCTGCTTTCGGTCGAACAGCAACACCAGTGCGCGCTGCATGCCTGCGCAGGCAAGGGCTTGGCTGGCGGTAGCGGTCAGCTGCAAGACGTTGCTGAACGGCGTCGGCTCGCTGAGCAGGCGGCGACAGTGCTCGCGCCATTCGGCCAGATCGGCGTCGCTTGCTACTGGCGCAGCACGCAACACCTGAAAGCGGGTACCGGTAGGCCACAGCAGGCCTTGAGCCGGATGCCAGAGATCGGTCCGGCCGATCTCCCGGGCGCTGGTCGCCGCCTGCTGGTGCACCATCTGCTCCAGATCGGCGAGCGGCACCTGCAGATACAAGCCCGCCAGGCGCTGCCAGCGCAGGCTGTGTACGCCGCTCCAGCTATGGTGCGAGGACAGTGCCAGGCCGTTGGCCAGCACAATGGTGTTGCTCGGTAGCGTCAGCCAGCGGCGCAGGTCCGGATCGGCGTCAAGCATCTGCTGTTGATGCAATGGGTGCTCGTTGTCGTGGGCGATGTGCAGGGCTTTGACCAGCCGGCGCCGATCGGAATCCAGCAGGCGATAACCCTGAATGATCCAGTCCGGCAGCCGCCAATGCTCGGCAAGCCCTTGGCACAGCTCCAGCAGCGATACGCCGAGCAGCTCGCGCTCGACCCTATTGGCCGGCTCGCCCTTGACCAGTACCCGCTGCTCCCAGCTGTCGAGCAGATGCGGATAGGCACCGACCAATGCCCAGGCGGGTGCCAGAAACAGCAGGCTGCCCCAGTGAATGTCCTGCCACAGCCGTGCGAGGCGGGCGGCGAACAGGCCGTTGGCCTGCTGGCTGGCGTGGCGGCTGATCAAGACCAGTTGCCGCAGCGGCTGCGGCATGTCGGCCGCCTCCATGGCCGGAATGCGCGCCAACAGCGCTTCGGCGCGCTGCAGGCCGATGCGGCTGAGCGCGACCTCCAGGCTTTCGGCCGGCTGGCTATCGCCGATGTCCCGATTGGCTTCCTGGATGAAACGCAGCGCCAGCACCGGACTGTCCTGAATCAGTTCGGCGATCTGCCGCATCGACTTGCTGCTGTCACGCAGCGCCAGTATCACCTTGCCATGGACGCTGGCAAACGCGGGCAGGGGAGCATCGTCGAGGGCCTTGATCCAGGCGGGTATCGTGCGTGGCAGCGGAGATGTGGTGGTCATGGCCGAACTAGCTTTTCATCGGGATGGCCTTTAGTCTGGCGCAAAAGTTCCGATAACCAGAACAATTCTTCCAACATTCCTTTCGCAAGGTCGTCTGGTGGCGATTCGGGGCGTTTATTTGCCCTCGATCCGGGCGGCTCGTAACCAGGTTTAGACGTACCTCCTATGGTCAAAATAATCGGGATTATCGTTGTGTTCGCGAGTGTGCTGGGCGGGTTCATTCTCTCTGGCGGCAAGCTCGGCGCACTTATCCATCCATTCGAGGTGATGATCATCGGTGGTGCGGCGTTAGGTGGCTTTCTACAGGCAAACCCCGGCAACACCACCATGGTTGTGTTCAAGAAGTCGCTGAAGATGTTCAGCACGCGCTTCACCCATGCCTATTACCTGGAAGTTCTTAGTCTGCTCTACGGGGTCCTCAACAAGAGCCGTCGCGAGGGCATGATGGCCATCGAAGCGGACTTGGAAGACCCTGCTGCAAGCCCGTTGTTCAGCAAGTACCCGGGCTTCCTCCAGGACGAGCGGATGACCGCGTTCGTCTGCGATTATTTGCGCATCATGTCATCGGGCAACATGGCACCGCATGAGCTCGAAGGCCTGTTCGACATGGAAATATCCAGCCTGAAGGAAGAGCTGGAGCATCCTTCTCATGCGGTCAGCAAGATTGCGGACGGGTTGCCGGCTATGGGTATCGTCGCCGCCGTTCTGGGCATCGTGATCACCATGTCGATCCTTGCCGAAGCGTCGAATGCCGAGATCGGTGAAAAGGTCGCTACGGCCTTGGTGGGTACGTTCCTGGGTATTCTGGCGTCCTATGGCTTCTTCGGTCCGCTGGCTGGCGCGCTGGAGCACGATGCCAAGGAAGAGCTGAACGTCTATGAGGCGATCAAGGCGACGCTGGTCGCTTCGGCCTCGGGCATGCCGCCGACTCTGGCCGTCGAGTTCGGGCGCAAGGTTCTTTATCCCGCGCACCGCCCGAGCTTCGCCGAGCTCGAACAAGCCATGCGTGGCGCCTAAAGGTTCACCATGGACAACACCCAACCGATCATCGTCAAGCGGGTCAAGAAGGTCGCGGGCGGCCACCACGGTGGCGCCTGGAAGATCGCCTTCGCCGACTTCGCAACCGCGATGATGGCGTTCTTTCTGGTGATGTGGCTGATGAGCTCGGCGACGCCAGAGCAGAAGAAACTCATCTCCGGCTACTTCCAGGATCCGATCGGCTTCACCGAGAGCGCCAGCCCGCACGTCATCGACCTGGGCGGCACGCCGACCCCCTCGCCGGATCGCACCCTCAACGCTGAGCTGGAGCCGGCCCAGAGCGAAGCGCAGGTCGACAGCGATCAGGTGGAAACCTTTGCCGAACAGCTGGAGCGTGAACGCCTCGATCTGCTGTTGCAGGAGCTGCAGAACAAGGTCGACGAGAATCCCGAATTGCAGAAGTTCAAGGACCAGATTCTCTTCGAGATCACCCAGGACGGCCTGCGCATCCAGATCATGGATGCCGAGAACCGGCCCATGTTCGCCCTCGGCAGCGCCCAGTTGCAGCCCTACTTCGAAGACATCCTGCTGGCGCTGGTCGACACCATCGCCGCGGTGCCGAACAAGATCAGCATCAGCGGGCACACCGATGCCAAGCCTTACTCGGGGCGCGGCGACTTCGGCAACTGGGAGCTCTCGGCCGGGCGCGCCAATGCCGCACGCCGCACGCTGGTGATCGGTGGTTACCCGGAAGATCAGATCGCGCGAGTGGTGGGCTACGCCTCGTCGGCACTGTTCGATCGCGAGGACCCGTTCAACCCGGTCAACCGGCGCATCGACATCCTGGTGCTGACCAAGAAGGCGCAGCGTTCGATCGAAGGTGAGCAGCCCGCTGCCGTGGATTCATCCGATGCGGCCGAAGCCACGGACGCCCCGCCGGCTACGACTGAACCGTTGCAGCCGCAGCAACTGCGGGAGCGGCTGAATATCTTCGAAGATGGCGTGCTGCAGTTCAGTCAGCCCGGCGAGGGCTGAGCGCCAGGTCAGTAATCCGGCTCTGGCAGGCTGCTGAGAATGTGTCGGTAGCTGCTCATGCGTTGTGGCTGGATGCGCCCGTCTTCCAGCGCCTGGAGCAGCGCGCAGCCAGGTTCGCGATCATGCTTGCAGTCGCGGAAGCGGCAGTGCCCGAGCAGATCCTGGAATTCGATGAAACCCGCTTCGACGTCGGCACGGCTGACATGGCCGAGGCCGAATTCGCGGATGCCGGGGGAGTCGATCAGCTCGCCGCCACCGGGAAAGTGGAACAGGCGTGCCGTGGTGGTGGTGTGGGTGCCTTTGCCGGTCATTTCCGACAGCGCCCCGACGCGGGTGTCGACACCCGGCAGCAGGCTGTTCACCAGCGAAGACTTGCCTACCCCGGATTGCCCGACGAAGACGCTTACGTGGCCGTCGAGCCGCGCCTTGAGCGCATCCATGCCGCCACCGCCGTGGGCCGAGACTTCCAGCAAGGGGTAGTTCAGCTGCCGATAGACCTCCAGCAGGCGATTCAGCGCGGCTTCGTTCTGCTCGTCGATCAGGTCGACCTTGTTCAACAGCAGCAACGGCGTGATGCCAGCGTGCTCCGCGGCGACCAGATAGCGGTCGATCAGGTTGGCGTGGGGCTCGGGTAGCGGCGCGAAGACGATCACGATCAGGTCGACGTTCGCCGCCACGGGCTTGAGCTGGCCACGGGTGTCCGGGCGGCAGAGTTCCGAATGGCGCGGCAATTGCGCGACGATGACGCCGATGCCCTGGTTGCCCGGGCGCCAGACCACACGATCGCCGGTGACCAGGGCTGGCAGGTTGGCGCGCAGGTGGCAGCGGAAGACCTGCCCGCTGTGTTCGCCTTCCAGCGCTTCCACCTCGACCTGCACGCCGAAGTGCGCGATGACCAGTCCGGTCTGCTCCGGGCCGAGATCGCCGCCTTCGAGCTCTTCGAGTGCACGGCTTTCGCGACGCGCGGCGCGGGCGGCGCGCTCTTCCTGGATCTTCTCGATACGCCAGCTCTGCCGGCGGTTGAGTTGGCGTTTGGCCATGGAGTCGGGCTGTCTCTGAGGTGGGGGAGCGAGTCTAGCATGCTGCACTGTGGCGGCTTCGGCCTGTATGAGGCCGGGGCGGGCGGTTAGACTGCGGCCTTCGTCGCCGATGATTGCCGGTCATGTCCGCCACCCTGTTCACTCGCCTGCCCATCCTGCGTGCGCTGCTGGCCCAGCTGTTGGCACTGTTGCTGGTCTGGCTGCTGGTGCTCGGGCTGGTCGGCGTGCTGGGTGTGCGCCCCGGCCTTATCCTCATGGCCGTCGCACAGGGCTGTCTGGCGGCGCTGATCGGGGCTCGGCTCGGATTGTCGGCCTGGTGGCTGGCGATCAACCTGATGTTCGTTCCGGGCCTGGTGCTGCTGCGAGATTTCGACGTGCCGGGCTGGTTGCCGCTGGGCGCGTTCACGTTGCTGTTGCTGTTGAACTGGAACGCCTTCACCGAGCGCGTGCCGCTCTATCTGACTGGCCGCGAAGCCGAGCGCCAGTTGCGCAACAGGCTGAACGAGCTGCCGGCGGATTTTCGCTATATCGACCTGGGCAGCGGTTTGGCCGGCACCTTGTCGCGGTTGGCGCGGGACTTTCCGGCGGCGCAGTTCATCGGCGTGGAAACCGCGCCGCTGACCTTCGCGCTGTCCTGGCTGCGCTGCCTGCCGCGGCGCAACTGCCATATTCGCCTGCTCAGCCTGTGGCGGGTCGATCTCGCCGAGTACGACGTGGTCTATTGCTTCCTCTCACCCGCACCCATGGCCGCCCTGTGGGACAAGGCACACGCCGAGATGCGCCCCGGCGCGCGGTTGATCAGCAACAGTTTCGCGGTGCCAGGCGTCGAGCCGCTCGAAGTGCAGGAACTGAATGACTGGCGCCGCTCGCGGCTGCTGATCTGGTACCCCGGTGGCGCGACACCTGACGGCGCCGATACGAGCGGCTAAACTGCGCCGCACAGCCAAGGAGCCCGCCATGCAGAACCCGCAGAACCTGATCTGGATCGACCTGGAAATGACCGGTCTGGACCCGGATAACGACGTCATCATCGAGATGGCGACCATCGTCACCGACAGTCAGCTCAACGTGCTGGCCGAAGGGCCGGTGATCGCGGTGCACCAGAGCGATGAAACGCTGGCGCGTATGGACGAGTGGAACACTCGTCAGCATGGCGGCTCGGGCCTGACCCAGCGTGTGCGTGAGAGCAGGATTTCCACCGCCGAGGCCGAGCAGGCGACGCTGGCTTTCCTCGAGCAGTGGGTGCCCAAGGGCAAGTCGCCGATCTGCGGCAACAGCATCTGCCAGGACCGACGCTTTCTCTATCGGCAGATGCCGAAGCTCGAGGCCTACTTCCACTACCGCAATCTGGACGTATCGACGCTCAAGGAGCTGGCGGCACGCTGGGCGCCGCAGATCATGGAAGGCTTCAAGAAGAGCGGCACGCACCTGGCGCTCGACGACATCCGCGATTCCATCGCCGAGCTGCGGCATTACCGCGAGCATTTCATCAAGGTCTGATAAAGCAGCTCGAAGCCATAAGCTTGAAGCTGGAAGAAAAAAGCTTGTGAGCCGAACTCGCTTCAGGCAGAGGGCGGGTTGCGACCCGCCGTTGCGCTTGACAGCTTTAACGCCACCCCCAAACTCTTTCCAGCTTCCAGCTTCCAGCTTCCAGCTTCCAGCTTCCAGCTTCCAGCTTCCAGCTTCCAGCTTCCAGCTTCCAGCTGTAGGCCGGATCACGCTTCACCGATCCGGCGGGCGGAGCCACGGTGGATGTAAAAAGCGACATCCACCCTACGCGGGCTTGCAGCTTATTTCCCCAACTTCCTCAATTCATCCGATTCGACGATGCGTACGCCGTCGCCTTCTTCCAGCGCCAGCCGCCACAGCGCTCGAGCCAGCGTGCAGGTCTCGATGCCGTGGTACTTGCCCGGCAGCAGCTGCGACAGGGGCGCCACGATACGTTCGCTCAACCGTGGCTCCAGGCGTGGACCGATCAGCTGAGAGGGGCGGGCGATGGTCAGCTGTGGCCAGTCCTGCTGCTGCAGCGCCGCTTCCATTTCGCCTTTGACCTTGAGGTAGAAGATCGAACTGTCCGGGTTGGCCCCCAGCGAGCTGATCACCAGCAAGTGACGCGCGCCCATCTCCTTAGCCCGGCGGGCAACCGCCAGCACCAAATCATGATCGATGGCGCGGAACGCCTCCTGGCCACCGGCCTGCTTTAGCGTGCTGCCCAGGCAGCAGAAGGCCGTGTCGATCTCGCCGCCCAGCGTTGGCAGCAACGCCAGCAGCTCTCCGACCGGGTTTTCCAGGCGCTGATGGGCCGCCAATGGCCTGCGTGTGGGCGCCAGCACGCGTTCGACGGTGGGTTCGTTGAGCAGGCGATCGAGCAGGTGCTCGCCAGTGAGTCCGGTGGCGCCGGCAAGCAGAATGCGCTGTGGCGTCAAATACATGGTCTTGCTCCTGTGGCGATCATTGGGTGGCGCGCCGCTGCTGCAGCTCCTGCCAGCGTTGGACGACCGCTTCCGGCGCCCAAATTTGCGGTTCCGATGCCTGATAGTCGTCGGCCTGCTCGCGTTCGGCAACTTTTGCTGCGGCCAGCGTGAAGGCCTGCACGATATCGTCGGTTTCCTGCAGCGCTTCGGCGAACAGCGCGCGGCCGAAGTAGGTGAAGTCGCTCTGCTCGGAGCAGCCGAAGGACACCCGGTCGGCGCGGGCGGCGGTCATGATCAGCGTCTGCTCGTTCTTCAGTGGCTCGATGAAACCGCCGGAATAGCAGGCCGAGATCACCAGGATGACCTTGCGCTTGGCGAGCGGCGCGAGCAGTTGCGCCAGATCCGCTGCCGGCAGGTCGTCCAGCGAAAGACGCGGCTGGTTCAGCACCAGTTCGTGGTCCGCCGAACCGTGGCTGGTGAAATAGAGAAAGATCAGGTCTTCCTCGCCACTGCGTTCGGCCAGCGCGCGAATCGCTCGGGTCAGGTTCTCCCGGGTCGCCAGCGGCCGGTCGACGAGATGGTCGCGGTGGTTGACCAGGCTGAGTTGGCCATGGGCGGCGAAACGCTCGGCGAGCAGCTTCTGTACGTAATCGGTTTCGCGCATGAACACGCTCTGCCGGCCATCGCCGGCCACGGTCAGCGTATAGAGGTCCTGGGCAGGGCTGGAAGGCGGTAGCGCACTGATCGCACGCTCGAGCAGCGAGCCTTGTCCCAGCAGCGCGAGCTCGAGCGGGTCCGATAGCGCGTCTGCCTGCTCGTCGCGGACGCGTCGGTCATTACGCCAGCTGCCGCGCAGCTCGGTGCCGTCGGCTTGGGTCAGTACGCCCTCGCCGTCGAAGTGTCCGTGGCGGAAACCGCCGGTATAGAAGCTACCGTCTGCGCGATCGAGACGGCCCTGGCCGTGGTAGCGCCAGTTGCGGAACTGCCCGCTGTAGCGGCTGCCATCGCTGGCAACGTAAGTGCCGGTGCCGCTCAGTTCGCCGTGGACGAAGGTGCCGTTCCAGGCGTTGCCCTCGCTGTCCTCGTAGCGTCCCTGGCCATGAAACTGATCGTTCTCGAAGTTGCCGCTGTAGCGCTCGCCATGCTCGGTCGAAAAGCTGCCTTCGCCGTTCAGGTTGCCCGCGTTGAAATGCCCGCTGAGTTGACCATTGGCGTCGCTGCGGGTGCCCGGTCCATCCGGCTGGCCTTTGCTGAACTGCCCTTGATGACTGAAGCCGTCGGCATATTCCAGGCTGCCCTGGCCGTGGTAGAGGTTGTTGCGAAACTCGCCTTCGTAGACCGTGCCGTCCTGGCTGAAGCGCCCGTGGCCATGCATGCGTCCGGCCTGGAATTCGCCCTCGTAGACGCCACCCTCGACATAGCTGAAACGGCCCAGGCCGTCGAACAAGCCGTGCCTGAACTCACCCTCGTAGCGATCGCCTGTTGCGCTTTGCCAGGTGCCCAGGCCATGCCACTGGCCGTCCTTGAATTGGCCGAGGTAGTAGCTGCCGTTCGGGTAGTCGATACGACCGCTGCCCTGCAGCAAGCCGTCGACGATTTCGCCGCGATAGCGGCCGCCGTCCGGCAGCACTCCATCGGCAGGGGTGAGAGGCTCGCCCTCGCCGCAGGCGGTGAGCAGACCAAGTAACAGGAAGGGAAGAAGACGCAGCATGCGGACATCCGCTCAGGCAGAACGTCCGCAGTATGCCGCAAACCGAGCGGGCTGCGACAATCGCGCAGAGTCGCCGCTTAGAGGACGCACAGCGCCAGGGTTTCGGCGATATAGGCCGGTTTTTCCGAGCCTTCGATCTCCATCACCGCGCGCGCCTTGAGCAGCCATTGCCCGGGATTCTTCTCGTAGGCATCGATCAGCGTCAGTCCCAGGCGCACCCGCGAGCCGACCCTCACTGGCTGGATGAAGCGCAGGCTGTCCAGCCCATAGTTGACGCCCATCCGCGTGCCTTCCGGCACCACCATAAGGTCGCCAGACAACATCGGCAGCAACGACAGCGACAGGAAGCCATGGGCAATAGTGCCGCCGAACGGTGTTTGCGCGGCTTTTTCGGCATCGATGTGGATGAACTGGTGATCGCCGGTGCAGTCGGCGAACTGGTTGACGCGCTGCTGATCGACGGTCAGCCACTCGGAGTGGCCCAGTTCCTTGCCGATGTAATCCTTGAGCTGTGCGACGGGTACCTGTGGCATGTGTCCTCCTGATTGTTCTTGTATGGCTGCGGCGATGTGCAGTCTGACTAGAGAGGGGCAGTGCCGGGCCCGAAGCGGCCGACTGGCTCTGCGTCATTTACAGCTCTAGATCAGCACGGGCAGGCGTCGCGGCAAACCAGCATCGGCACCGCGAATGGCCCGTCATAGCGCTGCGCGGGCGCCTGCCGGCGTTGCCCTTTATACTGTCGCAATTTTGCGGGAGGCTCCCATGCTGCTCAGAGGCCTGACCTGGCTGGTCGCGTTCCAGTTGCTCGGCACCGTGCTCAATGTGCTGTTCCTGCCCATGCTGCCGGGCCCCATCATCGGCATGGTGCTGCTGTTCGCCGGCCTGCTGGCGCGCGGCCGGGCCAGCGAATCACTGCAGTTGGCGGCGAGCAGTCTGTTGCGCTACCTGCCGCTGCTGTTGGTACCGCCGGCGGTGGGGGTGATGGCCTATACGGAGGCGATCCTCGATGATTTCTGGGCCATCGTCGGCGTGCTGGTGATTTCGCTGCTGGTCTCGCTGGTCTTCACCGGTTGGCTGATGCAGACGCTGATCCGGCGCAAGCGACGTCAACAGGAGGGCGCATGATCGAACTGCACTGGCAGGCCGCCTGGGAGGCGCTGATCCATCATCCGCTGTTCGGCGTGGGCATCACCCTGGCAGCGTTTCAGCTGGCCTTCGCCGCCTACGAGAAGACCCGCTGGGTCTTCCTGCAACCGGTACTGGTGTCGATGACGCTGGTCGTCGGCATCCTGCTGTTGTGCGGGATCGCCTACGACGAATACCGCGTCAGCGCCCAGTGGCTGACCATCCTTCTGGGCCCGGCCACCGTTGCGCTTGCCGTGCCGCTGTACCTGAACCTGCGACGAATTCGCGAGTTGTTCGGGCCGATCGTGATCACTTTGCTGGTCGCCGGGGTGTTCGCCACGGCGCTGGGCATGGCCCTGGCCTGGGCATTTGGCGCGGATGACATGATCCTGATGACCCTGGCGCCGAAGTCGGTCACTTCGCCGATCGCCATGCTGGTGGCCGAGCAGATCGGCGGTGTGGTGGCGCTGGCGGCGGTGTTCGTGATGATCACCGGCGTGCTCGGTGCGATTTTCGGTCCGGAACTGTTGCGTCGGTTTGGCGTTCAGCATCCTGCGGCCCGCGGCATTGCGCTCGGGCTGACCGCCCACGCCGTGGGTACCGCGCAGGCGCTGCAGGAAAGCGACGAGTGCGGTGCGTTCGCGGCCCTGGCCATGAGCTTGATGGGGGTAATGACTGCGGTGCTGTTGCCGTTGGTGGTTGCCTTGCTGCTGTGATGGAGTCGCCATGAGATTGCCGTTGTTCCCGCTGGATACCGTGCTGTTCCCCGGTTGTTTTCTCGACCTGCAGATTTTCGAAGCACGCTATCTCGACATGGTCAGCCAGTGCCTCAAGGCCGGGCATGGCTTTGGCGTGGTGCATATCCTGGAGGGCAAGGAGGTCGGTGCAGCGCCGGCGGCGTTCTCTCATATCGGTTGCGAAGCGCTGATTCGCGACTGGCAACAGCTGCCCAACGGCCTGTTGGGTATCCGGGTCGAAGGCGGGCGGCGCTTCGATGTGCAATCGTTCGAAGTGCTGCGTGACCAGCTGGCCGTCGCTCAGGTTGCCTGGCGCAGCGAAGCCGACAGCCAGCCGCTGGCCGAGCGGCACGCCGACCTGGTCGTGCTGCTCGCCGCGCTGGGCCAGCATCCGATGGTAAAAACCCTGGGGCTGGGCGGTGCCGTGAGCGATCAGGCGGCCCTGGCCAGTCAGCTGGCCTACCTGTTGCCGTTCGAAGCTGAACAGAAGATCGAATTGCTAGGGCTGGACGAGCCTGCGTTGCAGCTCGAGCAGATTCAAAGCCTGCTCGAGCGGTTGCAGGATGGGGCGTAGCACCACGCTCTCAAAGTGATGCGAAAGAACGTCGCGTTGCCTTATTGATACCGGTACATCTGCATCGCCATCGGCAAAGCCCAAACACTGAACGCACCGAGCAGGCCCAGGCAGGCCGGCAGGATCAGCCACCACACTCTCGGCGCCATTGCGTTCAGCGGGCTGCGCCATTGCACCAGCGTCAGGCTGGCGGCGCAGATGCAGGCGGCGAGCAGGGCGCCGGCCGTTACGTCCGTTGTCCAGTGCACGCCCAGATAGACCCGTGAGAGTGCAATCGCCGTCGCCGGCAGGCTGGCGAGGACCAACCAGGCAAGGCGCAGGCGCGGTGGCTGGCCACGACCGGCGAGTACGCCGAGGGTGAGGAAGAAGGCGAACGCCGCTGAGCTGTGCCCGCTGGGAAAGCTGTAGCTGCTCAGCGGCTCCATCAGCACTTCCGGACGAACACGGGCGAAGGTGGCCTTCAGGGCGCCGTTGGCCAGGGCCGTGCCCAGCAGCGTGAGAATGGCGAACAGGGCGGCGCGCCATTGACGTGCGACCAGAAGCAGCAGGCACAGCAATACCGCAGCCCATAGTTGGGTATGGAAGTCGCCGACGCGGGTGACGATCACCATGATGCGGTCGAAGGTGCTGCTGCGCGCGCCCTGGATCACCGCGAGCAGGCCTTCGTCGAGTTCTTTCAGGTGCGGCCAGCCGAAAAACAGGCCGAGCAGGATAGCCACGCCGAGGCCGGCCGACAGCGCGCTGACCCAGCGCAAGCCTCGTAGGCTACCGAACGCGGTTGCCGCGATCAGCGTCAGTAGCGCGCCGACCACGATCCCGGCTTCGCTCCAGAAACCCTCCTCCAGCGGCAGGCGGATGGCGGCTCCAGCGCTCCAGCCGGGCAGCAGATAAGCCATGGACCAGCCGGCCGTAGCACACAGGCTGACCAGCAGGAAACGTCCGAACGGCATGTCGAGCATGCCAGCGGTCATTGGCAGCATGGGGCGTAGCGGGCCGATGAAGCGGCCTACCAGCAGGCTGGCTACGCCGTAGCGCTGAAAGTAGTGTTCGGCCTGCAGCAGCCACTCGGGATGGTCGCGCAGGCCGCGCAGGCTGCGAATGCCCTGGTGATAGCGCCGGCCGAGGGCATAGGAAAGCAGGTCGCCGATCAGTCCGCCGACAAAGCCCAGCAGCAGGGTTTCCCCGAGCGTCAATACGCCGCTGCCAGCGAGCATGGCGACAGCGAATATGAGGACGGTGCCCGGAATGATCAATCCGATAACTGCCAGGCATTCCATGCAGGCGAGGATCAATACTGCCAGGCCCAGCCATTGTGGGTGGCCGGCGAGCCATTGGGTAAGGGTATCGAGCCACTGGCTCATGCGGGTTTCCTTGAATCGAGATCGCCTTTCGACCTGACGAAAGGGGGGCGGGTTTCCTCGGCGCGAGGATACTGCGCGGTACTGGCCGGTGCGTAGCGCTGTCTACGTATGCATTCGAGCGCCTTTCGCCCGGTGCCGCTGTGCGCGGGCGGTCGGGGTGGCTATAATCAGCCGCTTTCCCTTCAGTCAGGCCAGCTAGATCCATGACCGAGTCCGTACTCGATTACATGAACCGCCTGGGCCGCGCCGCGCGCGAGGCCTCGCGAGTGCTTGCGCGCGCCAGCACGGCGCAGAAAAACCGTGCTCTGCAGGCCGCCGCCGCCGCGCTCGATGAGGCTCGCGACGAGTTGGTCAGTGCCAACGAGCGGGACCTCGCCGGCGGCCGCGCCAACGGTCTGGACGCGGCGATGCTCGATCGTCTGGCGCTGACGCCCAAGGTGATCGACGGAATGATCGAAGGGCTGCGCCAGGTCGCCGCGCTGCCGGACCCGATCGGCGAGATTCGCGACATGCGCTACCTGCCCTCGGGGATTCAGGTCGGCAAGATGCGCGTGCCGCTGGGGGTGGTCGGGATCATCTACGAGTCGCGGCCCAACGTGACCATCGACGCCGCCAGCCTGTGCCTGAAGTCGGGTAATGCGACCATCCTGCGCGGTGGTTCCGAGGCGATCCATTCCAATCAGGCCATTGCCCGCTGCATTCAGCTTGGCCTGGCCGAAGCCGGACTGCCGGCAGCGGCGGTGCAGGTCGTGGAGACTACCGACCGCGCCGCGGTCGGCGCGCTGATCAGCATGCCGGAATACGTCGACGTGATCGTACCGCGCGGCGGCAAGGGTCTGATCGAACGCATCAGTCGCGACGCCCGGGTGCCGGTGATCAAGCACCTGGATGGCATCTGCCACGTCTACATCGACGTCGCGGCGGACGTGGACAAGGCCGTTCGCGTCGCCGACAACGCCAAGACGCAGCGCTTCGCACCGTGCAACACCATGGAGACGCTGCTGGTTCACCAGGGCATCGCCGAGCGGGTGCTGCCACCGCTGGCGGCCATCTATCGCGAGAAGGGTGTCGAGCTGCGCGGCTGCCCGCGCACCTGCGCGCTGCTCGGCAGCGAAGTGCTGGAAGCCAGCGAAGAAGACTGGTCCACCGAATACAACGCGCCGATCCTGTCGATCCGCATCGTCGATTCGCTGGATGCCGCCATCGAACACATCAATCGCTACGGCTCGCAACACACCGACGCGATCGTCACCGAGAACTTCACCGATGCCCGGCGTTTCCTCACCGAGGTGGATTCCGCTTCGGTGATGGTCAACGCCTCGACGCGTTTCGCCGATGGCTTCGAGTACGGCCTGGGTGCGGAGATCGGCATCTCCACCGACAAGCTGCACGCGCGCGGTCCGGTCGGTCTGGAAGGGCTGACCAGCGAGAAGTACGTGGTGTTCGGCGACGGCCACGTCCGTACCTGATGAGCCAAGGCAGCGGCGCCCGGCGCATCGGTATTCTTGGCGGCACATTCGACCCGGTACACATCGGTCACTTGCGCGGGGCGCTGGAAGTGGCCGAGATGTTCGATCTCGACGAGCTGCGGCTGATACCCAACGCGCGCCCGCCGCATCGTGATACGCCCAATTGCTCGGCGCAGGATCGCCTGGCAATGGTTCGCCTGGCGGTGCAGGACCTGCCGCCACTGTGTGTGGACGCTCGCGAGCTGGAGCGGGAAAAACCGTCCTACACCATCGACACGCTGATTTCTCTGCGCGCCGAGCTGAGTGAGAACGACCAGTTGTTGCTGGTGGTGGGCTGGGATGCCTTCTGTGGCCTGCCTACCTGGCATCGCTGGGAAGAGCTGCTCGACTACTGCCATATCCTCGTCCTGCAGCGCCCGGATGCCGGCAGCGAGGCGCCGCAAGCGCTGCGCGATCTGCTTGCCGCGCGCAGCGTATCCGCCCCCCAGGCGATTAGTGGGGGCAGCGGGCAGATCGCCTTCGTCTGGCAGACACCGTTGGAAGTGTCAGCCACGCAGATTCGCCAATTGCTGGCCAGCGGCAAGTCGGTCCGATTCCTGGTTCCCGACGCCGTACTGGCTTATATCAACGCGCACGGACTGTACCGGGCGTCGAACTGAGGTTGTTTTCACGTTATGCAAACTGAAGCTTTGGTCCAGCTGGCGGTCGCCGCCCTGGAAGATCTGAAAGGCCAGGACATCACCACCATCGATGTTCGCGGCAAGACCAGCGTCACCGATTACATGATCATCGCCAGCGGCAGCTCCAGCCGGCACGTCAAGTCGCTCGTCGAAAACGTGCTGGAGCAGGTCAAGGAGCAGGGCGTTCGCCCGCTCGGCAGCGAAGGTCTGGAAGGCGGTGAGTGGGCGTTGCTCGACCTGGGTGATGTGGTCGTCCACGTGATGCAGGTGCCGACCCGCCAGTTCTACGATCTGGAGCGTCTCTGGCAGGGCGCCGAGCAAAGCCGCGCGCAGCACGCTCACGACTCGGAATAAGCCGTGCGTATCAAGCTGATCGCGGTCGGCTCGAAAATGCCACGCTGGGTCGAGGATGGCTGGCAGGAATATGCCAAGCGCCTGCCGTCCGAGCTACCGCTGGAGCTGCATGAGATCGCGCTCAACACCCGCGGCAAGAACGCCGACGTGGCGCGGTTGATTCGTCAGGAAGGCGAGGCCATGCTGGGCAAGGTTCAGCCGGGCGAGCGCATCGTCACGCTCGAGGTGCACGGCAAGCCGTGGAGCACCGAGCAGCTGGCGGCGGAGCTGGAGCGCTGGCGCCTGGATGCGCGCAACGTCAATCTCATGGTCGGTGGTCCGGAAGGGCTGGCACCTGAGGTTTGCGCACGCAGCGAGCAGCGCTGGTCACTGTCGCCGCTGACCCTGCCACACCCGCTGGTGCGAATCCTGATCGGCGAACAGATCTACCGCGCCTGGACGCTGCTGTCCGGTCATCCCTATCACAAGTAGTCCGCGAACCCCTTCAAGATGCCGCAACCGATTCAACTCAAGGACCACGAGAAGGACGCCGTGCTGGTGCGCCGGCGCGTCATCGTGGGCCTTGCTGTCGTGCTGCTGCTGATTGGCGTGCTGGTATCGCGGATGTATTACCTGCAGGTGGTGCAGTTCGAGCACCATTCGACGCTGTCGGAGAACAACCGCGTTCACGTGCAGCCGATTCCGCCCAATCGCGGCTTGATCTTCGACCGCCAGGGCCGGGTCATCGCCGACAACCGTCCCAGTTTCAGCCTGACCGTCACCCGTGAGCGCGCCGGCGACTGGAAGGCCGTGCTCGATGCGGTGGTCGAGGTGCTGGAGCTCAGCGAGGAAGAGCGCGGGCTGTTCGAGAAGCGCGTACTGCAGGGGCGCCGGCCGTTCGAGCCGGTACCAATCATGTATGAGCTGTCCGAGGAACAGATTGCCCGCATCGCCGTGAATCAGTTCCGCCTGCCTGGCGTCGAGGTGGCGGCGCAGCTGGTCCGGCATTACCCGCAGGGTCCGCATTTCGCGCACTCTGTGGGCTATGTCGGGCGAATCAACGAGCAGGAGCTCAAGCAGCTCGACCCGGTCAATTACAGCGGCACGCACCATGTCGGCAAGACCGGTATCGAGAAGTTCTACGAGGACGAGCTGCACGGCCAGGTCGGCTACGAAGAGGTCGAAACCAATGCCCGCGGCAGGGTGTTGCGCGTGCTCAAACGCACCGATCCGATACCGGGCAAGGACATCACGCTGTCACTCGATCTCGATCTGCAGGAGGCTGCGGAGGAGGCTCTCGGTGGGCGTCGCGGCGCCATCGTCGCGCTGCTGCCGAGCACCGGCGAGGTGGTGGCGATGGTCAGTCAGCCAAGCTTCAACCCCAACCTGTTCGTCACCGGCATCAGCTTCAAGGATTACGGCGAACTGCGCGACTCCATCGATCGTCCCCTGTTCAACCGCGTGCTGCGCGGCCTTTATCCGCCCGGCTCGACCATCAAGCCGATGATGGCCGTTGCCGGGCTCGATGCCGGTGTGATCACACCGAGCAGTCGCGTGTTCGATCCGGGCTTTTTTCAGCTGCCGAACGTGAAACACAAATACCGCAACTGGAACCGCAACGGCGACGGCTGGGTGGATCTGGACCTGGCCATCGCCCGCTCCAACGACACTTACTTCTACGACATGGCCCACAAGCTGGGCGTCGATCGCATGCACGAATACATGACCCGTTTCGGCCTGGGGCAGCGTGTTTCCCTGGACATGCACGAGGAAACGGCAGGCCTGATGCCGTCGCGCGACTGGAAGCGGGCGCGCTATCGCCAGCCCTGGTATCCCGGCGAGACGGTGATTCTCGGTATCGGTCAGGGTTACATGCAGGCCACGCCGCTGCAGCTGGCCCAGGCCACGGCGCTGGTAGCGACCCGCGGCAAGTGGATCAGGCCGCACCTGGCACGCCGTGTCGGCAGTGAAGCGCCGGTGGATCCGGAGCCGGTGCCGGACATCCAGCTGCGCGATCCGCGCTTCTGGGACTACGCGACCCATGGCATGGAGCAGGTTCTGCATGGCACGCGGGGTACGGCAAGAAAGGTCGGCGACAGCGCGGCATATCGCATTGCCGGCAAGAGCGGTACCGCCCAGGTGGTGGCGATCCGCCAGGGTGAGAAGTACGACAGCGCCAAGCTGGCCGAGCGCCATCGCGACCATGCATTGTTTGTCGCCTTCGCGCCGGTGCATGACCCGCAGATCGCCGTAGCCGTGATGGTCGAGAACGGCGAATCCGGCTCGGGCGTCGCCGCGCCTGTGGCCAAGCAGGTCATGGATGCCTGGCTGCTGAACGAGGAGGGCGTGCTCAAGCCCGAGTTCGCGCCGCCGTTGACCGCCGAAGGGAAGAAACCATGAGCGGCAATTTCGACCGAAACCTGTCGCGCGAAGACGTGCTGCGGCGACGCGCCAGCCTGTTGCAACGCATGCATATAGACGGGTTGCTGCTGGTGCTGCTGTTGGCGCTGGCGGCGGGCAGCCTGTTCATCCTCTATTCGGCCAGCGGCAAGAACTGGGATCTGCTCATCAAGCAGGCGACGTCTTTCGGCCTCGGCCTGGGAGCGATGCTGGTGATCGCGCAGCTCGAGCCGCGCTTCATGGCACGCTGGGTCCCGTTGGGCTATCTCGGCGTGGTCGCGTTGCTGGTGGCGGTCGAGGTGGTCGGCCATACGGCGATGGGCGCCACCCGCTGGATCAATATTCCGGGGGTGATCCGTTTCCAGCCATCGGAGTTCATGAAGATCATCATGCCGATGACCATCGCCTGGTATCTGTCCTCGCGCAGCCTGCCGCCGAGCATCAAGCACACCGCGATCAGTTTGGCGCTGATCCTGGTGCCCTTCGTGCTCATCCTCAAACAGCCGGACCTGGGTACATCGCTGCTGATTCTCGCCTCCGGTGCGTTCGTCCTGTTCATCGGTGGCCTGCGTTGGCGCTGGATCATCGGTGCGGTCACGGCGATCGTGCCCATCGCCGTGGCGATGTGGTACTTCGTGCTGCACAACTACCAGAAGCAGCGGGTGCTGACCTTCCTCGATCCGGAAAGCGATCCGCTGGGCACCGGCTGGAACATCATCCAGTCGAAGGCGGCAATCGGTTCGGGTGGGGTGTTCGGCAAGGGTTGGCTGGCTGGCACGCAGTCGCACCTGGATTTTTTGCCGGAAAGCCACACGGACTTTATCATCGCCGTGCTCGCTGAAGAGTTCGGTCTGGTCGGGGTCTGTCTGCTGCTGCTGGTGTATGGTCTGCTGATCACCCGCGGGCTGGTCATCACCGTACAGGCGCAAACGCTGTTCGGAAAACTGCTGGCCGGTGCGTTGACGATGACCTTCTTTGTTTACGTTTTCGTCAATATCGGTATGGTCAGTGGGCTGCTGCCGGTGGTGGGGGTGCCATTGCCCTTCATCAGTTATGGCGGAACTTCATTGGTGACCCTGCTGTCAGGGTTCGGGGTTTTGATGTCGATCCACACCCATCGCAAGTGGATCGCACAGGTTTGACGAGAGTGAATTTGTTGACTTCATTACGGCGTGGCTGGATGGCACGGATGCTTGGAGGCGTGGCTTTGGCTGGCGCCGTGCTGGGAAGCCTGCCGCTGCAGGCGGCCGATTACACCGGCCCCAACGTGGACGAGTTCATCGCGGAGATGACCCGCGACTACGGCTTTGTCGGCGAACAACTACGTGATCTGTTCAAGCAGGCTGAGCGCAAGCAGGCGATTCTCGATGCCATTTCGCGTCCTGCAGAGCGGGTCAAGCCGTGGAAGGAATACCGGCCAATCTTCCTCACCGACTCGCGCATCGCCCAGGGCGTCGATTTCTGGCGGGAGAACGAGGCCGCGCTGAGTCGCGCAGAAACTGAATACGGTGTGCCGGCGGAGATCATCGTCGCGATCATCGGTGTGGAAACCTTCTACGGCCGCAACACCGGCAGCCACCGGGTGATCGATGCGCTGTCGACGCTGGGTTTCGATTACCCTCCGCGGCAGCCTTTTTTCCGTCAGCAGCTCAAGGAATTCCTGCTGCTGACCCGTGAGGAGCAGGTCGATCCGCTTACACTCAAGGGCTCCTACGCTGGCGCGATGGGGCTGCCGCAGTTCATGCCGAGCAGCTTCCGCGCCTACGCGGTGGATTTCGACGGCGACGGCCACATCGATATCTGGAACAACCCGACCGACGCCATCGGCAGTGCTGCCAGCTACTTCAAGCAACATGGCTGGGTGGAAGGCGAGCCCGTCGTGGCTCGGGCCAAGGTCGGCGGCGAGCGCTATGAGGAAGGGCTGACCGTCGGCCTGGAATCGCAGAAGAACGCCGGCGAGATGCGTAGCCTGGGCTGGCAGTTCGACAAGTCGGTGGCCGACGATACGGCCATTACCGCTTTCCGCCTGGATGGTGCAGAGGGCGATGAGTACTGGCTGGGCTTGCCGAATTTCTATGTCATCACCCGCTACAACCGCAGCGTGATGTATGCCATGGCCGTGCATCAGTTGTCCCAGCTGCTGGCTGAAGCGCGAGGCGAACAATGACCGGGATCTGGACAAAGCTGGTCGCGCTGGGTGTCGCAGGGGCCCTGCTGGCGAGCTGCTCTTCGACGCCGGCACCGAGCAGTGCGCCGAGCAGGAGCTCCGGCATCAGTGGCCCGGGTGATTACAACCGTCCGCACAAGGACGGCGCGCCCTGGTGGGACGTCGACGTTTCACAGATCCCTGATGCCACGCCGATGCCACATTACGGCCGCTACAAGGCCAACCCCTACACGGTGCTGGGCAAGACTTACTTTCCCATCAGCGATGGTCGGCGTTATTCGGCTACTGGGACGGCATCCTGGTATGGCACCAAGTTTCACGGCCAGCCCACCGCCAATGGCGAGAAATACGACCTTTACGGCATGAGTGCGGCGCACAAGACGCTGCCCCTGCCTACCTACGTCAAGGTCACCAATCTGGATAACGGACGCACCGTGATATTGCGCGTGAATGACCGTGGTCCGTTCTACTCCGATCGGATCATCGATCTGTCTTTCGCCGCGGCGAAGAAGCTCGGCTATGCCGAGAGCGGTACGGCGCGGGTGAAGGTCGAAGGTATCGACCCGCAGCAATGGTGGGCCGACCAGGGCCGACCGGTGCCGACGATGATGGCGCAGCCGGAGATGGTTGCGAGCAAGCCGGCCAGCAACATCGCGCAGCCGATCGAGCAGTACACGCCACCACCCCAGCAGCACGCCGCGGCCACGGTGCCGCTGGAAGTCGATGCAAAAAAAAACGCTTCGCCCGCAGCCTCTGGCCTGTTTCTCCAGGTTGGCGCCTTCGCCAATCCGGATGCAGCGCAGCTGCTCAAGGACAAGCTGAGTGGCGTGGTCTCTGCCCCGGTGTTCATCAGCTCGGTGGTACACAACCAGCAGACCCTGCACCGCGTGCGGCTTGGCCCCATCGACACGCCGGATGAGGCCATGCAGCTCGAAGAGAGCGTACGCCTGGCCAACCTCGGACAGCCGCGGCGCGTTGCCGCCGACTGACCACTGCAAACCTTGCCTTCGTTTTACCTGACTAACTTGAGATTCGGATGAACATCACCAGCCTCGTGCAACGCTTCATAGTCCTGGCAGTGCTGACGGTCACCCCGGCCGTCTGGGCAGCGCAGATCGTACCTTCCGCCCCGCAACTGGCGGCCAAGTCCTACATGCTGATGGACGCGGCCAGTGGCGAGGTACTGGTCGAGCACAACGGTGACGAGCGCCTGCCACCGGCGAGCCTGACCAAGCTGATGACCGCTTACATCGCCACCCTGGAGATCCAGAAGGGCCAGATCAGCGACAGCGACATGGTTACGGTGAGCGAAAAGGCCTGGCGTACCGGCGGTTCGCGGATGTTCATCCAGGTCAACACTCAGGTATCGGTCGACGACTTGCTGCATGGCATCATCATTCAGTCGGGCAACGACGCCAGTGTCGCCATGGCCGAGCACATCGCCGGCAGCGAAGAGGCCTTTGCCGATCTGATGAACAGCACGGCTCAGCGCCTGGGCATGACCAACAGCCATTTCATGAACGCCACCGGCCTGCCGGACCCGGATCATTACTCCTCGGCCAACGACATGGCCAAGCTGGCCCGCGCGATCATTTACGAAGACCCGGCGCACTACGCGATCTACGCGCAGAAAGAGTTCTTCTGGAACAACATCAAGCAGCCCAACCGCAACCTGCTGCTGTGGCGCGACAAGACCGTCGACGGCCTGAAAACCGGTCATACCGAAGAGGCCGGCTACTGCCTGGTGGCCTCTGCGGTGCGAGACAACATGCGCCTGATCTCGGTGGTATTCGGTACCGACAGCGAGCAGGCCCGCGCGGCGGAAACCCAGAAGCTGCTGACCTATGGCTTCCGCTTCTTCGAGACCCGTACCTTCTACCAGAAGGGCACCGAGCTGGCTCAGGCGCAGGTCTGGAAGGGCCAGCAGGACAAGCTCAAGGCGGGCCTGGCGCAGGATCTGACCATGACCTTGCCGCGTGGCCAGGTAGAGAAACTGCAAGCGGTCATGAGCTTCAACGGCACGCTCACCGCGCCGATCCAGCAGGGCGATGTCATCGGCAAGGTCGAGGTCAAGCTGGAGGACAAGGTGGTTCGCAGCACCGACCTGGTTGCGCTGGAAACCATCGAAGAGGGTGGGCTGTTCCGCCGGTTTTGGGATAGCATTCGTCTCTTCTTCTACAGCCTGTTCAACTGACCACGCGCGAGTGCACCGCGGCTGATCCCGCCGCGGCGCACGTGCGGATCACGAGTCCGTTACGCCATGACCGATAACCAAGATGTCGCTGCACCCAAGATTGACTTCCCCTGCGAGCGTTACCCGATCAAGGTGATCGGCGACGCTGGCGAAGGCTTCCGTGAGGCGGTGATCGAAGTCATCCAGCGCCACGCGCCGGACTTCGACGAAACCACCGTCGTCACCCGCGACAGCCGCAACGGGCGCTTCCTTTCGCTGCAGGTGTTGATTACCGCCACCGGCGTCGAGCAATTGCAGGCCATTCACGTCGACCTGCGCGCCACTGGCCGTGTTCACATGGTGCTGTGATGACCGAAGTGGGCGTGCGTGAGCTCGGCCAGATCGAGTATCGGACTGCCTGGCAGGCCATGCAGCACTTCACCAATACGCGCGATGCAGACAGTGGCGACGAAATCTGGCTGCTACAACATCCGCCCGTGTTCACCCAGGGCCAGGCCGGCAAGGCCGAGCATCTGCTGTTCCCTGGCGAGATTCCGGTAGTACAGGTGGATCGAGGCGGTCAGGTGACCTATCACGGGCCCGGCCAGCTGGTTGGTTATCTGTTGCTCGATGTGCGTCGACTCGGTATCGGTGTGCGCGAGCTGGTGAATCGTATCGAGCAGAGCCTGATCGATCTGCTCGCCGGCTATGGCATCGAGGCGGCTGCCAAACCGGATGCGCCGGGCGTTTACGTCAATGGCGCGAAGATCGCCTCTCTGGGCCTGCGCATTCGCAATGGCCGTTCCTTCCACGGCCTGGCGCTGAACGTGGACATGGATCTCGAACCTTTCCGGCGCATCAACCCCTGCGGTTATGCAGGGCTGCCCATGACCCAGCTGCGTGACCTGATCGGGCCGATCGACATCTCTGAAGTGGCCGATCGACTGCGTGATCATCTGGTCCGGCAGCTCGGATACGCGCAACAGAAGACCCTCGCGGGCGGAATCGAAGCATATGAGTAGTGTAGAAACGGTAGGCAAGCGCCCGGCCAAGGTAGAGGCTGGCGTCAAACTGCGCGGTGCCGAGAAGGTCGCGCGGATTCCGGTGAAGATCATCCCCACCGATGAGCTGCCGAAGAAGCCGGACTGGATTCGCGTGCGCATCCCGGTTTCCCCCGAGGTCGACCAGATCAAGCAGACCCTGCGCAAACACAAGCTGCACAGCGTCTGCGAGGAAGCCTCCTGCCCCAACCTGGGCGAGTGCTTCTCCAGCGGCACCGCGACCTTCATGATCATGGGCGACATCTGCACCCGGCGCTGCCCGTTCTGCGACGTCGGCCACGGCCGGCCGAATGCGCTGGATCCGGATGAGCCGAAGAACCTGGCCCAGGCCATCGCCGACATGCGCCTGAAGTACGTGGTCATCACCTCGGTGGATCGCGACGATCTGCGCGACGGTGGTGCCCAGCACTTTGCCGATTGCCTGCGCGAGATTCGCAAGTTGTCGCCGTCGATTCAGTTGGAAACCCTGGTGCCCGACTACCGTGGGCGCATGGATATTGCCCTGGATATCACCGCTAGCGAGCCGCCGGATGTGTTCAACCACAATTTGGAAACCGTGCCGCGCCTGTACAAGTCGTCGCGACCGGGATCGGATTTCGAGTGGTCGCTGGATCTGCTGGAGAAGTTCAAGCAGCGCGTACCGGGCGTGCCGACCAAGTCGGGACTGATGCTCGGCCTCGGCGAGACCGACGAGGAGGTCATCGAGGTCATGCAGCGCATGCGCGAGCACGATATCGACATGCTGACCCTCGGTCAGTATCTGCAGCCTTCGCGTAACCACCTCCCGGTGCAGCGCTTCGTTCATCCCGACACCTTCGCCTGGTTTGCCGAAGAGGGGATGAAGATGGGCTTCAAGAACATCGCCTCGGGCCCGCTGGTGCGTTCGTCGTACCACGCCGATCAGCAGGCGCACGGGGCCAAGCAGGACTGAAGCCGTAACGTTGTGGCGGCCTTGAAAACCGCGCAGACAGTCCAGGCTGTCTGCGCGGTTTTTTCTTTTCCGTCCAGCATGCGCGCTGCAAAAGTGTATGGCGCGGGAACTGCCAAGCGGTTGGCGGGAAAATTGCGGCATTACGCCGCATTAGACTTTGGTCTATAGTGGCGTTCGTTTTCACCATGAGGCCAACCGAGGGCCACTGCAGATGAACGAACCCCAATTGAAGGACTTGCTTGACGATCTGGATGCCGCGAAGGTCGAGTGCGACGCGATGAGCCGCCTGGTGGTGACGCGGCTGGCCAAGCAGCACATTCCATACCGAGCGATGTTGGGGCAGGTCGAACTGGACGGTAAGGTGGTTTCACCGCACTTCTGGGTCGAGACCGACGGCTGCGTGATCGACTACCGCGCACGCCAGCGCCTTGGTGGCGATCAGCGCGTGCCGCATGGCGTCGTCGCCCGCGAGGCGGTGAAGGCCCACTATCAGGGGCAGCAGGTAATCATTGATCCGCTGCCGGACTACCTCTACGAAGTCGCCATCAAGCACTGAGCTCTGTTTGCAGGGATGAACAAAGCCCCGGTTCTGCCGGGGCTTTTGTATGGCGCGATCCCTAACTGATCAGTTGTGAGCGCGCAGTCGCCCGAGCAACTCCTGGGTGGGATGGCCATCGGCCGGCCAGCCCAGGCGTTGCTGGAAGCCGCGGATAGCCTTGCGGGTATTGGCACCGATGATGCCGTCCGGGGTGCCCGGGTCGAAGCCCTGGGCGACGAGACGCTCCTGCAGTTCAAGGCGCTCGGAACGGCTAAGTGGCTGTTCGCCGCGTGGCCAGCTCCCCGCAACCTGACCCTTGCCCTGGAAGTTCTCTGCCAGCAGGCCGATCGCCAGGGCATATGCCGAGGAGTTGTTGTAGCGCAGGATGGCGCGGAAATTGTCCATGATGAGGAATGCCGGGCCACGGTGTCCGGCAGGCAGCAGCAGGCTGGCGCTGGCTTCTTCCTGGCCGCTGGGCAGGCCGCGCAGGCCGAGGCGGCGCCATTCGGCCAGCGGTTTGCGAATCTCGGTGTCGGCCAAGGCGTAGTCGAACCCTTCGGGTAGCTCTACCTCGAAGCCCCAGGCTTTACCCTGTTTCCAGCCTGACGCCTGGAGGTAATGCGCGGCGGAGGCAAGGGCGTCGGCCGAGCTGTTCCAGATATCGCGTTTGCCGTCGCCATCGAAATCCACGGCATGGGTGTTGTAGGTGGTTGGAATGAACTGCGTCTGCCCCATGGCACCGGCCCAGGAACCGCGCATGCGCTGTGGCGCAACGTCGCCGTGCTGGAGGATTTCCAGTGCTGCGATCAGCTGGCTCTTGGCGAATGCTGGGCGGCGGCCCTCGTGGGCGAGCGTTGCGAGGGAACGGATCACCGACTTGTCGCCCATGATCTGGCCAAAGCTGCTTTCCAAACCCCAGACGGCGACCAGGGTTTCGCGATCGACGCCGTAGCGAGCCTCGATCTGATCCAGCGTGGCGGCGTGCTCGCTCAGCAAGCGGCGGCCGCTGCGCACGCGCTGCGGCGAAATGGCACCTTCCAGATACTGCCAGACGGGCCGGGTGAATTCGGGTTGGCTACGGTCCGCTTCGATCACTGCTGGATCGGGCTGGACGCCGGCGAAGGCCTGGTCGAAGGTCGCGGCGGAAATGCCGGCCGCAAGGGCTTCAGCGCGAAATTGCTCGCGCCACTGGCTGAAGCTCAGGTGGGTGGCTTCCGAACGGACATCGGCGACGGTGGCGTCGCTGGCCTGGTTGGCGGTGGGGGAGGCGTTGCTGACCAGAGTGGACTGCGCGAGGGGTTCGGCTGCACAGGCAACGACCAGGCTCATCGCCGAAGCGGCAACCAGGGTACGTAGCAGCAGAACGGGAACGAAGGTGTGATACATGCACCGCTCTCGAAACGTGTCGTCGGCCGCAGACATTATCACGCTTTGGCGGTGTTGGGTTTTCAGGCTGCCAGAAGGACCGAAGCCTCCCAGTTGATGGACTGGGAGGCTTCACGGCGGTAGCTGCCTTTGCCTTTTTTCGGCGCTTCCTGGCGGAGGCGGAACAGGGGTTGCGCAACCAGGTGCTTGGCCTTGTTCGGCCTTTTCTTGCGTGTGCTCATTCGATTCCCTCAAGGAGGCCCGGGAACGGGCGGGAGAATCATAGGCCTTGTACAAAAAATGTCCAGTGCCCTGCGGCGTGATCTCGCTCTCCCCCGATCCCGTGTCAGGCGCCGATCCGGCGGCCACTCAGCTGCAGGCAGATGTCCGCCAGCCCGATCCAGGGATCCCCGGCGGCCTGGCCCTTGATCTGCTCGTCGATGCGTTGCGCATCTCTCAGTAACTGGTTCCAGCCGGTCGTGTTATGCCGTTGCAGGGCCTTGGAAACCAGTGGGCGACGCTTGTCCCAGACTGGCGGGCGGGCCTGGCTGAAAGCGCGGTCGAGCGGAGTGCCCTGGGCATATTGCTGCGCGATATTGGCCAGCAATCGCAGTTCGCGGGCCAGCGCCCAGAGGATCACTGGCGCCTCGACGCCTTCGCCACGCAGGCCCTCCAGCATGTGCAGCGCATGGGCGGCCTGGCCGTGCAGGGCTGCGTCGATCAGGCCGAAGACATCGTAACGGGCGCTATCAGCCACTGCGGCCTGGACGGTTTCCGCGGTGACCTGCCCGGCTTCGGCCAGCAGCTTGAGCTTTTCGATTTCCTGTGCCGCGGCCAATAGATTGCCTTCGACTCGGGCGCTGATCAGTTCGACGGCTTCCTGATCCGCAGACAGTCCCGCCTGGGCCAGGCGTTGACGTATCCACTGCGGCAGCTGCGCGGCATCCACCGGCCAGATCTGCAGGAACTGCACGTCCTTGCCATCGATCAGCGCCTTGGCCCACTTGGTCTTCTGGGTGCTGCCGTCGAGCTTGGGCAGGCTGACCAGCAGCACCGTGTCCTCGGCGGGGCGGGCCAGATATTCCAGCAGCGCCGCGGCACCCTTGTCACCGGGCTTGCCGTTGGGGATGCGCAGTTCGAGCAGGCGCTTCTCGGCGAACAGCGAAAGACTCGCGCCCGCCTCGATCAGCTGGCTCCAGTCGAAGCCGCTCTCCACGTGAAACACCTGACGCTCGCTGAAGCCCTGCGCGCGGGTCGCCGCGCGGATCGCATCGCAAGCTTCCTGGCACAGCAGGTGCTCGTCGCCACAGACGACGTAAACGGGCGCCAGCGGGCCTTGCAGATGTTTGCCGAGCTGAGCGGGAGAAAGCTTCATGGTGCGAAGTCGGGAGCCTTGAGGCCCCCGTTACCTGTTACTGGATGGGCAGCTGGATGGGCGACTGTTGCGGCTGCGCGTCCTGGGCACGACGGGCAGCTTCCATGGCTTCAGCCTCGGCGCGGGCCTTGGCTTCGGCTTCCTGCTGCAGGCGGTCGAGCTGCGTCGGGGTGATGCGCTGGATGCGCAGGGTCAGCTGCTGCAGCAGCTCACGGCGCATTTCCTGGCGCAGCTGATCGCCTTCCTGGGACGAGCCGATCAGGTTGTTGCTGTCGTGCACGTAGACCTTCTGTACTTCGATGCTGTCCTCGAGCAGCAGCAGGTTCTGCGGGCCGCGGAATTCGTAATCGAGGATGCTGGTCAGCTCATACTCGGCGCTGCGTGCCGAGCTGGTGTAACTGGCGGTGCGCTGGCGGGTCTGTTCGCGGGCGAGGTTCAGGCTGTACTTGGCGCCTGGGTAAACCCGCACGCCGTTGCTTTCGAGCAGGTCTTCGAGCTGCTGAACCGTTTCGCCGTAGCTGTTGCGGGCTTGCAGATCGATTTCCTTGAGGCCGAACTCGACATCGCCAGTGCCGCGCAGCTGGAAGCCGCAGGCGCTCAGCAGCAGTGTCAGGCTCAGCACCACCAGATTCCGTTTGTTCATCTTGTTATCCCCTTGCAGGCCCGGCGCATGCGCCGGGGCCGAATCAGTTAGCGACGATATTGACCAGCTTGCCCGGCACCACGATGACCTTGCGGATCGTCAGGCCCTCGGTGAAGCGCAGTACGTTCTCATTGCCACGGGCAGCGGCCTCGACTTCCTCGCGTGTGGCCGCAGCCGGCACTTCGATCTGCCCGCGCAGCTTGCCGTTGACCTGCACCACCAGAGTCAGGCTGTCCTGCACCAGGGCCGACTCGTCGACCTTCGGCCATTGCGCGTCAATGACCGCGCCCTGTTTGCCGAGTTGCTGCCAGAGCTCGTGAGAGATGTGCGGGGTAATCGGTGCGAGCAGCAGGGCGACCGTTTCCAGGCCCTCCTGCAACAGCGCGCGGTCCTGCTCGCTGGCGGTCGCGGTTTTCTCCAGCACGTTCATCAGCGTCATCACCTGGGCGATGGCGGTGTTGAATTTGTGGTGCTGGCCGACATCGACACTGGCCTGCTTGATGGCGAGATGGATGGCGCGGCGTACGGCCTTCTGTTCGTCGCTCAGGCTGGCGGTATCCAGCGTACCTGCGACGCCGGCGCTGACATGTGCATGGGCCAGGCGCCAGACGCGCCGCAGGAAGCGGCTTGCGCCCTCGACGCCGGAGTCGGACCACTCCAGGCTCATGTCCGGCGGCGAGGCGAACATCATGAACAGGCGGCAGGTGTCGGCGCCGTAGGCATCGATCATCGCTTGCGGGTCGACGCCGTTGTTCTTCGACTTGGACATCTTCTCGGTGCCACCGATTTCCACCGGCAGGCCATCGCTGGCCAGTTTCGCGCCGATGACCTTGGCCTTGGCATCACGCTCGACGACGACGTCGGCCGGGTTGAACCAGTCCTTGCCGCCGTTTTCCAGGGTGCGGTAGTAGGTCTCGGCGACGACCATGCCCTGGGTCAGCAGGTTCTTGAACGGCTCGTTGGAGCTGACCAGCCCTTCGTCCCGCATCAGCTTGTGGAAGAAGCGTGCGTAGAGCAGGTGCAGAATGGCGTGCTCGATGCCGCCGATGTACTGATCCACCGGCAGCCAGTGGTTGGCCGCGGCCGGATCGACCATGCCCTTGTCGTAGTTCGGGCTGGCGTAGCGGGCGAAATACCAGGACGACTCGACGAAGGTGTCCATGGTGTCGGTTTCACGCTTGGCCGGCGCGCCGCACTTCGGGCAGCTGCATTCGTAGAACTCCGGCATGCGCGCCAGCGGGCTGCCGGCACCGTCCGGCACCACGTCTTCCGGCAGTACGACCGGCAATTGGTCTTCGGGGACCGGGACGTCGCCGCAGCTCTCGCAATGGATGATCGGGATCGGACAACCCCAGTAACGCTGGCGGCTGATGCCCCAGTCGCGCAGGCGGAACTGGGTGCGTGCCTGGCCGAGGCCTTTCTTCTGCAGCGCCACTTCGATGGCATCGAACGCGCCGTCGAAGTCGAGGCCGTCGAAGATGCCCGAATTGATCAGCTCGCCGTGCTCGCCGTAGGCGTCCTGCCAGGGCGCCGGGGTCTGGTCGCCGGCGCTGGTGCGTACCACCGGCTTGATCGGCAGGCCGTACTTGCTGGCGAATTCGAAGTCGCGCTCGTCGTGCGCCGGGACGGCCATGACCGCACCTTCGCCGTAGTTCATCAGCACGTAGTTGGCGACCCACACCGGCAGCAACTCGCCAGTCAGCGGATGCTGCACGCGCAGGGAAGTGGCCAGGCCTTTCTTCTCCTGGGTCGCGATGTCGGCTTCGGCGACGCCGCCACGCTTGCATTCGTCGATAAAGGTCTGCAGCTCGGGGTTGTTCTGTGCGGCGAGAGTGGCCAGCGGATGTTCCGCTGCAACGGCCACGTAGGTCGCACCCATCAGCGTATCGGGGCGGGTGGTGAAGACTTTCATCACGCCTTCGCTGCCGATGCTGGCCACGTCGTAGGGGAAGCTGATCTCCATGCCGCGCGACTTACCGATCCAGTTGCGCTGCATGGTCTTGACCTGTTCCGGCCAACCATCCAGTTCGTCCAGGCTCTCCAGCAGCTCATCGGCGTAGGCGGTGATCTTGAAGTAGTACATCGGGATTTCGCGCTTCTCGATCAGCGCGCCGGAACGCCAGCCACGGCCGTCGATGACCTGCTCGTTGGCCAGCACGGTCTGGTCGACCGGGTCCCAGTTGACGGTGCCGTTCTTGCGATAGATCACGCCTTTTTCGTACAGGCGGGTGAACAGCCACTGCTCCCAGCGATAGTAGTCCGGCTTGCAGGTGGTGACTTCACGGGTCCAGTCGACTGCCAGACCCAGGCTTTTCAGCTGAGCCTTCATGTAGGCGATGTTTTCGTAGGTCCACTTCGCCGGCGCCACCTGGTTCTTCATCGCGGCGTTTTCCGCCGGCATGCCGAACGCGTCCCAGCCCATGGGTTGCAGGACGTTCTTGCCCTGCATGCGCTGGTAGCGCGCGATCACGTCGCCGATGGTGTAGTTGCGCACGTGACCCATGTGCAGCTTGCCGCTGGGGTAGGGGAACATCGACAGGCAATAGAAGGTGTCCTTGCCGGGCTGTTCGCTCACTTCAAAGGATTTCTGCGCGTCCCAATGGGATTGCGCGGCGGCTTCGATTTCGCGGGGCTGATACTGTTCGTGCATGGCTACTGGCGTTGGGATGGGGGCTGGCTCTCCGCGAATGCGCTGTCGCGGGCACGTTGGCAGGTCCGGCGGACCTGGCGCTAACGCGACCCGGCGGGTTGCGGGCGGAGGCATGGAAGCGCCGTAGCATACATGACCCCCCGCGGCCTAGGGAAACCCCATTTGCCGTCGCTCCAGGGCTCCGTCCGTCGTACGCGTCTTGAGCGCCTCAGGCTGAGCTACGCTTGATCCAGGGGCGGGACGAATGTGAGGTGAGGTTGATGGACCGAGAGCCACGATCTGAGGACGGCAGTCTTTATGCTAGGGTGTTGCAGCGGTTGAGCTCGGCTCTGCAAGAGGCCGAACGTGCTACGTCCGGTGATGCGGATGCTGCTGGCGAGCTGGAAGTGCGCGGCCTGACGCCGGCGGAATTCGAGCTGATCCGTGCGTATCTGCAGCGTGATTCCCAATGGCTTTCCGGCTGGCATGCCGCGGCCGAGGAGCAGGCTCATCTGTCGCGTCAGGCGCTGCGCCCGGCTGTGCGCGGCGGTAGTCGACAACGGCACGGTGCGCATGGTGGTCGCCACGCGCCGCTGGCGTTGCAACAGACGCTGAGTTGCGCACTATGCAACGCCGAAGTGAGCTGGCCGGAAGGCGCCGGCCCCGCAGCCTGCCACGTCTGCGGGTCACAGCTGCTGCGCGCCCGGCAGCGCCTGCACACCTATCCGCGGCATTGAGCGGTGGCCGACAAATCCTCTGGCGGCGGCTAAAGTGTCTGCCTTTGCCGCGGAGGTCGGATGCCGATTCGCTATTTCTTCAAGCAGCTGCTTTTGCCGCCGGGCGTGCTGCTGCTCCTGCTGCTGCTCGGATGGTGGCTGCGCCGGCGCGCGCCGAAACTGGCGGCGTTGTGCTTCGTCACGGGGCTGGTTGGGCTTTGGCTGATGAGCTTGCCGGTCGTCGCCGAATGGACGGCGCGGCTGGTCGAGCGCGAGCCGGCGCTGGTCGAGACGCAGTGGGTGCAGTTGGGTGAAGAGGCCGGCGCCATCGTGGTGCTGGGGGCCGGGCGCGAGCAGAGTGATCCGGCATGGGGCGGCGATCAGCCGAGTTATGTCGCTCTCGAACGCCTACGCTATGCCGCGCGCTTGGCCAAGGCCTCCGGCTTGCCGATTCTCACCAGCGGCGGCCTGCACTATGGTCAGCCGCCTAGCGAGGCCCTGCTCGGCGTGGAGGTGCTGCAGCGCGACTTTGGCGTCGCCACGCGCTGGCTCGAAGAGCGCAGCCGCACGACCTGGGAGAACGCCCTTTTTAGCGCCGAGATGCTGCGGGCGGCGGGCATCGAGCGCGTGGTGCTGGTGACATCCGCCTCGCACATGCCGCGCTCGCGCTGGTGCTTCGAGCAGAACGGGATCGAGGTGATCGCTGCGCCGGTGGGCTTCATGGGCGTGCCCAATGGTCGGCCGTTGAATGGCTGGTTGCCGGAGGCCAAGGCCTTCTGGCAGAACGGCATTTTGCTCAACGAAGTCGTCGGTATGCTGGTGTACCCGCTCGTCTACGGCGCGGAGGGCGAGTGAGGGGATGGTGCGCCGAGTGCGCTTCCTGGCCGTAGGTTGGGTTGAGCTCCGCGAAGCCCAACGGGAGAGGCCATGGGTGACGGATTCGTTGCGTCGTGGGGTCTCTCTGCCGGGCTCGGCATTGCAATGTTGGGCTTCGCTGCTGCGCAGCTCAACCCAACCTACGGAGCGAGGCCGCCGGGATGCGTGTCCTGGCCGTAGGTTGGGTTGAGCTCCGCGAAGCCCAACGGGAGAGGCCATGGGCGACGGATTCGTTGCGTCGTGGAGCCTCTCTGCCGGGCTCGGCCCTGCAATGTTGGGCTTCGCTGCTGCGCAGCTCAACCCAACCTACGGAGCGAGGCCGCCGGGATGCGAGTCCTGGCCGTAGGTTGGGTTGAGCTCCGCGAAGCCCAACGGGGGAGGCTATGGGCGACGGATTCGTTGCGTCGTGTCCTCTCTGCCGGGCTCGGCGCTGCAATGTTGGGCTTCGCTGCTGCGCAGCTCAACCCAACCTACGGAGCGAGGGCATCGGGATGTGCTTCCTGGCCGTAGGTTGGGTTGAGCTCCGCGAAGCCCAACGGACGAGACCACAGGCGACGGATTCGTTGTGTCGTGGGGGCTCTCTGCCGGGCTCGGCCCTGCAATGTTGGGCTTCGCTGCTGGGCAGCTCAACCCAACCTACGGAGCGAGGGCGCCGGGATGCGCTTCCTGGCCGTAGGTTGGGTTGAGCTCCGCGAAGCCCAACGGGCGAGGCCATGGGTGACGGATTCGTTGCGTCGTGGGGGCTCTCTGCCGGGCTCGGCACTGCAATGTTGGGCTTCGCTGCTGCGCAGCTCAACCCAACCTACGCCTTGCGTCTGGCCAGCGCCCAGCCGAGCAGCAGGGTGCAGATCGCGATCAGCGGCCACGAGCGCCAGCGCAGGTAGGGCGTCAGGCCCCGCATCGGAGTGACGTCGCCATACAGCACGGCCTGTTCGAACTGCGGAATCTGCTCGGTGATGCGCCCATAAGGGTCGATCAGCACGGTGATGCCGTTATTCGTCGCGCGGATCATCCAGCGCCCGGCTTCCAGAGCGCGCATCTGCGCCATCTGCAGGTGTTGCAGCGGACCGATGGAACGACCGAACCAGGCATCGTTGCTTACCGTCAGCAGCAGATCGCTCTGCGCCGCGAGCCCTGCGGCGAACTCCGGGTAGACCACTTCGTAGCAGATATACGGCGCGATCTGCAGGTCCTTCGCCTGCAACAGCGGCTGGCCGGATTCGCCGCGGGCGAAGTCGGACATCGGCAGGTCGAAGAAGGCGATCAAGCCGCGCAGCAGATCCTGCAGCGGTACGTACTCGCCGAACGGCACCAGTTTCTGCTTGAGGTAGGTGCCGCTGCCGTCGCCGGCGGTGGTCAGCCCGTTGTAGTAGCGCAGTTCGCCCTCCGCGTTGGGCTGGCGTACCGGTACGCCGGTGATCAGTGCCGCATCGCGCTGCTTGGCGAAGCCGGCCATCATCTGCAGATAGCCTTCGGCGTGATCCTTGAGGATCGGCACGGCGGTTTCCGGCCAGACGATCAGGTCTGCCGGGCGGCTGCCGAAGGTCATGTCGCGATACAGCAGCAGCTGCATCTCGAGTTTCTTCGGGTCCCACTTCATGCTTTGTGCGACGTTGCCCTGCACTGCGGCGACGGTCAGCGGTTGGCCCTTGCTGGCCGTCCAGGCATGGTCCTTGAGCGCCAGGCCCGCAAGCCAGGGGGTGAGCAGCAGCACGATGACGGCGGCCAGGCGTGCTTTATCGGCAAGCAGTCGCGGGATCGCCGCGAGCAGGGTGGCGCTCAGTGCGACGGCAAAGCTCAGCAACCAGACCCCGCCGAGCGGAGCCAGTCCGGCCAGCGGGCCATCCAGCTGGCTGTAGCCGATATACAGCCAGGGAAAACCGGTGAGGATCCAGCCGCGCAGGGCGTCGAGCGCCAGCCAGAGTGCGGCGAACGCCAGCGCATCGCCAAGTGCGGAATGGCGATTGCGCAGCAGGCGCACCCAGAGCCAGCCGAGCAGGGCGAAGAACAGCGCCAGGCCGGCGACGAAGCCCAGGGTGAGCAATCCGGCCAGCGCCGGCGAGGCCGCGCCGAAGTCATGGATGCTGACGTAGACCCAGCTGACGCCCGAGGCGAACAGCCCGAAGCCGTAGCACCAGCCGCGTTGCGCCGCTTGCTTCGCTGCGGTTTCGCGCAGGCCGAGGTACAACAGCGCCACCGAGAGCAGCGCCAGCGGCCAGATGTCGAAAGGCGCCAGCGCCAGCGTGGTCAGTGTGCCGGCGACCAGTGCCAGCAGGTTGCCCGGCCATCCGGGACGGGTGATCCAGTGCATGGAAGTTCCTTGCGCAGCGGTGCGGGAAGGGAGGCTAAGGGCAACGAAGATGGCCAGGCAAGCCCGGCCGGCGGAAGAGCGTCCGCGCAGGCCCGGCTGCGCGGCGGGGCTCGTGCCGGCTTACGCGTCCGCGGTACGGCTCAGACGCAGCATATGCACGCGGCGGCTGTCGGCGTTGAGTACGCGCACGCGGAAGCCGTCGATCTCGGTCACTTCGTTACGCTTGGGCAGGTGACCGAAGGTGCTCATCACCAGGCCGGCGACGGTATCGAATTCGTCGTCGGGAAAAGCGCTGCCGAAGTATTCGTTGAAGCTGTCGATCGGGGTAAGCGCCTTGACCAGAAAATCGCCGCTGGGCAGCGGGCGGATGTAGCTGTCTTCCTCGACGTCATGCTCGTCTTCGATGTCGCCGACGATCTGCTCCAGCACGTCTTCGATGGTCACCAGGCCGGCCACGCCGCCGTACTCGTCGATGACGATGGCCATGTGGTTGTGGTTGGCGCGGAACTCGCGCAGCAGCACGTTGAGGCGCTTGGACTCCGGCACGAAGGTGGCCGGGCGCAGCAGATCCTTGATGTCGAAACTGTGCTGTTCGTCCTTGAGGATCAGCGGCAGCAGGTCTTTGGCCAGCAGCACGCCGATCACTTCGTCGAGGCTTTCACCGACGACCGGATAGCGCGAGTGTGCGGCGGCGATGATGGCGGGCAGGAATTCGCGTGGCGACTGGTCGGCCTTGATGCTGATCACCTGCGAGCGTGGCACCATGATGTCGCGTACCTGCAGGTCGGCGACCTGGATGGCACCTTCGACGATGGCCAGTGCCTCGCTGTCGAGCAGCTTGTTCTGGTGGGCTTCGCGCAGGATTTCCAGCAGCTCCTGGCGATTCTTGGGCTCATGGGCAAAAGCCTGGGTGATTTTTTCCAGCCAGGTCTTCTGCCCGCTGATCGATCGATCTTCGCTCATGTCGTTGACTCAAGAGTCCTTGCAAGTGCCCATGACGGGCGATTCTTCGGCATAGGGGTCGGGATGACCCAGTTCGGCCAGCAATTGACGCTCCAGCTCTTCCATCTCTTCGGCTTCGGCATCGTCGATGTGATCGTAGCCGAGCAGATGCAGACAGCCATGGATAACCAGATGTGCCCAGTGTGCCGCCAGAGTCTTGCCCTGTGCCGCGGCTTCGCGCTCGACCACCGGTACGCAGATGACCAGGTCGCCGAGCAGCGGGATGTCCAGCAATTCGTCGGGAACGTCTGCCGGGAACGAGAGCACGTTGGTCGCGTAGTCCTTCTGCCGCCAGGTGCGGTTCAACTCGCGCCCTTCTGCCTCGTCCACCAGGCGAATGGTCAGCTCCGAGTCGCCGCTGCGCTGACGTAGCGCCAGTTCGCACCAGCGCTGCAGATCGGCGAGCGCCGGCGCAGCGCCCGTGCTGGCTAACTGCAGGTCGAGCTCAATCATCGCTGGCGTCCTGCGCGGCACGCTTACTGGCCGGCGACTGACGATCCTCGAAGGACTCGTAAGCCTCGACGATGCGCTGCACCAGTGGGTGACGCACCACGTCCTTGGGCTTGAAGTGGGTGAAGCTGATGCCGTTGACGTCCTTGAGCACCTCGATGACATGCGCCAGGCCACTCTTGGTGCCGCGAGGCAGGTCGACCTGGGTGATGTCGCCGGTGATCACCGCGGTGGAGCCGAAGCCGATCCGCGTAAGGAACATCTTCATCTGTTCCTGGGTGGTGTTCTGGCTTTCATCGAGAATGATGAAGCTGTTGTTCAGCGTGCGGCCGCGCATGTAGGCCAGCGGGGCGATCTCGATCACCTGTTTCTCGATCAGCCGCGCCACGTGTTCGAAGCCGAGCATCTCGTAGAGTGCGTCGTAGAGCGGCCGCAGGTAGGGGTCGATCTTCTGTGCCAGGTCGCCGGGCAGGAAGCCGAGCTTCTCGCCGGCTTCCACCGCCGGGCGTACCAGCAGAATACGGCGCACCTGTTCACGCTCCAGCGCGTCCACGGCACAGGCGACGGCGAGGTAGGTCTTGCCGGTACCGGCCGGGCCGACGCCGAAGTTGATGTCGTTGTCGAGGATGGCTTTGACGTAGCGCTGCTGATTCGCGCCGCGCGGGCGGATCATGCCCTTCTTGGTACGCAGGGCGACGCCCTGGTGCGCATTCGGATTGGCCAGCTCTTCCATGCCGGATTCCTGCAGGTACAGATGCACCATGTCCGGAGAGAGCTCGGTGTTCTTGGTTTCCCGGTACAGCCGGCGCAGCAGCTGTTCGGCAGATTTGGCCACGTCGGTGGGGCCGATCAGCTCGAACTGGTTGCCGCGGTTGCGGATTTCCAGTTCCAGGCGCTGTTCGATCAGGCGCAGATGCTCGTCGAATTGGCCGCAGAGATTGGCGAAGCGACGGGCTTCAAAGGGTTCGAGGGTGAAACGATGCGGTTCTATGGGTGCGTTCAAGGGCTTTTAGTATGTGGCCGTGGTCGGCGAAGTGGTGGGGGAAGAATAGCGCCGCGGGCGCAAAGCGGAAAGCGCAGACGCGGCCCCGATGCAATCACATGGGGGCCGCATTCCCGGTTCTCAAGCTAGCAAGGTGCCACGTAGCGAGTGCGGCAGCGCGTCGTCGATGTGCACGTCGACGAACTGGCCGATCAGTCGCGGGTTGTCGCAGCGGAAATTGACGATGCGATTGTGTTCGGTACGACCCTGCAGCATGCCGGGGTCCTTCTTCGAGTAGTCGCTGACGAGGATGCGCTGAGTGGTGCCTGCCATCCGTCGGCTGTTCTCGAAACCCTGCTGATTGATGCGCTGCTGGAGGATCGCCAGGCGCTGCTTCTTCACCTCGTCCGGGGTGTCGTCGACCAGGTCCGCGGCCGGGGTGCCGGGGCGGGAGCTATAGACGAAGGAGTAGGAGAAGTCGAAGCCGACGTCTTCGATCAGCTTCATGGTCTGTTCGAAGTCCTTGTCGGTCTCGCCGGGGAAGCCGACGATGAAGTCCGAGCTGATCAGGATGTCCGGCACCGCGGCCTTGAGCCGGCGGATGCGCGATTTGTACTCCAGCGCGGTGTGGTTGCGCTTCATCGCCGCGAGGATGCGGTCGGAACCGGCCTGTACCGGCAGATGCAGGTACTTCACCAGCTGCGGGATGTCGGCATGGGCCTGGATGATCGCGTCGGAGAACTCCAGCGGATGACTGGTGGTGTAACGGATGCGACCGATGCCTTCGATCGCGGCCACGGCGTGCAGCAGGTCGGCGAAGTCGTGGCCGTCGTAGCGATAGCCGTTGACGTTCTGCCCCAGCAGGGTGACTTCCCTCACGCCGTTCTCGGCCAGGTGGACGATTTCCGCCAGCACGTCGGCCAGCGGGCGGCTGACTTCCTCGCCGCGGGTGTAGGGCACCACGCAGAAGGTGCAGTACTTGCTGCAGCCCTCCATGACCGAGACGAAGGCGCTGGGACCATCGACGCGTGGCTCGGGCAGGCGGTCGAACTTCTCGATCTCGGGGAAGGAGATGTCCACCTGCGGCTTCTTCGTGGTGCGCGCGGCGTCGATCATCTCCGGCAGGCGGTGCAGGGTCTGCGGGCCGAAGACCACGTCGACATACGGGGCGCGGTCGCGAATGGCCGCGCCTTCCTGGCTGGCCACGCAGCCGCCGACGCCGATCACCAGTTGTGGATTGTCCAGCTTCAGTTCGCGCCAGCGACCCAGTTGCGAGAAAACCTTTTCCTGGGCTTTTTCGCGGATCGAGCAGGTATTGAGAAGAATCACGTCGGCTTCTGCCGGGTTCTCGGTGATCTCCATGGCCTGGTGTTCGCCCAGCAGGTCCACCATGCGCGAGCTGTCGTACTCGTTCATCTGGCAGCCATGGGTTTCGATGAAAAGCTTGCGGGTCATGTTACGGGCCGGCGTTGTGCAAAAAATGACCGGCGATTATATGCCCACGACCGAGCAGGGGAAAGCGCGGGCGGATGCCGCAGGATTGTTCAGGGGATCTGCGGCGCGTCGGCGGCCTGCAGTTGCATCAGGTAGTCGCGGAAGATCTGCCCGAGAACCTGGGTGGCGATTTCCAGTTCGTCGCGACGCATCTGTCCGGAGACGCGGTCGGCGGTGTCCAGTGCATCGTCCTCGCCATTCACGGCGGCCATCTTCAGCACGATGTAGGCCTGCACGTTGTTGGCCTTGACGCCTTCACCGCGGAAGAACATCACGCCGAGCCGGTGTTGCGCGGCGGCATGACCGCGTAGTGAGGCCTGCTCGAACCAGTACAGTGCCTTGGCCAGGTCCCGTGGCGCACGCTTGCCGTCGTAGTGGAATTCGCCCAGCTCGTAGGCGGCTTGCACGTCGCCTTCGCTGGCGGCCTGCTGGCAGTTGCGCAGTGCTTCGGGGAGTTCTTCGGCAAGCGTGTCGAGCGCGCAGCGCGCGGTCGCCGGGATCAGCAGGGTATTCCCGCCGGCCATGGCCGAGAGAGGCGAGAGAAGCAGCAGACAGCCCAAAGACAGGATGCGGCCGGTGCGGATCATGAAATCTGGCGCCTCGAGGAGCAGGGCGGTAATGAAAGGCTGGAACGAGCCAGCCGTCACATTATGGATAAGCTGCAGTCTGCTTACAAAGCCTTTAACCGCCTGTCATCGGCTTTTTATGCGACTGCTGGAGCGTCCTCGCGTGTGCTGCCCGGCAGGTGCACCAGCAGAATGGTCAGCAGCGGGTTGGCGATGGCCAACAGCAGCGGACCCAGGTCGCCGAGCGGATTGGCGATCGACACACCGTTCGGCAGTGGGGCCATGCCCAGCAGTAGCGCGCCAGCCGCCAGGCCGGCAAGGGTCGGCAGGCGTGCCGGCCATTGCAGCGCGCCGGCGTAGATCGCCAGCAGCGCACTGGTCAGCATCACGCCGAAGGCGTAGGGCTCGTTCCAGCCCAGCTGCCGCGCCAGTTCGAAGAACACGCACAACCCCAGCACCACACGACCCCAGTTCGGTCGACTCCACACCCAGCGCCGCGCCAGGGTCAGCGCAGCGATCGCAATCAGCGGCAGGCCGAGCAGCAGGCTGGCGCGCTCCAGCCACTGCCGCGCTTGCTCCAGATCCATGCCAAGCAGAGTTGTGGCGGCGCACGCAGCGCTGGCGGCCGTCAGGATGAAGCCGAGCAGTGCGCTGAACAGCGCTGGCTGGTCCGCTTCGCCGTAACGGCGCCGGGCGCGGCCGATCAGCAGTGCGCTGGCGCCGGCAGTCAGGGCGAGCAGAATGCTCTGCAGCAACTCCATCGTCGGGCTCACTTGAGTTTGGCGAAGGCGCGCTCGGCCGCATCCAGGGTGATTGCGAGCTCGGTGTCGCCATGGGCGATAGAAGTGAAACCGGCCTCGAACGCGCTCGGTGCCAGGTAGACGCCGCCCTCGAGCATCAGATGGAAGAAGCGCTTGAAGCGGTCGGCATCGCTGGCCATGACGTCGGCGAAGGTCACGATGTCATCGGCGCCGCTGAAATACAGACCGAACATGCCGCCGACCTGGGTGGTGACGAAGGGGATGCCGGCGGCATCGGCGCGGTCCTGCAGGCCCTGCAGCATACGGCTGGTGTAGGCGCTCAGCTCGTCGTGGAAGCCCGGGCGGCTGATCAGGCCCAGCGTGGTCAGGCCCGCGGCCATCGCCAGTGGGTTGCCGGACAGCGTGCCGGCCTGGTAGACCGGGCCGAGCGGGGCGATGTGCTGCATGATGGCGCGCTTTCCGCCAAAGCAGCCGACCGGCATGCCGCCGCCGATGATCTTGCCGAAGGTCGACAGGTCCGGCGTCACGCCGTAGTAGGCCTGGGCGCCGCCGAGGGCGACGCGGAACCCGGTCATCACTTCGTCGAAGATCAGCACCACGCCATGCGCGTCACACAGGGTGCGCAGGCCTTCGAGGAAGCCTGGCGCCGGGGGGACGCAGTTCATGTTGCCGGCGACCGGCTCGACGATGATGCAGGCGACCTGCTCGCCCTTTTCCTTCAGCGTGGCCTCGACTTCGGCGAGGTCGTTGTAGGCCAGAGTCAGGGTGTGCTTGGCGAAATCCGCCGGTACCCCGGCCGAGCTCGGCACGCCCTGGGTCAGGGCGCCGGAGCCGGCTTTGACCAGCAGGCTGTCGGAGTGACCGTGATAGCAACCTTCGAACTTGATGATGGCGTCGCGGCCGGTGTAGCCACGGGCCAGGCGGATCGCGCTCATGGTCGCTTCGGTACCGGAGCTGACCATGCGTACCATCTCCATGGACGGCACCAAGCGGCAGACCAGTTCGGCCATCTCGGTTTCCATGGCGGTCGGCGCGCCGTAGGACAGCCCGTGCTCGAGCTGGCGGCGCACGGCATCGAGCACCTCGGGATGGCTGTGGCCGAGAATCATCGGGCCCCAGGAGCCGACGTAGTCGACGTAGCGCTTGTCATCCTCGTCGATGACATAGGCGCCGGCGGCGTGTTTGAAAAACAGCGGGGTACCGCCGACGCTGCGAAAGGCGCGTACGGGGGAGTTGACGCCGCCAGGGATGTGGGTTTGGGCAGCGGCAAAAAGGGTTTCGGAACGGGACATGCGGGCCTCGCAAAGCAGGGGCTGAGCGCCGAATGGCGGGTCAGCCGTGGCGGAATCAGGGGGTATTGAACAGCTGGCTGAACGCTCGGGCGCGGCGCTCGACCTCGGTCGGGCTGTCAGCGGCGAACAGCGCGTGCACCACGGCGATCATCTGCACGCCCTCGGCGATCAGGCGCGGTGCCGTTTCCGGCGTGATGCCACCGATAGCGACAATCGGCAGGCCGATGCGGGCGCGAGCTTCGCGCAGCAGTTCGGGATCGGCCGAGGGTGCCCCCGGCTTTGTCTGCGACTGGAAGAAGCGGCCGAAGGCGACATAGCTGGCGCCGTCACGCGCGGCCTGTTCGGCCAGCGGCAGCTGCGCATGGCAGGTGGCGCCGATGATTGCCTGGCGGCCGAGCAGGGCACGGGCGGCGGCCAGCGAGCCATCTTCCTGGCCCAGATGCAGGCCGACGCCCAGTCGCGCGGCGAGCTCGGCATCGTCGTTGATGATCAGTTGCGCGCCATGGCGGGCGCAGAGTTCCTGCAACGCATCGGCCTCACGCAGGCGACGGGCCTCGTCACTGGATTTGTCGCGGTACTGCAGCAGGCGGGCGCCACCTTTCAATGCGGCTTCGACATACGAGAGCAAACGGCCCTCGGCGAGCAACTTGCTGTCGGTGATGGCGTACAGGCCGCGCAGGCGGGTCGAGTCCTTCATGCGCTGCTCTCCAGTCAGACCAGGTCCAGTGGCAGGCGCCGCGGGACGAATTGCCCATGGCCGGGCGCCTCGGCATCGCGCAGGGTGCGCCAAGTGTAATCGAGCGCCGAGCGGACAGCACTGGTCAGCTCCTCGCCCAGCGCCAGGCGTCCGGCGAGGGCGCTGGCCAGGGTGCAGCCGGAACCGTGATAGCTGCCGGGCAGGCGCGCGCAGGTGAAATCGTGGCGGCTACCATCGCGGCAGTAAAGACGGTTATGCACTTCGCTTTCATCGCCGTGGCCGCCGGTGATCAGCAGGTTGCGGATATGCGGCAACAGGCGTTCGGCGCATTCGTCGGCGCTGCCCTCGGGCAGTTCGGCGAGGATGCGAGCTTCCGGCAGATTCGGCGTGGCGATGGTCGACACCGGGAACAGTCGCTCGCGCATGGCGAAGCCGACATCATCCTTGCCCAGCGCGCCGCCGCCACCGGCGCGCAGCACCGGATCGCAGACCAGCGGCACGCCGGGCAGCTTGGCCATGATCTCGAGAACGGTCTCGACCATTTGCACCGAGCCGAGCATGCCGAGCTTGACTGCCGCGATCGGCATATCGGCGATCACCGCGTTGGCCTGGGCGAGCACCCATTCGCGGTCGAGGACGCGGAAGTCGGTGACGTTGACGGTGTCCTGCACGGTCAGTGCGGTGACGGTCGGTGCAGCGTGACAGGCCTGCGCCAGAAGGGCTTCGATGTCCGCCTGCAGGCCGGCGCCGCCGCTGGGATCATGGCCGGACAGACAGAGGACGACGGGTCTTGAAGTAGGGTTTTTCATGGCGTGCGAGCTTATCACCAAACAGCGCTGGCGGGACGTGGCAGTTGTGCGTCCCGCCAGCGCGGCGCCCGCCGGCCATCGGGCCAGCGATCCGGCAGACATTCGTCTTTTCCGGCTGCAACCATCGCTGTGGTAGATTGCTGGCACTTTGGTTTTCGGGTCGGGTGGCGGGGTTCGCAGGGCGTGAATCCGTTTTCGTCGTCTGGCCTGCACGAGGCATCATGCGGTACGTCTTCCTGCTCATCCTGGCTCTCTTGCCGGCCCTGGCCGCTGCTGTCGAACTGGACGAACACACCCGTCACCTGCCACTCGGGCAGCTCATGCGGGTGTTCGAGGATCCACTTGGCGACGCGCAAATCGACGAAGTCGCCTCGCCCGCGTTCGAAAGTCACTTCCTGCCTCACCGGACCGCGGTGTTCAACGCCGGCTATTCGCGCTCCGCGCATTGGGTGCGCGTCGATCTGCATTACCGTCCGCAAACCGTGCAAGGCGCGCGACGCTGGTTGCTGGAGGTGGCCTATCCGCCGCTCGACAGCCTGCAGCTGTACCTGCCTGACGGCAAAGGCGGTTACCGCCTGGCGCGTGACACCGGCGACACCCGCCCCTGGGCCAGCCGCGAGATCGGCCAGGGCAACTACCTGTTCGAAGTGCAGCTGCCGACTGATCGGCCCCAGCGCCTGTACCTGCGCGTGCAAAGCGAGGGTTCGATCCAGGTGCCCCTGAGTCTCTGGTCGCATCACGCCTATCTTGAGGCGCAACCCGGGCGGCTCTATGTGCTGGGCATGATCTACGGCGTACTGCTGGCGATGCTGGTCTACAACCTGTTCATCTATATCAGCATCCGCGATCCCAGCTACCTCTATTACATCCTCTACATCGCCGCATTCGGTCTTTATCAGGTCTCGGTGAACGGCGCCGGTGTGCAGTTTCTCTGGTCGGATCGCCCCTGGTGGGCCAATGCCGCGACGCCGCTGCTGATCGGGGCCACCGGGCTGTTCGGCTGCCTGTTCACCCGCAGCTTTCTGCGCACCGCGGAGCACAGCCGCTGGGTGGATTGGCTGCTGCGGCTGATCATTGTCTTCTCCGTGCTGGTGATGGCGCTCGCCATGGCCGCCGATTACGGAGTGGCCTTGCGCCTGGCCACCGCGCTGGCGCTGCTGTTTACCCTGGTGGTGTTTGCCGCCGGCATCCTGGCCTGGCTGCGCGGCATGCGTGTGGCGCGCTACTTCATCATCGCCTGGAGCGCGCTGCTGGTCGGCGGGCAGATCAACACGCTGATGGTGCTCGGGCACTTGCCACACAACTTCCTGACCATGTACGCCAGCCAGCTAGGTGCTGCGCTGGAGGTGGTGCTGCTGTCGATGGCGCTGGCCGACCGCATCAACGGGCTGAAGGACGAGCGAGCGAAGATCCTGGAAAACGCCCGTGCCGAGCTGGAACAACTGAACCGCGAGCTGGCCGAGAGCAACCGGCTCAAGGACGAATTCCTCTCCAATATCAGCCACGAGCTGCGCACGCCGATGATGGGCGTGATGGGCGCGCTGGAGCTGCTGCCCAGCTCGGATACGCCGGAAGAGCTGCAACAGTACCAACACATCGCCACCGGCTCGGCGCGCGACATGATGCGTCTGGTCAACAACATCCTGGTGCTCAGCGAACTGCGCGCCGGCAAGTTGCGCCTGCAGGATCAACGCTTCAGTCTGCGGGAAACCGCCGCACGGCTGCAGCAGCAGTTCGCCCCGCGGGCGCAGGACAAGGGCCTGGTCTTCGATCTCGAGTTCGACGAGAAGCTGCCTGACCGCGTGTACGGAGATGGTGAAAAGCTGGAACAGAGCATTTGCCATCTACTCGACAACGCCGTCAAGTTCACCTCCCGTGGGGCTGTCACGCTGCGTTTCGCTGGTGCGCTGGAGCAGCGCGAACTGCTGCTGAATGTCGAGGTCGTCGACAGCGGCATAGGCTTCAGCGACGCCGACCTGGCATTTCTCTATCACCAGTTCCGTCAGGTCGACGGCTCCATGACCCGGCGCTACGGCGGCCTCGGTATCGGCCTGGCAATCAGCCGGGGGCTGATCGAGGTGATGGGTGGGCAGCTCGATCAGCAATCACGGCCCGGCCTGGGCAGTCGCTTCTGCGTGCGTCTGCGCCTGCCGCTGAGCGCGACGGATGGGCCCGCCGCAGGCCGTGCGAACGATCTTCCGCCCTGCGCGCCGATTGCCTGACGCGCGGACCTTTTGGCCGATACCTCGCTTCAATCCTCGTCGCGCAGCATGTTTCACTGCTGATCCATTGCCGCGCGGCCGGCGCCCCGCCCAGGCCGGCTACGCTTGCTGACAGCTGTGCCGGTATTGAAGGAGGACGCCCAGATGAATCCGCAAAGTTGCGCCGAAACCCACGAGGTCACCAACCAGGTGCCGCCCCTCGACGGCGCCAACCTCTACCGTATCGACCTGCCGCTGCAGCAATGGGTGCAGCGCTACCACGCCGGCTGGGCGGACGAACGCCTGGATGCCTACGGTGCGCTTGCCGGCGGTCCGTTGATGCAGGCCGGTTTTCTCGCCAACGAGAACAAGCCGGTGTTCAAGAGTCATGACCGCTATGGTCATCGCATCGACCTGGTGGAGTTTCACCCGGCCTATCACGAGCTGATGCGTGCGGCCATCGAGCACGGCATCCCCTCGCTGCCCTGGGCTGATCCGCAGCTCGGCGCACAGGTGGCGCGCGCGGCGTTGATGTACCTGCACAACCAGGCCGAGGCCGGCAGCAGCTGCCCGCTGACCATGACCTACGCCAGCGTACCGGCGCTGCGCCTGCAGCCGGATCTTGCCGAGCGCTGGCTGCCGAAGATCCTCGCCCGCGAATATGACCCGCGCAACCTGCCGATGGAGCAGAAAGCCGGTGTCACCATCGGTATGGCCATGACCGAGAAACAGGGCGGCACCGACGTACGCGCCAACAGCACCCGCGCCTATCCGGTCGGCGCCGCTGGCCCCGGGCAGGCCTACGAGCTGGTCGGGCACAAATGGTTCTGCTCGGCGCCGATGTGCGATGCCTTCCTCACCCTGGCGCAGACCGACAAGGGCCTGTCCTGCTTCCTGCTGCCCCGCCATCGGCCGGACGGCACGCGCAACCAGTTCTATATCCAGCGCCTGAAGAACAAGCTGGGCAACTGGGCCAACGCCTCCAGCGAAGTCGAATACCGCGGTGCGCTGGCCTGGATGGTCGGTGAGGAAGGGCGCGGCGTACCGACCATCATCGAGATGGTCTCCTCGACCCGTTTCGACTGCATGATCGGCTCCAGCTCGCTGATGCGTCAGGCCCTGACCCAGGCGCTGCACCATTGCGCGCACCGCCAGGTCGGCGGGCGGGTCCTGCTGCAGCAGCCGCTGATGCAGAACGTGCTGGCCGACCTTGCCCTGGAAAGCGAGGCGGCGCTGGCGCTGACCCTGCGCATGGGCCGCGCCCAGGACAATCGCCATGACGAGCACGAAGACAAGTTCGCCCGTCTGGTCACCGCCGTCGGCAAGTACTGGATCTGCAAACGCGCGCCGAACATGATCGCCGAGGCCAGCGAATGCCTGGGCGGAGCCGGCTACGTCGAGGAAACCATCCTGCCGCGGTTGTATCGCGAGGCGCCGGTGAACTCCATCTGGGAGGGCTCGGGCAACGTGCAGTGCCTCGACGTCTTGCGCGCGCTATCGAAGGAGCCGGGCGTGCTCGAAGTCCTGTTCGCCGAGCTCGGCGACGGTCACGGCGACGCGCGCCTGAAGGCGCATATCCAGCGGCTGAAGGCCGCCTTCGGCGACAGCGAGGACATCCAGTACCGCGCCCGTCAGCTCACCGAAGACGTTGCCGTCGGCCTGCAGGCCAAGCTGCTGCTCGAAGCCGGCAACGCGGCCGTTTCGGATGCCTTCATCGCCAGCCTCCTCGAAGGCCGCGGCCGGGTCTACGGCACGCTGCCGCGGGGGCTGGATATCGACGCGCTGCTGGAGCGCAGCGCGCCACACCTGGCCTGAGCGGGCGCGGCTCAAGTTTGCCTGGCTCCTGGCCGACAGCCTGGCTATCAGCCAGGAGTCCGCAATGGTCCAGCCCATATCCGCTTCCGCGGCCCTCGCGCGCCCGGCCTCGCGTACGGCCGTACCGCCAGGGGGCGCGCGCGAAGCCGCGCAGGAGCCCTCCGAGTCGTCGACCCGGGTATCGTTCAGCGAACGCATGCGCGAGCGTCTGCTCTCGGCCGGCAAGGCCACCCGCTCGCTGTCGAACGCGCTGCGCGAGGCCGACAGCTCGAAAAAGGAAGCGGCCCGCCAACGCCTCGAAGAGATCAAGCAGCGTATCAAGATGCTGCGAATGCTGGTCAGCGGCGGGCTCGCCTCCAAGGGCATCCTGCGGGAGATCCGCCAGTTGGCCCAGGCGCTCGGCCAGGCCGCCAAGGTGCTCGCCGGATCGGATGGTGCCGCGGGGCATGCGGGCAGCGCTGAAAACGCGGCGTCCGCGAGAGCGCCATCGGGAGAGGCACCGGGTGAAGCGGAGGCCGGGCCGCAGGAAACGAGCGTGGCGCCCGCGGGCCAGGATGCCGCGATCGAGGATGCCGGCGAGCGATCACCCGAACAGGAACGACAGGACATCGACGACGACCTGGCCGCGCAAACGGCCGTGACGCTGAGCCTGTACCTGGAAAACCTGCAGCGGGCGAAGCAGGACGAACAACCGACCGCCGACGACGCGAGCCAGCGCCGCGACGACGCGGAACTGATCGAGGACGTGGTGCGCCGGCTCAAGTCCCTGCTGGCCCTGGTGAAAAGCGCCCGCGCAACGGACGATCCCGACTCGCGCAAACAGCTCGCGGAGATCGAGGCACTGCTCGGCGAGAGCGAAAGCACCGCCCGAAACCTCGGCGGCGGCTTCCCCGGAGCCGGACCTTCCCTGGTGGGCGCGGGGCTCTCGATCAGTGTCTGAGGGTTGCCCAGCAGAGCGATAGCGCCTTCTTCGATTCGCTCGCTATCTGCACATCCTCGCGAAGGTGGGGAACAGGCGGGCCAGGTGATGGGCAAGTTCAACAACCTGGGTTTATCCCCGCGGGTGGGGTAATGCTGAGACCAGCTCTGGCCACATTCGGCGCCGTCCGGTTGCGGGGAACACCTCAAACGGTGCCGGCTTGCCGGCGCCGCTCAGGCGTGAAACTCAAGGGCTTTGAGGAGGCATGCAGGAGCCAGCCGGCTTTCGATCTGCAGGATGTGACCGAGCTGCGATTCGAGGAATCCGCATGGCTCGCTGGAGTCACCTACAATCTTGCGGTCGGCCATCATGAGCTACTGTCGGGCGCTGAGCCCTCACAATTTCCGGATTTTATCTATTCCTGGGCCACGTGCGCGCCGGATCTGAGCAAGTCAGGCCGGGTCCATATAAATCGCCGTTTCGAGCGATGGCTGGGCGTGACGACCGGTGACGGCCGCATGGCGGAGTGCTACGACTACACCCTCGAGGCCCTTCGAGTTCTGAGAGGCCGCCAGTTCGATACCCGATCGCTTTATGATATCGCCCTGCTGCGTAGCAGCGAGGACACCCCGGAGACCGGACCTCGGTCGTTCGCCGGCCGCTGTGCGCTGGAGTTCTACGCACGTCAGCCGAAGGGGTTGGATGGCCAGGCTCCGCCGCAAACGCCAATGGAAACGCTAATCGGCTATTGACCGGAGCCCGGGCTTTTTTGTGTCCGAACGGTCTATGTTTGTCATAGACCGTCGCGGCTACGGCCGGATCCAGCCTTCGGTCGATCCGGGGGCGGCACCCGGTACGAAGGCGAAACCCCGCCCGGCGTGGATGATGTAGGTTTTCGTCGTCGACCCGCCCCGGTATTCAATGCACTCTATCTCATATCCCCCGTCCAGCTTTAGCGGCCGGATGGCCGTTACGCGCGCGCACAAATGTCCGTTGAGGTTGATCCCCGTCGCGACCAGCTCCCGGGTTTCGGCTTCGCCCGGCACGTTCTTTACGGCCGCCAGGTCGACCGGCAAGCCTGCTGCGCGCATGCCGAACCATGCCAGTTCGCGGCGTTGTTCCACTGGATCCGCCCGCTGTTTCCTGATTGCGGCCTGCTGATCCTCTGCAGCCCACCGGGCGTCCCTTTCCGCCTCCCGTGCCTCGCGCGCGGCGTTATCCTGCCAGGCGAGGAAAAGCCCTGGCACCAGCACGAGCGCCAGTACGCCCCCACATAACCGGACGACCGGCCACCACGAATTAGGCAAAGCGGGCTCCGGCTCGCATTCCAGCTCTCGCCCCTCGAGCCTTTCAAAAGCTGCCGCCCAGCGCCGTTCTTTCGCCGCCTGCTCGGCTTGCCTACGGGCTTCGAACCCGCTGGCCAGTGCGGAATAGATCAGATAGGCCAGCAGGCCCGCCAGCACTACGCCCACCGATACCAACACGCTCAATAGCTCCAAGTCCATCCCGCCCCCTATCCATGGTGGCCGAACGATATCGCGGCGCCCCGCCGGGGTCAAAACGTGTGCGAACCAGGAGCACGAGACACGCCAGCCGTACAGCCCGATGTCCAGCTCTGTACAGCTCGGCCGCCGTCCAGCCCTACCTCTTACTTTGCCACCCTAGCGAGACCTCCAGCCCGGGCGCCGCGAGCGGCCGCGTCCAACCGGCGCGCGGTTCACCCCCGAACACCATAAGATTGGTAAAGAACCCGGCACAAATAAGCGGTTCATCCCCGCGGGTGCGGGGAACACTTCCAGTGGGTGATCGATCAGCCCCTCGCGGTCGGTTCATCCCCGCGGGTGCGGGGAACACGTGTCGGTCTTGGTGAAGTCCTTGTCGGTAGTCGGTTCATCCCCGCGGGTGCGGGGAACACGTCAAAGAGGCCAAGAAATGAAGAATGAACCGATCGGTTCATCCCCGCGGGTGCGGGGAACACGGTACTGCGGGTTGAGCCTTGGCGGCAGCGGCCGGTTCATCCCCGCGGGTGCGGGGAACACTCGGGGGAGGGTTTTCCAGAGAGGGGCGAGGACGGTTCATCCCCGCGGGTGCGGGGAACACGGCGGTTCGCTCGCCCTCGCGTGCCTGCACCAGCGGTTCATCCCCGCGGGTGCGGGGAACACATGGCCGCCACCGACCTGCACAACCTCGAAGCCGGTTCATCCCCGCGGGTGCGGGGAACACGGAAAAGTGCCAGCCGCTGTCGCGTCATCCGACGGTTCATCCCCGCGGGTGCGGGGAACACAGGTCCATGCCGAAAGCGGTGCCGGTTTTGGACGGTTCATCCCCGCGGGTGCGGGGAACACCGTGAGGCTGAAACCCATTATCTGACCAAGAGCGGTTCATCCCCGCGGGTGCGGGGAACACGGTGAGATTGGCTGCGCTGGCGAACTTCGTTCCGGTTCATCCCCGCGGGTGCGGGGAACACCCCCAACAAGGAGCTGTCATGGCCAAACGCAACGGTTCATCCCCGCGGGTGCCGGGAACACTCTTGCCGTAACTTACTGTTCCAGCAAGGAAAAATCGAACGCCGAAAATCTACCAGATTTTCATTGTTAAAGAGCGGAGCTTGATTCGGCTCGAATGATAGTGGCAATTTGCTATCGTTAGTCACTGGCGAGACATGGATGAAAGGATTCTCTGATCTGAGCGCTCAGGCCCGCAGGCTCTGGGCCAAGAGTGGTGAGGGCTTCGGTCATGGCGTCCTGGCGCATCTGCTGGATGTGGCCGCAGTGGCCGAATGCATGCTCGAGCATGAGCCCGCCAGCACCCTGGACTGGGCGGCCCGGGCCCTGGGATTGGAGCACCAGCATGCGGCGCGCTGGATTGCCTGTCTGGTGGGGTTGCATGACTTCGGCAAGGCCATTCCCGGTTTCCAGGACAAATGGTTCGAAGGGCGGTCGGCCGATGAGGCGCTGGGCCTGCCTTTTCCAGCCCGTTCGATGAGCGTCACCGACCATGCCTGTGCCAGCGCTGCCTTGCTCTGGGAGCATCTGCCGCGCCAGGGTATTGATCATCTGTTGTGGATTCGTCATGTGTTGCAGGCCATCAGCGCCCACCATGGTTACAACTTCAACCAGACCGAACTCACCCGCGCCAAACCGCCATTCGAGCCACCGGCCTGGGGCGAGGCGCGGCGGGAACTCTTCGACGCCTACTGGACAGTGCTGGCACCACAGGGTGCGCCGCAGATCGAGGCGCTGTCGCAGCCAGCGGTGCAGTGGCTGGCCGGGTTGACCAGCGTGGCCGACTGGATCGGCTCCAACCCCGAGTGGTTCCCACTGGGTGAGCGCCACGTGCTGCTCACCGGGCATTATGCCGATGCCCGTATGCGTGCTGATCAAGCTCTACAGCGGATCGGCTGGCGACCCTTTCAGCCCCTGCTGACTGCTCCGGCCACGGCCGATCGACTTATCGGGCAGATCGTCCAGCGCCCGGAACTGACCGCGCGCCCTTTGCAGCGCGAGGCGGACCGCCTGCTCGATGGTGTGCGGGGCCCTGCGCTACTGCTGGTCGAGGCGCCGATGGGGGAGGGCAAGACCGAACTGGCTTTTCTCGCCCACCTGCGGCTGCAGGCTGCCAACCAGCACCGGGGGCTTTACGTCGCACTGCCGACTCAGGCCACGGGCAATGCGCTATTCAGCCGAGCATTGACCTTTCTGCACGGCTTTTCAGCCGACACTTCGCTGGATGTGCAATTGGTGCACGGCGGTGCCGCGCTCAGCGAGCAGGTGCTGGCGTTGCGTGGCATCTATGGTGCAGAGGGTGAAAGCGTCTCCTCGTCGGCCTGGTTCTCTCAGCGCCGCCGCCCGTTGCTGTCGCCCTATGGCGTCGGCACCGTGGATCAGGCGCTGTTCGCCACGCTCAACGTCAAGCATCACTTCGTGCGCCTGTGGGGGTTGAGCAACCGCGTGGTGGTGCTCGACGAAGTACATGCCTACGACACCTACACCAGCGGCCTGATCGAAGCGCTGCTGCGCTGGCTCAAGGCGATGGGCAGTTCGGTGGTGCTGATGAGCGCCACCTTGCCGGCGCCACGCCGCGATGCGTTGCTGCGTGCCTGGGGCGTTGCTCCAGAGGCAGCGCCCGAGCTGAACTACCCGCGCCTGCTGCTGGCCGACGCGCGTGGGGTGCAAGGCGGTACGTGCGACTCACGGCCATTGCCGCCGATTCAGCTCCAGGCCGTGGCGGAAATGATCGACAGCCTGGCCGCCAAGGCCTGTGAACTCGTGCGGCAAGGCGGTTGCGGCGCGCTGATCGTCAATACCGTGGATCGCGCGCAGGGCCTTTATCTCAAGCTCAAGGTCGAGTTGGGCGATGAAGTGCCGCTGCTGCTGTTTCATGCGCGTTTCCCGGCGGATCGGCGTAGCGAACAGGAACTGGCGGTCCTCGCGCGCTTCGGCCAGAGCGGCGAGCGACCTGCCAAGGCCTTGTTGATCGCCACCCAGGTGGCCGAGCAGAGTCTGGATATCGACTTCGACTTCATGCTCACCGACCTGGCTCCTGTGGATCTGATCCTGCAGCGCGCCGGTCGTCTGCATCGTCACCAGCGCGAGCGCCCCGAGGCGCATTGCCAGGCGACCTTGTATGTGGCGGGGCTGGCGCCAGAAGCCTTGCCCGATCTCAAGAGCACGGCCTGGGAGTACGTCTACGAGCCTTACATCCTGGGACGTACCTGGGCGTTGCTGTCGCGCGAGCAGGCATTGCATCTGCCGCAGGATATCGACCGGTTGGTGCAGGCGGTGTATGACAGCGAGGATTTGCCGGCGGATCTGGCCGAGGCTGACCGCGCCTTCATCGAGGATGAAGCCTACGGTAGCCATCTAGGCAAACGGCAGACCGAGCGGATGATGGCGCGTAATGTTGCCATCGACCCAGAAGCCGAGCCACAAAACGCCTACACCCAGAAGAATCGTGGCTATGAAGAAGGTGAGGAAGGTTTGGGGCTGCCCAACTACACCCGCCTCGGCGACGACTCCATGACTCTGATCCCCGTGCATCAGGTGCCTGGCGGTTGGAGTCTCATGCCAGATGGTGAAGCCTTCGATCCCGATCAGCCGCTGTCCAACGCGCTGGCCAGGCAGCTCCATGCCCGCCAGCTGAAAACCTCACGCGCCGCACTGGTCAAACATGCACAGGGTGAAGAATCACCTCGCGCATTCAGCGAGCATCCGCTACTGCGTCACCTCAAACCGCTGTTGCTAACCGATGGTTATTTGCAGATCGGCCGTTTGACGGTGCGTCTGGATGATGAGCTGGGCTTGGTCTATCAGCGCGAGATTTGAGTTCAGTCCGCACTTGGCCACTGGCGCGCCGTATGCAGCACGCGGAGTATTCGTACCTGATCATTGGCCAGGTCGTAGATCACCAGATAATGCTGGTGCACGACCAGTTCTCGGGTGCCGTTCACTCGGCCTGGTCGTCCCAGACCGGGGTGATCGGCCAGGCGGCTGACCTTCTCCGTGAACAACTCATCCAGCGCCAGGGCGGCAGCAGGGTTGTCCTGGGCGATATAGCTGCGGATGGCTTGGCGGTCGTTCAGCGCGAGACGCGTCCATGCAAGCCTCACGATGCGGTGCTGCCCATCTTGCGTCGCATTTCATCGCGCCATGCGGCGGCTTCGGCTTCGACCTCTTCGCTACTGAGTAGCTCACCGGCATTGGCCGAATCCAATCCCATCTGCACCTGGCGGCGCAGCCAGGCATCGTGCTCGGCGGCCTCTTGCTGTTGCCGGACGAAATCACGCATGAAGTCGCGCAGCAACTGGGCGCCGGTGCGGTCGCGGGCTTTGGCAGCCTGGGCAAATTCGCTTTTCAGTGCGTCGTCTACGCGAAAGGTAAAGGTGGCTTCACTCATGTTTGAGCATCTCAATGTGTTACAGGGTCAGTGCATTGTAGCACGCGGTCATTTAGGGAAGCGTGATCATGGATGAGCGGCATTGGCTAGGCTGACCTGACTCATGCCATGGTGGCACTTTGTCTGCTTTACTGCAGGCCTGTCGGATTCAGGGAGGAGGAGGGATATGGAATCACGCAGAGAACAGGGAGCAGAGGTGCGGCATGAGTGAATCGTTCTGCCTGCTCGACGAGCCATGGCTGGCAGTACGGATGCACGATGGGCAGGTGCGTGAACTGGGTTTGCTTGAGCTATTCGAGCGCGCCAGCGAGATCAGTGCCCTGGCGGAAACCTCGCCGCCGAGTCTGATCGCCCAATACCGGCTGTTGCTGGCGATCACTCACCGCGCCATCAGCCAGGCGCAAGGGCGCTGGAGGGATGCCGAGCGTTTGCGCTGGTATCAGGACGGGCTGCCGCTGGCGGCCATTCGCGACTACCTGCAGCATTGGCGCGAACGCTTCTGCTTGTTCCATCCGCAGTATCCCTTCATGCAGGTGGCGGCGCTGGCCGATTCCGAAGCCACCCGCGACAAGCTCAAACCCTGGACTCAAATTTCCCTGGCCAGCGCCAACGGCAATGCGCCGGTGGTGTTCGATCACTCCTGCGATCTGACACCACGCAACATCGGTGCCGCCGATACGTTGCGTACCTTGCTCGGCTTTCTGCAATTCACGCCCGGTGGCCTGGTCAAGACGCTGCGCGACTCCGACAAGGCAGGCGCCCTGGCCAATACGGCAGCGGTGATGCCGATGGGCGATTCGCTGGCGCAAAGCTTGTGCCTGGCCCTGCATCCACCGACTCAAACGGGGCATGAAGACCTGCCAGCATGGGAGCGCAGCGCGCCGAGCATCGCGCAATTGCAGGGCGACCCGGAACTGGCCAGCGGCCCGAATGATCGCTACACCCGGCAGAGCCGCGCCGTGCTGCTGCTCAGGGATGATGATCAGCGCTTGCAGTGGATTCGCTTCGCCGCAGGTTTGGCGCTGGGCGATGACGTGCAGGCGCCCGACCCGATGGCCAGCTACCGCGCCGGTAGCAACAGCCTGGTGCGCCTGGGCTTCACAGAGGGACGTGCCTTGTGGCGTGATCTTCCTGCACTGTTGCCGGATGCTGAAGGCAAGGCGTCGCAGCCTGCCGCAGTGCTGGAGTGGGCCGCCAATCTGCAGTTCTACCTGGGCAATGGCGTGCAACCCTTGCTTATCGCTGGCCTGGCCAGTGATCAGGCCAAGCTTTTGCGCTGGCGCTCCGAGCGTATCGCACTGCCTGCCAAGCTGCTGGCTTCACCCGATCACGCCAACGAATTGCGCCGCTATGTCCGCGATGCCGAAGAGCTGTTCACTGCCTTGCGCAAGCTGGCCACCGGCATGCTTGCCGAAACCTTGCCCGACCCTGGCAGCAAGGACACCTGGGCACGTGCGCGCAGCCTGATCGACGCCGGCCCGGCGGGCGCCCTGTACTTCGCCAGCGCCGAGCGCCATCTGGGTCGTGTCATGGCGCTGCTGGGCAACGATGAGTTGGACGAGGCAGAGGCGCTCTGGCGGCAGAGCCTGCATGACGCGGCTCGTGAGGCCTGGCAGGCCGTGCTGGCCGGCTTGGGGCGAGGCGCCAAAGCCCTGCGTGCCGAAGCACGTCATTATCCACGCCTGCAGGGGCTACTCGCCCCGTTGCAGGCGACTCCCACACCCGACAAGGAGGTTCGCGCATGAGTGAGTTCGTGCAGAGCTTTATCGCGCATTTGCAGCGCCTGCAGGAACGCGACCGGGGCGCCCTGGCCACCCTGCGCCGCAGCCTGAGCTTCAAGCCGGGCAGCTATCCGCCGGCTTATCCGTATGTGGAACGCTTCGTCGCGGCTGAGCGGCATGCCCAGGACGCTTCGCGCCTGGCGCTGTACCTGACGGCTGGCCTGTACGCCGCTCATCCTCATCACGGCGCCAGAAGCCTGGCCAGCAGCCTTGGCGAGCTGATGCGCAAACGTGACAGCGCCAGCATCGAACAACGTTTCATCGCCTTGCTCGGTGCCGATGCGGAAAACCTGGCGGTATATCTGCGCCAGATCATCAGCCTGCTGGCCGCCGATGATCGCCCGCTGGACTACGGCGTGCTGCTGCGCGACCTGAGCGTCTGGCTCAACCCGCATATCGATGCCGAGCGCCGCGACGGCGTACGCCAGCGCTGGGCGCGGGACTTCTACCGTGCACTGGCGGAACCTGCCGTCGACACTCCTGAACAAGCTGCCAACGACTGAGAGGGACATCATGAGTCTGTTCGTCGAATTTCACCTGATCCAGAACTTCGCTCCATCCAACCTCAACCGTGACGACACCGGCGCCCCCAAGGATGCCCTGTTCGGTGGTTATCGCCGCGCGCGGGTCAGCAGCCAGTGCTTCAAGCGCGCCATTCGCCTGGCCGCCCAGGAGCATGAGTTGGTTGCCCCGGAGTTTCGTGGTGTGCGCACCAAGAAGCTCAAGGCGCTGCTGCTGGAGCGTCTGGCCGAGCGCGATCCGCTCGAAGCCGAGGGCAAGATCGAAGTAGCCTTGGCCGCTGCCGGCCTCAAGCTCAAGGATGACGGCAAGACCGAGTACCTGCTGTTTCTCGGCGAGGCCGAAATTGCTGGTTTCGCCAACCTCATCGAGCAGCACTGGGATGAGCTGGCCGCTGCCCCGGCAGGTGGTGAGAAGAAGGGCAAGAAGGAAGCCAAGGCCAGCGCCCCGGCCGAGGTGGTGAAAAAGGCCAAGGCCCTGCTCGATGGTGGCAAGGCGGTGGACGTGGCGCTGTTCGGGCGCATGCTCGCCGATATGCCGGAGGTCAACCAGGATGCCGCCTGCCAGGTGGCGCATGCCATCAGCACGCATCGTGTGGAGCGTGAGTTCGACTACTTCACCGCCGTCGATGACAAGGGCGGGGCGGACGAAACTGGCGCCGGCATGATCGGCCAGGTGGAGTTCAATTCCGCCACGCTGTACCGCTATGCGGTGGTCGATGCCAACAAGCTGTTCGGCAACCTGCAGCAGGATCGCGAGCTGACGCTTTCCGCGCTGGAGTCCTTCACCCAGGCCATGGTGCGCGCTATCCCGACGGGCAAGCAGAACACCTTCGCCGCCCACAACCTGCCGAGTTTCGTTGGCGTCTGCCTGCGTCATGCCAGCCCGTTGAACCTGGCCAACGCCTTCGAGAAGCCCATCGCCGCACGCCAGGATACAGCGCTTAGCAGCCTGTCGGTCGGTGAACTGGCCAGGCACGAGGGAAAATTGGCGGCGGTCTATGCCGACGCTCGGGACCAGTGGGCTTACCTCGATCTGAGCGAAGCCTGGCCGCAGCAGAAGGGCTTTGCAGTGCAGAGCCTGGGTGAGCTGGCGACCTGGGTACGCATGCAGGTCGCCGCACAACTGGAGGGCTGAGTATGGCTACCCTGTTGCTGCGCTTGCAGGGGCCGATGCAATCCTGGGGCACCACCAGCCGCTTCGATGAGCGCGATACCCAGCTGGAACCCTCCAAGTCGGGCGTGCTCGGGCTGGTCTGCGCCGCGCTGGGGCGTGACCGGCAGGAGTCGGTCGAGGATCTGGCTGTCCTGCGCATGGGCGTGCGTGTCGATCACGAAGGCGTGCCGATGCGCGATTACCAGACCGCCACCGGCGTGTTGATCGCCACCGGCAAGGCGGACATGCGCCGCACCGTGGTCAGCCCGCGCTATTACCTCTCCGATGCTGCCTTTCTGGTCGGTCTGGAAGGGGCGGATGAAGCCCTGCTGACGCGCATTCATGCTGCCTTGCGAGCCCCACACTGGCCGTTGGCGCTGGGGCGCAAGAGCTTTGCGCCAGGCATGCCGGTCTGGCTGCCCGATGGCCTATCCCCTCTGTCCCTGGAGCAGGCGCTGGCTCAGTATCCTCGGCTTGCCAGTGCGCGGCGAACTGACTCGCAGCCGACCCTGCGCTGTCTGCTGGAGGATGATCAGGAGGGCGCCATCCGCCTGGATCAGCCTGTCGCACCTTTTGCCGAGCGTCGTTTCGGCCCACGCTTCGTGAAATCAGGAGTGCTGCATGTACCTGACCAGACTGACGCTTGACCCGCGCAGTGCGCAAGCTCGGCGTGATTTGGCCGATGCCTACGAGATGCACCGCACCCTGGCCCGCGCCTTCGTCACCGATGAGCACAGCGCCCCGGCTCGCTTCCTTTGGCGTTTGGAAGCGGGCGGCAATGCCTGGGCGACTCCTGCCGTATTGGTGCAGTCGTTGCGCTCGGGCGATTGGTCGGCCTTGCAGGTGTTGCCCAACTACCTGCAGCGCGAGATCGAAAGCAAACCACTCGACCTCCAGGCCTGGATCGAAGGCGGTGGGCGTTATCGCTTTCGCCTGCAGGCCAATCCGACTGTTACGCGTCAGGGCAAGCGCTATGGCCTGGTGGGGGAGGCGGAGCAGTTGGCCTGGTTGAATCGCCAGGGCGAGCGCCACGGCTTCGAGGTCGAAGCCGCCCTGGTCACGGCCAGCGACGTGTTGGCAAGCCGCAAGGGCGACAGCCGTATCAGTTTGCAGCGGGTGTGCTTCGAGGGGCGTTTGCAGGTGCGCGAGCTGACGGCGTTCAGTCGCGCACTTGAACAAGGAGTCGGCCCGGGCAAGGCATTCGGTTGCGGGCTGCTAAGCTTGGGGCGCGGCTGATGCTGCCTCCGCTCAAGCCCCTGCCGATGAAGGACCGGGTGTCGATGATCTTCGTCCAGTACGGTCAGATCGACGTGCAGGATGGCGCCTTCGTGGTGATCGACAAGACCGGCGTGCGCATGCACATCCCGGTCGGTTCGGTAGCTTGCATCATGCTCGAACCGGGTACGCGGGTATCCCACGCAGCCGTGCACCTGGCTTCCACCGTGGGTACCCTGCTGGTGTGGGTGGGCGAATCCGGTGTGCGCCTGTACGCCAGCGGCCAGCCGGGCGGGGCACGGGCGGACCGCCTGCTCTACCAGGCCAAGCTGGCGCTGGACGACGAGCTGCGCCTGAAGGTGGTGCGCAAGATGTACGAGCTGCGTTTCCAGGAGCCGGCACCGGCCCGGCGCAGTGTCGAACAACTGCGCGGCATCGAGGGCGCACGGGTGCGCGAAACCTACAGACTGCTGGCCAAGCAGTATGGGGTCGACTGGCGGGCGCGCAACTACGACAGGCAGCAATGGGATGCGGCGGACATTCCCAACCGCTGCCTGTCTGCGGCTACTTCCTGTCTGTACGGGATCGCCGAAGCGGCCGTGCTCGCGGCCGGTTACGCGCCGGCGGTGGGCTTCATCCACACCGGCAAGCCGCTGTCCTTCGTCTACGATATCGCCGACCTGTTCAAGTTCGAGACCGTGGTGCCGCTGGCCTTCCGCATCGCCGCGAAGTCGCCGCCGCAACCCGAGCGGGAAGTGCGCCTGGGCTGCCGCGACCTGTTCCGCTCCAGCAAGATCCTGGCGAAAATCATCCCCACCATTGAAGACGTGCTGTCGGCCGGCGGCATCTCGCCGCCCGAAGCGCCACCCGAGTCCGTACCGCCTGCCATCCCCAACCCTGAAAGCATCGGCGAGGCCGGGCACAGGACGCAGGGATGAGCTTTCTCGTCGTGGTTACCGAAAACGTACCGCCGCGCCTGCGTGGACGTATGGCCATCTGGCTTTTGGAGGTGCGCGCCGGTGTCTATATCGGCGATGTTTCCAAACGCACCCGCGAAATGATCTGGGAGCAACTGAGCCAGGGACATGAGGACGGCAACGTGGTGATGGCCTGGGCCAGCAACCATGAGTCCGGCTACGAATTCCAGACCCTCGGCCCCAATCGTCGCCTCCCCGTGGAGTTCGACGGCCTGCATCTGGTCGCCTTCCATCCGCTGGAAAATCCCGATCTTTAACAAGGAAAAGTTGGTAGATTTTTAGCAGCTGATTTTTCCTTTCTGGAACAGTCAGTTACGCTAAGAGTGTTCCCCGCGCATGCGGGGATGAACCAGCAGGGCGCTGCGATGCACAAGCTTCTGTCGGTGTTCCCCGCGCATGCGGGGATGAACCGCACTCAAGAACCTGTTCAAATCCCCATCCACCGTGTTCCCCGCGCATGCGGGGATGAACCGAACATCAGCCACTTCAAGAAGATCGATAAACGGTGTTCCCCGCGCATGCGGGGATGAACCGCGCCGAACCTCCAGAGATTTACCTACCCCCTCGTGTTCCCCGCGCATGCGGGGATGAACCGGTTGTTCGGCTTGATGCCTACGCCGCAGGTGCGTGTTCCCCGCGCATGCGGGGATGAACCGGTCCTCAGCCTGGCTCGCGGTGGACTTTCCCGGTGTTCCCCGCGCATGCGGGGATGAACCGTTGCCGATCCACTTGTGGCCGACCACTGCTAGGTGTTCCCCGCGCATGCGGGGATGAACCGCTGACCGAGTGGAGCGACGTCATTTGGGATCAGTGTTCCCCGCGCATGCGGGGATGAACCGGGTTAAGGGGGCGTCATGGCTGCGAGTGACTTGTGTTCCCCGCGCATGCGGGGATGAACCGTCCAGGTAGAGGTCGTATTCCTCCTGGTGCAGGTGTTCCCCGCGCATGCGGGGATGAACCGCGCTCGACCAACGCCGTGACGACGGTGGCCAGGTGTTCCCCGCGCATGCGGGGATGAACCGCGGATCTTCGAGACGCCACGGATCATGCCCAGCGTGTTCCCCGCGCATGCGGGGATGAACCGCATCTGCTGCTCGAGGCGATCGACGACCTGTTGTGTTCCCCGCGCATGCGGGGATGAACCGTGCGGCAGGCCGTAGAGGTTGAGGATGCGGTTGTGTTCCCCGCGCATGCGGGGATGAACCGACACGGGAGCCAGAAACGACGAAGCCCGACCAGTGTTCCCCGCGCCCGCGGGGCTGAACCGAACGGCACCGCAATAGCTTTCCTGCGCCCCGCACCCAGCGGGGATAGTGAACACCACGCCGAACCGAGAATCCCCCGAGCCTATCCGCCAAGAATGCCGGCAAGCAGCCGGCGGTCGATATTGGCGCCGCTGAGCACCACGGCTATGCGTTCACCGCGGTTGCGTTCCTGCTCCTGCATCGCCGCAGCCAATGCGGCGGCGCCGGCGCCTTCGGCGGTGTTGTGAGTGTCTTCGTGCAGGGCGACGATCGCCTGGCGAATCTCCGCATCATCGACCCGCACGATGCGGGTTGCACCCTGGTTGATGATCTCCAGTGCTTCGGCGGCCGGCATTCGACAGGCCATGCCGTCGGCAAAGGTGTCAGCGGTTTCGGTGCAGACGATACGGCCCTGTTCGAAGCTCTGTGCATAGGCATCCGCCGCGCTGGAGACGACGCCGATGATCTCGGTATCCAGGCCCAGCAGATCGCGTGTGCGGATCAGGCCGCAGATGCCGGAACCCATGCCGATCGGCACGTAGACACGGCGCAACGCTGGTGCCGCTTCGAAGAGCTCCAGCGCATAGGTGGCCACACCACGGATCAGGTCCGGATGTAGCGCCGGAACGAAGTGCCAGCCGCTCTGGGCAGCCAGGTCGGCGGCGTGCTGGCGGGCACTGTCGAAATCGCGGCCGTACTCGATGACCTCGGCGCCGCAGGCGCGCATCGCCGCGTTCTTTTCCGCTGAATTGCCCTCGGGTACCAGCACCTTCAGGGCAATGCCGGTCCGCTGCGCGGCCATCGCCAGGCTGATGCCGTGATTGCCGCGGGTAGCGCTGATCATGCCCGGCAGCCCGGGCTCACGCCTGAGCAGCTCGTCGACATAGAGCAGGCCGCCGCGGACCTTGAAGGCGCCGGCGGGTGTGTGGTTCTCGTGTTTGACCCACAGGTCGCAACCGAGCCGCTGGCGCAGCAGTGGCCAGTTGTACTGCGGGGTCGGCGGAATATGGCGGCCGATCAGCTCGGCGGCTTGGCGTAGGGCGGAGAGTTCGAACATGGGTGGCTCCTCGGCGGTTTGACGAGCAGCCTAGAGCGCGGCCATTGTATGGGTAAATCCTTATATTGCATGGCAGACAATGTGGCTTCCTCGGCTCATCGATAACGATCAACCGCGCTACCTGGCGCTGGTGGATGCCATTTCGAGCGCAATCGAGCAGGGCGTGCTCAAGCCCGGCGATCGCTTACCGCCGCAGCGCCGCCTGGCCTGGGCGCTGGGGCTCAACCCGAGTACGGCGATGCAGGCGTACCGCGAAGCGGCGCGGCGGCATCTGGTGGGTGGTGAGGTCGGGCGCGGCACTTACGTGCTGGCAAGCAGTCGCGAGGCCAGCCTGTTTCTGCTCAAGCAGCCGGGGGCGTTGCCGGCGCTGCTCGACCTGTCGACCAACCTGCCGGTGATCGACACGGACGATGGTGATCTGCAGCGCAGCCTGCTGGTGCTTGGCGCCTCGGTCGATCTCGCCGAATTGCAGGGTTACCCGTCGCCTGCGGCGATGCAGCGCGGACGCCTGGCGGCCAGCCAATGGTTGCGAGGGCGTGCGCTGGAGTTGCCGCCGCGGCAGTTGCTGCTCTGCGCCGGTGCGCAACAGGGCGTATTCGCCGCATTGCTGGGCTTGTGCGCACCGGGCGAACCGATTCTGGTGGAAGCACTGACCTCGCCCGGGATCAAGGCGGCCGCACGCCAGCTGCGCCTGCCGCTGCACGGCGTGGCGATGGACGAACGGGGCATCCTGCCGGAGGATTTCGATCGCCAGGTCCGCGCCACCGGTGCTCGCGTCGCCGTGCTGACGCCCTGCCTGCAGAATCCGACGGGCGTCAGCATGGATGCTGCGCGGCGTGAAGCGATCGCTGCGCTGGCGCGTCGACACGACTTGCTGATCATCGAGGACGACGTCTACGGTGCGCTCGGCGACGAGCCGCCGCTGGCATCGCTGCTGGGCGAGCGCAGCGTGCTGGTCGGCAGCCTGTCGAAGACCGTCGCGCCGGGGCTGCGCTTCGGTTTCATCGCGGCCGCCGAACCTTGGCTGGCGCGCATCGACCCGGAAGCGCAGGCCACCGGCTGGGCGCTGTCGCCGTTGTGCCTACGTGTGGCGAGCGAGTGGATCGAGGATGGCACGGCACAGCGCAGGCTGGTCTGGCAGCGTGCCCAGGTCGAGCACCGCTGGCGCATGGCGCGGAAGATGCTTGGTCCACGGCTGAGCACAGGCGCCTCGCCGCACCTGTGGTTGGCTGCTTGCACTGGCGAGATCGATCTGCCCGGTATCGCCCGTGCGGCGGGTATCGAAGGTGCGGCAGCAGGCGTCTTTGCGGTCGGCCCCGGTGCGCCGGACGCGCTACGCCTGAGTCTCAGTGCAGCGCCGGGGCTGGTTGCGCTGCAGCGTGGCTTGCAGGCGCTGGCCGGGCGGCTGGCTACTGGGCAAGCAGCTGCGGCGCTATCGCTGTCATCGATGAGCAGGCAAGATGTTTCCAACGACTGAACAAGGAATCCAGCATGAATCCAGCCGGTGATACTTTCCGCATTGCCACCAGCGCCGAAGCTGCAGTGGACTACCTTGCCGAACTGCATGAACGCGCCACCACCGCGCTCAACCAGGCGCTCAAGCGCTACGTAGCCAGCCGTACCGAGCCCAGCGCCGCGGAGCGCAACCTGTTCCGCTACCCGCAACTGCGCCTGACCTACGAATGCCACGGCGAAGTGCCGGCCTCGACCCGCGCCTATGCCAAGGTGCAGGCACCCGGTGTATACAGCGTCACGGTGACCCACCCGGCGGCGTTCCGCGCCTATCTGCTCGATCAGTTGAGGCCGCTGATCCAGGACTTCAACGTCACCGTTGAGGTCGGCATGAGCGAGCGCAACATCCCTTATCCCTACGTCATCGAGCAGGGCGACGAGCTGGCCGGTACCGGCGTGACCGCCGCCGAGCTGGCGCGGGTGTTTCCCAGCACCGACCTGTCCGCCGCGACCGACGATATCGCCGACGGGCTCTACGACTGGGAGAATGCCGACCCCTATCCGCTGGCGCTATTCGATGGCGCGCGGGTGGACTTCTCGCTGCGCCGGCTGGTGCACTACACCGGCAGCGACTGGCGCCATGTGCAGCCGTGGATCCTGCTGACCAACTACCACCGCTACGTCGACCAGTTCATCCGCCACGGCCTCGACATGCTGCGCGACGACACCCGCTTCACGCGTATGGTCTTGCCGGGCAACGTGGTCATCGAGCGCGGCATGGAGGAGGGTGAGGCGCAGGCGATCATCGGCGGGGTGATGTGGCACCGCTACCAGATGCCGGCCTATCACCTGACCGCCGACGATGGCCATGGCATCACCCTGGTCAACATCGGCGTCGGTCCTTCCAACGCGAAGAACATCACCGACCACCTGGCCGTGCTGCGCCCGCATTGCTGGCTGATGATCGGCCACTGCGGTGGGCTGCGGCAGTCGCAGTCGATCGGTGACTACGTGCTGGCCCACGCCTACATGCGCCGCGACGGCATCCTCGACCGCGTGCTGCCGCCGCACATCCCGCTGCCGGCACTGGCCGAAGTGCAGCAGGCGCTGCAGGAGTCCGCGGCCAAGGTCACCGGCGAACAGGGCGAGGCGCTGAAGAAGCGCCTGCGCACCGGCACCGTGCTGACCTACGACGACCGTAACTGGGAGCTGCGCTGGGCGCAGGAGCGGCCGCTGATCAACCTGTCGCGGGCCGTCGCGGTGGACATGGAAAGCGGCACCATCGCGGCCCAGGGCTATCGCCTGCGGGTGCCCTACGGCACGCTGCTGTGCGTATCGGACAAGCCGCTGCACAGCGAGATCAAGCTGCCCGGCTCGGCCAATGCCTTCTACGAGCGGGCCGTGACCCAGCACCTGAAGATCGGCATCACCGCGCTCGAACTGCTGCGCAACCAGCTCAACTCGTTGCACTCGCGCAAGCTGCGCAGCTTCGACGAGCCGCCATTTCGCTAGTCACTCCTCCAGCGTTTCGGTGGAGCTGGAGTCCCCCGGGGTGGGCAAGCTGTAGACCACCAGGTAATCGCCGATCTTGGTCTCCATGAAATGGTGACCGCCGGCAAAGATGGCCAGGTACTGGCGTCCGTTGACCTCGTAGGTCATCGGCGTCGCCTGGCCGCCAGCGGGCAGCACGTCCTGCCAGACCACTTCGCCGGTATCGATATCGATGGCGCGAATGAGGTCGTCCGTAGTGGCGGCAATAAAGATCAGCCCACCGGCGGTGATCACCGAGCCGCCATTGTTGGGCGTGCCGATGGTGAAGGGCAGGCGCGAGGGGATGCCGAAGGGGCCATTGTTGCGGGCGGTGCCCAGTGGCTTGTCCCACAGTACCTCACGGGTGGCCAGGTCGATGGCCATGATTCCGCCGTAGGGTGGCCGGGTGCAGGGGATACCGGTCAGGCCGTTGCGCCATGGCTTGATCGAGATGGCGTAAGGAGAGCCTGCCTGGGGCACCGGCCCGCCGGAATCGGTCGTCCCACCCGGCTCGCCCAGCGGCACCATGCCTTTCTCATCAGCCTCTTCGCGACGGATGAGCTGATCACGCATCGGCAAGTCGGTGTAGTTGGCGACAAAGATGCCGCGCTCGGGGTCCAGCGAACCACCGCCCCAGTCGTTGCCGCCGTTGTAGCCGGGGTATTGGATGAAGGGCCGCTCGACGCTCGGCGGGGTGTACATCCCCTCGTAGTCGGACTGCAGGAATTGAATCCGGCACCAGAGCTGATCCAGGGGTGAAAAGCCCCAGGCGTCGCGTTCGGTGAGCTTGGGCTTGGCGAGTGTCGGCATGCCGACCGAGAAGGGCTGAGTCGGCGACAGCTGTTCGTCGGGCAGCTTGCTGGCCGGCACCGGGCGCTCCTGCACCTCGGTGAGCGGCTCGCCGGTGCGCCGGTCAAGCACGAAGATATCGCCCTGTTTGGTCGGCAGAATGACAGCCGGGACGCTCTGGCCCTCTCCCATGGGAAAGTCGGCAAGCGTGCCCTGCGAGCCCAGGTCATAGTCCCAGACATCGTTGTGCACCGTCTGGAAAACCCAGGCGACTTCGCCGCTGGTGATGTCGAGCGCGACCAGGGCGGTGGAGTAGGGGTGCTCGTAGTCTTCTCTGTTGCCGCTGAAGTAATCCACAGCCGAATTGCCCATGGGCACGTAGACCAGGCCGAGCTCGTCGTCGGCCGAAAAGGTCGTCCAGGCATTGGGCGTGCCGCGCGTGTACTGCTCGCCCTCGGCCGGCATGCCCGTCTCGCCCGGACGCCCCATGTCCCATGCCCAGGCGAGCTCGCCGGTTTCGGCATCGTAGCCGCGGATCACCCCGGATGGCGCATCCTCCTTTTGCCCGTCGAGCACCTGGTGGCCGACCACGACCACGTTACGCACGATGGTCGGTGCCGAGGTCACCGCGACGTAGCCGGGGGGCGAATCGCCCATCCCTTCGAGCAGATTGACCTGCCCGGAGTTGCCGAAGTCCTCGCACGGCTGGCCGGTGTCTGCATCGACGGCGATCAGCCGCGCATCGAGCGTGCCCTCGATGACGCGCCGCGCGCAGGCCTGGGCCGGCTCTGGATCGGGCACCTCGTAATAGCTGACGCCCCGACAGGCTGCTGAATAGGGGATGTGATCGATCGGCACCTGTGGATCGAAGCGCCAGCGTTCGCGACCACTTCCGGCATCGAGCCCGATCAGGATATTCATGGCGCTGCACAGGTACAGCGAGTTGCCGACTTTCAGCGGGGTGTTTTCCGGGGCCCACTTGTCGTCCACTTCCGGTGGCGGCATGTCGCCGGTCTGGTACACCCAGGCGGGCTCGAGCTGGTCGACATTGTCGCGCGTGATTTGCCTGAGCGGCGAATAGCGGGTGGCTGCGTTGTCGCGGCCGTACGACGTCCAGTCCGAAGGCGCGGGGGAGGCCGCTGTCGCCCGTTCGGTGGTCGGGCTGTTCTGAGCCTGGGCGTGGTGAATGTCGGGCAGGCTTAATGTCAGCGCGGCGAGCGCGATCCAGAGGCGCATAGGTCTACCTCAATTCGAGTGGCGGCGAACCGTGGGGATGAACAGCAATGTAAGCAGCGCGATGACCGCGGGCGCGACCAGACGGGGTACCAGGGGCCAGGGCTCGAGGCCCACTTCCCAAAGTGCCCAAACCAGCGTGGCCACGAATACCAGCCAGTAGAGCCACACGCCTTGAATGCGCATGAATAACAGCAGAATGCCGGAGACCAGCATGCCGATACCGGCGGGCAGGTAATACCAGGAGCCTCCCAGCGTCACCAGCCAGAGGCCGCCCGCCGCCAGCGCCAGGCCATAGAGTGCGAGGACGATGGCAAATGCCTTCAGGGCCCAGTAGGCAAAGCCGTGCGTAGAGTAGGTGGTCAACAGCATCGCTCCCTTGTCAGTGGGTAGCCCGTTCTGCGGTGCGCTTTAAAGGCCGCACCGTAGAACGCGTCCACTAGCTTTGGTTTGTGCTGTCGCCGAGGGTTCCCGGTGATTCAGGATGGGACTGGGTTATAAGCGAGGGTTATTGTGGGCATGCCTGTCACCTATCAGGCGACCAGCAGCCAGGCGCCGGTAACCGCCGATACGGCCCCCGCGATGCGAACCAGCGGCGCTGCGGCCTGCGGCAGGCCGCGCACCAGCCCGTAGCCCAGGGCATGCAGCGCAGCGGTGGCCGCCACAAAGCCGACGGCGTAACCCCATGGGCTGGACAGCTCCGGCAGTTCCAGTCCGTGGGCGACGCCATGGCTGGCGGCGAACAGCGCGGTCAGCGCTGCGGCGACGACCAGCGGCGGGCGAATTGCCAGGGCTACCAGCAGGCCGAGGGCCAGCACCGAGCCGGCGATGCCGGTTTCCATCAGCGGCATTTCGAAACCGGCGAAGCCAGCCAGGCCGCCGAGCAGCATGGTAGCGACGAAGGTCAGCGGCAGGGCCCAGCGCGCCTTGCCGGTCTGCTGGGCTGCCCATAAGCCGACGGCAACCATCGCCAGCAGGTGGTCGAGACCGAAGATGGGGTGGGCGATGCCGGACAGCACGCCGGCATGGTCGTGGCCGGGGTGAGCCAGCGCCAGGGCCGGGCTGAGCAGCAGGAGGGTGGCGAGCAGTGGTTTGCGCAGGTTCATAAAGACTCCTTGGATTATCGGGCGGACGTCAGGCGGCGCTGAGCATTCCCTGTTTTTCGATGAAGGCGATGATCTCGTCGAGGCCCTGACCGACCTTCTGATTGCTGAAGACGAACGGGCGCTCGCCGCGCATCTTGCGGGCGTCGCGATCCATCACCTCCAGCGAGGCGCCGACCATTGGCGCCAGGTCGATCTTGTTGATCACCAGCAGGTCGGACTTGCAGATGCCCGGCCCACCCTTGCGCGGCAGCTTGTCGCCAGCGGACACATCGATCACGTAAATGGTCAGGTCCGAAAGCTCGGGGCTGAAAGTCGCCGAGAGGTTGTCGCCGCCGGACTCGACGATGATCAGATCCAGCCCAGGAAAGCGCCGGTTCAGCTGCTCGACGGCCTCGAGGTTGATCGAGGCGTCCTCACGGATCGCCGTGTGCGGGCAACCGCCAGTCTCCACGCCGATGATCCGCTCGGGCGCCAGGGCCTCATTGCGCACCAGGAACTGGGCGTCTTCCTGGGTGTAGATGTCGTTGGTCACCACGGCGAGGTTGTAGCGCTCGCGCAGGGCCTGGCACAGGGCGAGGGTCAGGGCGGTCTTGCCGGAACCGACCGGCCCGCCGATGCCGACGCGCAGGGGGTGGGTATTCATGGGGGTTCTCCTCTGGATGGCAGCTGGGGTGCATAGGGGTTGATATACGGGGATCGCCGCTGCCAGTGGGGCGGCGAGGCGATATGGGATTCGTTGGGGTGAGTTTTTTGCTCGCGTGAAAATGCTGGGCGTGTATTGGCTGTGGCCCGGGCATCGCTGTGGGGCGCCGCGCTTTCCTCGGCAGGAACTACAGGTTGCGCCTTTCACGGCGCGTCACTTTTTCTTGTGTGGCCAAGAAAAAGTAACCAAAAAGAAGGCCACCCCTGCATCCGGGTTTTGCTTCGCAAAACTTCCCTCGCTCCGATGCTGCTCCGGGGGCCGTCGCGAAGGGACATCCATGCCGACGGCGGCCCCGACCCATCACTCCTCGCTCGGCATCCATGCCTCGCGTCCCCCTGCACAACACCTGCGCTCGGCCTCCTGAAGGGGAGTCGAGACCGAGTCGTCTGGAAGATATGAAGCAAGGGAAGCGAAGCGCTTTGCTTGTTTGCGTGGGTGCGGACTAACAGGCGACGCAAAACGCCCCTTTCAGTTGGCCGAATGGATTCCGCGCGGAGGGGCGCGACGTCCGTAGGGTGGGTAACGCGAAGCTTACCCACCGTTTTGAAAAGTAATCCGCCATGGCCCGGCGAGAACTTGCTTGTAGCCAGCGGTGGAAAATGCTGCGCAGTTTTCCACCCTACATTGCGTCGCACGGGCATTTGCTTTTCCCTCCGCGGCCTGACAGGCAACACCCGATTCCCCTTCAGGAGGGTGAGCGGAATCGTTGCGTAAGGGGATGAGCCGCATGGACGCGGCGAAAGGACTGAGGCGTCCCCGCTTAAAGGGCCATGGATGGCCCTTGTAAGCCGACCCCTGGAGCGGCGATGGAGTGAATGAACCCTGCGCGTAGCGCAGGGCCGGATGCTGGGGCGCGCTTTCTTTTGCTTACTTTTCTTTGCGCGTGCAAAGAAAAGTAAGGCGCCGTGAGAGGCGCAACCTGTCGCTCGCGCCGAGGAAAGCGCGGAGCGCCGGCACTCAGGCAGAAAACCAACAGTTTCGCGGCCAGGATTCCTTCGCGTTGGTTCGGTGAACACCGTGCGCCACGAGTGACCATCGGGTTCGTGAGCAGCGCTCGCTCCTACAGACGCGCACGGCAAAGCCGGACTCGATCTAGTCATGACCTAAACAACCGACTGTACTGCCGCTCATGCGCCATGCTGGTCAGCACCAGTCCAAACGGCGCACTACCCCATTCCCGCTCCGGCAGCTCGCTGGCCTCCCGCTGCGCCCGGCTTAGAACCGGCAACAGCTGCGAGGTCAACCGCTGAGCAGCCTGCTGCCCCAGCGGCAACGTCTTCATCAGCACCGCCAGCTGGTTTTCCAGCCAGCCCCACAACCAGGCGGCGAGGGCGTCGGCGGGCGTGATCCGCCAGGCACGGGCGGCCAGTGCCCAGGCGAGAGCCAGACCGGGCTCGCCGGCAGCCGCGAGGCAGTCACGTGCTGGCGGGTCGAGCTCTGGCAGGCCGTCGAGCAGCTGCGTCAGGGAATAGCCCATCTGCCGGCTTTCCAGCTGCAGCTCGCGGGTTTCGCGGCTGGCGCGGTGTTCTGCGGCCAGTTGCAACAGGTGCGGCCAATCGTTCTGTGCCGCCGCTTCGCAATGGGCCAGCAGCAGCGGTGCCTCGAAGCGGGCGAGGTTGAGCAGCAGTTGGTCCTCCAGCCAACGCCGGGCGCTGGGCGGGTCGTTCACCTGGCCGTTCTCCACCGCCATCTCCAGCCCTTGGGAATAGCTGTAGCCGCCGATAGGCAACTGCGGGCTGGCCAGCCGGAGCAATGCCCAGGCCGAGCCGGGAGCGGCCGTCGCGTTCACGGGCGTACGCCGAACTGGTGCAGGCGCGGTGCGTAGCTGAACTCCGCTTCGCCAGCGTGGGAATGGTGATGGCCGCCACCGTAGGCGCCATGCTCCGGCTGGAAGGGCGCCTCGATGTGTTCAACGCTGGCGCCCAGCTGCAACAGCATGTCTCTGAGTACGTAGTCGTCGAGCAGCCGCAGCCAGCCGTCACCGACCTGCAGGGCGACATGGCGGTTGCCCAGATGATAGGCCGCGCGGGTCAGTTCGAAAGCGCTGGCGCAGGTGACATGCAGCAGCTGCTCGGGGCGTGCGCGTACGCGCACGACACGGCCATCACCGGCGAGCAGGCATTCGCCATCGTGCAGCGGCGGCTGGCCGCGTTCGAGAAACAGGCCGACGTCTTCGCCGCTGGTACTGAAGCAGCGCAGGCGACTCTTGCTGCGCGCGTCGTAGGTCAGTTCGAGTTCGGCCTGCCACTCGGGGCGGGCCTCGATGCGTTGGCGAATCACCAGCATGTGCAGAGTTCCGGTCGGATCGTTTCCGGAACAAGAGCAAGTGGCTTGCCAACCGGCCCCATATATCGCGATCGCGGTCGCTATCGGGCCCGCGTGCCTGATAATGGGGCTTTTGGTGCACCGTCATGGTGCGACTGTCGGAGGCTGATCTAGTGCGTGCGCCTTACTGGTGCAGGTCGCGCACCATGTACACCGCTGGGATCTGATAACTAGCCAGATTTCCGGCCTGCGGCGGGTCGAGTTCGTCGTGGGCTTCGTAGCCCAGGCGCGACCAGAAGCCGGTGGAATCCTGCACCGACACCAGTGCCGAATAGCGCAACTGTGCGGCACCGGCCTGTTGCAGGTTGTGCCGCACCAGTGCCGGGCCGATGCCGCGGCCGGCGGCGCGCTTGGCCACGGCCAGGTCGTGCAGATAGAGACAATCGGCTTCGCCGTCGGTGCAGAACTCCCCGTCCAGCGGCGTCACTTTGCCCAGGCGCGAGTGATAGGCGAACAGGTAGGCGCATACGCCCTCGTCATCCTCGGCCACCCACGCCAGCTGTGGAAACGCCGCCAGACGCGAACGGATCACCGCCTCGTCTTCGAGGACCTCGGCGGCATAGGATTCTTCCTGGATCGCCAGGACGGCAGGGATATCGCGCTCCTGCATCGCTCTCAACTGGTACATCACGACTACACTCGAACGCCGCGAAACGCCGCGCGACTCGGCAAAAAGCCGGCGATCATACGCGAAATACCGGTGCTCCGCTTGCCGCCGGGCGGCGCATCCACAGCGGGACAGTCGCGGCCGTGTTCGAGCTCAGGTGAAAGGTTTCAGCTGATTGGTGCAGCGGTGCGACAAGATGACAGGCATAATGGTTAGCCTGCTAACAAGTGGTTTGAGGCCTGCGTTGAACGATCACCACCACCCGCTCTACGGCGTCCTGCTGATATTGCTGTCGGGTCTGTTGCTGGCCAGTCATGACGGGCTGGCCAAGCACCTCTCGGAAATCTACCCCGTGTTCCTGGTCATCTGGGCTCGTTACATCGCGCAGACAGTGCTGATGACCGCGCTGTTCGTACCGCGCATGGGCCAGCGCGTGTTTCGCACCCTGCGCCCGTGGCCGCAATTACTGCGCGGGCTGAGCCTGGTCAGCGTGAGTCTGCTGTTCATCAACGGCCTGCATTTCATCCCGCTGGCCGAAGCCACCGCGGTGATCTTTCTGACCCCGGTGCTGGTGACCATCGCCTCGGCGCTGCTGGGCGAGCGAGTCAGCCGCAGCCAGTGGCTGGCCGTGGGCTTCGGTCTGCTCGGGGTGGTGATCATCGTGCGCCCCGGTTCGGCGCTGTTCACACCGGCGGTGCTGTTGCCCTTCGGCGCGGCGTTGTCGTTCACCGTGTATCAGCTGGTGACCCGGCGCCTGGCCGGTACCGACCATCCGGTGACCAGCAACTACCTGACCAGCCTGGTCGGTTGCGTGACCCTGAGCGTATTGGTGGTCTTCAACTGGCGGACGCCAACGCTGCACGACGCGCTGCTGATGGGCGCGCTCGGTGGCATGGCAATGCTCGGCCACCTGCTGCTGACCAATGCCTTCCGCTTCGCCAGCGCGGCGACCCTGGCGCCATTCACCTACGGCCAGATCGTCTTCGCTGGGGTGGTCGGCTATGTTGCCTTCGATCATGCGCCGGATGCGGGGGCGCTGATCGGTATGGCGGTGATCATCGCCAGCGGCCTGTGCATGGCCTATGTGCAGCGCCGCCAGGGGCCGGCCGAGAGATAAACAGCGAAAATGTGCCATTCGGCCGACCAGGCAGCTTCTCAACAACACTGAAATGAAAAGACAGGGCGAATCGACCCTTGCGTGCACCCATGGAGCCTATATGCCGCGACTCTCTCATCACGACCTGCGCCGCAACTTTCGCGAGCTGCTGAACGCCGACCGCTGCTTCCACACCGCCTCGGTGTTCGACCCGATGTCCGCGCGCATCGCCGCCGACCTCGGTTTCGAAGTGGGCATCCTCGGCGGCTCGGTGGCCTCGCTGCAGGTCCTCGCCGCGCCGGACTTCAACCTCATCACCTTGAGCGAGTTCGTCGAGCAGGCCACGCGCATCTGCCGCGTCGCCCAGCTGCCGGTACTGGCCGACGCCGACCATGGCTACGGCAACGCGCTGAACGTGATGCGCACCGTTTCCGAACTGGAGCGCGCCGGAATTTCCGCGCTGACCATCGAGGACACCCTGCTGCCGCCGAAATTCGGTCGCCGCTCCACCGACCTCATCGGCATGTTCGAGGCGGTTGGCAAGATCCGTGCGGCGCTGGAGGCGCGAGTCGACCCGGAAATGGCCATCATCGGCCGGACCAATGCCGGCGTGATCGGCTTCGAGGAAGTCATCGCCCGCGCCCAGGCCTACGAGAAGGCCGGCGCCGATGCCATCTGCCTGGTCGGCATCGAGGACTTCGACCATCTGGAAAGCATCGCCAGCCAGCTCAGCAAGCCGCTGATGCTGGTCACCTACGGCAACCCCAACCTGCGCGACAACGCGCGGCTGGCGGCGCTCGGCGTGCGCATCGTGGTCAATGGCCATGCCGCCTACTTCGCAGCGATCAAGGCCACCTACGATTGCCTGCGCGAGCAGCGCCAGGTCGATGCACTGGACCTGAATGCCTCGCAGCTGTCGGTCAAATACTCCACGGCCGATGAATACGTCGTTTGGGCCGAGGAATACATGCAGGTCAAGGAATAGCCGCGCTCAGAACAGCTGCCGCTCGGCGCGGAAGGTCAGCAGGCCGTCGCAGCGCGGGTTCTGTCCCGAGTAGGCGCTGCACGCCTGGCCGCTCAGGCTGGAGTCGCTGTAGGACAGATTCAGCTGCAGGCCCAGCCAGGGCCGCGAGAGGTCGAGCGACCAGTCGCTGAACATGTCCACGCTGCCGCCACCGTCGAGATAATGCGGTGTGGCCAGCGCGTGGCTCGAGTACTTCACGCGGACGCCGACGGCGAAAGGCGTCACCGTGCCCAGGTCCAGATAAAGCGTGCTGTCGGTACGCCCGGCGGCGCTGTTCAGCGCCGCGCCGAGGCGCCGGTCGCCCAGCGTCAGGCCACCGTAGTATTCGTGACGATCCCATTCGGGCAGTTCCGGAAAGCTGTAGCGCATCAGGCCGATCTCGTAGCCGAGTTGATCCTGATCGTTCTGCTGCGCATAGCCGAGATAGGAATTCACCTCGAGTTGCCTACCGTCGACCAACCCGACGCTGGGGGACCACTGCCCGACATATAGCCCGCTGGCATGGGTGAGATCGAGTCCGCCATGGAATGCATTGCCGGTGCTCGGTTGCACCAGCCCCTGAGCCATGCTGCGGGCGGGCTCGGTGCCCAGTTTGAGGTCGAAGGTGCCCAGTTCGCGCTCAAGCACCTGTGGTTCGCTGGCGCAGCCCGCTGCCAGGAGCAGGCTGGTTATGGTCGGTAAGATGCGCTTCATGCTGGCTGCCCTGCCGGTTCGCAAATGCCCGAGGCGCTGAGCCGTCGGCGTGAACCGGGGCAGGATAGGCGACTATGCCGCCCGGTCAGCGCCATCCGTCGATTGCCCGGCGTCATTCGATGGGCGGTATCGCCTGGGGTGAGCATCCGCCCGCGCAATGACTCCAAAGCAGAACAGCATCGAGCGATGCGGGAGGTGAGCAATGGCGACAGGTTGGGCAGGCGACGGTGCCGTCCAGGAGCAGATCGACAGTACCGTCGAAGACGCGGTGCAGCGCGCCCGCAGCAAGCTCGCCCGCGGCGAGAGCCTCAAGCATTGCGAGGAGTGCGGCGCGGCCATTCCCGAAGCGCGGCGCCAGGCGGTGCCTGGCGTCAGGCTGTGCATCAAGTGCCAGGCCGAGCAGGACAAGGAAGACGCCAGGTTCAGCGGCTACAACCGCCGTGGCAGCAAGGACAGCCAGCTGCGTTGATCAGGTGCGGTTGAGCGGCATGCGGAAGGTGAAGGTGGTACCGGCTTCGGCGCTGGAGGTTACCCGCATGCCGCCGCCATGGGCTTTGGCCACCTGATCGACGATGAACAGCCCGAGCCCAAGCCCGTTGCGCGAGGTGTCGTCTTCCTGGGAATAGGCATGGAACAGTTGTTCCAACCGTTCAGGTGGGATTGGCGTGCCGCGGTTGTGCACCGCCAGCTGGAAATGCTTGTCGACCACCTCGGCCTTCACGATCACCGGACCGGTACTGGCGCCGTGATGCAGCGCGTTGGTGATCAGGTTGGCCAGCAGTTGGGCGATCCGGTCCGGGTCGCACTCGAACACCGGCAGCTCCGGCAGTTGGTCAAGCAACACCCGGCGTGGATAGGCGGTACGCAGCTCGTTGACCACCTGCGATAGAACAAGATGCAAGTTGGCCGAGGCCGTCCAGTTCAGCGGTATGCCATTGCCCAGCTGGCCGCGGGCGAAATCCAGCAGATCATCGACCATTCGTGAGGCGCGTTGACTGGAGGTGCGCACATGCTCGGCGAGTCGTTGCGTATCGGGTTCCGTAGAGCGCCGGACCAACAGATCGCTGGCCGCCTGGATTGAGGCCAGTGGGGTGCGCAGATCATGGCCGAGCAGGGCGATGAACTGTTCGCGCTGGTGGCCGGTGATGCGCTCATCGGCCAGCGCCGCACGCGTGGCCTGCTGTTGCTCCTCGGCTTCGATCTGCAGCGTCAGCAGCCGCGCAAATGACTCGAACATCGCTCGCGTCGCCGGGTGGGAAAGGTCGCGCGGTAGCGGGTCGAGCGCACAGAGCGTGCCGAAGAAACTGCCGTCGGCGCGCAGCACCGGCACCGAGATATAGCTTTCGAAGCCGTACATCTGCGGTGTGTGATGGTTGCAGTAGTCGGGGTTGGCGCTCACCTGGCTGATGATGATCGGCTGCTGCGAAGTGTGGATTTCGCTGCACAGCGTGGTGGTCACGTCGAGTTCACCGCCAACCTTCAGACCGAACTCGATGCGGTCGAGCACGGCACAGGCCGTCCAGGAATTTTCGGTAACCCGAGCGACCGCAGCGAAGCGCAATCCGGTTGTTTTGCTGACGACTTGCAGGATGGCCGGGACGGCGCTGATGCGCTGGACGGTGAGCAGGTCGTCGAGGATGGATCGCACCATCTGCAGGCCCTGAGCGACGTAAAAAGGCCGGCCACTTTAACATGGCCGACCTCTGCAGCAGGCGCCGGTCAGCCGAGCGGAGCGGGTTGCACCGCCCGAGCGAGCAACGACTGGTTACGCATCAGTCCGTAGTGCAGCACGCCGCCGAACAGCGCGCCGAGCAGCCAGGCGAAGCCGGACAGGCTCTCCAGGCCCGGCACCCACACCGAGGCCACCGAAAACAGCGCGCTGACGCCGAAGGCGATCATCGCCTTGCGGTTCCAGCCGGCATTGAAGTGGTAGATCCCGCTGCGCTCGGTGGAGAACAGCTGCTGCAGGTCCAGGTGCTGGCGGCGAACCAGGTAATAGTCGGCGACGATGATGCCGTACAGCGGCGCCAGCACCGCGCCCAGCGTGTCGACGAAGGCGGCGATACCCACCTCGCTGATGAAGGCCACCCACAGCGCGCCGATGAAGAAGGCGATGGCCGCGGTAATGAAACCGCCGGTACGCGCGCTGATCCTGGCCGGTGCCAGGTTGGCGATGTCGTAGGCCGGCGGGATGAAGTTGGCGACCAGGTTGATGCCGACCGTGGCGGCAAAGAAGGTGATGGCGGCCACCACTGTCAGGGTCACGTTATCGATGCGCGCGACGATGTCGGTGGGGTTGGTCAGCGTTTCGCCGAACACCACCACGGTCCCGGCGGTGATCACCAGCGCGATCAGCGAGAATATCGCCAGGCTCACCGGCAGACCGAGGAAGTTGCCGATGCGCATCTGCCGTTCGCTCTTCACGAAACGGGCGAAGTCGCCGTAGTTGATCACCACGGCGGCGAAGTAGGCGACCATGGTGCCGACCACCGCGGCGAACGCGGCGATCGGTCCGCCGGCGTGCTCTCCGCTGCCGCTGAAGATGTCGCCGAGGGCGCCGACCAGGCTCGGGCCGGCCTGATACCAGATGGCGATCATCAGCACGATCATCACCAGGTACACCAGCGGCCCGGCCCAGTTGAGAAAGCGCGTTACCCAGTCGACGCCACGCACGAACAGCGCCACTTGGAACACGCAGACGATCACGTAGGCGGCCCAGTCGATGGCCGTCAGGCCGAGCAGCGTGGCCGCCTCTGGCTCGCTGCCGAGCAATGTCCGCAGCAGCAGGGCCACCGCGGTCGAGGCGAAATAGGTCTGCACGCCGTACCAGAAGATGGCGACGATGCCGCGTACCACTGCCGGGAAGTTCGCGCCGCGCACACCCATGCTCGCCCGCGCCATCACCGGGAACGGGATGCCGTACTTCACGCTGGGTTTGCCGGTGAGCTGCACCAGGCCCATGACGATGAAGCCGGCCAGCACGATGCCCGCCAGCACCGCCCAGCCATTGAGGCCGTAGCTGATGAACAGCGTGGCGGCGAGGGTATAACCGAACAGGCTCTGGATATCGTTGGACCACACGTTGAAGATCTCGAACCAGCCCCATTTGCGCTCAGGCGGGGCGAGTGGTGCGAGATCGGCGTTGTACAGGCTGGGATCGATCTGTTTGATCTGGAAGTCGTCACGGTTCATGGGAGGGCGCTCTGAGCAAGACTGTGGAGTTTTTGTATGCAGTTCTTGTTCCGCGTAAGGCAGATCTCGCGAATAAATCGGCCGTGGCGTAGCGCGCCACTTCGCCAACCCCTGGATTCTAGGCGCTCCCAGACAGTTCGCCTGGATTTTTTGTATACAGAAACTGGTGCGGATTTAGCCGGGGATGAGTGCAGCGGCCTGTCTACGGGGGCGCCGCTCGAGAGCCTTAGGTGCGTGCAATGCACCAGCAGGGTGCTTTTCGATGGCGCATAAAAAGCCAGGCCCTGCGTGGGGGCCTGGCTTTCCGACCGAATCGGCCGATGGACGCGATTACTGCTGGGTAACGATCGCGGTGTTGTTGCTGCCGGTCTGGCTGATGCTGGCGTAGTCGGCAAAGCCTGCCTGGGTCACGGTCGCGAAGTTGTCGGTGCCGCTCTGCAGCAGCATGGCCTGGCTGGAATCGCCGAACTGATCGACCAGCGCGAGGTTGCCGTCGCCCTGCTGTTCCAGATCGACGGAGTTGCCGATTCCAGCCTGATCGATATCGGCCACGTTCATGTTGCCAGTCTGGATGAGATCGACGATGCCTTCCTGGCCGCTCTGGGAGATCAGCGCTTCGTTGCCTTCACCGAACTGATCGACAATGGTGCTGTTGTACGCGCCGTCCTGGATCAGCACCACATCGTTGCTCACGCCATCCTGGATCACGTCGGCGCTGTTGGCGAAGCCCGCCTGCTCGACGATCGTGCTGTTGTCCCGGTCGTACTGGCTGATGAACACCTCGCCCTCGACGCCGGTTTGAATCACATCGGCCTGGTGCAAGGCACCCTGCTGAGTTACCTCGGAAAAGTTGTCCTGGCCGAGTTGGGTGGTCGTGGCGCTGTTCTGCTGCGAAGCGCCGGTCTGATAAATGTACGAAGCCTGGCCGACGCCTTCCTGGTAGACATCGGCGATCTGGTCAACACCGTTTTGTTCGATAACCGCTTCACTGCTGGCCGCGATAGCCTGGGTGGCAGAGACGGCGAGTACAGCAGCGAAAAGCGCGTTGGTTTTGAACATCGATTGTTTCTCCGTAGGATTCAGTCAATCGCGCCGCTGGTTTTCAGCTGACGCGGTTACCCGAAATCGCCCGCTTTCCCCTCGAACGCGGTACCGGCAATGCCTTCCGCCAGCCACGGTAGCCGGTGCTCGCTGCGCATCCATGCATCCCTGGGTAGAGCGTTGCGCTTGGGTTGTCAGACGGTAATTGCATGCCCGACTTTCCCAATCCATCGAACGGTTGATTCCCTCGCGAACCGACGAAGTGCAGCGCGAGCATCGACCTTGCGGCGATGGTCAAAGCGCGCGCCGGGTGGGAGGCAGTGGGCCTCCCTCGGCGTGCTGTCGATCGGAACAATTTGATCAGAACAAAAAGTAGCGCTGCGCCATCGGCAGCACCTCGGCCGGCTCGCACCAGAGCAGCTGGCCGTCGGCGCGCACCTGATAGTTCTGCGGGTCGACCTGGATGTCCGGCGTGTAGTCGTTGTGGATTAGGTCCTTCTTCTGCACCGAACGGCAGCCCTTCACCACGCCGATCTTCTTCTTCAGCCCCAACTGTTCGGGCACTCCGGCCTCGAAGGCGGCCTGGCTGATGAAAGTGAAGCTCGACGCATGCAGCGAGCCGCCAAAGCTCGCGAACATCGGCCGGTAGTGCACCGGTTGCGGCGTCGGGATCGAGGCGTTGGCGTCGCCCATCAGGCTCGCGGCGATGGCCCCGCCCTTGAGGATCAGCGTCGGCTTGACGCCGAAGAACGCTGGGCGCCAGAGCACCAGATCGGCCCATTTGCCGACTTCGATGGAGCCCACCTCGTGGCTGACGCCGTGGGTGATGGCCGGGTTGATGGTGTACTTGGCGATGTAGCGCTTGGCGCGGAAGTTGTCGTTGCCATCCCCGTCACCGGGCAGGGCGCCGCGCTGCTTCTTCATCTTGTCGGCGGTCTGCCAGGTGCGGGTGATGACTTCGCCGACGCGGCCCATGGCCTGGCTGTCGGAGCTGATCATGGAGAACGCGCCGAGATCATGCAGGATGTCTTCGGCGGCGATGGTCTCGCGGCGGATGCGGCTCTCGGCGAAGGCGACGTCCTCGGCGATGCTCGGGTCGAGGTGGTGGCAGACCATGAGCATGTCCAGGTGCTCGTCGATGGTGTTCTTGGTGAACGGCCGGGTCGGGTTGGTCGAGCTGGGCAGCACGTTGGCGAAGCCGCAGGCCTTGATGATGTCGGGCGCGTGGCCGCCACCAGCACCTTCGGTGTGGTAGGTGTGGATGGTGCGGCCCTTGAACGCGCCGAGGGTGGTCTCGACGAAGCCCGATTCGTTCAGCGTGTCGGTATGGATGGCCACCTGCACGTCGTACTGGTCGGCGACCGACAGGCAGTTGTCGATGGCGGCCGGGGTGGTGCCCCAGTCCTCGTGCAGCTTGAGGCCGATGGCGCCGGCCTTGACCTGCTCGATCAAGGGTTCGGGCAGCGAGGCGTTGCCCTTGCCGGTAAAGCCGATGTTCATCGGGAAGGCGTCAGCGGCCTTGAGCATCATCGCCATGTGCCAGGGGCCGGGCGTCACCGTGGTGGCGTTGGTGCCGGTGGCCGGACCCGTGCCGCCGCCGATCATGGTGGTCACGCCGCTCATCAGCGCTTCTTCGATCTGCTGCGGGCAGATGAAGTGGATGTGCGAATCGATGCCGCCGGCGGTGAGGATCATGCCTTCACCGGCGATCACCTCGGTACTGGCACCGATGGCGATGGTCACGTCCGGCTGGATATCCGGGTTGCCGGCTTTGCCGATGGCGGCGATGCGGCCGTCCTTCAGGCCCACGTCGGCCTTGACGATGCCCCAGTGGTCGAGGATCAGCGCGTTGGTGATCAGCGTGTCGACCACCTCGGCGGCGCACAGCTGACCCTGACCCATGCCGTCGCGGATCACCTTGCCGCCACCGAACTTCACTTCCTCGCCATAGGTGGTGAAGTCCTTTTCCACTTCGATCCACAGCTCGGTATCGGCCAGGCGCACCTTGTCGCCGACGGTGGGGCCGAACATGTCGGCGTAGGCTTGTCTGCTGATCTTCATCGGGGCTCCTTGGTCGGTCCCTGTAGTGGCTCTGCCCTCACCCCAACCCTCTCCCGGAGGGAGAGGGGGCTGATCGGCGTTGGTCTATCCCATCGCGGTGGGCCGCTTTTCTCTCCTATGGAGAAGAGCGGTGCTGTCGTCTGTTCCTGTGTTGCCCTCACCCCAACCCTCTCCCGGAGGGAGAGGGGCTGATCGGCGTTGGTCTATCCCTTCGCGGTGGGCCGCTTTTCTCTCCTATGGAGAGGAGCGGTGCTGTCGTCTGTTCCTGTGTAGCCTTCACCCCAACCCTCTCCCGGAGGGAGAGGGGGCGGATTGGCGCTGGTCTATCCCATCGCGGTGGGCCGCTTTTCTCTCCTATGGAGAGGAGGGGTGCTGTCGTCTGTTCCTGTGTTGCCCTCACCCCAACCCTCTCCCGGAGGGAGAGGGGGCTGATCGGCGTTGGTCTATCCCGTCGCGGTGGGCCGCTTTTCTCTCCTATGGAGAGGAGCGGTGCTGTCGTCTGTTCCTGTATTGCCCTCACCCCAACCCTCTCCGGAGGGAGAGGGGGCGGATTGGCGCTGGTCTGTCCCATCGCGGTCGGCCACTTCTACTCTCCCGGTGGGTGAGAGGTGATCTGCGTTTGTGCATCCCGCCGCGACGGTGGCTTTTTCCCCCTCTCCCTCTGGGAGAGGGTTGGGGTGAGGGGCTTTTAGAGCGCGCCCATCACCCGTCCGGCGAAACCGAACACCCGGCGCTCGCCGGCCAGCTCGACCAGCTCCACCTCGCGGCTCTGTCCCGGTTCGAAGCGCACCGCGGTGCCGGCCGGGATGTTCAGGCGCATGCCGCGCGTGACGGCGCGGTCGAAGGTGAGCGCATCGTTGGTTTCGAAAAAGTGGTAGTGCGAGCCGACCTGGATCGGCCGGTCGCCGCTGTTGGCCACCGAGAGGGTCAGGGTGCGGCGGCCGGCGTTGAGCTCGATGTCGCCGTCCTGGATCTGGTATTCGCCGGGAATCATGGTTGGGACGTCCTGTTCAGGGTCAGTTGCATCATGGTCAGGTCCAGCCAGCGACCGAACTTGCAGCCGACCTGGCGCATCTGGCCGACGTGAATGAAGCCGAGCTGCTGGTGCATATGGATCGAGGCGCGGTTCTCGCTTTCGATGAAAGCGATCATCACGTGCTTCTCGAGCATCCGGGCGCGCTCGATCAGCGCCTGCATCAGGCTGCGACCGATGCCGCTGCCGCGGTGGTCGGGGCTCACGTACACCGAGTTCTCCACGGTATGGCGAAAGCCGTCATGCGGGCGCCAGGGGCCGAACGAGGCATAGCCGGCCACCTGGCCCAGCTCGTCGATGGCCACCAGCACCGGGTAGTTCTGTTCGTGGCGCTCGGCCAGCCAGGCGCGGCGATTGTCGAGGTCGACGATCCGGTCGTTCCAGATCGCCGTGCTGTTCTGCACCGCGTCGTTGTAGATCTGCAGGATGCCTTCGAGGTCGGTGTCCAGGGCGTCGCGTATCTGCACGTTGGTTTCCTTCAAGAACGGTTCAAGGTCATGGGCAGTAGACATTGACCGATATTTCAGGCGATTGGTTGATGCACGGTGACCAGCTTGGTGCCGTCCGGGAAGGTCGCCTCGACCTGGATCTCCGGAATCATCTCCGGCACGCCTTCCATCACCTGCTCGCGGCTGAGCAGGGTGGTGCCGTAGTGCATCAGCTCGGCGACCGTCTGGCCGTCGCGCGCGCCTTCGAGCAGCGCAGCGGAGATGTAGGCCATGGCCTCCGGGTAGTTGAGCTTCACACCGCGGGCCAGCCGGCGCTCGGCCACCAGGCCGGCGGTGAAGATCAGCAGCTTGTCCTTCTCTCTTGGTGACAGATCCATAACAGCTCCAGTCGTAGGGTGGATGTCGCTCTTCGTATCCACCGGCCGGTGGTCGAGACCACGCAGCGTTGTTCAGGGCGACGTGCACGCAGGCGCGCCGGCGTAGGGAGGGCAGCGGCGCAGCCGTGCCCACCGATCATTCAGGTACTCCAGATTCGCGGCGGTACCGCTTCGCGGCCCAGCAGTTCGGGGCGCAACAGCCGCCACAGGTCGATCAGCCAGGCGCGCGCATGCAGCGCCTCGTCGGCCAGACAGCGCGCCACGATGAGCCCCGGCAGTTGCGTCAGGTCACCGCGCACGCGGCTGGGTAATTCACGGCAGCGTTCCAGCAGCTCGGCGTCGATTTCGCCGCTGACGATCAGGGTGGCGAACACCGAACGCCCGTCGAGGCCGATCGGTGAGTCGAGCAGCGCATCGGCGCCGGCGATGCGCTGGCGCTCGTGCCAGATCAGCTGGCCATCGCGGCGGATATTCAGGCGCGCCTGGAAATGCCCGGCGTCGAAGCGCTCGCCCGCGGCCGGCCGGCCGAGGGCGACGATGTCCCAGTAGAACAGCCGGGCGTCGCCGTGCAGCTCGATGCGAGTGTTCAGCTCGGCCTGAGCCGCGGAATAGACGATGGTCTCCTGCGGCAGCCATTCCAGCGTGGCACCGGCCTCGACGCGCAGCTGCAGGTCCTGAAAGGCCGGGCCGACGGCGCGATACCACTTGGCTGCACCGGGGCTGGTCAGCTGCGCCCAGGCACCGGCTGCAACCGAGGCGCTAATATCCAGCCGATCCCCGCCGGCAATGCCACCCGGCGGGTGCACGATGATGTGCTGACAGACGTCCGGCCCCTCGGGGTAGAGATGCTTCTGCACCCGCAGCGGCCCGTTGTGGCGACGCAGCACCGGCCGCGTGGCGCCGGCGCACAGCGCATAACCGAGCTCCAGCTCGGCATGCCAATGGGGGGTGAACAGCGGTGCAGGGGCGTTCATGGGTGCAGGCTTTTCGATCTGTCGGTCAGGAAAGCAGAGCAATCGCCATGCCCGTTATGCGCTGCATTGGTGCGCGGCCTGACAGATCGGCGCTATGGCGTTTTTTCGACGTGGATTCGCATCTTGGGCAGCGTCTCAGGTTGTTCTTTTTGTGCATCGGGCTGGTGCGTCGAGCGACAAATGCGCTGTTGTGGTGCGCTGGCCGGTCAGATCGCGACCAGCCCACGTACGCCTTCGGCTTCCATGGTTTCGCCGCGGCCCTGCTGGATGATCTCGCCGCGGCTCATCACCAGGTACTGGTCGGCCAGTTCGGCGGCGAAGTCGTAGAACTGCTCCACCAGGAGGATCGCCATGTCGCCGCGGGCCGCGAGCTTCTTGATCACCGCGCCGATCTCCTTGATCACCGAGGGCTGGATGCCTTCGGTGGGTTCGTCGAGGATCAACAGGCGCGGCTTGCTCGCCAGCGCGCGGCCGATGGCCAGCTGCTGTTGCTGACCGCCGGAGAGGTCGCCGCCGCGGCGGTGCTTCATTTCCTTCAAAACCGGGAACAGCTCGTAGATGAACTCGGGTACTTCCTTGGCTTCCTTGGCGTTGAAGCGGGACAGGCCCATCAGCAGGTTTTCCTCGACGGTCAGGCGGCCGAAGATCTCGCGCCCCTGCGGCACGTAGGCGATGCCGGCGTGCACGCGCTGGTGCGGCTTGAAGCCGGTGATCGGCTTGCCCTCCCAGTTCACCGCGCCTTCCTTGGCCGGAATCAGGCCCATCAGGCACTTGAGCAGGGTGGTCTTGCCGACGCCGTTGCGCCCGAGCAGGCAGGTGACTTCGCCGACCTTCGCCTCGAACGAGAGGCCGCGCAGGATATGGCTACCGCCGTAGTACTGGTGCAGTTGCTGGACTTGCAGCATGTGCGACTCCTTCACTTGGTGGATAAGCCTCTGGCGTTATCCACCCTACGATTAGGTTTGTGATGATGCGGGCATGGGCGCTCGGCGGGCGTAGGGTGGATGACGCTTTACCCATCCACCGTGGAATGGCATTGATGGATCAAGCCGGCCTCATTCACCCCTGCGAGCCGCTTACCGCCCCAGATACACCTCGATCACCCGCTCATCCGCCTGCACCTGTTGCAGCGAACCCTCGGCCAGCACCTGGCCCTGGTGCAGCACGGTGACGTGGTCGGCGATGGTCTCGACGAAGCCCATGTCGTGCTCGACCACCATCAGCGAATGCTTGCGCGCCAGGCTCTTGAACAGCTCGGCAGTGAATTCGGTCTCGGCGTCGGTCATGCCGGCTACCGGCTCGTCGAGCAGCAAGAGCTGCGGCGACTGCATCAAGAGCATGCCGATCTCAAGGAACTGCTTCTGCCCGTGGGACAGCAGCCCGGCTGGGCGATGACGCGACTGGCCGAGGCGGATGGTCTCCAGCACTTCGTCGATGCGGTCCTTCTGCTCGCCGGAAAGCCTGGCCCTGAGGCTGGCCCACACCGACTTGTCGGTCTTCTGCGCCAGCTCCAGGTTCTCGAACACCGAGAGCGCCTCGAACACAGTGGGCTTCTGGAACTTGCGGCCGATGCCGGCCTGGGCGATGTCCACCTCGCTCATGCGGGTCAGGTCCAGGGTTTCGCCGAAATACGCGCTGCCGCTGGTGGGGCGCGTCTTGCCGGTGATGACATCCATCATGGTGGTCTTGCCGGCGCCGTTGGGGCCGATGATGCAGCGCAGTTCACCGACGCCGATGTAGAGGCTGAGATTGGTCAGCGCCTTGAAACCATCGAAGCTGACGTTGATGTCTTCGAGGCTGAGGATGGTGCCGTGACGTACGTCCAGGCCCTTCTCGGCGACCCGGCCAAGGCCGATGGCATCGCGGGTCAGGCCGCCGCCGGTGGGGTCGAAGCCGTCGATGACGGCGCTGCAGGGTACGGTTTTCATTCTTCGCCCCTCCGCTTGATAAGGCCGATGACGCCCTTGGGCAGGTACAGGGTGACGACGATGAACAGTGCGCCGAGGGCGAACAGCCAGTATTCGGGGAAGGCCACGGTGAACCAGCTCTTCATGCCGTTGACGATGCCGGCGCCGAGCAGCGGGCCGATCAGCGTGCCGCGTCCGCCGAGGGCGACCCAGACGGCGGCTTCGATGGATTGCGTTGGCGCCATCTCGCTGGGGTTGATGATGCCGACTTGCGGCACATAGAGCGCGCCGGCCAGACCGCAGAGCACGGCTGACAGCGTCCAGATGAACAGCTTGTAACCGCGCGGATCGTAGCCGCAGAACATCAGCCGGTTCTCGGCATCACGCAGCGCTGTGAGCACCCGGCCGAACTTGCTACGTGCCAGCCGCCATCCAAGGAGCAGGCTGCCAACCAGCAGGGCGACGGTGGCCAGGAACAGCGTGGCGCGGGTTGCCGGAGCCGAGATCGAGAAGCCGAGAATGGTCTTGAAATCGGTGAAGCCGTTGTTGCCGCCGAAGCCGGTCTCGTTGCGGAAGAACAGGAGCATGCCGGCGAAGGTCAGCGCCTGGGTCATGATCGAGAAGTACACGCCCTTGATCCGCGAGCGGAAGGCGAAGAAGCCGAAGACGAAGGCCAGCACGCCGGGCACCAGCACCACCAGGCACATGGCCCAGAGGAAGCTCGACGTGCCGTACCAGTACCAGGGCAGTTCGTTCCAGGCGAGGAAGCTCATGAACGCCGGCAGGCCGTCACCGGCGCTCTGCCGCATCAGGTACATGCCCATGGCGTAACCGCCGAGGGCGAAGAACAGGCCGTGGCCGAGGGACAAGAGCCCCGCGTAACCCCAGACCAGATCCAGCGCCAGGGCGACGATGGCGTAGCAGAGGATCTTGCCCACCAGGGTCAGGGTGTAGGCCGAGACGTGCAGGGCATGCTCGGCCGGCAGCAGGTGCAGCAGCGGCATGGCCAGCAAAACGACCAAAGCGATACCGAGGGCGACGACGGTGAGCTTCGGCCCGGCTTTCTGTGCGGCGGTGAGGGTGAGTGGCTGGTTCAATCGATGACCCTCCCCTTGAGAGCGAATAGTCCCTGGGGACGCTTCTGGATGAAGAGGATGATCAGCGCGAGGATGAGGATTTTGCCCAGCACGGCACCGATCTGCGGTTCGAGGATCTTGTTGGCGATGCCCAGGCCGAAGGCGGCGAAGATGCTGCCGGCCAGCTGGCCGACACCGCCGAGCACCACCACCAGGAAGGAGTCGATGATGTAGCTCTGGCCGAGATCCGGGCCGACGTTGCCGATCTGGCTAAGTGCAACACCACCGAGGCCGGCGATACCGGAGCCCAGCCCGAAGGCCATCATGTCGATGCGCCCAGTGGGCACGCCGCAGCACGCGGCCATGTTGCGGTTCTGCGTGACCGCGCGCACGTTCAGGCCCAGACGTGTCTTGTTCAGCAAGAGCCAGGTCAGGAGCACCACGAACAGCGCGAAGCCGATGATCACCATGCGGTTGTACGGCAGCACCAGGTTCGGCAATACCTGCAGGCCGCCGGAGAGCCAGCCGGGGTTGGCGACTTCGACGTTCTGCGCGCCGAACAGCACGCGCACCAGCTGGATCAGGATCAGGCTGATGCCCCAGGTCGCCAGCAGAGTTTCCAGCGGGCGGCCGTAGAGGTGGCGAATAACCGTGCGTTCCAGCGCCATGCCGATCGCGGCGGTGACGAAAAAGGCTACCGGCAGCGCCACCAGTGGGTAGAACGCCAGCGCTTCAGGGGCGAGACGCGCCATCAGTACTTGCACCATGTAGGTGGTGTAGGCACCGAGCATGAGCATCTCGCCGTGAGCCATGTTGATCACGCCGAGCAGGCCGAAGGTGATCGCCAGCCCGAGGGCGGCGAGCAGCAGGATCGAACCCAGCGACAGACCGCTGAAGGCCTGGCCGAGCAGTTCACCGATCAGGAGCTTGCGTTTGACCTGCGCCAGGCTGGTCTCGGCGGCCTTGCGCACGGCGGTATCGGTTTCCGCTTCATCGGCCAGCAGGTTTTCCAGCCTTACCCGCGCCAGCGGAGCACCGGTTTCGCCAAGCAACCGCACGGCGGCGAGGCGCACGGCCGGGTCGCTCGCGGTCAGCTGCAGGTTGGCTAGCGCCAGGGTCAGCGCTTCGCTGACGGCAGCATCTTCCTCTACGTCCAGGCGCTGCTGGAGCAGTTCGAGCTGTTCCGGCTTGCCGCTGCGCTGCAGGCGCTTGGCCGCAGCGAGGCGCTGCGCGGGGTCTTCGGCGAACAGCTGGTGGCTGGCCAGCGCGGTGTTGAGCAGACCGCGCAGGCGGTTGTTCAGGCGCAGCTTCTTCGGCGTGCCGACCGGCTCGGCGTCGCCTTCGAGGGCACGGTAGGCCCCGTTTTCCTCGATGAAGGGCGTCTTGTTCTGGTCGATCCCCACGCGGCTGGCGCGCAGCGCTTCGATCAACGGCAGGCGCTCAGGCGCGGGCACGGCGGCCCAACTTTCCAGCAGCTTGGCCTGTTTGGCCGGGCTGGCCTTGGCGTAGTCGGCTGCGTCTCCGGCCTGTGCCGCCCAGGGCAGGGCGAGCATGAGCAGCAGCAATAATCGGTGCAGGGCAGTGTTCATCTGTGCATTCCCCAGGGGGCGCCGTGTGCTCTCTTGGCGGAGCTGGCGGCGGTGGGTGGGCGGATGAGATCGTCTCGACTACGCGTCTCGATCCGCCCAACGAAAGCCGAGTGATCGCAGGGTGGATCGGGACGCGGAGTTGGCGCGTCATCCATCCACCGCGGCGACCGCAGCGGTTAGTTCGACTTCACCGCGTAATCCGGCTTCTTGTCGTTGCCCGGGATGTAGGGGCTCCACGGCTGCGCGCGGACCGGGCTTTCGGTTTCCCAGACCACCGAGAACTGACCGTCGTCCTGGACTTCACCGATCATCACCGGCTTGTGCAGGTGGTGGTTCTTCTCGTCCATGGTCAGGGTGTAGCCGCTTGGCGCCTCGAAGGTCTGGCCAGCGAGGGCGTCGCGCACCTTGCCGACGTCGGTGGTGCCGGCTTTCTCAACCGCCTGCGCCCACATGTGGATACCGACGTAGGTGGCTTCCATCGGGTCGTTGGTCACGGCCTTGTCGGCGCCAGGCAGGTTCTGGGCCTTGGCGTAGGCTTTCCACTTGCTGACGAAGGCTTCGTTGACCGGGTTTTCAACCGACTGGAAGTAGTTCCAGGCGGCCAGGTGACCAACGAGCGGCTTGGTGTCGATGCCGCGCAGTTCTTCCTCACCGACCGAGAAGGCGACGACCGGAACGTCAGTGGCTTCCAGGCCCTGGTTGGCCAGCTCCTTGTAGAAGGGCACGTTGGAGTCGCCGTTGATGGTCGACACCACAGCGGTCTTGCCGCCGGCGGAGAACTTCTTGATGTTGGCGACGATGGTCTGGTAATCGCTGTGACCGAAGGGGGTGTAGACCTCTTCGATGCTCGATTCCGGCACGCCCTTGCTGATCAGGAAGGCGCGCAGGATCTTGTTGGTGGTGCGCGGGTAGACGTAGTCGGTGCCGAGCAGGAAGAAGCGCTCGGCGCCGCCGCCGTCTTCGCTCATCAGGTACTCGACCGCCGGGATGGCCTGCTGGTTTGGCGCCGCGCCGGTGTAGAAGACGTTCGGCGACAGCTCTTCGCCCTCGTACTGCACCGGGTAGAACAGCAGGCCGTCGAGTTCTTCATAGACCGGCAGTACCGACTTGCGCGATACCGAGGTCCAGCAACCGAAGGTCACCGCCACCTTGTCCTGCGTCAGCAGCTGGCGGCCCTTTTCGGCGAACAGCGGCCAGTTGGAGGCTGGGTCGACCACCACCGGCTCGAGCTGCTTGCCGAGCACGCCGCCCTTGGCGTTGATCTCGTCGATGGTCATCAGCGCCATGTCCTTGAGCGAGGTCTCGGAGATGGCCATGGTGCCGGACAGCGAATGCAGGATGCCGACCTTGATGGTCTCGGCGGCCTGCAGGGTGAACGGGAACAGGCCGCTGAGCATCAGGGCACTGGCGGCGAGGGTGGTCTTGATCAGAGGACGGCGTTTCATTGTGGGGCTCCTTGGCTGTCCGTGCGCAACTGTGGGCTGAAAACATCGGAACGCCAGGAGCAAGGGCAGCATCCGTGCCAAATGGCGCAAAGCCTTCTGCGACGCAGCTTTGCGCCGATCTGGGGTTGATCGGGCTGCTTTCGCTGTGAGCCATGCTGGTGCACGCGAAGGCCAGTGGTGCACCGCGGGAGGCCGCTTTGCCCGATTTCAGTGCCGCGCCGAGTGGCTCCGCCACTTGCAGCTGCCGGGTGTCACTTCTAGCATGGCCGGCCCGTATCGAGACCCGTCGCCATGCCCCGTCCACCGCGTCCTCCATCCTCGCGTCCGCCTGCACGAACCGCGCGCCCATCCGCGCCGCGGCGCGTGGCCAAGGCACCGCCGGCCGAGCCACGCCTGTTGTTGCTGAACAAGCCGTTCGACGTGCTGACGCAATTCAACGATGCCGATGGCCGCGCGACGCTGAAGGATTACGTGCAGGTGCCGGGCGTCTATCCGGCTGGCCGGCTGGATCGCGACAGCGAGGGGCTGCTGCTCTTGACCAACGACGGTCAGTTGCAGGCGCGCATCGCCGACCCCAAGCACAAGCTGCCGAAGACCTACTGGTGCCAGGTGGAGGGTGAGGTCAGCGCCGAGCAGCTGCAGCGCTTGCGCGATGGCGTCCAGCTCAATGACGGCCTGACCCTGCCCGCCGAAGCGCGGCAGCTGGACGAGCCCGAGCTATGGCCGCGCAACCCGCCGGTGCGCTTTCGCAAGAGCGTGCCGACCAGCTGGCTGGAATTGGTGATCCGCGAAGGGCGTAATCGCCAGGTCAGACGCATGACGGCGGCGGTCGGGTTGCCGACCCTGCGTCTGGTGCGGGTGCGCATCGGGCCGTGGGCGCTCGATGGCCTGCAGCCGGGTGAGTGGCGGGAGGTGCCGGCGCAGCTGTAGTGCACCGGCTGGCGCCTCAACTCAGTGCGGGATGCCCTGAGTGACTTCGATGACGTAACCGATGACCGGCTTGGCGAGAAAGGCGAACAGACACAGGCCTAAACCGAGAAACAGGATGGCAGTGCCGAGGCGACCGGCCTTCGACTTCTTGGCCAGGTCCCAGATGATGAACGCCATGAAGGCCATCAGTCCGCCGACGAGCACGATCATCATCCACTTTTCGAAAACTTCGGGCTCCACAGGGATCTCCTGACTGACTTCGACGAATGCGCCCGTGGCAGGCCGGGCGCGAAAGCGGCGCAGTATACGCCGCCAGCGAGTGGCGCGTGTGCCACCACTGGTTGGACGGTCGAGCTCGGAAAGCGTTCGGATCGCGCGAGGCGGGCGCCGGTGCGGCGAAATGTCTCACCGGTATTCAGTAGGCCGCCTTGATCACATCGATGCCCTTGTTCAGCACCGTGCGCCAGGCCTGCAGGTCCTGCTGTTGCAGCTCCCCGTCGTGCTGGCCGATGGTTTTCAGCAGCGCCGCGATCCACAGGTCATAGAGTTCCGGGTGGATATTCAGCTGCTCGCGTGAATGGCTTTTGCCCAGCGCGCGGAGTTTGGTATCCGGCATGCCGCGGGCGAACAGCACCAGATTGAGAATGCCGGCGCGCAGCAGCTGTTTCTGCGCGGTCATGTCGGTGCGCACGAACTTCTCCCGGATCGCAGGCGAGCTGGCGAGGAAGGACGCATAGAAGTCATCGAAGAAGTCGGGACTGGCGCAGCAGCGGCCGTAGCTCTGCATGACGCGGTTGGTGTCTTTCATGGGCATTCCCTTGCACGAGGGCATTTTGCAGCGAGGCCCGCCGGTGAGCAGGCGATGGACGATCCGCCCCCCGGCCGGGATCATCCGTATGCGAGGCGGTGCAGAAGGGGGCGGATTATAGGCAGCAACCCTGCGAAGTGTGGGGCGAAAGCTGTGAGCCATGTCTCAGCTGCGCAAATGCTCCAGCGGCAGCTCCGTACTCGATGACACCTGGCGCAATACGAAGCTGGAACGCACGCTGGAGACGCCTTCGATGCGCGTCAGGGTGCCGAGCAGAAACTGCTGGTAATGCTCCATGTCGGGCACCACGACCTTGAGTTGGTAGTCGGCGTCCATCCCCGTGACCAGACTGCATTCGAGCACCTCCGGGCATTTGCCGATCACGCCTTCGAAGTGCTCGAAGCGCTCCGGTGTGTGCCGGTCCATGCCGATAAGCACGTAGGCGGTAAGGGTCAGGCCGAGCTTCTTGCGGTCGAGCAGGGCGACCTGGCGGGCAATGTAGCCATCGTCTTCCAGCTGTTTGACCCGGCGGGAGCAGGGCGAGGGTGACAGGCCGATGCGTTCGGCCAGTTCCTGGTTGGAGATGCGGGCGTCGTGCTGCAATTCGGCGAGGATGCGCAGGTCGTAGCGATCGATTTTGCTCATGGCTGGCTTCTTTTGAAAAGTTGTTGCGCAGGATGATGGGTTGCTGGAGCTATGTTGCGCAAGTAGCAACCAATTAAGCAATCTTCGCAATCCTGTGCCGCGTTTCGAGGCGTAAGCTTTATTCCAACTTCAGCCCCCGGCAGAAACGGTCACGGCACAGGATCCCCGCCATGACCACCGAAGGTCTTACCAAGACCGACGGTCCGGGCCCCCGGTGCTCACGAGGCACCGTGCGAAGAAGCCGTTATCATCGGCCCGACGAATCGAAGAGACCACGCCCAGGCGTGGTCTTTTTCGTTGTGGGCGTGGCGGTGGTTTGGATGTCAAGCCAAATCCGGTCGTCGAGCTGGCTGATGGCTTCGTTCGCCACTGCTGGGCGAGTCAGTTTCTTTTGTCTGCGGAAACGCCGTCCGGGCCAAGAGACAGTGACCAAAGAGAAGGCCACCTTAACATCCATGTCCCATCGCACCTCGCTCGGCAGTCCCTTGCGTAGCGCCTACGCTCGGCCTCCTGAGAGGGGGATCGGGTCCGAGTTGTTTGAAAGTTCGTAAAAACAAACACGCTTTGCTTGTTTGCTGACGAAACGAGCTACCAGACGCCGCCGAACGCCCCCTTCAGGAGGCCGAATGGAATCTCGGCGCAGAGGGGAGAGCGGCATGGATGCCGCGATAGCCGTGAAGGGCCATGGATGGCCCTTGCGCGGCGACCCTCGGAGCCGCGGTGAAATGAGGGAAGTCGAGCGCAGCGAGACCCGTATGCAGGGGCAAAGCGTTTTTGGTTACTTTTTCGGCGTTTGGAAAAAGTGACTCGCCCAGCAGGGCGAAACCAAGCCATCAGACAACGCCAAAATCGGCTCGGAAAATGGCATCCAATCACCGCCTCGGCGGCGCTACCTCAAGCGGATCGGCATGCACCAGCACCTCCGCATTCGGATAGCGATCGTGAATCGCGTTCTCCACCGCCACGCACAGATCATGCGCCTGTGACAGCGGCAGTTCACCTGGCAGCTCCAGGTGCAGCTGCACGAACCAGCGCGTCCCGGACACCCGTGTGCGGAAGTCATGGCAGCCATGCACGCCGGGCACTTCGCAGACCAGCTTCTGCATCTGCTCGCTGATCTCCGCGGATAGCTCGGTATCCATCAGCACCGCGCCGGCCTCACGGACGATGGTGATCGCGCTCCAGAAGATGTACAGCGCGATACCGATGCCGAACAGCGCGTCCACTCGCTCCCAGCCGAAGCTGGCCAGCACCAGCGCGAGCAGAATGCTGGTATTGAGCAAGAGGTCGGAGCGGTAATGCAGCGAGTCGGCGCGGATCGCGGTGGAGCCGGTGAGCTTGACCACGTGGTGCTGGTAGCTCAGCAGGATGGCGGTCATCAGCAGCGAGAAGACCATCACCGCGATGCCCATGCCCTGCGCGCCCAGCGGTTGCGGGTGCAGCAGGCGGTCGATGCCCTGCACGCCGACGAGGATCGCGCTGACGCAGATGAACGCCGCTTGCCCGAGCCCTGCCAGCGCCTCGGCCTTGCCGTGGCCGTAGCGATGATCGTCGTCGGCCGGACGCAGCGAGTAGTGCACCGCCAGCAGGTTGAGCAGCGACGCGGCGCCGTCGAGCAGCGAGTCGGTGAGGCCGGCGAGCAGGCTCACCGAGCCGCTCAGCCACCAGGCCACCGCCTTGCTCAGCGCCAGCACGATGGCCGTCGCTAATGCCGCAGCGGTGGCCCGGCGCATGAGCTGGGCGTGGTCGCGATTGATGCTCATCGCTGGTCGTTATCTGCGCGGGTCATCAGGCTGCGGGGCGCAGACCGAAGGCTGCCAGCTGCTCGACGCTGCCGTTGTGCTGGATCAGACGCGGATCGTCCAGCGGCAGGCTGCGGCCGATTTCCTTCTCGATGATGGCTTTCAGGCGGGTCTGATCGATCTGGCCGTCGGCGCCAATGGCTTCCTGCAGTTTTTCCGGGGCCATGGAGTACTCGTTATCGGGCAGGTAGATCGCGCCGGTGGCGAAGTCGATGCCGAAGGCGATCAGACCGGGAATGACGTAGAACAGCAGACCGACCGCATTGAGCGCGGCGATGGCCGGGTCGATGCGGCCTTCGATCTGCCCGCGGCGATCGGGATAGAACAGCGTGCCGCAGGCGGTCAGCTGGGTGAACAGGGAAGCGGCCAACACGCCGCCGATGATTCGGTTACGAGTACGCATAAGGACCTCCTGGAAAAGTGGCGCAACTATACAAGGGCTCGATGATGTTTTCTCGACATCAGACCGCCCGGGCCGCGCCGCTGTTCGCAAAAACTCGCCGGTCCGCTATCGATGCGGTCGCCTCGATATAATCGGCCGCCGCAATCGGAGCCGACATGATCAGCCTACCCATCGACGAAGCCCTGCCGGCGTTGCGCCAGGCTCTGCAGCAGCGCGACGAAGCCGTGCTCGAGGCGCCGCCCGGTGCCGGCAAGACCACCCGCGTGCCGCTGGCGCTGCTCGGCGAAGCCTGGCTGGCGGGGCAGACCATCATCATGCTGGAGCCGCGCCGGTTGGCTGCCCGTGCAGCGGCGGAGCGGCTGGCCAGCGAACTGGGCGAGCGGGTCGGCGAAACCGTCGGCTACCGCATTCGCCTGGACAGCAAGGTCGGGCCGCGCACCCGCATCGAGGTGGTCACCGAGGGCATTCTCGCGCGGCGGTTGCAGGACGATCCGGCGCTGGAAGGCGTCGGCCTGGTGATCTTCGACGAATTCCACGTTTTGCCATTTGCACCGAAATAGTGGCATTTCTTGTCAAAATCATCCTGCCCTTCCTCCCTGGGCTCTCTCCCGCCTCTGGACGCTTACGGCGGCCAGCGTGGCCAATGACACCCAGGCCGGCAAACTTCTGTATGGCGAGGAAACCGTAGTGTGTACAGATGCCACCTACATCGGGGTCTAGAAGCGCAACGAACATGCGAGGTGCCAGGTGATCTTGAATATCTCAGCCCGGCGCAATACCTACCAGCGACACGACAAGCACAGTGTCCTCTACAAACAGTCCAGTCCGGCTGCTACACGAGGTTGATCAGGGTGATCAGAAGCTTCCCGTCCGACGTGAGCTTCTCAACTTGCTCAGTAAGTGACCAGGGCTCTGGGCTCTGGGCTTCTTGAACCGCGAATATTCCTTTGGCCTGGGTTCGCGCGTAGATCGGGCGAGCCAAAGTCTTATCTATCAGATTTGATTATTGCCTGCCTTGTTTGAGTCTGAGCGAAAAGCGTCCTCGTCTAAAGTCTTTAGAATGGTTAGCTGGAGTTGAGGTGGAAGATTGAGGTATTCAAGTATTGCGGGATTCAGTTTTTCATGAATTTCTATCTCCGCTTGACCAAAGAATTCATTGATATAGAAATATAGATCTTTAATAACTTGGCGGCGGCAAAAACTGAGTGCAACACCTGACCTTTCCGGTACGGTGCTGCCCCTATGTCTTATACCGAACTCAGCGTTGAAGAGCGCGCCACCATTCAAATCGGTCGTACCCAAGGCTTCAGCCTGCGCAGGATTGCCTGCTTGATCAACCGATCCCCTTCGACCATCAGCCGTGAGCTGCGCCGTAACCGAGGTGCTTGCGGTGGCTACTCGGCCCGCCTGGCCCAGCAGCAAATGCAGGCCCGCCGCCAGGTTTGTCGACCGATGCGAAAACTGTTGCCGGGTAGCGAGCGCTTCGAACTGGTGACCCATATGCTGCGTGAGCGTTTGTCTCCCGAGCAGATTGCCGGCAAGCTGCGCAGCATGAACATACCCAACCTGCGAGATGCCTACGTCTGTCGCGAGACGATCTACAACGCGATCTATGCCCTGCCAGTGGGTGAGCTGCGTAAGGAGCTGATCATCTGTCTGCGCCAAGGCAAGACGACGCGCCGGCCGCGCTCTGGTGGCGTGGATCGGCGCGGCCAGATCCCCGAGATGGTCAGTATTCATGTGCGCCCGCCGGAGATTGAAGACAGGCTGATGCCGGGGCATTGGGAAGGCGACCTCATCAAGGGTAAGGCCAACGCCTCGTCCGTCGGTACGCTGGTGGAACGCACCAGTGGCTACCTGATGTTGGTGAAGATGAACGACGCGACGGCGACTTCGGCGCTGGAAGGCTTCAGCGCCGCGCTCAATAGCATGCCGCTGGAGATGCGCAAGAGCATGACTTACGACCAGGGCCGGGAGATGGCGCGACACGCCGAGATCACCCAAAGAACCGGCGTGGCGATCTACTTCTGCGACCCGCACAGCCCCTGGCAGCGCGGCAGCAACGAAAACATCAACGGCCTGATTCGCCAGTACTTGCCCAAGGGCACAGACCTGTCGGTACATAGCCAGGAGGAGCTGGACGCCATTGCGCTGCAACTGAACATGCGACCGCGCAAGCGCTTCGACTTCAAATGCCCCATCGAGGTGATGGGAGAGGTCATGCAAAATGCCATGGCAATGCGGCATGATGCTCCGGTTTCAATTCAATAACCGTGTTGCACTCAGCTCCTGCAACCGCCCTTCGTATGGTTTTGCGTGATGGGTCCGTAGAATTGATTTTGATTTAAGGCTATTGTTAAAGGTTGTCGAGGTGGCTGTTTTTATTGATTCTTCGTCAAAGGCTACGCTCTGGCAAAGTTTTCTGTGTATTTTAAGAAGCTTGGAGAGGTGCTTTTCAAGTTTTGATAAGGGGTTGCAAAGTTCGTCAGTGGTGCTGGTGGCGTTTTGCAGTGTTATTGAGTTGATTAGCGAGATGGCTTCAAAAACAAGCTTGGTCGAATCTGTCACCTGCGGGTTCTTAGAGAATGTCCAAAATGGGGTTGGCATGGGGATTTCAATTGATACGTTTTGCTGTTTATTTTGAGCTAAACAAATTATAAATGGATCTAGGCTGTTATTTATCCATCTCCCGGGTTTCTTCAATTCCAAGGTAATGGCATAACTTGCTGCAATAACTGCAATTTCACCTAGCTGTTGCTTCTTGCTGCAGTTCAGTATGTCCTTAAGATTCAGCAGCGCACTCGTATTGTCGCCCTCAATTATCTGAAGGCGTGCCTTTAGATAATGGTGTACTGGCTTGAAAATCTCGAAATCTTCGTCTTGCTCAAGAAGGGCGATAGCTTCTCTGACTGGGGTGGTATCCGAGGCCGCTCTGTCGATAATCTCTAGTGCATATGCTAGAGGTGCGCACTCTTCAATAGTCCTGGTGGCTACAAATCTCTCATAACAATTAAAGATTTCCATAATCGATGTGTCGAGATCTGGCTCGGGGAAACAGTTTGAACTTCCTATCATGTCATGATGCAAGATTATGTGAGACTGATGGAAATTGTCTTGAGTTTTTTTCTGGGCTTGGTTGGTGAACTCGTTAATGTAATACTTAAGGATTCCAAGGAGGCTGGCAGAGTGAATGTCTGGTGTGCCGTTGGATAAATGGCCAATGAATCTTTGAATTGCGGTCCCGGCTATATAGGCGGCGCGAACATTTTTGACTTTATCAGGTAGTTCTTCTTTGCAATCGCGACTGCTGAAATTTTGGTTCAGTTTACCAATTTTATCTTCTATTGTTTTTAACTTGATGTCAGATTTTGTTGTGATCTTATTTAGCGAACTCCTGAAGTCCGCAGTGTTTGCCTCGGTTATTTTGTCAAGCTGTTGTCTCACTGCGTTGCGGGTGTTTTTTTTGCGCAGTCATATTCCGTCATATGAATATCGGGAAGTAGGTCGAAGAGGTAATATAGAGGTGTTGATTCTGGAAGGCGCGCACGGATATGGCATAAAAATAGTGCCAGTTGGGGGAATGCAATTATTGATAAAAATGCTCCCAAACCAGTTCGGTATGACGTTCTGGTGAAAACAGCCCTTGAGCGAATAAATGACAGGAGAGTCTCTGCAGTGTCCAGGAACTCAGAAAGCTCGTCGGCAATATTTTGATCGTCGCCAGACAAGAGCATTAGCAACTCGCCGATTCGACCTTGGTTGGCACTTCGCCACGGTTTGGTTGCATTGGGACCAAAACGAGACTGTCTTCCATGCCACGAGCGCTGGAACGTCAATTTTTGCTCGTTCGCTTCTATCAGGCCGAATCCACTTGCTAGTGCGTCTATGGTTTCTGCGTAGGTTGGAATCCTTGCCCAGCCGAGGCCTGTTGCGTCCTTCATCGATTCTCGCCCTTTCCGGTACCTAGAAAATGCAGAGTCACCATAGCCTGCTTCCCATCGCATCGCGATAGCCCCTGACAGGGTTCGGAATTTCAGAAGGAAAAATCACATGTTCAACTACTACCACCCGCTGACCATTCGAGACGTCGTCAACGCGCTAGAGGCGCTACGCCACGTACAGCGTCCCTACGGCGACAACGAAGGGGATGCGATTAATCATCCTGACGTATACGCCGATCTGCCTACTCACACTCAACAGGCTGTTGATCTCGCCTGGCGTTACGTGCGCGAGTACTGCTGCCACATTGATGGTGCGATCAACTCGCGCTCGGTGACCTTGCTAAAGAAGCATGGCTATCAGATCCATCTCGGCCCTAATCAGTATGACCCGATGCTAATTGCTGGCGTGATCACGGTTGGCGACTGGAACCTCGATCTGAGCGACGAGACCGCGGACTAAGAAAACGTCGTATAGCCGAATGGCACTGAATTAAACCCAAGCCATTGATTTTTATGGGAAAGTAGAGGGCTGGCCGCCCCGGATAGTAGGCTGGAGGTTGCGAAATCCACAGCAACCACCCGAGGAGCCAGCCCACATGCATCCTAGCCACCGCCCAACAACGGGGCAACAACAGCGTGTACGCCACTATGCAAGCAACGCGGACAGCTATTTCCTGTTCAATCTGCTGACCAGCCCAAAGCTGTTCGACCGTGTTGGGGCGTTGCTACCGGAGCACCGCGAGCGGTTGTTTCCGCCGGCGGAAACCTTGTCGATGTTTCTCGCCCAGGTGTTGTCGGCTGACGGCAGCTGCCAAGCGGCGGTCAACGACGCCATGGTCAAGCGGGTGATCGGTGGGCTCAAGCCGGGCAGTACGGATTCCGGTGGGTACTGCAAGGCGCGCTCGCGTCTGCCGCAGTCAATGATCTCGGCGCTGGCACGCCAAACCGGGGGGATCATCGCCGAAGGTGCTGCCTCCTGGTGGCATTGGCGGGGTCGGCGGGTGCGCCTGGTCGACGGGGTCACGGTTACCTTGGCGGACACCGAAGAGAATCAGGCCGCCTATCCGCAGCTCGTAATCTTCGATGAGTTCCATTAATTACTAAATGCACTAAAATTCATAATTCTTGTCAAAAACGAGAGCTTCATCACGTTGTTTATATGGGCAGGTGAGCGCCGCTAGCCCTCACAAGCTCACCACGGTCAACGTAAAGCAACTGCACGAGAGCCAGTGGCGTGATGATTCGCTTGGTGGTCGTGAAAGGGTACGTATCCCGGTTACTAATGAACGAGGCAATAGCAGCCTACATACGGCTCGTGCGGCCCGAGCTGGGAGCCGATTTAAAGGGAGTTTTAGAGGCTATTAGTGTTGACGTGCGAAGTATGGAGCGGGAATGAAAGGCATCCTCCAGCGGAGTGCTGAATCGTCCCGGCTTTTGTGGAGGCCGTTTCGTTTAAGTCAGGCCGCAATGGCCACACCAGCTTGTTGCCGGTAGAAGTTTGCCTCAGCCTCCGCAGGCGGGATATACCCGATTGAACTCAGCAGGCGCTCATTGTTGTACCAGTGTTGTACCAGTGTTGTACCAGTGTTGTACCAGTGCACCCACCTGGTCTGGCTCAGCTAGTTCCGTGATCAGAAAACATCGGATCATTTAACAGCCAGCTGACTAACACCGGATGTAGAGGTCCATGCTTGTCGGCCAATAGGGAAAGTTCCTGCTTGGATCGCTCTTCCGCTCGCCCAGCCAACGAGATGGTCTCCGCTGTCGGGTAATGCCGTAGTAGATTTTTTGCTTGGTACCGTACGCTTTCAGGAAGGCTCGTGTCCCTGGCCAGTTCCTGTAGGAAGTCCCGTGTTTGCACAACGCTACGGGTGCGCTCATGGGCCATCGTCATGGCATTGCTCCTGAAATGTCCGCAGGGGGAGACGGCTTCCCGTCAACATGTCCCACGGCCCGTGGGGGCATTTTACTGTATGAAGCTTGATCTGCCAAAAAGGGTGGAGCCTCAATCATCAGTCTCCTGTGATCCGCTCCGCACCGCTATTGCCCGCAAAACAGCATTCGAAGGTGGCAGAGTAACGGTGCGGCCAGGCCTGGGGGCATATCACTCATCGTGGTGCAGCCATGGTCGACGAAGCTTCAAGTGCGCTGGTTAGCAACCTATGTGAGCAGAGCGGCCGAGAAACTGCGTGGCCAGGGCTCGTTGTGCAGCACCATGGGCTGCAATCTCGGTCCCAACCAGGCTGCGCGGCATCTGGCCGGTAATGTCACGCCACACATGCTGTCCTATACGAATCGCCGCCACCTTTCACTGGAGAAGCTGGACAAGGCTAACCGCGAGCTGGTGGAACTCTATTTGCAGCTTGATCTGCCTAAGCTCTGGGGCGATGGCAAGGCGGTGGCAGCGGACGGCACGCAGTTCGACTTCTATGATGACAACCTGCTGGCCGGCTATCATTTCCGCTACCGCAAGATGGGTGCCGTGGCCTATCGGCACGTGGCCAACAACTACATCGCTGTGTTCCAGCACTTCATCCCACCAGGCATCTGGGAGGCGATTTACGTAATTGAGGGGCTGCTTAAGGCTGATCTCAGTGTCGAGGCAGACACTGTGTATTCAGATACTCAGGGGCAATCGGCGACAGTCTTTGCCTTCACCCATCTGCTGGGCATCAACTTGATGCCACGTATCCGCAACTGGCGTGACCTGGTGATGTGCCGGCCGGATCGCGGCGCGTCGTACAAGCATATCAACCGCCTGTTCACCGACACTGCCGACTGGCACTTGATCGAAACTCACTGGCAAGATCTGATGCAGGTCGCGCTGTCCATCCAGGCCGGCAAAATCTCCTCGCCTATGCTGCTGCGAAAACTCGGCTCCTATAGTCGGCGCAACAAGCTCTACCATGCGGCCCAGGCACTGGGCAGCGTGATCCGCACGATCTTCCTGCTCAACTGGATCGGCAGCCGCGAGCTGCGCCAGGAAGTTACCGCCAACACCAACAAAATCGAGTCCTACAATGGTTTCTCGAAGTGGCTTTCGTTCGGTGGCGACGTGATTGCCGAGAACGATCCGGACGAACAGCAAAAACGTCTGCGCTACAACGACATGGTGGCCTCATCGGTGATCCTGCAGAACACTGTAGATATGATGCGCATCCTGCAGAAATTGGCCCGAGAGGGTTGGCAGTTCACCGACGAGGATGTGTCCTTCCTCAGCCCCTACCTGACCAGCAACGTCAAACGCTTCGGCGAATTCAACCTAAAGCTCAACCGGCCACCGGAGCCCTGGATTAAGGACTCGGTGTTCCAACAAGCTGCCGGCTCGCTGCGGGTGATCACACCTCGCCAGCTAGATACCGAGAAAACGACATGATCAATGTTCCTCCCGCAGCCTTTCGCGTTACACCGTACGGCGAAGTCGATGCGGTGGCGTTGGAAAACCTACGCGACGGCTTCGACGCCTCTCAACTGCTCCGGCTGGTTGATCGATTGGACGCCTGCTTGCTGCAACTGGGCGGAACCACCGCCATTCGCGACGAGCTGCTGAGATTGCATGCGATGGCTCTGACGATAATTGAGGGCATCGCCCTTACGGTGCCTGCCGAGAGTGCTTGTATCTGGGCAGAAGCCGAATCTCTGCAGACGGATCTTGAGGCGCTGGTTTCCTGGGCTCGCACTGCTCAGCTCATCATTGCGCCGCTGATCAATCTTGCTCCACAGCACGAGGCATGAGCGCTCTCGCCGATTTCGACCAGGCTCAGCGGTTTTTGATCATGGCTGGAATCGCCCTTAAGTAGATCAACTCACCAATCAATTCTACGAGTGTCTGAGTGATCACAGCCGCCGCAGCCAGCCCGCGAATGGACTCCGGGAGCGCTAGGGCCAGGGGAAGCACTACAAGCGAGTTGCGAGTGCCTGAGCTAAAGGCCACTGCCCGTGCGGCAGAAGCCTCCAAGCCAAATAGCCGGGAGCTGAGTACGCCGAGGGCCGGAGCGAGTAGTAGAAACGCTCCGTATACCGGAAGCAACGGCGCCAGGATGTCGAGTTGGTACACGACAGCCGCGATCTGCGAACCCACCACCACGATTAGAACCAGGGCCATTGCAGGCACTGGCAGCCAGGCCCAACCTGCGCTCCATGCGCGAAGCAGCAGAGATCGGCGTCCGCCAAATTCGGTGAGCACAGCCGCTACCAAGGGTAGGACGATCAGTAACAGGAAGGCTTCTGCGAAGGGCCACAGCTCGATCACTGTGCCGGCTTCGGGGCCAAGGATTAGCCGCAAGTAGAGGGGCAGCAGCAGAAGCTGGAGCAACAGCAGCAATGGCGTCGCCGCGAGCACCAGACGAGAGTCCCCTTTGCCCAGGTGGGTGAAGACCACCACGTAATCGATACAAGGCGTCAGCAGGACAAGCAGCGCGCCGACCAACAAGGCCTTGTTCGATGAGAGCGGCCACGTCACCAGCCACACCATCAATGGCACCAATAGGAAGTTGGCCAGCAACAAGGCACCGACGAAGCGGCGGTTGGCAAAAGCTTCTCGCAGCTCCAAAAAAGGAATCTGCAGAAACATGGCATACATCAGCACGGCAATCGCCGGTGTGATGGCCATGGCCGTCAGTCCGGTGAATTGCGCAGAGCTCAGGCCTGCAATGGCAGCGGCCACCACCGCCGCGAAATAAAATGCTATCTGGTGTTCTTCCAGCCAGTCCCGCGACATCTGATATCTTCCCTTGTTGCGCAAGGGCGACATTCTCCCACTGGCATCGGATTTAACCCAGCGTTGAGGCTGGTTGCTTTTCGCTTTGCCGTTGGGCGAAGTCCGCAACGGTCCTAACAAGTCCTGCCGATAAGAGGATGCATGATGTTTCGAAATAACTGGATGGCGGGTCTGAGGCAAGTGCTCGCCATCGCCAGGAGTTAACCGCAATGAATCCTCAACCTTCAGGCATGCCCTGGAACCTGCTGCTGCTAACCTGGCTGGTCGCACTGGTATCGACCCTGTCCGCGCTGTTCATTGGTGAGGTGATGGGCCAGGCACCCTGCGTGTTGTGCTGGTTCCAGCGTGCCTTCATGTTTCCGCTGGCGGTGATCCTGGCCATCGCCTGCTACCGCTCGGATTTCACCGTCTGGCACTATGCCCTGCCGCTGACCGCTATCGGTGCGGCACTGGCATTTGTTCACACGCTGCTCTATGCAGGGCTGATTCCACAGCCGATCCAGCCCTGCACGGCCACTGGTCCATCCTGCTCAGGCGCCGGAATGACCCTCTTCGGCGTGGTGCCCCTGCCGGCACTCGCCTTGTTCGCTTTTATCCTTATCGCCATCCTGCTCATAATCATCCGTCGGAGAACCACCCCATGAATCGCCGTTCCGTGGTCCTGATCGTCAGTGTCGTGATCCTGGCCGTCTTTGCTGCCGCCGCATTCTTCTATTCCCCCTCGCAATCGCCTCAACAGGCCCAGGCTCCCGGTTCGACAACCCAAGAGACCGCGACACAACCCAAACAGAACGGCGGCCAGTTGGTTCGCTTCCACTCACCAGTGTTCGGCCCGGCGCAAGCGCCAGTGACCATCGTCGAATTCTTTGACCCTTCCTGCGAGGCATGCCGCGCCTTCCACCCCTATGTGAAGCAGATCCTCGCCGAGAACCCGGAAGACGTGCGTTTGGTGCTGCGCTATGTACTGTTCCATCAAGGCTCCGAAGAGGTGGCGCGAATGCTGGAGGCGGCGCGTAAGCAAAATCTCCATGAACAAGTGTTGGGGGCTGTGCTGGAAGCCCAACCCGGTTGGCACGACGACCCCAAGGTAACGCAGGCATGGGCTGCTGCAGAGCGCGTCGGTTTGAACTTGGAACAGGCCCGCCAGGACATGCATACGCCTGGCGTCAACGCCGTGCTGGAAACGGACATGCAGGACGTTAAAGCCGTTGGGGTTCGTGGCACGCCGACTTTTTTTGTCAATGGTCGTGCGCTCAGCGAGTTTGGCCCGGAGCCGCTGCGCCAGTTGGTGAACAGCGAAGTGGCCAAGGCACGAGAATGACACTATGAGCGCGCTGGAAAACCGCGTGCCACCGCTGCTCGTGGCCGGCCTGATCGCTGTGCTGATGGGTTTGTCGGGAACCAAATTGCCGGGTTTCGAACTGGCATGGACCGCGCGCCTGACCTTCGCTTTGCCAATACTGCTCCTGGGGCTCGGCGTGTGCCTCGCCGGCGTCCTGTCGTTTCGCCGCGCGCGTACTACGGTTAATCCATTGCAGCCGCAGCAGGCTTCTGCATTAGTGGAGGCTGGCATCTACCGGTACAGCCGCAACCCCATGTACTTAGGCTTTGCCATTATCCTGGCGGCTTGGGCGCTGGTCTTGGCCTCGCCTCTAACCCTGCTTGGCGTAGTTGCTTTCGTGCTGTACATGAACCGTTTCCAGATCCCAGCCGAAGAGTGGGCGCTGGAAACATTGTTCGGCGAATCATTTGCCCGCTACCGTGCACGAGTCCGCCGCTGGCTCTGAGCGTCCGCGGCGGTAGCGACTGGCGGGGCTTGCTCGTCGCGGCAGCCTGCCGAAGGTGCCACGACCTAGCCTGATCTCCTCGTGACGAGCTGCTTTGGCCACATGCCGCTAGCATGTCTCTGGTCGAAGACATAGCGCCAACGAGTGATGTCGCAAGTTCACTCCGTTGATATCGAGATAACTGTCTAGCAACAGCGTTGAGCGCAAAGCAGGCTTATGCTTCGCTGCGATGACTGTCGGCCTGCCTGGTGTCGATACAAACACTGCCGTCTAGCTCCATTTCAAGTGTCGAGTGGCTGACTTTGAATTGCTCATGAAGTACTCGTTTTAAATCAGTCTTTACTCGTTCAATATCGGGCAGGCTAGCCTTCTTGATGACAACATGTGCTTCCAGTGCGATTGTATGCTCAGCGATTTCCCATACGTGTACGTGGTGAACACTCACAACGTCGTTTACATGTTCCATGATATTGATTATGTCGGCGATGGAAACTCCTTCTGGCGCGCCCTCCATCAACAAGTGAATGGTTTTAGGTAGCATGCTAAAGCCCTGCCATAGCACGTAACCAGCAATCATCAGCGTCAGGACAGTATCTGTCCAATACCAGCCATACAGGAGGATCAATGTTCCGGCAATAATAACGCCGACGGAGGCCAACGCATCCGACACGTTGTGCAAGAATGCCGCCTTTATATTCATGCTATTCTTAGACATTGTGTAGGTGAGCAAGGCCGTAGCGATATCTACAATCAAGGCTATTCCCGCCACCACGACCACTGTCCATCCTTCAATGGGCTGTGGGGAAAAAAACCGACCTATAGCTTCGTAGATGAGGTAGAGACCAACGATAATCAGCGTGACCAAGTTAATCAAAGCCGCTATGGTTTCACTGCGTCGGTAGCCAAAGGTTTTAAAAGCATCTGGCGGTTTGCGGCCGATCTTACGTGCGATGAGCGCAATAACCAGTGATGCAGCATCGCTCAAGTTGTGTAGTGCATCCGCTATGAGCGATAAGCTCCCAGAAAGTATCCCGCCAACAACTTGTGCCAGAGTTAGTGCAGTATTAACGCCAATAGCTGCGATTAAACGCTTATCACCCATGGCTTCGGTGTTATGGTTATGTTCGTGAGCCATATTTTTACCGCTCCTTAAAAACTAGCGTAAGAAAAATAGGGGAGCCAAACGACCGCCCATAAGAGATAATAAAAATACTAGCGCCTATACCATCTGGCCCTCCAAGCCACACTGACAGAAAATGCGACCACCCTCGAGCGAGTTCGTGCGTTATCGTCTTTAACTCGCCGACAACAGGTCGATCTCTCTCAAACGATAAACGACGTTGCTCGCTAATGATATGGATTATGCGGTGCCATGATCTGAAGATGACAAAAATGTAATCTTCCAATCAATTTTGTCGTAGGCTCAAGCCCCTTGCAGATTGGTGCGCCTTGTTGCTGCAATGACGAAGCAAGGCGCTCATGTCACTCCACAATGGAAGCATTACATTTCAATAATGTAATGCTTGGCTCATGCTGCTGTTAGCTTCAGTCAGGCAAAATTCATTCGAACCTGTAGAGCTCACCGAGAAAGCTCAGCAAGCCACCTTTGAATTTAGCGAGGACTGCCCTATGAATCTGTTGAAAGCTATTGTTGTTGGTTTGGTAATTTTCGGCTCCGCATCGTCTTATGCAGGAGATGGATACGACCGTTCAATGAAATTTAATGAAAAATTCCGAGCAGATCAAAAGCGAATTCACGGAACCGAATCCGCCGAAAAAAAAGCAAACGAGTTGAAGGTTAATGATATTCGCCAAGATCAGAACAACACGGAAATTAAGAAAGAAACCAAAGCTGACTAACCGCTTAATATCTGAACGATATCCGCCGCCGGCAGCTTCCAAGCACCGTTGGAAGCAGTTGTACTCTAAGCGCCCTTCGGGGCGCTTTTTTGTGTCCATCACTTGCCCGCAACATCGCTACCAGCGAATCGCCCCGGCCTTTATAGGCCGTTTCGTTAAGTCAGGCCGCTATCGCCTGATCTGTCTGTTATTAGCGTTCGCAAGAGCATATCCGATTGAGCTGAACAGACGCTGGTGGCGTACAACGCATCCACGTCAGGGTCGCCATCTCAACGGCCTCGCGGTTCGTCCATGATTGAAGGTGTCAGCTCGGCCTTGTAAAGCCCGCTGATCGTTCCAGCCAGGGCGTTTTCGTAGCTATCGCCCGTGCTGCCGCCCGGGGCAGGTCAGCCGCTGCTTGCATAATCTTTCGTCAGCTCACCGTGGGTGAAAGCCATCAGCCGAGGAGGCGTATGTAGCGCGGAGTCATACGCACTAAGCGCTGAGCACCCTTTCTATTCACCGTTTAGATGCATTAGACCTACGCTATAAAGGCTTTGCTGCCCGCTGCGCCGCCGCTGAATCTTAGCACTCCGAAACCAACACGCCCCGTTCTCGCGAGCTAGCAAGAACGGGGCGTTGTGTGCCGCCATCCAATCTCTAGCTTGTTCTGTCAGCGGCCAACGCGATTTCTTGCTCCTCCAATTCGTCTTCGCGCCGATGAGCCAGCTGGTAGAGCAACGGCAGTACCAATAGCGTTAGCACCGTTGAGGAGAGAATCCCCCCGATCACCACCGTCGCAAGGGGGCGCTGTACCTCTGCACCGGTACCCACATTCAAGGCCATCGGAACGAACCCGAGTGAAGCCACCAAGGCTGTCATCAATACCGGCCGTAGCCGGGTCAGAGCGCCCTCGCGGATCGCGGTGCCCAGAGGTAAACCTTGCTCCCGTAGGCTACGGATGAAGGAGATCATTACCAGGCCATTTAGAACGGCGACGCCCGACAGAGCAATAAAGCCAACTCCTGCTGAAATGGACAATGGGATATCTCTCAGCCACAGCGCAACAATGCCTCCGGTGAGCGCAAATGGAATCCCTGTAAACACCAACAAGCCGTCTTTGACATTGTTGAACATCATGAAAAGCAGAATGAACACCAGGAGCAGCGCCACAGGGACGACAATCTGCAGCCGCTTCGTTGCAGATTCAAGCTGCTCAAAGGTACCGCCCCAGTCGATCCAATAACCTGACGGGATATCTACCTGGGCCTGGATTTTCTGTTCTGCCTCAGATACGAATGATCCAATGTCCCGACCACGGACGTTTGCACTAACGACAATTCGCCGTTTCCCTTCCTCTCTACTGATCTGATTCGGACCGGGGGCCAAATCCAGAGTGGCCACCTCGCCGAGGGGGATATAACTTATGGCGCTGTTTAATTCCCTTGGAAGGGCAATTGGGAGCCTCTCAATTGCGGCGAGATCGCTTCGTATCTCGTCCGGTAAACGAACTACGATATCGAAACGCCGGTCTCCTTGAAACAAGGTGCCTACCTCTCGGCCCCCGATGGCTACTGCAACCGCTTGCTGTACAGTATCTAAACTCAGGCCGTATCGTGCGATTTGATCGCGATCGATATCAATCGTGAGCATAGGAAGGCCAGTCGTTTGCTCGACCGTAACCTCGGAGGCGCCTGGTACTTGTCCTAGCACCTCGGACACTTCCGCCGCCGTGCTGTTAAGAACCTCCATGTCATCACCATAGATTTTCACGGCTACAGCGGCACGAACACCGGAAATCAACTCGTTGAAACGCAGCTGAATAGGCTGGGAAAACTCGTAGTTATTGCCCGGTAACTCAGCGGCGGATGCTTGGACCTCGCTTAAGAGTTCGTCGCGCGACTTGCCTGGATCCGGCCACTGCTCTTGTGGCTTCAGCATGACGTACCCGTCAGAGATGTTTGGAGGCATGGCATCGGATGCCACCTCCGCAGTGCCTGTGCGCGCAAAAATCCGCTCGATCTCCGGAAACTCATCCATGAGCTTTCGCTCCAGCTGCTGCTGCATCTCGACAGACTGACTAAGGCTGGTAGCCGGTACACGAAGGGCTTGGATAGCGAAGTCCCCCTCGTTGAGGCTAGGCACGAATTCACTGCCCATACGTGCCCCTACGAGGCCGGAAAGTACAACTGCAACAACGGCAAAGGTGAGCACTACTGGCTTGTTGGACATCACCGCATCGAATGCAGGTGCGTAGGCCCGTTTAGCATTGCGGATTAGAAAGTTTTCCTTCTCTGTAACACGCTTGCCGATAAAGAGCGCAACGGCTGCCGGGACGAACGTCACCGAGAGAATCATCGCCCCGAATAGCGCTGTCACTACGGTAAACGCCATGGGCGTGAACATCTTACCTTCTACCCCTGTAAGGGCGAATATCGGCAGATATACGATCATAATGATCAGCTGCCCATAGAGTAGAGGCCGACGCACTTCCTTTGCCGCAGCGAACACTTCATGAAGCCGTTCGGACAGCGTTAATGCCCGCCCGTGATGGGACTGAGCGTGAGCAAGTCGACGCACGCAGTTCTCAACAATCACCACGGCACCATCGATAATGATGCCGAAATCCAATGCGCCTAAGCTCATCAGGTTGGCGCTGACCTCGTTGGCTACCATGCCGGTGAACGTAAAGAGCATCGCCAGCGGTATAACAAGTGCGGTTAGGATCGCCGCACGGATATTGCCCAAGAAGAGAAAAAGTATAACCACAACAAGAATGGCACCCTCAGTGAGGTTCTTCTTAACGGTGGATATAGCTTTGTCTACGAGTACAGTTCGATCGTAGACAGTAATCGCCTTTACGCCCTCTGGAAGCGAAAGGTTTATCTCTTTCATCTTGTCATCGACAGCCCTAGAAACTACCCGGCTATTTTCACCGATAAGCATGAAAGCCGTACCTAGAACCACTTCGCGGCCATTCTCGGTGGCTGCGCCAGTACGGAGCTCCTTTCCAACCTCTACCGTCGCAACGTCGCGGATACGTACTGGGGTACCGTCAACGTTGCTAATAAGGGTATTGCGGATGTCCTCTACTGATTGCATTTGTCCTGGAGCACGAACAAGATACTGCTCGCCGCGTTTTTCAATATATCCGGCACCTAGATTGTTATTGTTTTGCTCAACCGCCTCGATCAAATCTTGTAGTGTTAGTCCAAACGACCGCAAAGTGTCTGGGTTGGGGGCGATCTGATATTCCTTTGCATATCCTCCGATCGTATTGATCTCAGTTACGCCTGGTACATTGCGGACTTGCGGTTTGATGATCCAATCTTGAATCTCACGCAAGTCAGCAGAGGTATAAGGCGTACCGTCCGATTTGGTGGCACCGTCCTCAGCTTCAACCGTCCAAAAATAGATTTCGCCAAGCCCAGTGGAAATAGGGCCAAGTGTTGGAGTGACGCCTTCCGGAAGCTGATCTTTGGCCCCTCCCAAGCGCTCATTCACAAGTTGGCGGGCAAAATAGATGTCAGTGCCTTCCTCAAAAATAACTGTGATCTGAGAAAGTCCATATCGAGACAAGGAACGGGTCTGCTCGAGCTTGGGCAGCCCAGCCATTACCGTCTCGAGCGGGTAGGTAATACGCTGCTCCACTTCCAGCGGGGAATAACCTGGCGCCGCAGTGTTGATTTGCACCTGTACGTTGGTGATATCCGGGACAGCATCGATAGGCAGCTTTTGGTAGCTGTAAGCTCCTAACGCTGCCATGCCAAGCACGGCTAGCATAACCAACCAGCGATGCTCGATAGAAAAACGAATGATACGTTCGAACACGATTCTATAACTCCGTATCAGTGAGCATGCGAGGCGCTGGCTTTGCCAAGCTCGGACTTGATGATGAAGCTGTTATCCAAGGCATAGCGCGCTCCGGCCTGGAGGCCTTCCTTGATTTCGACCGCTTCACTATCGCTGCGACCAGTCACGATTGGCTGAGCAGCAAAGCCATGGTCGGTCCGTACAAACACCACCGGATTATCTTCCAACGTGTGGATCGCATCGGGCTTGACTGCAACCGGCACGGACACTCCGCCAGAGCCTACCCGCACTTTGACGAACAGGCCGGGACGCCAAACACCTTCCGGGTTCGGAAGCGTGACCCGGGCGGTAGCGGCGCGGCTTTGCTGACCAACAAGTGAGCCGACATAAGAAACGGTTCCATTGGCACTGGACTCGAATGCTGTGGCCTCGATAACGGCATTGCTGCCGACTCGTACCGCGCTGAGTGCATTGGCAGGAACGCTGATATCTGCCCAAACGGTAGAGAGATCGGAAATGATGAATATCTGGTCGTCGGTATTGACTGACTCGCCGAGCGTGATGTCCTTCTCAACGATCATCCCATCGAACGGCGCCCTGAGTTCGTAGCGGCTCAATGCGTCTGGCTTGCCAGCATCACTGCCAAGCGCTTGTAGCTGTGCTTTTGCATTCGCAACAGTCAGCTCTGCTTCCCGTAGAGCCTGTTGTGCCTGTAAATAATCCTGTTCTGCAGAAATACGCTCTTCCCATAGCTCCTTTTCGCGTCGATAGGTTTTCTGAGCCAATGCAAGACGTTTTTGTGCCGCGTAGAACTCGCTTCTACGTTCCGACAGGTCGGTACTCGCGATCACAGCAAGCACTTGCCCCTGTTTGACCTGTTCGCCCAAATCGACTTTGACCGCTTCAACGACACCTGAGAGACGAGGCACAACTTGCGCTGTGCGGTCTTGGTTGAATGTAATTTCGCCAGGCAGCTCGATTGCGCTTTTTATCTGCGCAGGCTGAGCGGTTGCTAGCGAGATGCCCGCGGCTAGGATTTGGGTCTCAGAGAGTTCAACCTCTGCTGCTTCAGCGTGCGCCGCTCCCTCAGGGCCATCGTCATGCTCATCTTTCTCTGCCGCACCGACCTCGTGATCGCTATCGGCGCCTTCTTCATCATGGCCATGACCTCCTTCGGCTTCGGTATTCTCATCCGAATGCCCTTCATCTTCATGCTCCGAAGCGCCACCATGCTCGCCATGCGCGTCGCTCGCATTGGGCACGGCAGGACTACTGCTAAGAAGTAATCCACCAAGCACCAGTGCCACGCCTAATATGACGACGATCCAAAAAATCTGTTTTTTGTGAACAGCCAAGGAAGATGTGTTCGATTTACTTGTCATATGGATTCCTTATGGCTGAGTGGCCGAGGTGATAACGGCCGACCCATCGCCGACAATTCGCGAGATTTCTGCCGCCGCCTGGTTAGCTTGTGATAGCGCAGACAGATACTGAGATCGGGCTTGGAAAAGCGTGCGTTGAGCATCCAGTACGTCAAGGAACGTGAACTTTCCAAGTTCGAACCCCTTGTTGGCAGCTTCATAAGCGCTTTGGGCACTGGGGAGCATGTCGTTGCGCAACAGTTCAAACTGCTGGCGGGCAGTGCGCAGCCGCATGTGCGCTTGGGAAAGTTCGCTTTTCAGGCGTATATGGACGGCGTTGAGCTCGTCCTGCGCCTGGTAGGCCCGTTCCTGCGCTGCTCCGATGTTGCCTTGGTTTCGATCAAACAACGGCAGGGGCATCGAGATACTCACCAGTCCCAGCGTGCCGTTATATTCATCTGAGCGTTGGGCACCTACGCTAACCGTCACGTTAGAAAAGCGATTCGTCCTTTCCAGCTCCAACGCAGCCCGACGTCTTTCTGCTTCCCGACGCGCGCGGGTTAGTTGAGCGGAATCGCTCAAGCGGCTATAAAGCTCAGCTAGTTCGGGAAGCGGAGGTACTGCCTCTGCCGGCTCTAGTACTCGCTCAAAGCGTGGCTGTGGGTTTCCCCAGTTGGCCGCCAGACGAGTGCGCGCAGCTTCGAGTTCAGCTGTGGCCTGGGCAAGCTCCACTTGCACTCCAGTAGCCGCAACCCGCGCCCGGGTTTCCTCTACGGGAGAAACCATGCCGGCCCTCACACGCCGATTGGCCACGTTCACTGCTTGCTTCGCAAGCTTTGAAGCAGCCTGAGCGAGCTCCAGCCGTTCTTGAGCAGTAAGCACATCGTAGTATGCGCCCATCACTGCCCCCCTCAGTCGAGCTTGAGCGTCCTGTAGGTCGGCGGCCGCTACGTCCATGGCGCGTTGCGCTGCCTCAATACGAGCCGAACGTTTACCACCCAGCTCTATTTCTTGGCTCAGCTCAAGCGTCGTCTCGGGGGCATCACCTCGGATTCCCTCCTGGCTAGCGGACAATATTGGATTCGGACGCGCTCCGGCTTGGCTAATCAATGCGCGAGAAGCAGCCAGCTCACGTCTTGCAGCAGCCAGTTCAGGGCTTGCAGAGCTAGCGAGTTCCAAGGCGCGTACAAAGCTTATGGAGTCGACAGACTCAACGGGGAAGGTATTTGACACACTGACAGGTAAGGTCTGTGTGAAGGTCGGCAACTCTAAGGGTTGCGCAAAGGCGAGATTGCACGACAACATCGACAACCCCAGCGGTAAAAGAACTTTTCGCACCGAAATCTCCTAGAAAAGGGAAGGTTCGGTGAGACGTCAGATACAGATAAATGGCGTCCTACTGGTTAATCTGGCGTCTCACCGGCTTTGCACCGATGCGCCAATTAGGTTTCTCAGGACGCCCCGCTTCAGCCGATGCGTAGCTAGCAGAAGAAAACGGTTTCAAGCTTATTGATAATACCGAACCGGGAGAAATCCCTTTCCTTATAAGCGGCTTGATATGGTCGCCATGAAAGACACAGTCTCCATCCAGACTGATTTTTTTTGCGGCTTTTGACGATCCTTCCTCGTCAGCACCCAGAGACTCGTGCGAATGTTCGTGATGTCCAAGATGATTTGCTGCCGAACCATCCTCATGTCTGCAGCTCGTGCTAACAACTGCCCATGATGATTGCAATGGGAACAGGGCTAGCAACAACAGCAGAACTATTTTTCTCATCCAAGGCAAAACGATGACTTCCTGGTTTAGATGTCGAATCCAATCATAGAGCTACCCCCGCCAAGACGCGGAACACAGCGCCGCTACTGCGACAGTGATTCGTCCTGGGTTTAGGACACAATACACGAAAGCGTTGGCGGCGGCAAAAACTGAGTGCAACACCTGACCTTTCCGGTACGGTGCTGCCCCTATGTCTTATACCGAACTCAGCGTTGAAGAGCGCGCCACCATTCAAATCGGTCGTACCCAAGGCTTCAGCCTGCGCAGGATTGCCTGCTTGATCAACCGATCCCCTTCGACCATCAGCCGTGAGCTGCGCCGTAACCGAGGTGCTTGCGGTGGCTACTCGGCCCGCCTGGCCCAGCAGCAAATGCAGGCCCGCCGCCAGGTTTGTCGACCGATGCGAAAACTGTTGCCGGGTAGCGAGCGCTTCGAACTGGTGACCCATATGCTGCGTGAGCGTTTGTCTCCCGAGCAGATTGCCGGCAAGCTGCGCAGCATGAACATACCCAACCTGCGAGATGCCTACGTCTGTCGCGAGACGATCTACAACGCGATCTATGCCCTGCCAGTGGGTGAGCTGCGTAAGGAGCTGATCATCTGTCTGCGCCAAGGCAAGACGACGCGCCGGCCGCGCTCTGGTGGCGTGGATCGGCGCGGCCAGATCCCCGAGATGGTCAGTATTCATGTGCGCCCGCCGGAGATTGAAGACAGGCTGATGCCGGGGCATTGGGAAGGCGACCTCATCAAGGGTAAGGCCAACGCCTCGTCCGTCGGTACGCTGGTGGAACGCACCAGTGGCTACCTGATGTTGGTGAAGATGAACGACGCGACGGCGACTTCGGCGCTGGAAGGCTTCAGCGCCGCGCTCAATAGCATGCCGCTGGAGATGCGCAAGAGCATGACTTACGACCAGGGCCGGGAGATGGCGCGACACGCCGAGATCACCCAAAGAACCGGCGTGGCGATCTACTTCTGCGACCCGCACAGCCCCTGGCAGCGCGGCAGCAACGAAAACATCAACGGCCTGATTCGCCAGTACTTGCCCAAGGGCACAGACCTGTCGGTACATAGCCAGGAGGAGCTGGACGCCATTGCGCTGCAACTGAACATGCGACCGCGCAAGCGCTTCGACTTCAAATGCCCCATCGAGGTGATGGGAGAGGTCATGCAAAATGCCATGGCAATGCGGCATGATGCTCCGGTTTCAATTCAATAACCGTGTTGCACTCAGCTCCTGCAACCGCCGTTTTTATCAGCCTCGCCAAGCCGGGGAGATAACTGATGGCCATGGGGCTGACTTTAAAGAAGAGTGGATAACGACCGCGTGACCGCAACATTACAAATCTGTAATCGAGGATATGCGCGATTGCTTGCCTCTCAGATAACAAAATAGTAATTTGCCGCTAATCCTGCGGTCATCTGCAGGGAAGAACTTGCCTAAGCGCTAAAAAAAAGCGAAAGGCGTCATTTGAGCACTGACCTGCCGTACACCAGGAGCATCATCATGAGCAAAATGGCCGTTTTTTCACTAACAGCCCTTTCACTGGCATTGGGCAGCGCCCCGGTCTTTGCCCAATCGGAAACAGCGGAGGGCTTCATCGAAGGCAGCACGCTATCGCTGATAAATCGCAACTATTATTTCAATCGAGATTTTCGCGACGGTGAGAGTGCGACCGGCAATGGCTACTCTGAGGAGTGGGCTCACGGGCTGATGGCCTTCTTCGAGTCCGGATATACCCAAGGCTCGGTGGGGATCGGCGTCGACGCCTTCGCCATGCTCGGCCTCAAGCTCGATTCTGGATCAGGACGTTCCGGTGCTGGCGGAACCGTCGATCTTCTCCCCTACAATAGCGCCGGCGATGCCGAGGATGACTTTTCTCGAGTAGGGGGGGCCGTGAAAGCACGGTTCTTGGGCACCGAGATCAAGGCAGGCGATGTATTTCCCGCTACTCCTGTCGTGCACTTTGGTGACGCACGGCTGCTGCCGGAGTCTTTCAAGGGTGTCACCGTTGTGAACAACTCGCTGGACGACCTCACCCTCCAGGGCGGCCGCCTGCACGCGATGAGCCAGCCCAATACCAGCAACACGAACGATGACTTCGTCACGTTTTATGGCGGCGGCGTCGACTCGCCTTGGCTCGGCTACGCAGGCGGCGACTATAGCGTCAACGAAAATCTTAGTCTTAGCCTGTATACCAGCCGGCTCAAGGATGCCTGGAACCAACATTACTTCGGTCTATCGGCCACCTATCCGCTTTCCGATGTCGTCGCGTTGCTGGGCAGTTTCAACTACTACAAGGCAACCGACGAAGGCCGCGAGTTGCTGGGCGAGTTCAACAACAACATCTGGAGCTCCAGCCTGGGTGTCGCCTTCGGCGCGCACACCGTCACGGCGTCGTATCAGCGAAACAACGGTAACAACGACTTTGACTACTTGCGCCAGGCGGACTCGATCTACCTGAATAACTCCATCCAGTACAGTGATTTCAACTCACCTAAAGAGCAGTCCTGGATGCTGCGTTATGACCTGAACATGGCGGGTTACGGCATACCTGGGCTTACGTTCATGACTCGCTACGCCCGCGGCTGGGGCGCCGATTACAGCAACGCAAATGAGGTATATATGCGCCAAGACGATAACGGCGCGCCTCTGTCCGGACAGAAGCGCTGGGAACGCGACGTCGAAGCACGCTACGTTGTACAGACAGGCTCGTTCAAGGACCTCTCTCTGCGGGTGCGCCAGGCTACAACACGGGCGACTGCTTTCGAGTCCGACCTCAATGAGGTTCGATTCATCGCCGAGTACCCGCTCTCGATCCTGTGAAGCACTACGAGCAACACCACATCTTCTTTTTGTGCTCCCTTGGTTTGAAGATGTGTTTCAGGCGCCCGTAGGGCGCCTTTTTTTGCTTAAGTGCACCTCCTTGCGCTGCGGGCCAACCAAATGACAGGTAGATTACAAATTTGCAAGACAGCCCCGCAGGACTTTTACCGCGTTAAAGTGCTTCCCGCTTCCCTGTGCAGGTCATTTCGCCTCTGCCTTTCACCCTAGAGCCAAGCCTCTTTCGTCTTGACCCTATAGTTACTACATGGATTATTTTTGGTTCCGCTTACCACGCACCTCCTTGCCGAGTTACCTGAAAACATGCGCATTCTGGTTGTAGAAGACGAGATCAAAGCTGCGGAATATCTGCAGCAGGGTCTTATCGAATGTGGGTACATCGTCGATTGCGTAAGTGATGGGCTAGATGGATTTCACCTGGCACTGCAGAACGACTATGACATCGTGCTACTGGATGTGAATCTGCCAAACATGGATGGGTGGGAGGTGCTCGAACTCATCAGGCGGCGTAAGCAGACACGCGTCATCATGCTGACCGCCAATGGTCGCTTAGAGCAAAAAGTCCGCGGTTTGGAGCTGGGTGCTGATGACTATCTGGTCAAGCCGTTTCAGTTCCCTGAGCTGCTCGCTCGTATCCGGTCACTGTTGCGGCGAGGCGAGGCAGTCGCACTTCCAAGCAACCTGCGTGTAGCCGACCTCGAACTGGACCCAAGCCGGCATCGGGCCTACCGGAATGGTCAGCGTATTGATCTCACCAGCAAAGAATTTGCGTTATTGCATCTGCTCATGCGCCGGACTGGCGAAGTCCTCACGCGTACCGAAATAACTGCCCTGGTGTGGGACATCAACTTCGACTGCGACACCAATGTGGTGGATGTTGCGATTCGTCGCCTGCGGATGAAAGTGGACGAACCCTTCGGCGATCGCCTGATACACACCATCCGGGGTGTGGGCTACGTGCTGGAGGCGCGGCCTTGAAGCCACTCAGCCTCGCATCGCGTCTCGCGCTTCAAATCACACTTACCGGCGCCGCTTTGGTCGCGCTGCTGATTGCACTGAGCTACTGGGTACTGGTGCGCCAACTGGAACTGCGCGCCCAGGAGGAAGTGACGGCCAAGCTCTCGCAGATCGATCATGGACTCCTCGAAGACACCAAAACCCGTATGGGCCGTTCCTGGCAACACGTACTGAGCGATACGGTACTCGGCCATGACAACCTTTCGATTACAGTCATCGGCGATACAGCGAAATCACACATTTTCAGTATCGGCCGCTTCGCCAAAGAGCTGCAGCAGCTGGATCTTGTGAGCAGGGACGGCGACTATCTTGGCTGGACAACGAAAGATGGGGTGCAGATGCTAAGCGGGCGCAAGCGAATTCAAGTCCCGGGACTGGCTCCAATGACGCTTTTACTTTCGCAAGACCGCAGTGCCGATCAACGGCTGGTGGCTGCGTTCCTGCGCTCGGCCTTAGTGACCGTGCCGATGCTACTGATATTAATCGGATTGGCTGGGTGGCTAATCGCTCAAAATGGTTTGCGACCGCTGCGCAGGTTCCGGGCGTTGGCGACTAAGGTATCGACACAGGACCTATCACCCCGAATCTGTAGCGATCGGCTCCCACAAGAGCTCCAGGCATTGGCGCACAGCCTCAACGTAATGCTTCATCGACTCGATGACGGCGTTCAGCAACTGACACAGTTCTCGGACGATGTGGCCCATGAGTTGAAAACTCCGTTGAACAACCTAATAGGCAAGGCGCAGGTGACTTTGGTACGAGAGCGAAGCAAAGAGCAGTATCGCGAAGTGCTCGAATCGTCGGTCGAAGAGCTCGAACGCATGGATCGAATCGTGTCAGACATGCTGTTTCTTGCCCAGGCCAGCCACTCCAGCCCGGCACTGAAGCTCGAAAAATTATCCTTAGGAAGTGAGGCGAGGCGCGTATGTGAATACTTCGAAGTCCTCGCCGAAGAAGCGGGAGTTGCAACGACAGTAACGGGCGATGCCGTGGTTTTAGGAAATCGGCTTATGGTCCAACGGGCGATTTCCAACCTGTTATCCAACGCGTTGCGGCATTCGAATACTGGCAGCACGGTCGAACTTAAGATCCTTGAGGAGAACGTAGACATTGTCTCGCTGACTGTCACCAATCATGGCGCGACTATCGAATCGGATCATCTCCCACACCTGTTCGACCGCTTTTACCGCGTGAACGGCATACAACCTCGTGGAGCAGGCTTGGGGCTAGCGATTGTCCGTTCAGTGATGAACCTCCACAAAGGCCACGTGGCCGTCGCCAGCAAAGACGGTCAGACCACGTTTGAACTCACGTTTCCTCGGCAGGCCTGACTCAAAGTGATACCGCACGGAGACAGCCATCACTACGAAGGGGCAAAAACCACAGGGACAAACAACCATTTCGAGGGCATGCGCGTTGGCCGGGTAACCAGGCCCGCAAGCCCCAACGCCGTTCATTTAATGCATGCGTCCTCGCTAATTCCGGCGAGAATGCCGCAAGCCTCAACTTCCCGCCCATCGTTGCAATTAGCCCGCAGTGAAACGAGTTGTCGTTCGAGTGATTGCAGAGCGGTTATCTGGGATCTGACTTGAGAAATGTGATCATCGAGTAAGGCATTGACGGCCGTACAAGGCTGGCGAGGGTCATCCTGGTAGCTTTGGAGTGCGTGAATCTCTGGAAGTGACAGATTCAAGATTCGGCAGCGCCGGATGAAAGCTAGCCGCTCGCCATGCTTCTCGGTGTAGACACGATAGCCGTTCGCCTGGCGATCAGGCGGTGGCAACAAGCCCTGCTGCTCATAGAAGCGGATCGTCTGTGTATCAATCCCTATTAGCCTTGCTAACTGACCAATGCGCATCGTGTGAATCCTCATCGGCTCTGCGTTATTGACCTTATAGTAGCTATAAGGCTTTTAATGATCCCATCTTCGATTTCAAGTGGAGCCGTATCATGAGCAAGTCCGATGGTCCCTGCGGCTGCGATGCGACGCCAGCCGCTGATGCCGATGTGCAAAACCCTTCCGATACGACGGGGCAATGGGTCAGTGTTTACGCCGTGCCCAAGATGGATTGTCCATCAGAAGAGCGAATGATCCGCTTGGCGCTGAATGGTTTGGACGGAGTTCGGAAGCTGACTTTTGATCTGTCGGACCGTCGGTTAGATGTCATGCATGACAGTGCCGTTGAGCCCATAACCAAAAAGCTGGCGACGTTAGGGCTAGGCGCCACTCTTCAGAAAACTGTCGCGGCAGACCCAGAGATGATCAAAGCCGCCGAGAATCCGGCGAACTCTACACAGGAATCCCGCTCCCTACGTTTACTGCTAGGCATCAACGCCTTCATGTTCGTGGTAGAGATGACTGCTGGCCTGATTGCCAGGTCCGCAGGTCTGATTGCCGATTCGCTCGACATGTTCGCTGACGCGGCAGTGTACGGCCTGGCCCTTTATGCGGTTGGGCGCAGCGTCAATCTGCAGGTGCGTGCTGCACACCTTGCTGGTGTGCTCCAGCTGATTTTGGCCCTCGGCGTGCTCGTAGAGGTGGTCAGACGCTTTATATTCGGCAGCGAGCCCGAGTCGCTGATAATGATGGCCGTCGCGTTCCTGGCATTGCTCGCCAACACGGGTTGTTTGCTGCTGATTTCCAAACACCGGGAAGGTGGTGCTCACATGAAAGCGAGCTGGATATTCTCCGCCAATGATGTGGTCATCAACATGGGCGTTATAGTCGCCGGAGCGCTCGTCGCTTGGACTGGGTCCAACTACCCAGACCTGATTATCGGTACCGTTGTGGGATTCATCGTTCTCAACGGCGCTCGGCGTATTCTGGCACTCAAGGGTTGAAGGAGCTCCCGTTACAGAAAAAGGGTGTCTTCATGCCTGTAAGCCATCCGGGTCTAGCGGCGTCAGCTAAAACTGGCGACGCCGCTTTAGCCGTTGGCGGATGGTGGGTATTGCAGAACGTGGGCTGCAAAGTCCATCAGCGAGACGAAGCCGCACTGATCGGCTTTCCTTCACGCTGTTGGTGGTAGCCCCGCTTAACCAATCAGCTCTACGAATGCCTGAGTGATCACAACCGCTGCGGCCAATGCGCGAACGGACTTTGGGAGCGCCATCGTCAGGAAAAGCACTACAAGCGAGTTGTGAGTGCTTGAACTGAAGGCCGATAGCTGGAGGCGACCTCGATGTGCGCTAGTGCTACGTTCTAGTGACAGTCCCCGTGCCCAAAATGTGGTCTGCAAATTCGATCAGGCTAGCTAATCGGTCAGGACCACGGATGGCATCGCGCTGGAGGTGGAAGCCATGCATTCCCAGCCTTTCGGGACCGAACACATCGGCCTCCAATGTATCGCCGATCATTGCAATGGAAGACGCTTTGCAACCCAACCGCTTTAGCAGATGTTCGTAGATCGCTGGCTCCGGTTTGATCGCGCCCACCTCGAAGCTCCAGGCATAGGCGTCAAACTCAGGCAGTAGCAACTTGGCAGGTATGGCATAGGGGGTAGCCAAGTTGGAGCACAGCGCCACTTTCAGCCCCGCTCTCTTAAGGCTTTCCAGTGCCCGCAGGGCATCATCATAGGGACGCACGCTGGCCAGTTCCGCGTAGAGATCAAGCTCCAAAATAGCAAGCTCATCGTTACCTAGTTGTGTACCAAACAGGTCGGCGGCGCCGGCCAGCCCCAAGTTTCGTGTCATCAATGTCCTGGCATCATCGGCCCTAGGTTGACGACCTTGGCTGCGTACCTGTTTTAAGAGCTTGCGAAATGGCCGCCGTCGTTCACTGATTTGCAGGAGTGTGCCATAGACATCAAAAATTACGGCTTCTATCAAAACAGAGCACCTGCGCTTAGGCTTTGCACGGTTCGGTATTCATTAAAAGAAAGCGGCCGGGCTTCGGATAAGGGAGGCATAGGCTAGGCCAGCAAGCGGTATTCGCGCGAGCTACTTTTTTCAGCAGCTCGCTTCAGCATTCGTACGACCTGACATACCGGAGAACCTGACAGAAATGTAATGGTTACTTCAGCCTTTGGTCAGGACGCTTTGCATATATTGGTTGTCGGACGCTGTAAGCATCGGAAAAACCACAAACGTCCCCGCAGTAGGCTGTTCGTTGCTAACCAATCCATAAGGAGCCCGCATGACCTCCTCGCATTGCCATCATCAGCCTGACCAAACGAAAGGCTCTGCAGGACTCACAGACCCCGTCTGCGGGATGAAGGTGAAAGAGGACAGCGAGCATCAAGAGCACTATCAGGGAAGCACTTACCGCTTCTGCAGCCAGGGTTGCCAGACCAAGTTTCGTTCTGATCCTGCTAGATATCTCACTGCACAGCAGGATCATAGGGCGTCGTCTCAGGCTTCTACGTCGGCGGCACAGAAGGCACCCGACGGTGATGTAACGACCGAGTACACCTGTCCAATGCACCCTGAGATTCGCCAAATGGGGCCAGGTGATTGCCCTATCTGCGGGATGTCATTAGAACCGCTGATCCCTGAACTAGATGAGGAGGAGAATCCTGAACTCAAGGACTTTTCGAAGCGTTTCTGGTGGTCACTGCCCCTGACCGTAGCAGTGACCCTGTTGGCCATGGCGGGACATGCACTTCCGCTGTTTCACGGCGCTAGCCAGAACTGGGTTGAACTAGCCCTTACGACCCCGGTTGTCTTGTGGGCAGGCTGGCCATTTTTCGTGCGCGGTTTCGCATCTGTTAAGCATCGCAGCCCAAACATGTGGACGTTGATCGGGCTTGGCACAGGGGCTGCGTATATTTACAGCATCGTAGCAACCGTCTTACCGAGCATATTTCCAGAATCATTCACAGTGGGCGGCCGGATAGGCGTTTATTACGAAGCCGCCGCGGTCATCATTTCCCTGACGCTTTTAGGGCAGTTGCTCGAATTGAAGGCCCGCTCCCAGACGTCCTCGGCAATCAAGTCCTTGCTTGGCCTATCGCCCAAAACAGCTCGCCGTATCGCCAAGGATGGTTCCGAGGAGGACATTCCGCTTACACATGTTCACGAGGGTGACCATCTGCGCGTTCGTCCTGGTGAAAAGGTACCGGTGGATGGAGAAGTATTGGAGGGCGAGAGCGCCGTCGACGAATCCATGCTAACGGGCGAGCCCGTCCCGGTGACGAAGCGGACAGGCGATGCGCTCATCGGCGCGACGATGAACACGAGTGGCTCGCTTGTCATGCGAGCCACTAAAGTTGGCTCCGGGACCATGCTTTCACAAATCGTCCAGATGGTTGCGAATGCACAACGCTCAAAAGCACCCATGCAGCGGATGGCGGACACGGTTGCTGGTTATTTCGTGCTGACGGTCATCGGGATTGCGCTGTTGACCTTCTTTGCATGGGGCCTGTTCGGACCCGAGCAGGGCTGGGTATTCGGCCTGATCAATGCAGTTGCGGTTCTGATTATCGCTTGCCCTTGCGCACTTGGCCTGGCGACGCCTATGTCGATCATGGTTGCCACAGGCAAAGCGGCTGGAAGCGGAGTGCTTTTCAGAGACGCAGGCGCCATCGAGAATGTCCGTAAGGTAGACACGCTGATTGTCGATAAAACTGGAACGTTGACCGAGGGCCGACCTGTTTTCGATCGGGCCATAGGCGTCACGCCGTTCGATGCTCAGGAAGTCATCCGTTTGTCTGCCAGCTTGGATCAAGGTAGCGAGCATCCCCTAGCCCACGCCATCGTGGACCATGCGAGAAGCGAGGGTATTCAGTTGGTAAAGCCTGAAACCTTCGAGTCAGGGTCAGGGATCGGGGTCCGTGGTCTGGTGGAAGGCAAGCAGCTACAGCTAGGCAACACCGCTCTTATGGAAGACGCGGGTGTTAGCGTCGAGCCGTTGAAAGATCAGGCAGAAAAAATGCGAGAGAGCGGTACCAGCATTGTTTACCTGGCTGTTGATGGGGCACTTGCCGGCTTGCTGGCCGTATCGGACCCGATCAAACCGACGTCCAAGGAAGCTGTAGCGCGGCTCCAAGCGGAGGGCGTGCAAGTCATCATGGCCACCGGCGACGGGCTTACCACTGCCCGCGCGGTGGCTCGTGAGCTATCGATCGATGAAGTGCATGGTGAAGTGAAGCCGCAGGACAAGGAGGCGCTGGTGGTTAAGCTACAAGCCCTCGGTAAAGTAGTGGCCATGGCAGGCGACGGAATAAATGACGCTCCGGCTCTCGCTAGGGCTGACGTAGGCATCGCGATGGGTACGGGTACCGACGTCGCGATGAATAGCGCCCAAGTCACGCTCGTTAAAGGTGACCTGATGGGAATACTTCGCGCCCGTACGCTTTCGGTGGCGACAGTTCGCAATATGCGTCAGAACCTTCTGTTTGCATTTATGTACAACGGGTTGAGCATCCCGATTGCTGCAGGTCTGCTCTATCCGTTCTTTGGACTGTTGCTGTCTCCGATGATTGCTGCCCTGGCCATGAGCCTCAGCTCAGCATCGGTTGTGTTCAACGCCCTCCGGCTCCGTAAAGCGCGTGTAGTTTGAAGCCTGTCGGCTTAGGCTTAGGCTTCGGTTGCGAAGCGACCGATTGCCTCATTGATTGCTCATGAATTGCCCCGTAAGCTGAAAATATGAAGTCCTACATGCGCTCCTTCCTTATCCTGCTGCTAGTGCTCGCGCTTCCGATCAACGGGATGGCGCAATTGCTAATGCCGGTTGGGTCGTCAGCGCATCACGTTATGCTTGATATGGAAGGCATGGACGCCATGGCAGCCAACCACGCATTGATGGCTGGCGTCAGCGGCGCTGAGCCCGAGTGCTGTGAAGGGCATGAGCAAGGGAAGACGACCGTCTGCAAGACGGGACAAGAATGCAAAACCGTCAGCCTTCTTCAGATCGTTGCTGCAAAGGCGCAGCTGGTCCCTGCGGGTAAACCGGCGAATACGCCCTATAACGACCAGGTACTTTCCCGCCATCTGGACGCCGTCTGGCATCCTCCCCGCGTCTGATTCCGATCAAATTCTAGGAACCGCCCGGATGTGAGCATTCGGGCCGGCTACCGCGCGCCTTCGGCTCGCATGGAAGATCAGGAATCCTGTCTAAATGAAACCCCGTATCCGCTGGGCGCCTCCCTACGTGGCCGCCTTGATCATCGGCGCGCTCTCATTCCCCGAGCTCGCGTCAGCTCTAACCTTAGAACAAGCCCTGAGCTTGGCTGAGCAAGACGCGCCTTCGCTGGATGCGCAAGCCGCCAATCTCAAAGCCGCACGCAGCGCTGCAATCCCTGCCGGCGAGCTCCCTGACCCTAAACTTAGGCTTGGGCTGCAAAACGTTCCCATTGAAGGTGACTCGCGCTGGCAATTGGACCAAGAGGCCATGACCATGCAAATGGTTGGGGTCATGCAAGATGTGCCAAACCGAGCGAAAAGGCGCGCCCGTGTCGAGGCTGCGCAGGCTAGTGTTGCGCTCGCAGGCGTTCAGCAAACCATTGAACGTCTCAGCGTGCGCCAGGCGACCGCCGAGGCATGGATCGCCAGCTTCGCGGTCGAGCAGAAGCTGAGCCTTTTCAAACAGCTCTACAGCGAGAATCAGCTACTTTCGCGGGCTGTTCAGGCGCGCATTGCTGGCGGCGGTGGGCAAACCGCAGACAGCGTACTTCCGAAGCAAGAGGCAGCATTGCTTGCTGAACAAGAGGATGAGCTGCTGCGCAACCAAGTTGTTGCGCGTGCCGACCTCCGCCGCTGGATAGGCGAGCCAGCAGACCAGCCGCTTACAGGCGACTGGCCGCGATGGCTTACCGACCTTGATCACTATCAGCACAGCCTGAACCGCCATCCGGCTTTGCTCGCCTTCGACCCGATGACTCGTGAAGCTGAGGCAAAAGTTCGCCAGGCCATCGCTGAGAAAACACCGGACTGGAGTTGGGGAGTCGATTATCTACGTCGTGGCCGGGAGTACGGCGACATGGTCAACCTCAGCGTCAGTTTCGACCTGCCGCTGTTTACCAGCTCTCGGCAGGATCCAAAGATCGCGGCTGAGCGAGCGCGCCTCACACAGATCGAGGCGCAGCGCCAAGCGGCGTTGCGTATGCATAACCAGGAGCTGGCCGCCGACCTGGCTGAATATCAGCGCCTTGACCGCGCGTTCGCACGCGTTGAAGAAACTCTACTGCCACTCGCCGAGGAAAAGGTCCGCCTTGCCATGGCGGACTACCGCGCCGGGAACGGCGAGCTGACCGCCGTGATCGACGCGCGCCGCCAGCTTGTCGAGACCCGCCTGCGTCGTATTGACGTAGCCCGCGACCGATCGCTGAGCAACGCCCGCTTGCATTTCGCCTTTGGAGATACCCGACCATGACATTTCAACTCAAACGGCTGGCCGTCGTCCTAAGCCTCCCGCTGATTATCAGTACGGCGAGCCTTGTCGCTCTGTCTACTTCTGTCTTTGCCCAAGCGGCAGATGAAGGCAAGGAGGTGCTTTATTGGTACGACCCGATGTATCCGCAACAGAAGTTCGATGAGCCAGGAAAGTCCCCATTCATGGACATGGATCTAGTCCCGCGCTATGCCGATGAGGGAGGCGACGGGGCGTCGATGAGCATCGATCCGAGCGTGACGCAGAACCTTGGCATGCGCCTGGCGACCGCAACACGTGAGTCAATTAGCCAATCGCTCGAAGCCACAGGTGCATTGATGTTTGACGAGCGAGACGTGGCTGTCGTGCAGGCGCGCGCCGGGGGCTTCGTCGAGCGCGTCTACGACCGAGCGCCGGAAGACGTCATTGAGAAAGGGGCGCCGCTTGCAGATCTGCTTATCCCTGAGTGGGCTGCTGCACAGGAAGAGTACCTAGCACTGAGAAAGATCGGCGAACCCCAGCTGCTCGCAGCAGCCCGTCAGCGGTTGCGCCTTGCCGGCATGCCGGCAGAGGTCATTGCGCAGCTGGAACGGACCGGTAAAGCGCGCCCCGTCTGGACCGTGACGAGCCCGATCGGTGGCGTATTAGAAAGTCTTGATGTCCGCGAGGGCATGACCGTACCCGCCGGCGCATCTCTTGCGCGTGTCAATGGGCTGGACACGGTTTGGCTAGAAGTTGCAGTACCAGAGGCGCAGATCGCACATTTAGCGCCTGGGCAATCAGTAACTGCGCGCCTGCCCGCTTTTTCGGGCGAAACGCTGGAAGGAACGATCCAGACTGTACTATCGCAGGCCAACCTGGATAGCCGCACTGTGCGTGTCCGGGTTGAGCTACCTAACCCACAACAGCGGCTTCGTCCTGGCATGACGGCCGAGGTGACGTTGAGTCGCAATGTTGAAGATGCCTTGGTCATCCCAACCGAGGCGGTCATTCGCACCGGCCGGCGAGCATTGGTGATGCTCGCTGAGGATGAAGGCCGTTACCGTCCCGTTGAGGTCCGCACCGGTCGAGAATTCGATGACAAAACAGAGGTACTTGAAGGGCTGGAAGCCGGTCAGAAGGTGGTGGCGTCCGGTCAGTTCCTCCTGGATTCCGAGGCTAGCCTACGCGGACTGACCGCTCAGGGTTTGGAGCAGCCTACATCTTCCACCGGACCTGCTTTGCACGAGGCTGAAGGCACGGTCGTCAGCCTGGAAGATGGCATGGTTGGCCTGTCACATGGGCCGTTCAAGACGCTGAACATGCCTGGGATGACCATGTCCTTCCCGGTTGCCGATCAGTCCCTCTTATCAGGCTTGCAAACGGGCGACCGCGTCCGTGTTGGCGTGCGTGAAAGCGACGAAGGCCTGATCATCGAGCGCATCGAGAAGCTCGGGGGCCAGCAATGATCGCAGCCATAATCCGATGGTCAGTGGCCAACCGCTTTCTGATCTTGCTCGCCACTTTGTTTGCGGTCGCCTGGGGTATCTGGTCGGTCAAGAACACCGCTGTCGATGCGTTGCCAGACCTTTCCGACGTTCAGGTCATAATTCGCACGCCATACCCAGGGCAGGCGCCGCAGATTGTCGAGAATCAGGTCACCTACCCGCTGACGACGACCATGCTGTCTGTCCCCGGCGCGAAGACAGTCCGCGGCTACTCCTTCTTCGGGGATAGCTACGTGTACGTCCTGTTCGAGGACGGCACAGACCTCTATTGGGCCCGTTCGCGGGTGCTTGAGTACCTGAGTCAGGTGCAGAGTCGGCTTCCCGCTGCCGCCAAACCTGCCTTGGGGCCCGACGCCACGGGTGTTGGTTGGATCTACCAGTATGCTTTGGTGGACCGAACGGGCAAACATGACCTCTCGCAGCTGCGCTCCCTGCAGGACTGGTTTCTGCGCTATGAGCTCAAAACATTGCCCAACGTGGCGGAAGTCGCGCCCATAGGCGGGATGGTCAAGCAGTACCAGGTCGTACTCGATCCCGTACGCATGGCCAGCAGGGGCGTGACGCAGCAGCAGATTGCAAAGGCGATCGATGAGGCCAACCGTGAAACTGGCGGGAGTGTTCTGGAACTCGCAGAAACCGAGTTCATGGTTCGTGCGACAGGGTATCTGGAGACTCTCAAGGACTTTCGAGCCATTCCTTTGCGTCTCGACGGCGGCGTGCCTGTGACGCTAGGGGACGTTGCGCATATCCAGCTCGGCCCGGAAATGCGCAGGGGTATTGCCGAGCTTGATGGCGAAGGTGAGGTAGTCGGTGGAGTCGTTATCCTGCGTAGCGGCAAGAACGCTCGCGAAACCATCGCTGCCGTTCAAACCAAGCTTGATGAGCTCAAAGCGAGCCTTCCCGAAGGCGTCGAAATCGTCACGACTTACGACCGTAGCAAGCTGATCGACAGTGCCGTTGAAAACCTCACCCACAAGCTCATCGAGGAATTCATTGTCGTTGCGCTGGTTTGCGCAATATTCCTGTGGCACCTGCGCTCATCTCTGGTCGCCATCGTTTCGTTGCCGATCGGCATCCTGATTGCTTTTATCATCATGCAGCGGCAAGGCATCAACGCAAACATCATGTCGTTGGGCGGCATCGCGATCGCGATCGGAGCGATGGTCGACGCGGCAATCGTCATGATCGAAAACGCCCACAAGCACATCGAGGGCTGGCACAAGCGGCATCCTGGCTCAACTTTGAAGGGCCAAGAGCACTGGAAGGTAATCACTGACGCGGCCGTTGAAGTCGGGCCGGCACTGTTCTTCAGCCTGCTGATCATCACGCTGTCGTTCATACCAGTGTTCACCCTGGAGGCGCAGGAAGGCCGACTGTTCGGTCCACTGGCGTTCACCAAAACCTATGCAATGGCGGCCGCCGCGGGCCTGTCCGTCACGCTGGTTCCAGTACTCATGGGGTATTGGATACGGGGCAAAATCCCGGATGAACACCGCAATCCGCTCAACCGTGGCCTCATCTGGATCTACAAGCCGGCCCTGGATGCGGTGCTGCGCTGGCCCAAGATGACCCTGCTGGTGGCGGTTCTGGTTTTTCTGACTGGCTTGTGGCCCGCCTCTCGCCTCGGTGGGGAGTTCTTGCCACCGCTGGATGAAGGCGACCTCCTTTATATGCCCACTGCACTTCCAGGCCTCTCCGCTCAGAAGGCTTCCGAGCTATTGCAACAGACAGACCGGCTGATCAAAACGGTTCCAGAGGTCGCACATGTGTTCGGCAAGGCTGGTCGAGCCGACACCGCTACCGATCCCGCCCCGCTGGAAATGTTCGAGACGACCATCCAGTTCAAGCCGAAAGATCAGTGGCGCCCTGGGATGACGCCTGAAAAGCTGGTTGATGAGTTGGATCGCACCGTACAGGTACCTGGATTGGCCAATCTGTGGATCCCTCCGATTCGCAACCGCATCGATATGCTGGCGACGGGGATCAAGAGCCCGATAGGGGTGAAGGTATATGGCACTGACCTCGCGCAGATCGACAAAGCGACCCTGGCGGTCGAGCAGATCGCCAAAACGGTGCCTGGGGTCAGTTCGGCGCTCGCCGAGCGACTGACCGGCGGCCGGTACATCGATGTGGATATCGATCGTGTCGCCGCCGCACGCTATGGCTTGAATATCGCGGACGTGCAATCGATTGTGGCCGGTGCCATCGGTGGTCAAACCATTGGTGAAACCGTGGAAGGGCTCGCCAGGTATCCGATCAACCTCCGCTATGGTCGCGAATGGCGCGACTCGATAACCGATCTGCGCAACCTGCCTATCTACACGCCGCAAGGCAGTCAGATCACCTTGGGGACGGTGGCCAAGGTACAGGTGACCGATGGGCCGCCCATGCTCAAAAGCGAAAACGCAAGGCTATCGGGTTGGGTTTACGTTGATGTTCGTGGCCGCGACATGGCGGCGGTCGTGGGCGATCTGAGGAAAAAAATCAGCGAAGGGGTCCAACTCGAGTCCGGCATGAGCATCAGCTATTCCGGCCAATTCGAATTCATGGAGCGAGCTAATGCGAAGCTGAAGCTCGTCGTGCCGGCTACCTTGCTGATCATTTTTGTCTTGCTTTACCTCACGTTTGCCGGCTTTGGCGAGGCGCTGCTCATCATGGCTACGCTGCCATTCGCCCTGACCGGTGGCGTCTGGTTCCTGTATCTGCTGGGGTACAACCTCTCCGTCGCGACAGGTATCGGCTTCATTGCGCTCGCAGGGGTTTCTGCAGAGTTCGGTGTGATCATGTTGCTGTACCTAAAGAATGCCTGGATCGAGCGCCTTGATGCCGGAGCTCAAAGTGAGGGCGCCCTCCTCGACGCGATTCGCGAAGGCGCTGTGCAACGGGTGCGCCCTAAGGCCATGACTGTCGCAGTAATCATCGCCGGTCTGCTTCCCATCCTTTGGGGTAGCGGGACCGGCAGCGAAATCATGAGCCGCATCGCCGCGCCAATGGTAGGCGGCATGATCACCGCGCCTTTGCTCTCCTTGTTCGTTCTGCCGGCAGCTTACCTGCTGATGCGCCGCCGGCAATTGCGTGTAACACCCCAGCAAGCAACCAACTCCCCTGGAGAACATCTATGAACATCAAGCACATCACCCTTGCCTCACTCTTCCTAGTACCAGTCGCCTATGCCGCCGACAAGGAGCCAATGGACGGCATGCCGATGGATCACAAAGGCATGAACATGCCAATGGACCAGAAGTCGGCGGGACAGACCGCTACAGCCACAGGTACGGTCAAGAAAGTAAACACCGAGAGCGGAACCGTCACCATTGCCCACGGCCCGGTCGAAGCGTTGGGCTGGCCGTCGATGACGATGGGCTTCAAAGCAAAGCCTGATCAGCTCCAAACGCTGAAAGAAGGGGACCAGGTCGAATTCGAGTTCTCCTCGAAAGGTATGGATTCCACCATTACGCGCATCGAAAAGCAGTAAAGAGCAGAAAGCGACCGCCGCAGGCGCGGCGGTCGTACCAACACGAGAATGAAGCGATTACCGCTTTGTAACCTTGGCAACAGCTTCTTGTAAGTAGCAAGCCTTTAATCTACAGGCATCAACTAACCAAGAGGTGCAAACCATGAACCGCATAACCAAAGTAATCGTTCCTTTTATTCTGACCGTTGCTTCCTCGCTTGCAATGGCCGAAGGCGGAAGCGAACGTACGCTGAATCGCTTAAATGACTCGGCAGGAGCAAAGCCCACCCTTAAGGAGCTTGTCAAAGAGGGTCAAGTGCTGAGCATCGCACCTGCAGGGGCGACCGGCACGACTCGAATGATTCAAAACTATAGAACTAGTGCCCAAGTCCAGACGTATGAGATGAAGGTCAAGACCCCCGACGGGAAGATCCATACGGTAGAGTTCCTGAGCACCCCAGTTGGCGTGAACAATGGCTAATCTGCCAAGCTTAATATCCGAGGGATAGTTAGATGAGCAGCATAATATCCAAGATTAAAAGCGTACTGCAGCGCAATCCGGTCGTAACGGGGTTAACCGCAGCTGTGGTTGGCTACATGCTACTGAACCAAAGCACTGCGGCGTTGGCAACAACGCTGCCAAGCCTGCTCTTTCTCTTGCCCTGCTTGTTGATGATGGTCGTATGCATGAAGCATATGTCTAGCGGTAAGTGCGACAAGCCCAAGGAGCCCAACGTTGGCGAAAACACCTTGTTAAGCAAAAGCGAATAACCCACTGAACTTGGAGATTTAACATGCGAAAGGCCATCACCGTTACAGCAATCGCAATCACCTTGGCGAGCGGACTGAGTTTCGCAGCGGCAGATAAAGCGGACCAAAGCCATTCAGAAACCGGCATGATGAGCGGCGACAAGCATATGGAAATGATGGGTGACATGCGTGGAATGATGAAAGAGTGTCGTGAGATGATGGGGGCCGCCAAAGCCGACCACTCGCAAAATGGCGAAAATCCAGACGCAGCATAGGATATGAGGGTGTGAGTAACAATGATCGAAGCAGGTGGGGGGTGCCCCACCTGCTTTTTTGTGCTTGATGGCCTAACCAGGACCGTACTGATGGGAAAAGTGTCACTGACGAGCAGAATGGCGATAGCTTTCATGCTCGTGGTTACGGTTGTGCTGCTGGCGGCCGCAATCAGCTTTAATTATTTTTGTCAGCTCCATTTCGAACGCAAAGATGCACAAGTGCTTAATGAAAAGGCCGCTGCAGTAGAGCGTACGCTACTCAACAGCTCAGCATTCGGGCCTGAGACCGCTTCAAGGATCGATGCCGTTATTGAGCACTCCTTTGGCTTCGCGACTGCGGTTGTAGTAGACGGTAAGACGGTTTACTCCCATCACAATCTGTCTGAGAGCTTGCTACCTCTTGTCACAGACATCCAAGAGGAACGCTGGACGGTAAGTTTCGGTGGCCACCAGTACAGCGGAATTACCAGAAAAGTAAATCGGTGGGTAGAAGGGCAGGACACTGTTATCTATTTGGCTTTGGATGTAACGCACCGAATCCACTTCTTCGATATGATTCAGCAGTGGTTTGCTTATACGCTTGTCGTTAGTGCACTTCTGAGTGGCGCGTTAGGTGTTGTTCTGATCAGGAAAGGCTTAAAACCAATAGACGAACTGTCCAAGACTTGGCGGTTGCAGGAGCTGAGTGCAACACGGTTATTGAATTGAAACCGGAGCATCATGCCGCATTGCCATGGCATTTTGCATGACCTCTCCCATCACCTCGATGGGGCATTTGAAGTCGAAGCGCTTGCGCGGTCGCATGTTCAGTTGCAGCGCAATGGCGTCCAGCTCCTCCTGGCTATGTACCGACAGGTCTGTGCCCTTGGGCAAGTACTGGCGAATCAGGCCGTTGATGTTTTCGTTGCTGCCGCGCTGCCAGGGGCTGTGCGGGTCGCAGAAGTAGATCGCCACGCCGGTTCTTTGGGTGATCTCGGCGTGTCGCGCCATCTCCCGGCCCTGGTCGTAAGTCATGCTCTTGCGCATCTCCAGCGGCATGCTATTGAGCGCGGCGCTGAAGCCTTCCAGCGCCGAAGTCGCCGTCGCGTCGTTCATCTTCACCAACATCAGGTAGCCACTGGTGCGTTCCACCAGCGTACCGACGGACGAGGCGTTGGCCTTACCCTTGATGAGGTCGCCTTCCCAATGCCCCGGCATCAGCCTGTCTTCAATCTCCGGCGGGCGCACATGAATACTGACCATCTCGGGGATCTGGCCGCGCCGATCCACGCCACCAGAGCGCGGCCGGCGCGTCGTCTTGCCTTGGCGCAGACAGATGATCAGCTCCTTACGCAGCTCACCCACTGGCAGGGCATAGATCGCGTTGTAGATCGTCTCGCGACAGACGTAGGCATCTCGCAGGTTGGGTATGTTCATGCTGCGCAGCTTGCCGGCAATCTGCTCGGGAGACAAACGCTCACGCAGCATATGGGTCACCAGTTCGAAGCGCTCGCTACCCGGCAACAGTTTTCGCATCGGTCGACAAACCTGGCGGCGGGCCTGCATTTGCTGCTGGGCCAGGCGGGCCGAGTAGCCACCGCAAGCACCTCGGTTACGGCGCAGCTCACGGCTGATGGTCGAAGGGGATCGGTTGATCAAGCAGGCAATCCTGCGCAGGCTGAAGCCTTGGGTACGACCGATTTGAATGGTGGCGCGCTCTTCAACGCTGAGTTCGGTATAAGACATAGGGGCAGCACCGTACCGGAAAGGTCAGGTGTTGCACTCAGTTTTTGCCGCCGCCCTTCTTCTACGGTAACCGCCCACTGCTTAGATACCAGAATTCCAACCGAGTCGGTGCCAGGCGAGCTGCATGAACTCGTAGACAACTTCAACGAAATGCTTTCGCGCTTGGACGACTCTTTTCTCAGATTGTCAGGTTTCTCAGCGGATATCGCGCATGAGCTAAGAACGCCGCTGAACAGCATGCTTACCCAAATGGAGGTCGCGCTCTTGCGCGACCGCGAGAATACCGACTACAAAGACATTTTGTATTCCGCCCTCGAAGAACTTAGGCGCATGTCAAAGATGGTCGATGACATGCTATTCCTCGCCAAGGCGGACAACGGGAAGATTACGCCCAATGCCGAAGATGCCAGCATGGCTGAGATTACCGCGAGCGTTATCGAATATTACGAGCTTGCAGCCGAGGACAAAAAGGTAGAAATCGCGCTTTCAGGCGATGGATCGGTACATGGCGATAAATCGATGCTGAGACGGGCCGTCTCAAACATAGTCTCTAACGCAGTTCGATATGCAGAGGAAGGCAGCACCATCAGCGTTGAAATAAGCGAGAGCGGTGGCTCGGTTTGCACAGCCATATCCAACCGAGGCACAACGATTCCAGCCGAGCTTCAGGCCCGAGTGTTTGATCGATTCTATAGGGTCGACACCGCAAGGCGCGAAGGAACCACCATGAATGCGGGCCTCGGCATGGCTATCACTCGTTCGATAGTCGAAGCGCACAAAGGGCGCATCGCTTGCGAATCAGCTGAGGGGCATACGACTTTCACAATGACGCTTCCAAAGCTTATGTCTAGTTAATGGCAGAGTGCCAGCAACGACCCTGACCTACGCTCATAGAAACGCCAGGCTGAACCGAAAGAGGCCGAGACTTTCGAAGCTGTATGTTTGGTTCTGGAGGTTCCCGTGCAAGCGTCCTCATCGAGAAAATGCGGTACGACAGCCGCAGCGCTCAACGAAGCGTGCTTCTGCGTAAGCCTAGATCAAGCTGCGCTCGTAAACTCATTGACCGAACAGCTTGGGAATTCAGAGCTGTCGGAGCTATTGAAGTCACGTTGCCCTCATGTGTTTGCAGCACGACCGGTCTTTGTTTCATCCTTGCGGCTGCGCCAGGTTAATGAGGTTATTCAGGCCATCGAGCAGACCGTGAGCTCGCCCGGTTGGCGTGAGCATGCTCTGGATTCTGCACCTCCTATTGCCCGACACGATCCTCGGGGCGCGCGCGGCGTCTTCTTTGGCTACGACTTCCATCTGGATGATGACAAGCTTGGGCTCATCGAAATAAACACAAATGCGGGCGGAGCGATGCTAAACGTATTGCTCGCCCGCGCGCAGCGTAGTTGTTGCAGCGGCGTAGTCGGGCTTTCGCCAGGTCAGGAAGGACCCGGCGGCTTCGAGCGTTCGATTCTGGATATGTTCGCCCAGGAATGGTCTACGAGCGGCGAGCCACGTCCGCTCACGCGCGTGGTGATCTTGGATGAAAGCCCACAAGCCCAATACCTGTATCCGGAGTTCCTTCTTTTTCAGCGGTTATTCGAGTCAGCAGGAATCGACTGCCTAATCGCGGACCCAGCCGATCTGGCCTTTCACAACGAGTGCCTCTTGGTCGACGGGAAGCCTGTGGATCTCGTCTACAACCGACTCACCGATTTCTATCTGGAAGGCGACAATTGCAGCGCGCTGCGCAGCGCTTATTTGGCTGATGTCGTGACGGTAACGCCACATCCTCAGGCCTATGCCCTTTATGCCGACAAACGCCGGTTGGTTGACCTAACCAACGCACGTTTTTTGGAAGAGATTGGCGTCGATCAGCAAGTCCGAGCCGTATTGGCCCAGTACGTCCCGCTTACGGTTCCTGTCGAGCATCGCAATGCGGAGCACCTCTGGCAAAACCGCCGTAGCCTCTTTTTCAAGCCTGTCAGCGGGTTTGGTAGTCGCGGTGCGTACCGAGGAGACAAGCTCACCAAGCGGGTTTGGGAAGAAATCATTGGCGGAAACTACTTGGCCCAGTCCCTTATAGCTCCTGGCGAGCGTAGAACCGTCGCCGACCCTCAGGTACGACCAATGAAGTTTGACCTGCGCGCGTACGCTTATGCTGGCGAGGTGCAGTGGAACGCTGCCAGGGTCTACCAAGGCCAAACGACCAACTTTCGAACGGAGGGGGGCGGCTTTGCTCCTGTGTTTACCTTAGGCGAGGAAGAGGAGCTGGCCGGTTCCACAAAGCAACTATCGCACGCCTCGTTCACTTTCTTGCTCGACGAAACCGGAGCCATAGAAAAGCTGCCGCACCCGCTCTATCTCGCGTTGGTTCGAGCCGAAAGGGCTACTTCGAAGCTTGCCGGTAAGCGTTTTCGATTGGCGGACTGGTATGTGGCAATGGAAGACGGCCAACCGTCTAAGGTCATCCGAGAGTGGTACGGGTGGGTAGCGTTCGACGCAGATGGCGGTTACCACCCTGAACGTGGTTCGCCGAAAAACGACGAGTCGGATAGTGATGACAATGTAGATTCAACCGCTCTACCGACACGGGAAGAACACGATCGAATTGAGGGACTGTTGTTTAAAAGCGAGTGAGAGCCTGTCTCGCACAGCCCAGAGGTTCCTTACGGGGCGCAGAGCCAAAGGAAGATTGCCTTTTCACTCACCTTTCAGGGCCATCATTAAACCCTTGAATGCGCCGTTCAGCCGAGTAAATGCAGCCTGGAAACGAATCGAATTTTCCGCATATTTTGCTTGTTCAACCTGAACGTCTACTGTGTTCTGATCAAGCGATGGTTGATTGGGAACCCTGTAGAGTAGGGCCGCATCGCTAAGAGTAACCTCCAAGCCACCAGTATTTATATGGCTCTGGTTAGTTTTGGCCAGTGAAAACTCAGTGTTAATTGCCTGCTTGTTTTGAGCGGCAAGCACCGAGGCAAAATTCAAATCCCTGACTTTGAAATTGGGTGTATCAGCATTGGCTATATTGTTGCTCAGCACCTCTGCCCTTTTGGCAGTGTAGAGGAGCGTTTTTTCTGGCCCGCCTACAGCCTTTTCGAAACTAATCCTCATCAACGATCCTATCAAGTTTGGAGAAAACCAGTGCTGATCAGAATTACGTCGATCAGCCCCATAGGATTTACGCCCGACCTGGCACCTGGCACCTGGCACCTGGCACCTGGTCGGGCGGTGCAGAGCCAGATAGCGTTGTAATCGTAATTCCTGGAAGTGTAGAGATTTATTACTGATGACACTCCCTATCAGCCGTCATCAGCTTATGCTCGCGAATCATTTGTTCCAGTACGTCGTCTACCAATTTGTCGTGCTTCTCCATCCAAGCCAAATGCTCCTCGGTAGAGACGTTTGGTCCTGGATGATCTTTATGGAGCTGGCTCATCATTTCTTCGAGCATTCCCATATGTTCTTTCATATGCACTTGGCGCTCGCAGACTGGCGCTTTCTCTGCTTGAACCAAAACCGCTTCAGCTTTATCGCGCAGTTGCTGAAGGCGCTCGAGAGTGCGGTCGCTTCCTCCTTCAGCCAAAGCCATGGGAGACAGCATCAGCGATCCGACAAGGTAAAAAGGTATCAACGATTTCATAGAGGTGACCTCCGTAGTGAAAGCTGCGGCCGTTGCTACTGAGCCTGTTTCAATGGACTAGAACCATTTTATGCCGTCTCTTGGACCATCTACTTCTGCAGATTAGTTAATCTGCCCTGTCATGAAGCTGAGCTTGTGATTACATTTTTGTAAGCTATCGGTTTTTTGACCGAGCGGCCGCTCACCCGCATAAACTGGTAGCTCATTACCAGAAATCACCAGCACGGGTATTTCATCCCAAGCCAGCTCGATCAACCGGTAATAGCCGGCGTTATTTCGATTGCTCTCGTGCAGTCTCTTCCCGCTCCATACGTTCACGCACGCCGCCTTCCACACCAGTGCCAGAGTGCATTGGCTTGTAAAGCGAACCCGTTGTTGGCGGTGCTGGCGGAGCTTTTTCGATCTGCCAGCGGTGCGCGATGTTCGCCGCGATTCGCTCGGTGAGAGAGGGGAACAGCGAATGCGAGATCACTGCGCCCCGGGCTTTCCAGCCTACCGGCAGACGTTTGCGCGGGTTGACCGAGACCCAGGCGATGGCTTCAACCACCTGCTCAGGGCCGTCCATTGCGGCCATGCGTGGCGTGCCGCCGGTGTAGTTGGCCGCGTGTTCCCAGAACGGTGTGTCCACAGCCCAGGGCATAACAGTGGCGACACTAATAGTCTCGCTGCCGCTCAGGCGAATCTCCTCGGCGATTGCTGCCCCGAGATTCATCACTCCACCTTTGGTCGCTGCGTAGGAGGCATGGTAAGCCAGCGGTATCTCGCTCTCGACCGAGCCGACGTTGACCAGCGTGCCGAAGCCCTGAGTTCTGAACTGGCGCATGGCCGCGTGGCTTCCGTAGATCACGCCCTTGAGATTGACGTCCACAACCCGCGCATGGTCCTCGACGGGGACGTCTTCGAAGCGCCCCAGTGCTCCGACCGCTGCGTTGTTGATCCACACGTCGATACTGCCGAAGCGTTCGATGGCGGCTTGGGCCAGGCCTTGTATGTCGGCTGGTTTGCTCACATCGGTGGTCACTACGAGTGCCGACCCTCCTGCCTCGCGTATCTGCGTAGCCAGTTCTTCGAGCACCGCGGTTCGGCGGGCCGCCAGCACCACGTCGCCTTGCAAAGCGGCAAGCCTGAGCGCCACGCCGCGACCGAAGCCACTGGAGGCACCAGTGATGACGAAGGTTTTGCCAGCTACGCTTGGCTGGTCGCTTGGTTTCAGGCGTGGGGAAACGGCGCAGCCACTGAGTTGCAGGGCGGTAAGCAGAAGCAGCAGCAAAGCCAATCTCTGCGATGAGAAGATTCGCAAAACCATTATTGGTTCTCCTGGCAAAGTCATACGGCCGAATGGTCCGTAACTCCAGTGTTGTACGACTGCCTTGTGCCAGCGCCGCCGCAGGACAGGCGAATAGAACTTTTCAGGCTAGATCATCAATCTAGTTATGGCGCGGAAACTTGATTACATTTCTGTAAGCATAGAACTGAATTATTGAGCTATACGAATGCATGCTTGGAAAAGATTTTGCTATTCGATCTATCGAGTCTGACAATTCACAATCGCAATTGAAACTACTGATTAATCGTGCAGTCGACTAATAATCTGTTTCTTGTATTTTCGCGCGGCTTGCGCTTCGAAAAGCGACATCGTTATGGTTAAAAATAAGCCGGCGTACGTCGGGTTACTCTTCATGCCAACTTCAATGCATTTATTACCTCAACGCGAGCCTGCCGCTTTGAAGCAGCAGTCCAGACTGGCCTTTGAACCGTCTGTAAGCGCACCGACACGAAGAGAACTATGAGAATTAATCAGCAACTGGCAGCTGGAAAGGCAGAATATCCAACGATCGCTTCGCTGGCGGCCATCGGTGATGGTCGCTCCATGGCATTGGTGGGCCCAGATGGCAACGTGGAATGGTTCTGTCCCCAGCGCTTCGATGCCACACCGATGATTTGGCCGCTGCTCGACCGTCAACGTGGCGGGCGGCTACAGCTGTCGACACCGGGTGACGTCAAAACGCATTATCTGGACGATTCTGCAGTATTAGAGTTCGAAGTGCACAGCGCGTCCGGGTCCGCCCGTGTCACGCTTTGTATGGAGTGGCCTGGATCGGACGATCAGCAACGCTTGCTTTGGCAGGTAGACGGCTTAGCTGGCCGCTGTGAGTTCACTCTGCAGTTTGAGCCGCGTCCAGATTTCGGAAGCGTAGCCGGTGAGGCAAGCATTTCAGCCGAAGGGTTAACCTATTCTTATATGGGTCAACAGCTGTTGCTTCAAGCGGACTGCGCACTGTATCCGGACGGCGAAGGCTGGAAGGGAGCGATCTCAGTAGATGCAGGAGGGCGTGCGGGAGTTTCTCTAAGCGTTTCCTTAGAGCAAGATGCCCCACCCGTTCCTGTGTCGATTGAATCTGTACCCGCGCGGATTGAGGCGACCCTGATTGCGTGGCGCGACTGGTGCGCAGCGCTGGAGTGCCCCGCAGCATATAGAGGCGCCGTGGTACGCAGCGCGATTAGCCTTAAGTTATTGATTTACGCACCCAGCGGAGCGGTCGTTGCCGCCGGAACCACTTCCCTACCTGAACACCTGGGCGGGGAGCGGAACTGGGATTACCGCTACACCTGGTTTCGAGATGCGGGGCTGACACTTGGTGCTCTTTTCGGCCTCGGTTGTCGGGATGAGGCACATTGTTGGGCCCAGTGGATGCAGCGAACCATTGAGCAGCATGGGACGCCGCTGGCCGTGCTATACGATGTAAACGGAGCTGCGCCACCGCCAGAACGTAATATCGAAGGGGTTGATGGCTATCGCGGCTCGCGGCCGGTGCGTGTGGGTAACGCTGCTGATGGCCAGTTTCAGCTGGATGTTTATGGCGAGTTGCTGGAGTGCGTGAGCATCTGCGATAGCATGGGCGACGATGCGATGCGGGCGCACTGGCCTCATATGCGCGCCGCTGCTGATTTCATTGCAGCGCACTGGCAGGAGCCTGACCAAAGCATTTGGGAGATGCGCAGCGCGCCGCGCCACTATGTGCACTCCAAGGTCATGGCCTGGGCCGGTCTACAGCGTGCGCTATGGCTGAAGCGCCGCCATGACCTAGACGGAGATGAGGAAAGTTGGGTCAATCAGGCCGAGGCTCTACGTCAGTTAGTCCTGCGCCGTGGTCTCAGCGCCGACGGCAATAACTTCGTCCGGGCCTTCGATGACGATAGGCTGGATGCTAGCCTCCTGTTATTAGCGCGTGTTGGCTTCGTCGAAGGCGGCGATGAACGTTTCGTCAATACGGTCGATATGATCCGCAAACAACTGGACGAAGGCGGCGGCGCGCTACGGCGCTACCCTGCTGAAATTTCGGATGGGCTAGAGGGCCGAGAAGGCGCCTTCTTCATCTGTAGCTTTTGGCTGGTCGAGGCATTAGTGCAAACCGGCCGGCCTCGAGAGGCAAAGGAACTTTACGAACAGCTGCTGCAACGCAAGGGTGAGCACGGCCTGTTCGCTGAGGAGTTCGACACCCGAAGCGGCCAGCATTTAGGGAATGTACCTCAGGCCTTTTCTCATGTCGGTTTGATAAACGCCGCCCTGAGCCTCGGCTCTGCTGATTAACGTAGCTGTAGCCGGTCTATAACGCGCTCTTGCATGGTCTAGTCGTTGCCACCCAGCTAGCTAGCGGGCAATGGCAACTACTGCCGCTACACAAATCACCATTACCAGTGCCAAGGCGCCCGTGGCCAGCTTGCCCACGGATTCGGAACTGAGGCCCAGTGCCTTGTCCTTGGCCTGCGCGCCGAAGCGCCCTTCGAGACGGTGCAGGCCCTCTACGGGATGGAACAGGTTGTCAGGCTGTTCATCACCGGCCGGCGAGTCGGTCATCTGCCCACTCCAGGCCTGCTTGGCCATCATCCGGTCGAGTAGGCCGGGCATGAACATGTTGCCGATAATCGCCTGAAAAGAGGCGCGTCCGATCCACAGTTCGCGCGGCGCATCGGTTGCCGCGCGGACAATCGCGCGCGCTGCCACAGCAGGCGTATGGATCGGTGGGACCGGCTGCGGTCGTTTTTGCATCTTGTTGCGCGACCAGTCGAACTGCGGCGTGTTGTGCGCTGGCAGCTGCACCATGGTCAGCCGCACCCGGCTGTTGGTATGGATCAGTTCGCAGCGCAGCGAGTCGGTGAACCCACGAATGGCGAACTTGGCGGCGCAGTAGGCCGATTGCAGCGGTATCGCGCGATAGGACAGCGCCGAACCCACCTGGACGATGGTGCCGCGGTTGCGAGACTCCATATGCCGCAGCGCCGCCAGCGTGCCATGCACGAAGCCCAGATAGGTCACGTCGGTCACACGTTTGAATTCCGCCGCGCTGATCTTGTTCACCGGGCCGAACACCGTCGCCATCGCCGCGTTGACCCAGATCTCGATCGGCCCCAGTTCCGCCTCGATCCGATCGGCCGCCTGATCGATAGCTTCGGGGTCGGCGACATCCGCGGCAATTGCCAGAACTTTCGCCCCAGCCGCTTCCAGCTCGTTGCGAGTGTCCGCCAGGCCCTGCTCACCACGCGCAATCACGGCGACGCGGTAGCCCGCCTGGGCGAACGCGTGAGCCGTCGCGCGGCCTACGCCTGCGGTCCCGCCACAGATCACGGCGGTCTGTTCACGGTCAGTCATGTCCGGGGCTCCTTTGTGTTCGGTGAAGGTTGGCTACCGCAACAACGCATTCCAGCCGGCATAACGATGGTGAATAGGACCTCTGGGCAGACTCAGGCCGATCACCAGCGCGCCGGCGATCAGACTACCCACGGTCGCGGCGAACCCTGCACCGTCGAGGAAGGCGGGTGATGCCAGTAGCCAGGCACCGATTGGCAGGTTCAGAAAACGCAGCGGCCGTGCCACTTCGGCGCACGCCAGGACCGAGACGGTGAGCAGCAGCGAGCCCATCAGGTGATCACTGTTGGCCATCGCGCCGTCGGTGCCGAAGATCAGGCGGGTTGACATCAGCCAGACGCCTAGAATGCACAGCAGCGCGAGCCCCCAGGGAAGGTTCACTCCGCGAAGGCCTCTGAGAGTCATCGAGGAGAGGCTGCCGTCGAACTCCGGCGTATTGTCCTCACGGGCGCCTTCCATCGCATCGCCTTTGAAGAAAGTTCTCCAAAACGGTTTGCCACGGCGCCGCGCATCCTTGAGGAACTGGCACATGGCAACCAGTTCATCCAGCGCGTAAGGCATCATCACCAGCATAGCCAAGGCTTGAGCCAGGCAAAGCGTGCACCAAGTACCGATGAAGATCGGCTGGGCGATGATGAAGAAGATGCTCACGACGCCCAGGGGCACTACCACCACGCCGAACGCGGCGACCATCCACGGCATGGTCCGCCAGCGCCGGGCATCGCCCATCACCGCCATGAGGAGCTCGATCATATAGGCCATCACACCGATCCCGGCATCGGACACCGGCCAGGCGCGCGACATGTCGGAAGTGATGATGGTTTCCGTGCCGTTGGGCTGGGTGCCGAAGAACGGGTCCCAGGCATTCGAGGTATGGCCAAGCTGATAAGCGGTTAGATAACGTGCGAGCAGAATGCCAATCACGGCGAGAATAGCTATTGGCAGGCGTTGCAGCCAGGTTGAAGGGTTGTAATCCCAGCCCGGTGGAACCGCGGCCTTCTGCATCATCCCGGACATGCTCATGCCGGGCATCATCGGCACCAGAGTGGAGAAGGCAATTACCAGCCCGCCGACCAGCAAGGCATTGCCGTAGCTCGCCGGGGAAGGAGTCCAGAACAGCAGCGGCGCGAACATCAACCACAATCCCATAATCGTGTTGGCCCATTGCGCCCAGCTGATCCGTTTGAGCGAGAGGATGGCGAACAACACGATCAACGCGCCGCTGATGACGTCGTTCCAGGTCATCAGCAGCGCGCGAGTGGCGACCTCGGGTAGATCACGCTCGGTTGCGAGGCGTGGCAGGTCGAGGTCGCCCGGCGCTACGTTCATGTAGCCGAATATGAAGGGCGCACTCAGCACCCAAAAGCCGAGCAATACATTGACGAAGTGGCACCAAAGCGTCGCGATGTGGCGCCGCTCCATCATCTGCATATGCGCATCCATACCCATATCGGACGACATGGCGCCTTGGCGTAGATATTCCCCTTGATGCTCCATAGATCTAGTCCCCAGCACTGAAGTATTGGTTACGTTGCGGCAAGAGAAAAAGCGTTACGGTGTTGCGACCGCGTGCAGGTTTGGGTGAGCTCGGCCAGCGGATATCTAGGCCTTTTCTGCTAGCAAGTCAGCTGGCTTAGCTTCAACTGCACATGCTGGGATATAAGGTCATTCCGGCGAAGCTGCTCTGGCAACGAGATGACGAGCTTTGCCAGAGCAGCAAGTCGCGAATGTTACGCAGCCATGCGCTCGCATTCTTCAGCGCACTTCATGCACGCTTTGGCACACTCTTGGCAGTGATCCACTTGATGTTTCGCGCATTCCTCTCCGCATGCACGGCAGATCTTGGCGCAAAGGGCACAAAATTCTTTAGCGTAATCACTTTCGCGACTCATCAGTATGGCGGCCAACCTACAAATGTCCGCGCAGTCGCGGTCAAGCTCGATGCAGCGTGCCATCATTTTTACGTCATCCTCACGCAGGCAAGCAGAGGCGCACGTTTCGCACACAAGGGCACAGTTCGAACAAGCTTGGATACAGGAAGCGAACATTGAGTTTGTCATTGCGTTCTCCAGGGTTCGATAGTTGTATGTCGTCGGTGCCTACTGACCGATACGGCTCATCAGCCTGTTAGCAGACACCGAATTACGACACGCTCCTACCGAGCCCGTTTCGAAAAACTTCATTACAATGTTGTAAGGTAAATCCAACCGCACCGGGGCTCTGCGGGCGCAGTTGGTGGCGATGTGGCAGTCAGATTGCCTGTACGGCTTCGCTAGTCTGTGCGAGATGATTGAGTGGGAAATGGGGGGCTCCCTGTCGCCAGGACTGGGAGCATCCATTAGAGAACGGCCGGAGCGAAAGCCGCTGAACCATATGGGCAACTAGCCTTGCGGCCTAACTTTTAGAAAGCAATTGCAGAGGCCTCCGGTACCGTTGCGTCGACCAGGATGGCCTAGAGCCGACCCTTATGCTTTTGCTGAGGCGCCTTTCAAAGAGCCTAGTCAGAACCGACTAGGCACACACATATCGGATGTTAGTGCTCGTGTTGCTTCCCGTCTGCGTGCACATGGTTATTTGCAGAGGATTTGCCTTCCGCATCGGCACGGTCATTGTCAGTGCTTTCCTCCGCCGTCTGTGGCTGGTCTGACGCATGATGGTCATCGCTTTCTTTACCACCATGATGCCCGGAGCCTGGTTGGCCGGGTGCTCCACCCGAGCTGCTAGAGCCGTGGTGATCCGAGCCGCCACTGTCGCCCTGATGGTGGTCGCCCGAGGCCATCTCGCCGTGTTGCTCACCATGCCCAGCTGGGGTCTCCCCACCACCATGCTGGTGACCACCGCTAGACGCAACGAGTGCTCGATACGCTCCTTCATCTAACTTAGGAAGCTTCTGCAGAAAAGCCACCATTCCCCAGATGTACGGGTCAGCCATGCTTTTACCCCACGCAGGCATCCCAGTGGCCTTGATGCCATGCTTGATGACCCAAAATGTTTTTGCTGGGTCATCGTATAGCCCCGCTTCAGCCAGGCTGGGTGGAGCGGGATAAAGGCCATTGCTTAGCTCGGTCTCAGCCATGCCTGGCGCCAAATGACAACCCACACACATCGAGTCGTAGTTCCCCGCCCCGGCGCGAATTTGGTCTTCATCGTCGAGAGATGGCACGGCTATGTCTTCGGAGCGAACCTCAATCGAGCGATTGCGAGCAGTTTCCAGGAATGCGTGCACGACTCCCGTATGAGGATCATCCGCGGCAACGCTAATCAGTCCTGAGAAAACAACTCCGGCCACTACCAACAGGCCTAGAGCACAGAAGGCAGCGAAGCTAATAATTATTCTTTTCATCGAAGGTCCTTAAAACCAAAGCCTGATGCCAGCAACGAACCGCGCCTCATCTAGGTCTTCGCCGTCATCTCTCGCCATATCAGCGGTATTACCGTATGCCCGGCTCCACGTGACGCCGATGTACGGTGCGAACTCACGAACGATTTCGTATCGGAGGCGGAGCCCCACCTCTGTGTTTGCGAGACCAGCGCCTACTCCGCGCGCAGGATCGTCCTTGCCATAGAAATTGAGCTCGGCAGTCGGTTGGAGGATCAGCCGGTTAGTGAGGAGAATGTCGTACTCGCCTTCAAAACGTGCTGCTGTCTGCCCACCTTCACCGACGAAGGCGGTGGCTTCCGCCTCAAAGTTATACAGAGCCATCCCCTGGACGCCTAAAGCCGCCCACGTCTGCGGCGACTCGGGCTTAAAGTCCTGGCGAACACCTGCTACCACATCCCACCAGGGGCTGATGGCACGCCCGTAGAGCGCCTGAATTTCCGCATCTTCAGTAACGCCATTCGTTCGCTCACCTTCCGAGCGAAACCAGAACCGATTGATATCGCCACCAACCCAGGCAGTAGCTTCCCAACTGAGGGTGCTACCTTCATTTGCGTTCTGGTACTCAAGTTGATCTAGCAGAAGGAACCAGGCCAGATACTTGTCATGGACTGTATGACCTTGAAGACCAGGGAAAGCCGCTTCTCTATCCGCATCGGTCAATACTGGAATGAACGAGGGATGAACCATGCCGGGCATTTCGAGCGTATCGTCATGCTTCATTTGGCCATGGTTCATCGTGCTATGGTCCATCGCACCATGACCCATCGCAGAATGGTCCGTTTGCCCACCGGAGCCATGATTCTTAGCTGCGGGCTTCGCTGAAGATGCAGGGGCTTGAGCTGCCTCAGCAGGAGGGGTTTGATGCATCGAATGATCCATCATCTCGGCAGCGTTGGCTGTCCCTCCAGCCGCTGCGCTCAACGAAACTCCGAGCGCAATCAGAGCAAAGCGAGAAGGTCTAGTGGTCATGGTGCGAATCCACCTCAGTATCAGTGGCCTTGGGGTCATGATCCATCTTGCCGTGCTCCATTTCTCCATGGTCCATCGAGCCATGATCCATGTCGTCGTGGTTCATTTTTGAGTTAGAGGTGCCTTGTGTCTGAGATGCCGGCTTGTTGCCTGGATTCTGCGATGAAGCCGATGATTGCTTGTGCTGATCATGCTTTTGCTCTGCAAACGCAGCTGACATATTCATTACGCCCAGCAGACTGAACATTAACGCGCTGCCGATAAGAGTTTTACGCTTCGTAAAATTTCCCATATAAAGTTCCTCTTACTCGTCCACTCGGACTTCACGAAACATGCCCATTTCCATGTGAAGCAGTAGGTGACAGTGATAAGCCCAACGCCCGAGCGCATCGGCTGTCACGCGGTAGCTGCGCTTCGAACCTGGAGGCATGTCGATCGTGTGCTTGCGAACCATGAACTTTCCATTCTCATCTTCAAGATCGCTCCACATACCATGCAGATGAATCGGATGGGTCATCATGGTGTCGTTGACCAAAGTGATGCGTACCCGCTCGCCATATTTGAGCCGCAGGGGCTCCGAATCAGAGAACTCTATACCGTCAAATGACCAGGAGAACTTCTCCATGTGGCCGGTGAGATGGAGTTCGATCGTCCGACTGGGCTCACGGCCGTCCGGATCGGGGAAAGTGCTTCTCAAGTCGCTATAGGTCAGGACTCGGCGGCCGTTGTCTCGTAAGCCAATACCGGGATCGTTCAGCCTATGAGTTGGGCTCATGGTCTGCATGTCCACCAGTGGGTTATTGGACTCTGAGGGCGGGTGCGATTGCATACCTGCGCTCATCCCAGCCATTCCAGAGTGGTCCATCCCGGACATCCCACCCATTTTGCTGTGATCCATGCCGGCCATTGCGCCCATGTCGCCCATCCCTTGCATGTCACCGTGGTTCATGCCGGACATGTTGCTATGGTCCATCGCGCCCATGTCGCCGCCATGGTCCATGCCCGCCATACCGCCCATGCTGCCGTGATCCATCCCCATGTCGTCCATGGTGATTAGTGGTCGAGGATCGGTTTCTGGAACAGGAGCGCTCAGCCCTTCGGCAACCGCTAGCGTGCCACGGGCGTATCCTGTGCGATCCATCGATTGGGCGAAGATCGTGTAAGCCTCCTCGGTCGCAGGCTCGACAATCACATCGTAGGTTTCTGCCACGGCAATGCGGAATTCGTCGACGCTAACTGGGTTGACGTATTGGCCATCGGCTGCGACTACAGTCATCTTCAGCCCTGGAATGCGGACATCGAAATAGCTCATGGCCGAGCCGTTGATGAACCGCAGACGAAGCTTCTCGCCGGGCTTAAAGATACCGGTCCAGTTCCCGTCGGGTGCTTGGCCGTTCATTAAATAGGTATAGGTGTAGCCGCTTACGTCGGCGAGGTCGGTGGGACTCATTTTCATCTGAGCCCACATTTTCCGATTCGCAATCGTAGCGGCCCAGCCGTCTTCGCTCACGTCGTTAATGAAGTCTCCGACAGTGCGCTTGTGGAAGTTGTAATAATCGGACTGCTTCTTGAGCTTAGAAAGGATACGAGCGGGATCCTCATCGGACCAATCAGTCAACATCACCACATAATCGCGGTCATAGCTGAACGGTTCGGGATCTTTCGCATCGATGACCAACGGGCCATAGACACCAAGCTGCTCTTGTAGCCCTGAATGACTGTGGTACCAATAGGTACCGTTCTGTTTAACCTGAAACTTATATACATACATGCCATCGGGAGCGATGCCTTGGAAGCTCAATCCAGGCACACCATCCATGTTGGCCGGCAAGATCATGCCGTGCCAGTGAATAGATGTATCTTCACTCAGCTTATTCCTGACTCGCAGCGTGACGGTATCCCCTTCACGCCAACGTAGAAGCGGCCCTGGGATAGTCCCGTTGATGGTCATCGCCGTCCGAGCCGCACCGGTGATATTGACCGGCGTCTCCCCAATCAGCAGGTCGAACTCCGTGCCGGTTAGTACGCTGGGCTGGCCGGGGCTACTCACTGCCCAGACCGGAGCTCTCCACAGGCCAAGACCACCAAGGAGGCCTGCGGCAGTCAAGCCTTTAACAAAGGTTCGCCTAGAGGTTTTACGTTGCATGTGTAGGTTCCAATCAAGCTAAGGAGCCAAGCCGAAACCAGCCCTACGGGTTGGTGTTGCCAGCGGTAATTGATCATAGAGGCTCGCGCGCGGTCTGTCTTATCAAGCGACTCGCCTTTCATCGTAAATATGGCATGCCGAAGTAAGACGCGTGATTACATTTTTGTAAGCTTAAAGCGCACCAGAAAGCGCCCAAGGAATCGCCAGTGAAGATGTAGGACGTTCACGTAAAAGCCGTGCGATAGCGTTACCGTGAGAAGGAACTTTTGATTCTTACAAGAATCTGATTGCAATGATGCTCATTGAATACAAACGTCATCTGTTTGAGCAAAGCAACAATAATAACGGGTGTAAATTCATACAGGACTAATGCCATGGCTAACGACTCTTTGCGCCGTACAGGTTTTTTAGGTGCTGCATTGCTGACCGCCAGTGTTTTATTAACTGCGCCTGTGCAGGCCGCTGGGCCGGGCACAGGAAGAACAGCTGCGTTTGAAAAGAACTATCTGACTTTTATCATCGATCATCATTACTCAGCGCTTAGAATGACCGAACTAGCCGCTGGAACGGATACAGTGCGTGATCCGAACATAAATGATCCGCGTGAAGGGACTGCGCCTACTCCGAACTTTGGTGAGACACCTGCCAAAGCAAGCTCCGAAGAAATAAAGTCAATGGCCCGCATGGCAAACCGCACGCAACGGGAAGAAATTGCGAAAGCTCAGCGGTTCTTGCTTGAGTGGTATGGCGTCGCACACGTTCCGCAGATACCACCTGCCGGGCAGCGACAGATCCAAGCACTCATGTACGAAAGTCCTGGGGCTAATTTCGACAGAGCGTTTTTGGCAAATTTCAGCAACCACCACTATTTGGCGTTAGGGCCAAGTCAGGATTGCAGGGTAAAATTTGATTTGAAACATGAAGAGCTCAAGCACTATTGCGAGGGCATAGTCCAAGCGCAAACGAGGCAAATCAATGATATGCGTGGACAGCTGTGCGAGCGATTCAGGGTCTGCGATTATCAGCCTTACAAATAGGTTGAATTAGCTGCACGGCGAAACGGTAGGACTTTCCAAATATGCGGCGAGTATCCGTAACCTCCTAACAGCCCGCCGCCTTCCGATCATAATTATTCCGGTCACTTTAGGACTGATTTTATTTGGTCGTAGGCTTGATAAGAACCGTTTAAAGGGTGTATCCATAAATACATCCCCGACATAATGAGCGATTTTCTAAGGCTTTTTTGATGCTCCTTTAGCCTGACGGCGCTTTTTTGGCGCCTTTTTTTTAGGCTGTGCGGGCTATGCAGAAGGCCTCGATTGTCGAGGTCATTGAAGAGAATCGCCAATATACCGTTCATCCGCTTAAGGTGGGGATGCTAGGTCTCGTTTTTAGAAGAACAAGTTTCAACGTAGCTGATAATGGCCCCTTCGGCCTTTTGCAACTAACGTTGCAAGCGCCAACGCCGTGGCAGCTACAACATTCATGGAGCTGCCACAGTTCAGCGAGCCGAGTGTTCACATTTGCGTAAGGTTTCGCTTCAGCACTTAGCGTGCTTGGCAGCCGGAGCTGCCTTGGAGGCAACCTCTTGGGCTTGATCCTTCTGATCAGCCTGATAAGCCGCGATCGACACTTGCCGAGCCTGCTCCATACGAGCAAAGGTACGATCACCACCACCTTCTGCCATTGCATAGGAAGAGCTTGCTGCGATGGCGAGCAGTACGGAAAGAGATCTGAAAAGTTTCATGCTTGTTACCTCGTGGAAAGACATAGATACCCAGCGCCGCTCCAGGCAGGAGTCTTGGCTTGGGCTTGTGTCTAAGCTAACCGAGAGTTCCTGTCAGATCCCTGAACTAGACATTACGGTTTCGTCAGTAAAGCAGGCAAGCAGCTACAAGCGAAAGCGCAGAAAGCGTGTATGGCGCTTTTCGTTCTGGCAATAGGTCTTGTTTCCTGCCGGCAAAAAAAAGGCGCCATCGAGGCGCCGATAGGCCAAAGGAGCATGGAAAGGCCAAAAGCAGAGTATGGGAGCAACTGCTGACGTGAAAGTTAGCGTTGCAAGCTGTCATTCCGATGATGCGGGCATTACGTTTCTGTAAGGTACTGGCTGCCCGCCCAGACAATCGGCACACTGTTCTAAATGCTGGCGAGAGTACCTTCAATGAAGCTTCTTGTTGCTGAAGATGAGCCGAAAACGGGCACCTACCTACAGCAGGGGCTCACGGAGGCTGGATTCACTGTCGATCGAGTAGAGAACGGGACCGATGCCGCTCAGCATGCGCTTAATGCGGCATACGACCTGCTCATTCTAGATGTGATGATGCCTGGCTTGGATGGGTGGCAGGTTTTACATCAAATCCGCGCTGCGGGTAATGAGGTCCCTGTGCTCTTCCTCACCGCCAGAGATGGGGTTCAGGATCGAGTAAAGGGATTGGAGCTGGGCGCTGATGATTATCTCATCAAGCCGTTTGCCTTCTCCGAGTTGCTAGCCAGGATCCGTACGTTGCTTCGCCGCGGCAACCATGCCCCCAACCAGACGATACTCAAGCTCCACGACCTTGAGATGGACTTGCTGAGACGTCGGGTTACGCGCTCGGGGAAACGCATAGACCTGACCGCTAAGGAATTCGCACTTCTTGAGCTATTGCTTAGGCGTCGCGGGGAAGTGCTCTCAAAGTCCCTTATCGCCTCCCAGGTTTGGGATATGAACTTCGACAGCGATACCAACGTCATTGAGGTGGCGGTACGACGGCTGAGAGCAAAAATCGATGATGAGTTCGAGCCTAAGCTCATACAAACCGCGCGTGGGATGGGATATTTGATCGACGTACCAGACCCCTAGAGCGAAATGCTCGGCATTCCATCGCGATGGGCCAAGCTACCGGTACCTATGCGGCTAGGGCTAGCCACCGAACAAGGAGCGGTGCCGAACCTCAGTTCTCCGAGCTGGATTTCGTCAGGTGTGGCACGAAGAAGATGGGTCGCTGCGGGGGAGCTATCAGAATATCAGTGGATTTGATGCTAGTGCCCTTGCGACGCTTGGTCTTGCCATCCTTACCGACCGCCAGCAAATCACCGGTCGCAACAGCGATATCGAGCGCCTGCTTTACGCGAAACTCGTCAGCCATGGTGTAGTTGGTCAATCCGCTCATCAGGCCCAAAAAAGGTTGCCGTTCTACCTCGTAGACCTGTTTGGGCAAGAGCTCTGAAAGTTCTCCTCGGACGCGGTCATCGGTGGCATCGTCGAAGTGATGCTCATCCAACAGCAAATCGTGCTGACCTGTCACGGCGATATCCCGATTGGCGTCGTAGCCGAAAAAGCTGGAAGGCGACAGCATATGGGAAAAGTTGTTGCCGTATTTCCAGTGGATCTTCTTCATCACATCGTTGGCGCGGTAGTTGTTCGCCAGATGGATAAACCAATAGGCCATCGGGTTGCTGCCAGCAGGGCGGATGAAGAACACGGTCATGTACTGGGCACCGCTTTCCTGTTTGATCCCTTCAGACAGATGGCGTTGGATCAGGTACTGCCAATTGCGCGGCTGATGGGCCTTCAGCTCTTTCAGCATGCTCCATGGCACATGGTGATCCAGGCCGATATTGGCGATGGCCTTCCGATTCGCTTGGCGGTCAGCCAGGTACGTGACCAGAAAATCGACGTTGAAGGTCAGCAGCACCTCGGCATTGCTGAGGTGCTGGAAAATCCATTTGATCTTGGGGAACGGCACGTCGCCATAGCCGTACTGATCCAGCAGGAAGAGCACACGCTCACCCTTGCCGAAATGCTTGAGCTTTTGAGCGATGGTCGGCAATGCTTCTGTGAATTCAGCGCTATGCAGATGCACATCCTGGCCAAGCCGAGGAGCATGACCACGCGCGGCCAATACCGAATGCAAGCAGGCAATGTTCTCGGGCTTCACATCAACGAAATAGTGCTGGGAGCGGATGGGGCGCGGCTTGATGCGCTCCAGGTTGTTGCGGACCTCCGAAGCCTGAATCGCCTCCAGTGCAATCACGGGAGAGCCGAAGTGATTCCCACCTACGCCGTCGTGGTATATACCTCCACCACTGAAGCCATCGACGATCGACAAGCCTAGTTCTGGCATCAACTGATTTCGCAGTAGCACGTCGATGTAAGTCTGGATGTACTCATCGATGATCTGATGTTTGATCTTGCTGTGCGGATCGATGGTCGGGAAGGTCTGCGTGCCCCAATCCCAACGGTACTTCTCGTCATCCTTGGCCATGCGTATTCCTTGTGTTGGTATCAGGCGAGGTTGAGCAGCGGGATTTCATCCCAGGTCTGACCGTTCAACAGTCGACCGTTGGCTTTCTTCGAGCGTTTCACGCCATCGGCACCCCATCCGCCCCATTGCTTGAAGAAGAACGCTGAGCCAGAGGCGTCGCACTGGCGATGAATGTTGTCGACCCATTCCTGTTTCATCGGGCGAGCCTTGGGGCCCGACTCACCGCCGACAATGACCCAGTGGATATCGGTCAAATCCAGCTCCCCCAGATCTTCTAGCAGCGGCTCAGCAGAGAGGAAGCGAATCGTGGCATCTACCCGGCGCAGGCAGTCGATCCTCGGCACACCATATTCGCGGTCTTCAACCGACACCCCCAGCCAGGCATTGACTGGAGGCGTCCGCTTGCTGAAATACTCAGCTAGTCGCTCGGCACGCTTGGTGAGGATCTGGAAGGTGTGCTGGGAAGCCTTTCGGATCACCTCGAATACTTGGTCGATGTATTCGTCCGGTACATGCTCGTGGAACAGGTCAGACATTGAGTTGACGAAGTAAATGGTCGGTTTCTTGCGCTGTAGCGGCTCCTGCAACTTCTCCGGCCGCAGGCTCAGGCGAAAGCCGTTTTCATAGCCCGGCGTTCCCATGGCCTGCAGCCGGTAGGCCATGTTTTCCGCATAGCAGTGTTTGCATCCGGGCGACACCTTGGTGCAACCCACGACGGGGTTCCAGGTCATTTCCGTCCATTCGATGCTGGTCTGCGTACTCATTTCACCGTCACTCCTGTCGTGCAGCGATGTTAGTGAGAAGCTGGCAGTTGCGTCAAAGTGCCAGTATTGAATTCAACAGCGGGCCTGACCGCCAGGCCACCAAATGAAATAGCGGGATCGATGTACCGCATGGCCGACTTGATGTCTTTCCAGCCCACATAGGTCATCAAGCCTTTGAGGTCCCATCCATTGGCTGTGGCCCATGTAGCGAAGCCGCGGCGCAAGGAGTGACTGGTATAAAGTTCAGCCGGGATCCCGGCGCGTTGAAGAATCTGGCGCAGCAGGCTGATCAGGCTACCCGGGTGTAAAGCATCCTCGCTGAGATGCCCCCAGCGATCCAGGCGACGGAACACGGCTCCTCGAACGATACCTGCAGTACTGATCCAGTCGAGATAGGCCTGTACCGGGCATAGTCGCTTTAGCGCCGGCGTGTAGTGCGTCGTACCGCGATTTTCTCGGTCCCCCTTGCTCTGTGGCAGAAACAGACGCATGCCTGCGCCTGCTTCGGCTTGAATATGCTCGACCCGCAGCCGGCAGAGCTCATCACTGCGAAAGCCTCGCCAAAAACCGATCAGCAGTAATGCCATGTCGCGCCGGCAGCGCAACAGGTTCGCTAAATCGCCCCGCATCCGAGCTCGATCTGACTCCTGATCCAGCCATTGGGCTGCCTGCTCTAAGTGCTGCAGCTGCAGAGGGGCCGCTTGCTTGACCTGTGCCGGATGTAGGGTGCGGATGCCCTTGAGTACCTGACGCACCGTGGGAGTCTTCGTTGGGTCTGGAAATCCTTGGATGATATGCCATTGAGCGAGAGCAGCTAAGCGTTGCTTCAACGTGTTCACGCTCAGCGTATCCGCATAGTCCACCAGGTAGCGGACAACGCTATCGCCTGTCGCGGGCAGAAATCCGCCCCAAGTCACTTCGAAGTGCTCGATGGCCGACTGATAGCTACGGCGGGTGTTTTCCCGCGTACCGGCTTGTAGGTAGCGCCCGACGTCTTTCATCGTCTGAGATGCCTTTATGTACTGAAAAACGGTCACTGAACGACCGTTTGCGCCATTCATATTGAATAATGCTTCATTATTTTATCTGAATTTAACTATAACACCTCGCTTTACAACGGCAAGTTTTAGTACGTAAATACGTAGTATGTAAAACGATACGAAATCGTAGGAGCAACCATGGCCCGCGGCGGCATTAATAAAGTACTGGTTCGGAAGGCCCGCCAAACCATCTTGGCGCGAGGCGAGAATCCCAGCATCGATGCGGTGCGGGTCGAACTCGGTAACACCGGCTCGAAAACCACCATTCACCGCTACTTGAAAGAGCTCGAAGATGCTGAGCGCGGCCGGGACGCGGCCTCGATCCCGCTCAGCGAGCAGCTGGCCAATCTGGTGTCCCAGTTGGCAGATCAGCTAACGGAAGAGGCTCAGGTCGATGTGGCCCAGGAGCGGGAGCAATTTGCACGCGAACGGCTCGATTTTCAGAACCAGGCTCGGCTGGCCGAAAGCCGAATCCAGCAGTTGGAAAGTCAGTTCAGCGGGCTTACGGAACAGCTCCAGGCTGCCCAGCACGCGTTACAGCAGGAGCAGCAGCACCGCCAACAGGGCGAGATCGAGAACGCCCGTCTGTTGCAGGCCAACCGCGACCTGGAGGAGCGCCTAAAGGACCGCGATGGACAGATTCGCTCGCTGGAGGAAAAACATCAGCACGCCCGTGATGCCCTGGAGCACTATCGCCAGGCCGCCAAGGAGCAGCGTGAGCAGGAGCAGCGCCGGCACGAGTCTCAGGTGCAACAGCTGCAACTGGAGCTGCGGCAGTTACAGCAGACCCTGATCGTCAAACAGGATGAGTTGACCCAGCTCAACCGCGACAACGCACGGCTGCTCGCCGAGGCGCGGCAGTTACAGAAGGATCAACATACGCAGCAGCAGCTTCTCACCCAGAAGGCTCAGGCCTTAGAGGTCGCTCAGCGCTCGCTGACCGGAATGGAGCGTACGAATGATGCCTTGGAACAACGCAGTAACACTTTGCAGGCCGAAGTAGCCCGGCTTGGTGAAAGGGCCGAGGTTCAGGCACAAAAAGCGCAGACCTTACAGGAGCGTTTGTCCGAAGCTCTCTTGCAACTGAAGCTGATTGAGCATTCACCGCCTGCCAACGGCGGTGCGGATAGCCATGAACCGTTACCGGGGCCAGAAGCAGACACGCCTTAACTTGGGCGGGTCGGACAGACAGGTCATATTTGATCGCATGAGTGGCTAATGCGAGGCCAACTGCAAATGCTCTGGGGCAGGCCGCTACGAAGTTAGCTGACCGGCGAGGATTTTATGAAGGACACGCTGGAAAAAAGTTGGCGCACCTTGCGTGAATTTCCTCAGTTTGGCGGGGCGCCAACTGAGCAACGCCGCCGACGGACTGGATTTGGCAGGGTCGCATCGTCGTGAATGAGATGCTACGAACCGGTCTTTGGCCGGCATACTCAACCTTCGGCCCAAAAATCATCCTTGCGCACCAAACCGAACTCATCCTGATTGGTGTCAAGCTCATCATCAAACATGGTGTTAACCATTCGCTCCCGACGTAGCATGGCCAGCGTTCGGAAAAAGCAGGGCTCGCAGAGGTGAACCTCATAACGCTCACCATCATGCTTGGAACCATAGCCCCAACACGCTTGAAGAACGCCAAACTGGTGGCCATAGCCCTCAATACTTGTGCTTTGGCAACAAGCGTCACAGGTAACGTCTGAAGTCGTTTCCGTTGGCTGCATTGCAATGTGCCGCATGATCATCACCTCCGAGGAGAGGAAAGTTTACAGCTGCCATCGAGCCCACATTTGAGACCGGAAATGGAAGGTGTCGCGAAGGCCGCCTCGAACCATCACCGGGGAGAAGGATATCTTGAGGCTAATTGAAGGTGGGCGAACATGCGCAAGCATGTGAGAGCAACACAATGCCTAGAAATCAAACATTTATGGTTTGAATGTCTTAATTTTCCGTGATCTCGTTATGATGCCATAAAAATTCCCATCATGAAAAAGGCCTGATAAATCAATCAGGAAGGAGGGATGTGAGTGAATTTTCCCGTTATCTCGGCATGGCCCCACTCTGGGTTGGAAGCTTGGTATTGAACATGCTGAGAAATCCTTACTGAGAGACGATCAGGCCGGTGAGCTGGTAACCCATCAAGAGGAAACCGGCGCTCATCATGGCGACGTTGGCGGTGTAGGCATGGCGCCAGAAGCTGGCGGTTCGTCGCCAGTAGCCCATGACGATCAGAATGGCGCTCAGCGCCAGTAGCTGGCCAATTTCCACCCCGACGTTGAAAGCGATCAGGTTGGCAACTAGGCCATCCGCCGAGATCTCGTACTCCTGGATCTTGGTCGCCAGGCCGAAGCCATGCAGCAAACCAAAGATCAGCGTGGCCGCCTTGGTATTGGGCTGATGGCCGAACCAGCGCTGGAAGGCGCCCAGGTTATCCAGCGCCTTGTACACCACCGAAAAACCGATGATGGCGTCGATCACATAGGAACTGATGGTGATTTCCGCCAATACACCGAGCAGCAGCGTCACCGTGTGGCCCACGGCGAACAGGGTGACGTAGAGCCCGACGTCCTTCAGGCGGTAGAGAAAGAAGATCACCCCGAACAGAAACAGCAGATGGTCGTACCCGGTGATCATGTGCTTGGCGCCCATATAAATGAACGGCAGCACCATCACCCCGGAGCTTTCCTGGATAAAGCCCTTGTCGCCCTCGGCAACAGCGTGGGCCAGCGCGTCAGGCATGCCGAGAAATAGCAATGCGGTGAACAAGAGCAGCAGTATTAGCGAGCGGTTTGGGCGCGCGGAAAATGCGCCCATACCGCACATGGATAGCGAATGCATGGTTGAGTCCTACGTGACAGTGGTATTGGCCGCATAGCGGCCGGTGTCAGAGCGCAAATCTTGGGCGTGGTGGCCGCTCGATCAGGAAGATCGGACTGGGAGGGATGGCGTAGCGCGTGGCTTCTATCGGCTGCGGACGCTCTGGCAGCGTACTGACGGTGAGAAGCGTGGTCAGGTATGGCGTTTCGTGCACGTGGTCGGCGGTAAGCGTGGAGTGGTAGTGATCCGCGCATCTGGCACAGACCGAAATACCCATGCTGTGGGAATGAGCATGAGCACGGTCCTCGCCGTTCCACGCACCTTGGCTCACCCCAGGGCCAAGCGCGGCGCTATGCCCGGCCCATGCCATTAGCATGACGAGGGCTAGGACAAACGTTAACTGAGCGCTGACCGGTTTACTGAGCATGGATGTGTCTTCGTTTACAGATTCGGCTGGCCGCCCGACGACAACGACAGGTTTGCCATATCCCCCCCAGGGGGATAGGATCGAAGCGTAAGTCATCGAGGCATGGGACTCAAGGCATGAGCGATCAAGAACACGCCCATCAGCACCAAAGTCATAGCGATATCATCAAAAGGTTGAAGCGTGCCGAAGGCCACCTGCGCAGCATTGTCGGCATGATCGAGGTCGGTCGCCCCTGCGTGGACCTTGCCCAGCAGCTACACGCAGTAGAAAAAGCGGTTTGCCAGGCCAAGCGCACCTTGATCCAGGACCACATCGATCACTGTCTGGAGCACGCGCTCGCGGCCACCGAACAGGGTGACACCACCGCGCTGAGTGACTTCAAGCAGATCACCAAGTACCTCTGATCTTCTTTCGCAGCACCGCGGAGCACGTCATGACCTGGATAGTGACCAAGTACCTGATCACTGCACTGATGGTGGTCTTGGTATCCGAAGCGGCCAAGCATGGCGACCGTATTGGCGGTGTCATCGCCGCCCTGCCCATAGTTACGGTGCTGACCTTGATCTGGCTGCACATTGAGCATCAGCCGGGACAAAAGATCGCCAATCATGCCTGGTACACATTCTGGTATGTGATCCCCACGCTACCGGCGATGTTGATGTTCCCACTCCTAATGTCTCGCTTCGGCTTCTGGCTGGCACTGGCGGGTTACGCATTGGCCACGTGCCTGTGTTTCGTCCTGTTTGCTCTAGCAATGCGCCGCTTCGGCATCGAATTGCTGTAATGGGCAGCCATCCTTGCCCAGCAGGCTCACCGCATAGCTTGGATCGCCTCATGCAACATGAGATGCCCACCCCCTCTGGATAAGACTTTGACCGACCGCTTATGGCCGAGGCTGTGTAAAAACCTCGGGCTCCGAGGCGGTGACTAAAAAACGAGCAGAAAAACGCGTCGCTCCGTAAATTCTAGGTCTACACACCAGCCGATCTTTTTCAGAATTTAAGCACGAGCGCGAACTTCGATAGCGTGTCGGAGTTTTTACACAGCCTGGGCCGGATAGCGACGGTCTGACTCCAGCCTGTTGCCGCCGATGATTTTTTGACCCGGGTGCCGACGCTATGCAGACCCAACCCAGCAGTCTTAAAAGTTGAAATGCAACAGCGAGTTCAGCGTTCGAAACTGGGGCAATGAAATACCGGCATGTGGGTCAAAAATGCATCGGCAGCAACAGATACAGTATTTTTGAAGCCGTCATCATGAGTTTGACACCGCTCGGCCCGCTGCGCGCGTCCATCCAGCGGCTGCCCCTGTTCCTGAGTCCGATCGCCTCTGGCTTCCCCTCGCCGGCCGAGGATCACATCGAGGTCACCCTGTCTCTGGACGACCCGTGCGTCGCTACACCGCCAGTGACTGCCGAGCGGGTGATGGGCGTGATGGATGCGATCAATGCGCGATGGGGACGGGGAACCATGCGATCTGCAGGGGTGCCGGTGAAACCGGACTGAGGGCATGCGGCGGGAGATGATGAGCCCGAGCAATACGACGCGGATTGATCAGTTATGGACGGTAACGTAAGCGCTTGAGGCAGCCTACCCTGGAAGAAACAGGTATAAGCCAAGAGCTGCCCGAGTGCGAATTGATTCGCTCTAGTTGATTCAGGCGTTCATTGCCCCAGAGCAGTCAGCGAGATTGGCCTGACTGGCGACTGTTTCAGTTCTATGATGAAACCTGCCTGATATCCAACACGACCCAGACTTCATACCCTTTCTCTCGAGCCGCTTTCTCGGCCTCGAGTTGGGCAGCGAGTGTACTGATGGAGCGGGAGCTGTGCTCGAAGCGGAATGGCGAGCCACCGTTCTTGCGCACGCTCAATTCAACGAGTGTGAAGGTGGAGTGCTGTTTGGGTATTGGCTGCTTCGATTTCGAAGGAGCGGGGTCTAGGCCAAGTGCGCGCCGCATCTCGGCTTCAATGAGTTTTGCGTCAGTCAAGCGAGATCCCTAGAGCGATTGCGGGTGACGCCATTGTAGCGAGGAGTGGTGCTGACATGGCCTGAGTTCGATGCTGGCGAGCCAACAACCTCATCTCTGCGATATGGCTACGAATCACCAAAGTAGTCATCACAGGCGACTAGTCCGAATGGGCGTTCCTCGCAGGGCTGCTCATCGCTGAACAGATTCTGCGTGCGGCGCTCCTGCTTCAAAAACGCTAGCGCCGCGAAAAAGCAACTTTCGCATAGATTGACTCGATAGCGCTCGCCATCATGCCCTGCGCCATAGCCCCAGAGCGCCTGGAGCGTCCCGAACTGCTCGCCGTATCCCGGCACCCTCGTACTGGTAGCGCATACATCGCAAATGGTGTCTTTATGGGGCTCTGTCATCGGGCAGTTCTCGTGTTCGTATTAAAGAGGGCGGCGGGGGGGCACTGCACAACGGAGTGCCTTTTGCCAATTTGCAAGCGCCGCTGCGTCAGCTCAAGCATGGTCTGGTGCACCATGCCAGCGGTGGATGTGGCAGGTCTTCGACAACTGAACTGGGCTATCGAAGGGAGGATTCAAAAGCAACTGCGCTGATAAACTTATCGACAGTTGCAGATGCAGAAATCAGCAATCCGACTGGGTCAATTTCCCATCAGCGCCAACACTTCAAGCTGTCCATCGACGACCTGTGCCATGATTGGAAATGCGACGAGTGTCTGGAGATGCGGTTGGCTTTGGTTTGTCAAGGTTGTCCCCTGCACGTTTCTTGCGTTGCCGGCGGCGACCACTCCATTCCCTCTTCGAGGATCGGATGGCTTTCGCTCACGACGATCAACGGTTTGTTCCGATTCTCCAGCGCGAACATGGCGATGGAGCCTCCGGCGTCCGCCACCGGCACCGCCCCCTGTGGCTCAAGCCTGCCAACCCAGACATATTGCCGGGTCTCCAAACATGCAAGGTAATACGAAATACCCATGTTTCCTCCGAATTCGAATCAAGTCTTTTGCTGCGCCAATCCGGAACGGGAGGCGGTACTGCCGCAATCATCAAAGGCAGCATGACACGCTCACACGACAACTATCCTGACGCGGCGGGGTTCCTCTTTCACTGATCAGCACTTGCTTTGTTGCTGACCACCGTTTGCATTCGACCTATCCCCTCTTGGTTAAGCTCACCAGCCCTACAAAGGGCGTCAATCCCCTTGTAAGTCTCGAACAGGGACATGAGGTCGCCCTGCGCCATGATTTTCAACGGTTTACGGCCATTAAAGAAATCGTTGTGGTTTTCCTTGCCCGCAAAACCGTAGACGTTCTCAGGGTTATCAAAGACCAGTCGTGAACCGCCCCGGCTTTCCCGGAGGCTCCAACTCTTGAGAGGATGGAGCCATGAAGACGACGACGAAGTACTCCCCGGAAGTCCGCGAGCGAGCGGTTCGACTGGTATTGGAGCATCAAGGCAACCACGAGTCGGAATGGGCAGCGATTTGCTCGATTTCTGCCAAGATCGGTTGTACCGCCGAAACACTGCGCCGTTGGGTACGCCAGGCCGAGCGCGATACTGGCAAACGTGAAGGCCAGACCAGCAGCGAACGCGAGCGGATCAAGGCGCTGGAACGTGAGGTGCGTGAGTTGCGCCAGGCCAACGAGATCCTGCGCAAGGCGTCCGCGTATTTTGCCCAGGCGGAGCTCGACCGCCGCTTCAAGCCATAAAGGCGTTCGTCGATGAGCATCGTGCGGTTTATGGAGTCGAGCCGATCTGCCGGGTACTGCCGATCGCTCCATCGACCTACTACGCCCATGCACATTGCCAGGCCGCTCCCGAGCGGCGTTCTCCGCGAACACGGCGTGACGAGGTACTGAGCGGGCATATCCAGCGGGTCTGGGAGGAGAACTTCCAGGTCTACGGCGTGCGCAAGGTCTGGCGGCAACTCAAGCGCGAAGGCGTAGTGGTGGCCCGCTGCACGGTGGAGCGACTGATGCGGCGACTGGGTCTACAAGGTGTCGTACGCGGCAAACCGGTCAAGACTACGATCAGCGACAAGGCCACCCCGTGCCCGCTGGACAAGGTCAATCGCCAGTTCCGCGCCGAGCGGCCAAACGCGCTCTGGGTGTCGGACTTCACCTACGTCAGCACGTGGCAGGGCTTCGTCTACGTGGCCTTTGTTATCGACGTATTCGCCCGGCGTATCGTCGGCTGGCGCGTGTCCAGCTCAGCCCGCACAGACTTTGTTCTCGATGCGTTGGAACAGGCGTTGTATGCCCGCCGACCGGTCGGCCAGGGCAGCCTGATCCATCACAGCGACCGTGGCGTGCAGTACGTCTCGATCCGCTATACCGAGCGCCTAGCTGAAGCTGGGGTCGAGCCCTCGGTGGGCAGCGTGGGCGACTCCTATGACAATGCCTTGGCCGAGACCATCAATGGCCTGTACAAGGCCGAGGTGATCCATCGTCGTTCCTGGCAGAATCGGGAGGCAGTGGAGCTGGCGACGCTGGAGTGGGTGGACTGGTTCAACCACCGACGGCTACTGGAGCCCATCGGGAACATGCCGCCGGCAGAGGCCGAAGCGATCTACTATCAGCAACTTACCGAGTCGGCCCAAGCGGCATGACTCACACCAAAGAGCCTCCGGAATTCCCGGGGCGGTTCAGTCGCAAGCTGGCGTGGCAGTTCAATACGATGCTGGCCCGCTCCAGTTGATCGAAGTCGAGTTCCACGCCCTTGCCCTGCTGAGCATGGGAAATGCTGCTGCGCGAGACACGAAGAATACTGCACACCTGCTCAGTAGTAGACTTCCATTTCTCTAGGATTCTCAGTGCCGTTCGGAGAATCACGCTGCCCTGATCCTTTGAGAATGCAAGGGTTTTGGATGCTGCATGCATGGTGGTAGCTCCTGTATCTACGCAACATGGCGGTCGAGTCAGGTCATGCGCAACGGGGGGAAGTATTTCGCTAAACCGTGACCGCCTGTTTCGAAGTAGGCTGGAAATTGGTCACGTTGTTAGCGAAATGAGTGGTCATGCGTTAGCGAAAAGGCCGGTCACGATGGGCCGAAATACGCACCTAGCCTCGCAGATGCAATGCCGCAGAGAAGATCACGTGGGTACTCATCCGAGTATCGAGAGGCTGACTCGCTGAGGTTGAGTACGTGCGATCGCCTTCCACTCTGTACTGATGCCCAAGCACATTACCTTGAGCGTCTCGAATGGAGCTAATCTCCAGCAATGGCTCCATCATCCAACGACCAGCCTTGTTCATGTGCCCTGGATTCACAAGATACGCCTGCTCCAGCCAGGCGTGCTCAGTCTGCGCAGCTATGACCTGTTCCAGCAATGGAACCGACGGGACCATTAGCATGCTTCGAAAGGCCTCGTTTCCATCGTCCTCAACGATCTGCAAATAGAACCAGAGCCAGGTCACCTCTAGCTCGACATATGACCAGAACTGGACGCCATCTGGCGCTGTTGAGAGTCCGGGGAGCAGCTCCGCATTTCGGCTGGTCTTGAACACGCGGCAATCACCTAATGAGAATTGTGTTTGATTGGTGCACAATATATTTTGTAGTCATATATTGTTCAATCGCGCTTCATCTTTCCATTTTGCGGAGCAGCAAAATGGAAGTCCGGGATTCGTTCGGGAAAGCGTTGAGATTCGTGCGGCACCGTAGGGGGCTGGCGCAGGAAGATTTCTCGCTCGTTAGCAGCCGTACCTTCGTCAGCATGCTGGAGCGCGGGGCAACGAGCCCGACTCTCGAAAAGCTCGATAGCCTCTGCACGGTGCTCGACACTCATCCGGTCACCCTCTTGGCCCTGACCTACTTGCTTGGATCCGAAGCTCCTGAAAGTTTTGAGCAGCTCCTGGAGAAGGTTGGTGAGGAGTTGAGAGCTCTAGTCGAACCTGACTGATTACTCAGCGAGGCTGTGTGAGGGACCGGTTCCGTGGCCGCACAGTGAGTGTTGACCTTGCTGTCCCTCTGTGCCCTGTGGCTGGCCTGGAGGTCCCGTTTTTGGCAGGGCTTATAGTTTTTGTGGGCGTCAGAAAATATGTGGATTCTGACTTTTTGGGGCTCATATGTCCGTCGCACAAGCTATTTTAAATCGAGTCAAGCACATGCCAAAGGGGAGGCCCTTTGCCGGCGCGGTGTTCGCGCAGATCGGTTCCCGTGCGTCGATTGATAAAGCGCTTTCTAGGCTGGTGCAATCAGGCACGCTGGAGCGAGTAGCTCGCGGTGTCTACATGCGCCCCAAAATGAGCAAGTACACCGGCAGGGTGGTGCGCCCGAGTCCGCTGGCTGTCATGGAGGTCATCACGAAGGCGAGCGGCGAGACGATCCAGATACACGGCGCGGAGGCTGTTCGGAGGTTGGGCCTCAGCACACAGATGCAGGTGTTGCCGACCTTTTACACCAGCGGATCTACTCGCGAGATCAAGGTTGGCAATGCGGTGGTTCGCCTCCGCCACGTATCCAAGGATCGCTTGCAGCACGCCGGCACGACGGTAGGTGTGGCGCTTACTGCTCTCTACTACATCGGGAAAGAAGGGCTGTCGGGTTCTACCCCATTTCCACGGACGGTTTGAAAAGGGCTGAAAACTTCAGATCTTGCCGGGCGACTCTACGACGCATTCGTGGGTTATGAAACCGCTCGATGTAGTCGAATAAATCCGCCCGTGCTTCATCACGAGTTCGATACGACTGATGGGCAACGCGCTCCCGTTTGAGCTGACCGAAGAAGCCTTCGCAGGCAGCGTTGTCGCCGCAATGCCCGACTGCACTCATGCTGCAGACCAGCGTGTTGCGATTCAGAAAGCGCTGGTAGTCAGCACTGGTGAATTGGCTGCCGCGATCCGAATGCAGGATCACTGACCAGTCACCCTGGCGCTGCCAGATCGCCATCTCCACCGCTCGAATCACCATCTGCCGATCCTGACGGTGATGCATCGACCAACCGATCACCAGCTTGCTGTACAAGTCGAGCACCACGCATAGGAAGAGTTTGCCTTCCAGTGTGGCTATTTCCGTGATGTCCGTGACCCACTTGCGCTCCGGTTCCTGCGCAGTGAAATCGCGCTCCAGCAGGTTTTTCACGCCTGCTGGACGCCCGCTGGCGACTCTTCCAAAGCCACGCCTCTTGCGGCGTGGCCAACCTTGAATTCGCTCAGCCGCCATCAGGCGAGCAACGCGGTTCAGGCTGACGGTTTCGCCCTCGTCGAGCAGATCCTCGTGCATCCGGGGCGCTCCGATCACACCACGGCTGTCCTCGTGAATCTCCCGAATGCGCCTTACCAGGCGTGCATTCTCTTGAGTTCGCGGGCTTGGATCACGATCCTGCCAGGCGTAATAGCCACTGGCAGAAACCTTCAGGCAACGGCACATCAGACGTACCGGGTACTCGTTGCGGCAGCGCTGGATCACCGTGTACCGCTCGATGATTCCCTGGCAAAGTACGCTGCCGCGTCTCTTAAAAAATCACGTTCCTTGGTCACCCGGGCCAACTCACGCTTGAGGCGGGCCAGCTCCTCATCTCGCGGACTACCGGTTCCGGGAAAGGCCTTTTCTGTGCCTGGTTGTGCTTCTCGAACCCAGCGTGTGAGCAGGTTCGGAGCTACACCAATCTCCAGGGCCACTTGTCGACAGCTCGCCCCTGAACGACGAACCAACTCGATGGCTTCCCGCTTGAATTCAGGACTGTATTTCTTGCGCTTCATGAACACTCCTTCAGCTCGGTATGAGCTTACTCGAAAGTGTCCGTGCTAACGGGGTAGAACCCGATTACCGTTATGGCTTGAAAGATGCCATTGCCGACGGCGTGTGCCGATCCCCTCGCATTGTGTTGCTTGATAATCAGAAGGTGAAACTCACTGAAGGACTTGGCGCGGATAGCTCCGTCAGGCTGTTTCCGAGCATCGCCAAGCTTTTGGGGGAGTCACCTGTCACCTATGAGGAACTGCTGCGCCATGACGAGGTGATCAATCCAATCCTCGACCTTGGCTACAGCAAGCTCAACGAGCTACGCCAGATCAAGCCTGACGCCGCCGGCTTGGTGGTGGCTACCGACATCGAACACGCTCAGCAAATAGCCCAGGCTCTGGAAGCAATGGGTGAAGAGTGCCGTATCGTGACCAACAAAACCCCGGATGCGCAGCAGGTGATCAATGCATTCCGCAGCAACACCTGCCGCTGGATTGTCGCCGTAGGAATGATCAGTGAAGGCACCGACATTCCACGCCTGCAAGTGTGCTGCTATCTCAGCCGTATCCGCACCGAACTGCATTACCGGCAAGTGCTGGGACGGGTACTGCGACGCACAGGTGAGTCGGATGACCAGGCATGGCTATTCATGCTGGCAGAACCGACGCTTCAGGGCTTTGCGGAGCGAATTGCAGATGATTTGCCGGATGACCTAGCGGTTTTGAGAGATGTGCAGATGCCTGGATTTAATCCAGACTCAAGGCCTGAACCGATGGGTGCTTCGGGCCATGTCAAGGGTATCGGCGATGCTGGGTTAGGTGGCGCAGAACCTGGTATTGGGTCGCAGGCTACGAACATCATTTCGCTGGGTGGCTTTGCAAATGAGCCCGCTTACCAGGTCAGCTTTTCCCAGCATTACCGGCAGCAGCTACTGGCTTGTTTCTGATGCTCAGCCAGTCGAGGCTGCTCGAATGATGCCGGTGTGCATGAATCCATAACCGGCCGGTGCCGCGTGGAACGTAATCGTGAGGTGCGTATGGAGGTTAGGTCGCAGGCATTGGTCGATGTCGTTGAGGATGTGATCTGCGACGTGTGCCGCTCTGGAACTCGTATCCCTGGCTATGGCCTTCAATACGGCAAGCTTGAAGCCCAATGGGGATATGGATCACAGCATGACGGAAAGCACTATCGGGTGCATCTCTGCGAGCCCTGCTTTTTCAGGGTGCTGAGTGGATTGCGTCGGGAGTGTATGGTCAATGGCATGTTCGATGATGAGCAGCCATTTTCCTCTGAGGATTTTGGCTTGGTCAGCAAGGGTAACTACTGGGAAAAGAGCTGATGACAGGACTGCGGCTGAGCGATCTTCTTGAACCCGTCATGCAGCTTGCTTACGAAGCAGGCCGACTTATTGAGTCAGAGCTTAATAGACCAGACGGCCCAAGGGGCAGTGGCTTTAAGGCAGACGTCGATGTTGAAATCGAGGTACTTCTGCGACAGCGACTGAAGCACATCCTTAATTGCGATTTTGTCGGAGAAGAAACGGGCTGCGAGCTATCAGGCCACCCATTTAGTTGGGTTGTTGACCCCAATGATGGAACAGGCGACTTCCTCAATCGTCGGCCGGGCTCTGCCATTTCTATCGGATTGCTGCATAACGCAACGCCAGTGCTGGGCGTGGTTTACGCCCCCGTCACGCCTAGTGGTCCTGACTGCATAGCATGGGCTGAGGGTGCACCGGCTTTACTGCGTAATGGTCGTCCCGTGAATAATGACCTGCAATCTGCGATCTTGGCACCGGGGACAGCGGTAATGGTCAGTTATGGGGGCACCCAAAAAGCCAAGCAGAATGCTTTGCTTTGCCACCCGGCTATTTTCCACCCGATGCCAAGCATTGCTTACCGCCTTGCGCGTGTTGCCGCAGGCGATGGTGTTGCTGCCGTATCGCTCTACAGCGTTTCGCCCCATGACCTGGTTGCGGGTCATGCTTTGTTGCGGGCGGTCAATGGCGATATCTGGAATGAGAAAGGTGAGTCGGTGCGATACGCATCACCACAAGCATTCACTCGAAGTTTGAATTTCTGCTTCGGTGGCGCGCAGGCAGCGTGCTCAGAACTGCTTGGCCGGCCATGGCATTCGCTGAAAGGCAGTGGTTATGTGCTGTAGGTCGTGTATGCGAGGGTGGGTTATTCGTGGTGAGTTTTTCCTTCTGCCCAAGGAGATAGCATCTGTGGATAAGCCGGCCGAGGATCAAAGCGTCACAGCACTCAAAGGACTGATCAAAAAGCCCGAAAACCCGATATCTGTCGACTCGATGAATCCCCTTGTCGCGACGAAGCAAGACCGTCTTTCCCAAGTAGCAGTCATAGCCGAAGAAATTTTCGAAGACAAAGCCGTTGCAATCTCATGGATGACCACAGTTAACGATGCCTTGGGTGGGAAAATGCCGATATTCCTTTGCGATACCGAGATCGGCGCTCGCCAGGTGCTTAGGGAAATCCTGAAGAAGACTTCCCGTTTCTGGTGAAATACGCCGATCCCGTTGCCGGAGTTTCCCGATGAAGCAGATGACCTTTGCCGACGCCGAGTACGCCGGTAAGCGCAAGCAGACCCGTAAGGAGTTGTTCCTGATCGAGATGGATCAGGTGGTGCCGTGGACGGGTTTGGTTGCCCTGATCGAGCCGCACTACCCCAAGGGTGAAGGCGGCCGTCCGGCGTATCCGCTGATGGCGATGCTACGCGTACACCTGATGCAGAACTGGTTCGGCTACAGCGATCCGGCGATGGAGGAAGCGTTGTACGAGACCACGATCCTGCGCCAGTTTGCCGGGCTGAGCCTGGAACGCATTCCCGACGAAACCACCATCCTCAACTTCCGTCGCTTGCTGGAGAAACACGAATTGGCGGCTGGGATTCTGGCGGTGATCAATGGTTATCTGGGCGACCGCGGTTTGTCGTTACATTGACGGCCAGCCGGAACGGTCGCCATGCCAGCATTCGCCAGTCACGCATCTGGCGGCAGGCTTCGCCCAGCACCCAAGCGCCGATTTCAGGCATCAGGCCGGACGATTCGACCACGGGCAGGAACTGGCCCGGTGGCAATAGTCCAAGCGTCGGATGACGCCAGCGCAACAGGGCTTCCGCGCCGACAATCCCACCACTGCGCAGATCGACGACGGGCTGGTAGTGCAGTTCAAGCTGCCCGCGCTCGACCGCTTGGGCCAGTTCCGGCGTCGTCCATCCATCCGGCCGGAAAGCGCTCATTCTCTTTCCCTGAATGCCCGCAACGCCCGCGACAGGGACAGAAGGAACAGGCCGGTCAAACCGAGCGCCGCGATGACCCAATGCTCGCCGAGGAAAGCACCGGCGGTTGTGCCGGCCAGCACGACAGCGAGGATGGGCAGGTGGCAGGGGCAAGTCAGCACAGCCAGTCCGCCCCACAGGTAGCCGGTGATCGGTTTGTGCGTCTCGGACGGCAAGCGCTCGGGGTTGTTCATGGCAGACTCTCCGCGTGCTGTGCCGGCTCGGTCGGCAGGGTGGCCAACTGCACTTCCAGATCGGCCAACGCTTCGCGCCGACGCTCGACGAACTGACGCAGCAGGGCAAGCTGCGCGGCCGCTTCGTCGCCGTCCGCCGCATCCAGCGCCCGGCACAGCCGCGCCAGCGCGTCGAGGCCGATGCCCGCCTCGAAGGCCGCCCGCACGAAGCACAGCCGTTGCAAGGCGGCATCATCGAACAAGCCGTAGCCGCCTGGTGTGCACGCCACCGGGCGCAGCAATCCGCGCAGCAGGTAGTCGCGCACGATATGCACGCTCACCCCGGCATCAAGAGCCAGCCGGGACACCGTGTAGGCGTTCATTGAACACCTCCTTTTTCTCACCCGGCGCAGCAGGAAAGCTGCTTCACATCCTTGTTGAAGGTCTGCGCCGCGAGCTTCAACCCCTCGACCATCGTCAGGTAGGGGAACAACTGGTCGGCCAGTTCCTGCACCGTCATGCGGTTGCGAATGGCCAGAGCCGCCGTCTGGATCAGTTCACCCGCTTCCGGCGCGACCGCCTGTACGCCGATCAGCCGATGGCTGCCTTCCTCGATAACCAACTTGATGAAGCCGCGTGTGTCGAAGTTGGCGAGCGCACGCGGCACGTTGTCCAAGGTCAAGGTGCGGCTGTCGGTCTCGATCCCGTCGTGGTGGGCTTCCGCCTCGCTGTAGCCCACGGTCGCCACTTGCGGATCGGTGAACACCACGGCCGGCATTGCGGTCAGGTCGAGCGCCGCATCGCCGCCGGTCATGTTGATCGCGGCACGGGTGCCGGCCGCTGCCGCCACATAGACGAACTGCGGCTGGTCGGTGCAGTCGCCGGCCGCGTAGATGTTCGGGTTGCTCGTGCGCATGCCTTGGTCGATGGCGATGGCACCTTGCGCATTGACAGTGACCCCCGCTGCGTCCAGCGCGAGGCTGCGCGTGTTCGGTGTCCGACCGGTGGCAACCAGCAGTTTGTCGGCGCGCAATTCACCGTGCGTGGTGGTCAGCACGAATTCACCGTCCATATGGGCGACCTGGCTGGCTTGCGTGTGCTCCAGCACCTCGATGCCCTCGGCACGGAAAGCGGCTGTCACCGCCTCGCCGATGGCCGGGTCTTCACGGAAGAACAAGGTATTGCGCGCCAGGACCGTGACCTTGCTGCCCAGCCGGGCAAAGGCTTGCGCCAGCTCCAGCGCCACCACCGACGAGCCGATTACGGCAAGGCGTTCGGGAATGGTGTCGCTCGCCAGGGCCTCGGTGGAAGTCCAGTAGGGTGACTCTTTCAAGCCCGGAATCGGCGGGACCGCCGGGCTGGCACCCGTGGCGACCAGGCAGCGGTCGAACATCACGACGCGCTCGCCACCCTCGTTCAAACGGACGGTAAGGCTCTGGTCGTCCTTGAAGCGCGCCTCACCGTGCACAACGGTGATGGCCGGATTACCGCCCAGGATGCCTTCGTACTTGGCGTGCCGCAGTTCGTCGACGCGGGCCTGCTGCTGGGCCAGCAGCTTACTGCGGTCAATCGTAGGCACAGTTGCCGCAATACCGCCATCGAACGGGCTTTCCCGGCGCAGATGGGCGATGTGGGCGGCGCGGATCATGATCTTGGACGGCACACAGCCGACATTGACGCAGGTGCCGCCGATGGTGCCGCGCTCGATCAGCGTGACCTGCGCGCCTTGCTCGACGGCTTTCAGCGCCGCCGCCATCGCGGCTCCACCGCTGCCAATGACCGCTACCTGCACCGGGGGCTCGTTGCCACTGTGCTTTTCGGCGGCGGCCATCCATCCCCGCACCTTGTCGAGCAGTCCGACGCGGTTGTCCGCCAGTGGCGCATCGGCTAGCGTTGCCTTGTAGCCCAGTCCGGCCACGGCGGCAGTCAGCGCGTCCGGCGATGTGCCCGGCACGATGGCGAGTTGCGCTGTGCCCTTCGGATAGGACACCAGCGCCGACTGCACGCCTGGCACTTTTTCCAGCGCTTCCTTGACGTGCGCCGCGCACGAGTCGCAAGTCATGCCGGTGATTTTTAGATGGGTCATGCAACAGATCCTTTATCGTTTGTGGCGCCAGACAATGACGTCCGTTGTGCTGCGGTGCCGTTTTCAGTGACTCACTGCTTGACGCTGGACGGATAGCCCGCGTCTGCGGTTGCCTTGGTCAGCTTCTGCACGCTGGTCTTGGCATCGTCGAAGGTGACGACCGCTTGGCGTGTCTCGAAAGTCACGTCAACTTTGCTGACGCCTTCGACCTTGGAAATCGCCTTCTTGACAGTGATCGGGCAGGCGGAGCAGGTCATGCCCGGTACGGACAGCGTGACGGTCTGGGTGGCGGCCCAGACGGGGGCAACAACGGCGGCGAGGGCGAGGGAGGCAAACAGTTTCTTCATGGTGAACTCCGATCAGTAGAAAAATGGCATGACGTAGGGAAATCCGAGCGCGACCAGAACCAGCGCGGCCACGATCCAGAAAATGAGCTTGTAAGTAGCTCGCACTTGGGGAATCGCGCAGACCTCACCCGGTTTGCAGGCCGCTGCCTGCCGGTAGATGCGCCGCCAGGCGAAGAACAACGCCACCAGCGCCACGCCGATAAAGATGGGGCGATAGGGTTCCAACACCGCCAAGTTGCCGATCCAAGCGCCGCTGAACCCCAAGGCGATCAGAACCAACGGCCCGAGGCAGCAAGCCGAGGCGAGGATGGCGGCAAGCCCTCCAGTGAAGAGCGCGCCGCGCCCGGTTTTTGGTTCAGACATGCGCTTGTCCTTTCGAATTGAAATTGGATAGCGTAACCTTACTTCCGTACTCATGTACGGAGTCAAGCGATATGGAAAACAATTTGGAGAACCTGACCATTGGCGTTTTCGCCAAGGCGGCCGGGGTCAATGTGGAGACCATCCGTTTCTATCAGCGCAAGGGCTTGTTGCTGGAGCCTGACAAGCCCTATGGCAGCATCCGCCGCTATGGCGAGGCGGATGTAACGCGGGTGCGCTTCGTGAAATCAGCCCAGCGGCTGGGCTTCAGCCTGGATGAGATCGCCGAGCTGCTGCGGCTGGAGGATGGCACCCATTGCGAGGAAGCCAGCAGTCTGGCCGAGCACAAGCTCAAGGACGTGCGCGAGAAAATGGCTGACCTGGCGCGCATGGAGGCCGTGCTGTCTGAGTTGGTGTGCGCCTGCCATGCGCGAAGGGGGAACGTTTCCTGCCCGCTGATCGCGTCACTACAGGGTGGAGCAAGCTTGGCAGGTTCGGCTATGCCTTAGCGTGCTTTATTTTCCGTTTTCTGAGACGACCCCACCCAGGTCGACAAGCTGCTGCACGGTGAGGAAAACATGGTGGGTGCCGACGCGGGTTACACCGGCGTCGAGAAGCGCCCGGAACATGAAGGCCGGGAGGTGATCTGGCAGATCGCGGCCCGCCGCAGTACGTACAAGAAGCTGAGTAAGCGCAGCGCGCTGTACAAAGCCAAGCGCAAGATCGAGAAGGCCAAGGCCCAGGTGCGCGCCAAGGTCGAGCACCCGTTCCGGGTGATCAAGCGCCAGTTCGGTTATGTGAAGACACGCTTCCGTGGCCTGGCGAAGAACACGGCGCAGCTGGTGACATTGTTTGCCCTGTCGAACCTGTGGATGGCGCGCCGGCATTTGCTGGCGAATGCAGGAGAGGTGCGCCTGTAATGTGGGAAATGGCCGCTGAGAGGTGTTCGCGGCGGCTAAAAACTCAGAAATGAGCGGATGACTTGATCGATTTTGGTCGAATCGCCGCTTCTAAAATTGGCAAGGGCAGAAGTCGGCCGGAAACACAGGGCTACTTCAGACCATCCCTAGAATAAATTGGCTCACGGCATAAATGCTAGTGTTGTCTTGAGATTCTGTTGCGCTTGGGGGAACTACGCCTTGTTCGAGTATCCGCTTCTTGCTGCCGGAATTTGAAGACCACGAGCAGCAGCCATCGAACAAAAATTTCTGCTGTTTTTCAGTGCAAGTGATGAGGTTAAGAGCACATCACACGTAAGCTCCGCTTAGCATTAATGTAATATAAGACTCAGCTTTGTGTAAGGTTGACACCTTTAAACTATCCAACATCAATGACCAAGAGGTGTTAACGATGAAAAAATTTGCGGCAGTTCTTGCTGTTGGCATAGCCGTAAGTTCCTCCTTCGCAATGGCTGAGGTTGATAGAAACTCAACGATGCAGCATGACTATGCTGCAGTCGAGGGTAGACAGGCTTTAAAGGTTCTTCTTGAAAGCGGTGATGTACTAAGTGTGACGCCAATGGGCGAAGATAGTATTCTAGGCTGGCCAAGCTATCGTGCGCAGCCATACGAAATCAAAATTCGTACTCCTGATGGAGTTGTCCACTCAGTGGAGTTCCGTAGCGCGCCAGTTGGCATCAATAACGGTTAATTATTTATAAGGGAATTAATACGATATAAGCCAATTGTATGATCGTTACGATTGGCTTATGACTGATTTTTCAAATGGCATTCTTTTTTGCACAAGAGTAACAATAGAAGCCAAGGCGTCATTTCAGTGGGTAGAGCGTAGGTGTCCTGCCACTGAATAAAAGCGCTTTCCTACCAAGTCCATAAGATACCATCTTGGCAGGAAAGCGGCTTGCTGGTTATACAGCCATACGTTCACATTCCTCAGCGCACTTCATACAGGCTTTCGCGCACTCTTGGCAGTGATCCATCTGATGCTTGGCACACTCTTCACCGCAGGCTCGGCAAATTTTTGCACACAATGCACAGAACTCTTTAGCCAACTCGCTCTGGCGACTCATGAGTCTGGCTGCCAGAGCACATATGTCAGCACAATCTCTGTCGAGCTCAATGCAACGGGCCATCGTTTGTACGTCGTCTTCAAGTAAACAGGCAGATGCGCATGCTTCGCAAACTAGAGCGCAGTTAGAACAAGCTTGAATGCAGCTATTGAACATTGTTTCAGTCATGACTTCCTCCAAAGTTCGTATTTTAGCGTATAGTCTTGAGCTGGCCTGAGGTGATCCTCTAGCAGCTCATAAATCCGACATATTCAGAGTTCGTCCGTTCCAATGGTTAACATTACAATCGTGTAAGGTCCCTTATGATCGCTATGCGGCTGATTTTAAAATATTTACCTTTATTCGATATTTTATTATTGGCGGGGAAATTCCATGTGAAAGCCCGTCACGCCGTCTAATGAGGTGCACCAGATTCTGCCTTTATGGGCCTCAACAATAGATCTGGTAATAGCCAAGCCGAGGCCAGCGTTGCTTGGACTACCCTCGCGCCGGGCAGGATCGACCCGATAGAAGCGATAAAAGAGCTTGTCCAGGTGCTCGGGCTCGATCGTCCCTCCGGGATTCTCGACGCTGAGGGTTACCGTTCTTTCCGCCTCGTGAATCGTTACAGAAATAGTTTCCCCTACCGGGGTGTAACGCAGCGCGTTGGATAACAAATTGGAGACCGCTCTATCAATCATTAATTTATCTCCCAGCACATTTCCTGCGCCTGAGACTGAGAGACGGATATCGCGTTCGTCAGCCACTAAGTGGTAATACGCAAGCAGTTTAGCAACGACATCAGCTAGTTCGATAGACGCTTGTTCGGGAATAATCAAGCCGTTGTCGGATTTGGCCAAAAAGAGCATGTCGTCAATAATGCGTGACATACGCTTCAACTCCTCTAGATTGGAGTAAAGATTCTCCTCATAAGCATCAATATTCCGCTTTTTGGTCAGCACCACCTCGGTGTGGGTCATGAGGTTGCTAACAGGGGTTCGCAGTTCATGAGCAATGTCCGCCGAGAAATTGGAAAGCCGAACAAAGGCATCTTCCAAGCGACCTAACATCGCATTGAAGGACAGAACCAATTGCTGTAACTCAAGCGGTATCGGTTCAAGCGGCATTCGTTCCTGCAACGA